>NZ_JAHXYK010000004.1:0-579857 GCF_019970005.1 Lysobacter sp. ESA13C | reverse complement strand
AGGTCAAGCTGCGCGGCTTCCGCATCGAACTCGGCGAGATCGAAGCCGAGCTCGCCCGCGCCGGCTACCCGCGCAACAGCGCGATCGTGCGCGAGGACCGGCCGGGGCAGAAGCAGATCGTCGCCTACCTCGTTTCCGACTCAGAAGTAAATCGCGGAGCCTTGCGCGAGACCCTGGCCGCGCGCCTGCCCGAGTACATGGTCCCGGCCGCGATCGTCGTCCTCGACGCCTTGCCGCAGTTGCCCAACGGCAAGCTCGACCGCAAGGCCCTGCCGGCGCCGGACTTCGTCCCGGCCAGCCAGCGCGCCCCGCGCAACCCACGCGAACAAACCCTGTGCGCGCTGTTCGCCGAAGTGCTGGGCCTGTCGGACGAGCATGCCGCCCAGCTCGGCATCGACGACAGCTTCTTCGTCCTCGGCGGCCATTCGCTGCTGGCGATCCGCTTGATCAGCCGCATCCGCGCCGAACTCGACGTCGAGCTGTCGATCCGCAGCCTGTTCGAGCACCCGACCGTCGCCGGTCTCTCACTCGCGCTCGATCCGACCCAGCACCGGCGCCTGGCGCTGCGGCCGATGCCGCGGCCGCAGACTTTGCCGCTGTCGTTCGCGCAACGCCGGTTGTGGTTCCTGCACCAGTTCGAAGGCCCCAGCGCGACCTACAACATGCCGCTGGCGCTGCGCCTGGACGGCGAACTTAACGTGGATGCGCTGCGCGCCGCGCTCGCCGACCTGTGCCAGCGCCACGAAAGCCTGCGCACCGTGTTCCCCGCTGGCGAGGTGCCGAGCCAACAAGTACTCGAACATGCGGCCCCTGCTTTGGATGTCGTCGACAGCGACGAATCCGCCTTGGCCGACGCCTTATCCGCGGCCGCCGCCTACGCCTTCGACCTGCGCCACGAGATTCCGCTGCGCGCGACCCTGGTCCGGCTCGGGCCGCAGCAGCATGCGTTGCTGTTGTTGCTGCACCACATCGCCGGCGACGGCGCTTCGCTGGCGCCGCTCGCGCGCGACTTGGCCGAGGCCTATGCCGCGCGCCTCGACGGCCACGCGCCGATCCGCGCGCCGCTGCCGGTGCAATACGCCGACTACACCCTCTGGCAACAACAACTGCTCGGTGACGACGCCGATCCCGACAGCCTGATCGCAGCCCAGATCGCTTACTGGCGCGACACCCTGGCCGGGTTGCCCGAGCAGATCGAACTGCCGAGCGACCGCCCGCGCCCGCCGCGCGCCAGCTATCGCGGCGGCCAGTGCGGCTTCGCCCTCGACGCCGACACCCACGCACGCCTGCGCGCCATCGCCCGACGCCACCACGCGACCTTGTTCATGGTCCTGCAGGCCGCGCTCGCCGCGACCCTGACCCGCCTCGGCGCCGGCACCGACCTCGCCATCGGCACGCCGGTCGCCGGCCGCCAGGACGACGCCCTGCACGAACTGGTCGGGCTGTTCCTCAACACCTTGGTATTGCGCACCGACACGAGCGGCAACCCACGCTTCAGCGAATTGCTGGCGCGGGTACGCGCGACCGACCTGGCCGCCTTCGAATACCAGGACCTGCCGTTCGAGCAACTGGTCGACACGCTGAAACCTGAGCGCTCGTTGAGCCACCACCCGCTGTTCCAGGTGCTGTTGGTGCTGCAGAACACCGAGCAGGCCGAACTGCACCTGCCCGGCCTGCACGCCCGCACGGCCGAGTTCGCCCTCGATGTGGCCAAGTTCGACCTGAGCTTCGCCTTCTGCGAGCGCTTCGACGACGCCGGCCAGGCCGACGGCCTCGACGGTGCGCTCGAATACGCCAGCGATCTGTTCGACCCGGCCACCGCCGAGGCGATCGCGCTGCGGCTGCAGCGCATGCTGATCGCCGTCGCCGAAGACGACCGCCGGCCGATCGGCGCGGTCGAGTTGCTCGACGCCGATGAACGCCAGCGCCTGCTGCGCGATTGCAACGACACCGCATACACCGTCGAACTCGAATCGGTCGCGGCCGCGTTCGAGCGCCAGGTCGCGTCGACCCCGCACGCCATCGCCGTGATCGGCGACGGTATCGAGTGGAGCTACGCCGAACTCGACCGCCGCGCCGAAGCGCTCGTCCACGAACTGCGCCGTCGCGGTGCCGGCGCCGAACGCGGCGTCGCCCTGCTGCTGCAGCGTTCGCCCGATCTGGTCGTGGCGGTGCTGGCGGTGCTCAAGACCGGCGCCTATTACCTGCCGCTGCACGAGCAGCACCCCGACGAGCGCCTGGGCCAGTTGCTGGCCGAAACCGAAGCCGCCGTGTTGATCGCCGATGCCGGCATCGATGCACGCAGCTTGACCCATCCCAACTTGCTGCGTCTGGACCGCTTCGATTTCGACGCGTCCACCGAACCGCGTGCACGCAAGCCGGCTATCCATCCTGAGCAACTCGCCTACGTCATGTACACCTCTGGCTCGACCGGGGTGCCGAAGGGCGTGGCCGTGCGTCAGCGCGACGTGGTCGAGTTCGCCCGCGACCGCCGCTTCGCCAGCGGCCACGAGACCGTGCTGCTGCATTCGACCCACGCCTTCGACGCGTCGACCTACGAGCTGTGGGTGCCGCTGCTCAACGGTGGGCGCATCGTGGTCGCACCGGCCGGGGCCAACGATGGCCGCGACTTCCAGCGCCTGATCGAACGCTTCGAGGTACGGAGCCTGTGGCTGACCGCCGGCCTGTTCCACGAGTTCGCCGAATCCACGCCCGAGCTTTTCGGCAGCCTGCGCCAGGTCCTCGCGGGTGGCGACGTGCTCTCGACCGATGCCATCCGCCGCCTGCAGACGCGACATCCGCGCCTGCGCATCGTCAACGGTTACGGCCCCACCGAAACCACTACCTTCGCTCTGACCTGCGCCGTGCCAACCCTGCAGCCGCAGGCGCGTTCGGTACCGATCGGCACGCCGCTCGACAATATGCAGGTCTACGTACTCGACGAGGCGCTGCAAGCGGTGCCGGCCGGCGTGCCCGGCGAGCTGTACATCGCCGGTGCCGGCCTGGCGCGCGGCTATCTGCAGCGCCCCGCGCTCAGCGCCGAACGTTTCGTCGCCAACCCCTTCGAAATCGGCCAGCGCATGTACCGCTCCGGCGACCGCGTGCGTTGGCGCGGCGACGGCCAGATCGATTACCTGGGTCGCGCCGATCAGCAGATCAAGCTGCGCGGCTTCCGCATCGAACTCGGCGAAATCGAGGCCGCGCTGACCCAGGCCGGCTACGCCCAGAACGCGGCGATCGTGCGCGAAGACCGCCCCGGCCAGAAGCAATTGGTCGCTTATGTGGTCGGCGACGCCATCGACGGCGAAGCGCTGCGCCATGCGCTCGCCGAGCGCCTGCCCGAGTACATGCTGCCGGCCGCCTTCGTCGCGCTGGATGCGCTGCCCTTGACCGCGAACGGCAAGCTCGACCGCAAGGCCCTGCCCGCGCCCGACTTCGCGCCGAGCAGCTTGCGCGAACCGCGCACCGCCACCGAATCCGCCTTGTGCGCCTTGTTCGCGCAGGTGCTCGGGCTGGAACGGGTCGGCATCGACGACAGCTTCTTCGCCCTGGGCGGCGACAGCATCGGCTCGATCCAACTGGTCAGCCGCGCCCGCCGCGTCGGCTTGCGTTTCAGCGCCCGCGACGTGTTTCAGCATGCTTCGGTGCAGGCCCTGGCCCAGGTCGCGGCGAGCATCGTCGAAGCCGACACGGTCGAGGTCGAAGCGCCGGTGGGTGCGTTGCCGGCGACGCCGATCATGCGTTGGCTGCTCGAACGCCAAGGGCCGTTCGACCGTTTCAGCCAGTCGATGCTGCTGCGGGTGCCGCCGCTCAGGCAAGCGCCGCTGCAGGCCGCGTTGCAGGACTTGATCGATCACCACCATGCCCTGCGCCTGCGCCTGGGCGCGGACGACAGCCTGGAAATCCTGCCGCTCGGCAGCGTCGATGCCGAAACCTGTCTGCAGCGCGTCGACCTGGCCGGCCTGAGCGGAGAAAGCCGCGAAGCCGCCATGCAGGCCGCCGCCGAAACCGCGCAGAACCGCCTCGCCCTGCGCGAGGGGCGGCTGCTGCAGGCGGTCTGGTTCGACGACGGCGAGGACTCGCGGCTGTGGCTGGCGATCCACCATCTCGCCGTCGACGGCGTGTCCTGGCGCATCCTCGTACCCGATCTGCAGGCCGCCTGGGACGCACGCGCCGAAGGCCATGTCGCGGCCCTGGAACCGGTGCCGACCTCGTTGCGTCACTGGGCCTTGGCGCTGCCGAAGCTCGCCGAGGCGCGCCGGCACGAGCTGCCGTTCTGGCAGGCCATGCAGGACGGCCACGACCCGCGCCTGAGCGCGCGTGCGCTCGATCCGCAACGCGACACAAGCGTCACCCAGCGCGGCCTGTGGCTGCGCCTGGAAGCGGATACGACCCGGCTGCTGTTGACCCGCGCCACCGAACGCATCCACGGCCGCATCAACGACGTGTTGCTGACCGCGTTCGCGCTGGCGCTGGCCGACTGGCGCCAACGCCGCGGCCTCGACGAGGCCGACACGGTCCGCTTCGATCTCGAAGGCCACGGCCGCGAAGCCATCCTCGACGGCGCCGACCTGTCGCGCACGGTCGGATGGTTCACCAGCCTGTTCCCGTTGCAACTCAGCTTGCCGCGCGGCGAACGCGAAGCCGCCCTGCGCGGCGGCGCGCCGCTCGAGCGCGCGCTCAAATCGGTCAAGGAGCAACTGCGCCGCCTGCCCGACCACGGCATCGGCTACGGCCTGCTGCGCTATCTCAGCGACGCCGGCCGCGAGGCCTTGCAGCCGCTGCCGCCGTCGCAGATCGGCTTCAACTATCTGGGCCGTTTCAGCGTCGCCGGCGCCGGCGCCCACGAGCCGCACTGGACCCTGGCCGACGAGGCCGCACTCGGCGGTGACGGCGACGAGGCGCGTCCGCTCGCGCATGCGCTCGATCTCAACGCCAGCACCGAGGACGGCGCCGAGGGCCCGGTGCTCTGCGCCGGTTGGAGCTGGGCCGGCGAATTGTTCGAGGAGGACGCGATACGCGATCTCGCCGAAACCTGGTTCGCGGTGTTGCGCCGCATCGCAGAGACCGTCGCCGACACCGAGCGGCATCTGCTGACGCCCTCGGACGTGCCGCTGACCGCGCTCGACCAGACCCAGATCGAGGCCATCGAAGCCGCGCAACCGCCCCTGCTCGATCTGCTGCCGCTGTCGCCGCTGCAACACGGCTTCCTGTTCCACGCCGTCTACGACCAGGACGCGGGCACGCCTGCAACCGCGGCGGCCGACAGCTACGTCGTGCAGATGGCCTTCACCCTCGACGGCGAGCTGGACGGCGCCGCGCTGCGTCGCGCTGCGCAGGCGCTGCTGCAACGCCATCCGAACCTGCGCGCGGCCTTCGTCCATCAGGACCTGGCCGCGCCGGTGCAGGCGATACCGCGCGATGCGGTGCTGCCGTGGCGTTCGATCGCCCTGGAAGGCAATGCCGAAGCGCGCAGCACCGCACTCGACGCGCTGCTGCACGAAGACCGTGCGCAAGGCTTCGATCTCGCACGCGGCCCGTTGCTGCGCTTCACCCTGGTGCGCGAACACGAGCGCCTGCATCATTTGGTGCTGACCAATCACCACATCGTCTTCGACGGCTGGTCGCTGCCGATCCTGCTCGAAGAACTGTTCGCCTTGTACGGCAACGGCGGCGACATCGATGCCTTGCCGCGGGTCGCGCCGTATCGCGATTATCTCGCCTGGCTGTCCAAGCGCGACCGCGGCGCCGCGCAACAGGCCTGGCGCGCTTACCTCGACGACGTCGACGAAGCCACCCGCGTGGCCGGCGGCACACGCGCCGAGGCGAGCACGCAAGTGCTCGCCCGAAGCCTGCCCGAGGCCTTGAGCTGCCAGCTGAGCCATCAGGCGCGCCGGCTCGGCCTGACCCTCAACACCCTGACCCAGGCCGCCTGGGCCTTGTTGCTCAGCCGCATCACCGGCCGCGACGACGTGGTCTTCGGCACCACCGTATCGGGGCGCCCGCCGGACCTCGCCGGCGTCGAACGCATGGTCGGCCTGTTCATCAACACCGTGCCGGTGCGCGTGCGTCTGCAGCCGCAGCAAAGCCTGGAAAGCCTGTTGCGGACCGTGCAGGCCGAGCAATCGGCCTTGCTCGAACATCAGCACTTGAGCTTGCCGGAGGTGCAACGACTGGTCGGGATCGGCGAGCTGTTCGACACCCTGACCGTGTTCGAGAACTACCCGATCGACGAGACCGCGTTCGGCGACGACGGCGCCAGCGTGCCCGGTGCCGGACTGCGCATCGGCCGCCACAGCCAGCACGGCGGCGATGCCTCGCATTACCCGCTCGGCCTGGCGGTGATGCCGGGCGAGGCCCTGCGCCTGAGCCTGAGCCACCGCGACGACGCTTTCGACGCGGCCCAGGCCGCACAACTGCTCGGCGCCTATGGGCGCATTCTCGAAGCGATCGCGCAGGACCCGGCGCGCAGCCTCGGAAGAGTCGAACTGCTCGACGACGGCGCACGCGAACGCCTGCTGCTGGCCTATAACGCCACCGCGGCCGAAAGCACCGGCTGCACCGGCCTGCACGAGTTGTTCCAGGCCCAGGCCGCCAGCACGCCGAACGCGCCGGCCCTGGTCGGCGCCGACAGCCAGCTCGACTACCTCGCCCTGGAACGTCGCGCCAACCGTCTCGCCCATGTCCTGATAGCGCGCGGCATCGGCGCGGAGGATCGCGTCGCGGTGGCGTTGCCGCGCTCGCCGGAGGCCATCGTCGCCTTGCTGGCCGTGCTCAAGGCCGGTGCCGTCTATCTTCCGCTGGACCCGCAACATCCTTCGGAACGTCTCGGCCATATCCTCGGCGATGCGCGGCCGGTGCTGCTGGTCGCCCACGAGGCCTTCGCCGCTCGCCTGCGCACCCTGGGCGATGCGACGCCTGTGCTTGCGATCGACGCGCCGGCGACGCGCGAACTGATGCAACTGGCCAGCGAACGCGCCCCGCGCGACAGCGACCGTCGTTGCGTCCTGCGCGATCACCACATTGCCTACGTCATCTACACCTCCGGTTCGACCGGACAGCCGAAGGGCGTCGCGGTCGAGCACCGTCAGGCGCTGAATTCGATCCGCGCCCGTGCCACGCGCTATGCGCCGCATCGCAGCGCGGTGCTGCTGCCGTCGCTGGCCTTCGATGCCTCGCTCGCGGCGATCTTCGGCAGCCTCGCCATCGGCGCCAGCCTGGTCTTGCCGGCCAGCGGCCTCGAACACGATCCGCAGGCCCTGGCCGCCCTGGTCCGGCAACACCGGGTCGAGCAATGGATCAGCGGCCCGAGCCTGTATGCGGCGGCGCTGGAACATGCCGACGCCCTGGCCACGCTGCGCAGCGTCGTACTCGGCGGCGAAGCGATTCCGCCGAGCGTCCGCCAACTCCACGGCGAACGCGCTCCGCTGGCGCGGCTGTACAACGAATACGGCCCCACCGAAGCGACGATCTGGTGCTCCTCCGCCGAGGTCGGCGAAGCCGATGCGAGCGAACTGGGCTGCATCGGCGGGCCGATCGCCAATACCGGCTTCTACGTGCTCGACGCCGCCCTGCAACCGGTCCCGGTCGGAATCGCCGGCGAGTTGTACATCGCCGGCGCCGGCATCGCCCGCGGCTATCTCGGCCGCGCCGGCCTCAGTGCCGAGCGCTTCGTCGCCACCCCGTTCGAGCCGGGTGCGCGCATGTACCGCACCGGCGACCGCGTGCGTTGGCGCGACGACGGCCAACTGGCCTACCTCGGCCGCGTCGACCAGCAGGTCAAGATCCGCGGCTACCGTATCGAGCTCGGTGAGATCGAGGCCGCGCTGGCCCAGGCCGGCCATGCGCGCAATGCGGTGATCCTGCGCGAGGACCGGCCCGGACAGAAGCAACTGGTCGCCTACCTGGCCGGCGACCGCATCGATACCGCGGCGTTGCGCGAGACGCTCGCCGGGCAACTGCCCGACTACATGCTGCCCGCGGCCTTCGTGGTGCTCGACCGACTGCCGCTGACGCCGAACGGAAAACTCGACCGCAAGAGCCTGCCGGCGCCGGATTTCGCCACCGGCTCGCGCGAACCGCGCGATGCCCTCGAAACCCTGCTGTGCGAGTTGTTCGCACAGGTGCTCGGTCTGCAGCGGGTCGGCATCGACGACAGCTTCTTCACCCTCGGCGGCGACAGCATCGGTTCGATCCAACTGGTCAGCCGCGCGCGCCGCGCCGGCCTGCGCTTCAGCGCCCGCGACGTGTTCCAGCAGCAATCCGTGCAAGCCCTCGCACGCGTCGCCACGGCGATAGAAGGCGTGGGCACGGCGCCGGTGGAAGCGCCGGTCGGCGTGGTGCCGGCCACCCCGATCATGCATTGGCTGTTGCAGCAGGACGGGCCGTTCGACCATTTCGCCCAATCGATGTTGCTGCAGGTGCCGCGACTGCAACGCGAGCCGCTGATCGCCGCACTGCAAGACCTGATCGACCATCACGATGCCCTGCGTCTGCGTCTGAAGGGCGACGACGTGCTCGAAATCGGCGAGGCCGGCAGCGTCGCCGCGATCAGTTGCCTCAACCACGTCGATCTGCACGGGCTCGACGCGCAGATCCGCACCTGGACCATCAACCAGCACGCCCAGGCCGCGCAACAGCGTTTGTCGCCGCGCGAAGGCCAGATGCTGCAGGCCGTATGGTTCGACGACGGCGACGATTCGCGCTTGTTCCTCGCCCTGCATCACCTCGTGGTCGACGGCGTGTCCTGGCGCATCCTGATCCCGGACCTGCAAGCGGCCTGGGAAGCCCGCAGCGCCGGTCGCGCCGCCGAACTGGAAGCGGTGCCGACCT
Source organism: Lysobacter sp. ESA13C (assembly GCF_019970005.1). Taxonomy (NCBI): domain Bacteria; kingdom Pseudomonadati; phylum Pseudomonadota; class Gammaproteobacteria; order Lysobacterales; family Lysobacteraceae; genus Lysobacter; species Lysobacter sp. ESA13C. The sequence goes on along the minus strand of NZ_JAHXYK010000004.1, from coordinate 571,025 downwards.
CGCTGCGTCACTGGGCGCTGGCCTTGCCGAAGGCGGCGGCCCGGCGCAGCGGCGAGCTGCCGTTCTGGCGTTCGATGCTCGACGGCCTCGATCCACCGCTGGCTACCCGAACGCCAGCTCCGCAGAGCGACACCAACGCCGGCCGGCACAGCCTCGGCCTGCGCCTGCAGCCCGAGGTCACCCGGCTGCTGCTGACCCGCGCGACCGAACGCATCAACGGCCGCATCAACGATGTCCTGCTGTGCGCGTTCGCCCTGGCCGTGGCCGAATGGCGTCAGCGTTACCTCGGCATCGACCTCGATACGGTCCGCTTCGAGCTCGAAGGCCACGGCCGCGAGGCCATCGTCGACGGCGCCGATCTCTCGCGCACGGTCGGTTGGTTCACCAGCCAGTTCCCGCTGCAGCTGTCGCTGGCGGATATCGAGCGCGATGCGGCCCTGTCGGGCGGCCCCGAGCTCGAACGCGCGCTCAAGTCGATCAAGGAACAACTGCGCCGCCTGCCCGACCAGGGCATCGGCTACGGCCTGCTGCGCTACCTCGACCCGGTCGCCGGCGCAGCCTTGGCGGCCTTGCCGGCGCCGCAGATCGGCTTCAATTATCTGGGCCGTTTCGCCATCGCCGGCACGACCGCGCAGCAGCATTGGACGCCGGCAAGCGAAGTCTTGCTCGACGGCCCCGCCGGCGCGGCGCAGGGCCTGGGACATGCGCTCGACCTCAACGCCACCACCGAAGACGGCCCGCAAGGCCCGGTGCTGTGCGCCGCCTGGAGCTGGAACGGCGAACTGTTCGACGAGATCGCCGTGCGCGACCTCGCCGAGACCTGGTTCGCGGTGCTGCGCCGCATCGCCGCCACCGTCGCCGCCGGCGAGCATCGGCTGCTGACCCCGAGCGACCTGCCGCTGATCGCGCTGGATCAGCGCCAGATCGAAACCATCGAGGCGAACCAACCGCGCTTGCTCGACGTGCTGCCGCTGTCGCCGCTGCAACACGGCTTCCTGTTCCACACCCTCTACGACGAACAAGCGCAGGACCGCTACATCGTGCAGATGGCCTTCACCCTGAGCGGAGCGCTCGATGCCGCGCGTCTGCGTCGCGCCGCCCAGGCCTTGCTCGAACGCCATCCGAACCTGCGCGCCGCCTTCCTCCATCAGGGCTTGCGCGAGCCGGTGCAGGCGATTCCCTGCGAGGTCGATCTGCCCTGGCAGGAACACGCGCTCGACGGCGAGGAGGCGAGCCGCGAGGCCGCACTCGAAGCCTTGCTAGTCGACGACCAGCGCCGTCGCTTCGATCTCGGACGCGGACCGTTGCTGCGCTTCACGCTGATTCGCGACGGCTCCGACCGCGACGGCCATAGCGCGCGTCACCATCTGCTGTTCACCAGCCACCATATCCTGCTCGACGGCTGGTCCTCGCCGATGCTGCTGCAGGAGCTGTTCGCCCTGTACCGCAACGATGGCGACGGCGCCGCTCTGCCGCAAGTCGCGCCGTATCGCGATTACCTGGGCTGGCTGTCGACGCGCGATCGCGAGCGTTCGGCCGCCGCCTGGCGCGAGGCCTTGGCCGGTCTCGCCGAACCGACCCGCCTGGCCACGGCCTCGACCGCGGCGACGGTGCCTACTGCGTTGTCGCTGAGCTTGCCGGCCAGGCTCGGCGATGCGCTCGCGCTGCAGGCGCGGCGCCATCAGCTGACCCTCAACACCCTGGTCCAGGCGGCCTGGGCGATCGTGCTGGGGCATCTGACCCGTCGCGACGACGTAGTGTTCGGCGTGACCGTGTCGGGACGCCCGCCGGACGTCGCCGGCATCGAACGCATGATCGGTTTGTTCATCAACACCGTGCCCTTGCGCCTGCAACTGCGGCCGCAGGAGCGCCTGCTCGAATTGTTGCGACGCTTGCAATTGCAGCAATCGGGCCTGCTCGAACACCAGCACCTCAGCCTGGCCGAGATCCAGCGCATCGGCGGGCTCGGCGAGTTGTTCGACAGCTTGCTGGTGTTCGAGAACTTCCCGGTGGAGCCCTCCGCGGTCGGTTGCGGCAATGACGACCACGACAGCGTCGAGATCGCGCTGCGCGGCAATCACGGCGCCGCGGCGACGCACTACCCGCTCGGCCTGTCGGTAACGCCGCCGATGCCGGGGCAGCCGCTGCATCTCGACCTCAGCTATCGACCGGACCTGCTGGATGCCGCGCGTGTGCGCGCTATCGCCGGCCGTTTCGCGCGCGTGCTGGAAGCCATCGCGCAGGCTCCGGACACCCGCGTCGCCGCTCTCGATCTGCTCGACGACGACGAACGCGCGCAGGCACGGCAACGCAACGACACCGCACGTGCGGTGCCGGACGCGACCGCGATCGCGCTGTTCGAGGCCCAGGCTGCGCGCACGCCGGATGCGGTGGCGCTGATGTTCGGCGAGCAACGCATCGCCTATGCCGAACTCGACCGCCGCGCCGACCGACTCGCCCGCCGCCTGCAAGCCGAGGGCATCGGCCCCGACAGCATCGTCGGCCTGTGCGTGGAGCGCTCGCCGGACGCGGTGGTCGGCCTGCTCGGCATTCTCAAGGCCGGCGGCGCCTACCTCGCGCTCGACCCGGACTACCCGCAGCAACGCCTGGCTTACATGCTCGGCGACGCGCGTCCGGTGGCCGTCGTCACCCAAGCTTCGCTCCGTACGCGCCTGCCGGAATCGCCGGCGCGGCTGATCCTTATCGACAGCGAAGACGCTATCCCCGAGGCCCCGGTGCGCGACACTCCGCATCCCGAGCACCTCGCCTATCTGCTCTACACCTCCGGTTCGACCGGCAAGCCGAAGGCGGTCATGGGCACGCACCGCAACGTCGCCTCGCGCCTGCACTGGGACATCGAGTCGGACGGCGAAGTCGAGGAGATCTACGCGCAAAAGACCACGGTCAACTTCATCGACGTGCTGTGGGAACTGTTCATGCCGCTGATCCGCGGCCAGCGCGTGCTGGTCCTGACGCGCGAACAGGCCACCGAGCCCGAGCGCCTGATCGAGGCGCTCGCCGAGGCCGAAGCGACCCGCATCGTGCTGGTGCCTTCGTTGTTGCGGGCCATGCTCGACAGCGGCATCGATCTCGCCGCCCGCCTGCCGAAGCTCTACTACTGGTCGTGCAGCGGCGAAGCCTTGAGTTTCGAGCTGGCGAACCGCTTCAAGGCGGCCTTGCCCAAGGCGCGCCTGCTCAACATCTACGGCACCTCCGAGTTCTGGGACGCGACCTGCTTCGAGGCCCGCGCCGAGGACACCGGCGACCACGGCGTGCCCCTGGGGCGCTTGATCGACAATATGCGCGCCTACGTGCTCGATCCCTTCCTGCGGCCGGTGCCGGTGGGTGCGCCCGGCGAACTCTACGTCGCCGGCAGCGGGCTCAGCCGCGGCTATCTGCGCCAGGCCGGGCTCAGTGCCGAGCGCTTTCTTGCGAATCCGTTCGAGCCCGGGGCGCGCATGTACCGCTCCGGCGACGTGGTGCGTTGGCGCGAGGACGGCGAGCTGGAGTACCTCGGCCGCGCCGATCATCAGCTCAAGATCCGCGGTTTCCGCATCGAGGCGGGCGAGATCGAGGCCTTGCTCGCAGCCGACGACGCGGTCGCCCAGGCCACGGTCAGCGTTCGCGAGGATCGGCCCGGGCAGCGGCAACTGGTCGCTTATCTGGTGCCGGCCGCGGGCCGTCGCCCGGACCCGCAGACCTTGCGCGAAGCGCTTGCGGCGCAGCTGCCGAGCCATATGCTGCCTTCGGCCTGGGTGGCGATCGAACGCCTGCCGCTGCTGCCGAACGGAAAAATCGACCGCAAGGCGCTGCCGCCCGCCGACGCGCCCGCACGCCGCGCCGCCAGCACGCCGCAGCAACAAGCGCTGTGCGCCTTGTTCGCCGAAGTGCTGGGACTCGACGAGGTCGGCATAGACGACGACTTCTTCGAACTGGGCGGCCATTCCTTGCTCGCACCGCGTTTGATCGGCCGCATCCGCAGCACCCTCGGCGCCGAACTGTCGACCCGGGTCCTGTTCGAGACCCCCACCGTCGCCGCCTTGGCGCAACGGCTCGCCGAGCCGCTGCAGGCGCTGTCGTCGCTGCAACCGTTGCTGCCGATCCGGACCCAGGGTTCGTTGCCGCCGTTGTTCTGTCTGCATCCGGCCGGTGGCCTGGGCTGGTGGTATAGCGGCCTCGCACGGCATATCGATCCGCAGCGACCGATCTATGCCTTGCAGGGTCGTGCACTGACCGACGGCGCGAGCTTGCCGGAGCGCCTGGAAGACGTCGCCGAGGACTGCCTGGCGCAGATCCGCGCCGTGCAACCCGAAGGGCCGTATCACCTGCTCGGGTGGTCCTACGGCGGCGTGCTCGCGTTCGAGATCGCGCAACGCCTGCAGCAGGCCGGCGAACAGGTCGCGCTGTTGGCTTTGCTCGACAGCTACCTGCTCACCGCCTTGCCGCAGTTCGACCCGACGGCGAACGACAAACCGCGCGAACGCATCCTGCACGAGTTCCTCGAACACAGCGGTTGCGACCTCGCCGGTTACGACGCCGCGGTGCCCGACTACGCCCGCGCCGCGCAGTTGCTCGACGGCAGCGTCTATTCGGGCTTCGACGCCGGCCAACTCGAACGCTTCATCGCCGCGACCGCCAACGACGTCGCGATGCTCGGCCGCTACCTGCCGCGCCAGCGACTGCAGGGCGAGCTGGTCTATTTCAACGCCGCCGCCGGCAAGGGCGATGGCGATCCGGGCGCAGCCGAATTCCAGGCCCAGGTCGACGGCCGCGTACATGTCCACGACATCGAGTGTCGACACGACGAGATGGCGCACCCGCAGCACCTGGCCCGGATCGGCCGGCTGCTCGCCCAGCGCTACCGGATCTGAGCCATGACCTCCTTTTCCCTCGATTTTCCCTTTGACCTGATACGAGACAGCGCACCATGACGCGGTTCAATTTCAACGGTCGCAAGACCCTGCCCTCGCGCGGCCAGGCCTGGAGCGAGCTGCAGGAAGCCATGTCCGATCTGCGCAGCGGCGACGCCGACTGGCGCCACGGCCGCACGCCTCTGCACGTCTATTACGCCGGCGAGGACGTGCTCGACGTCGCCCGCCAGGCCTATGCGATGTTCATCAGCGAGAACGCCCTGGCGCCGGCGGCGTTCCCTAGCCTGAAGCGGATGCAGGACGACATCATCGACATCTCGCTGTCGCTGCTCGGCGGCGGCGACGATGCCGGCGGCACCATGACCTCGGGCGGCACCGAAAGCATCATGCTGGCGGTGCGCAGCGCCCATCGCGCCTTCCGCGAGCGGCGTCCGCAGGCGCGTCCGCACTTGCTGCTGCCGACCAGCGCGCATCCGGCCTACGACAAGGCCGCCGACCTGATGGGCCTGGACGTAGTGCGGGTGCCGATCGGCGCCGACTACCGCGCCTGCGCCGACATCCTCGCCCGGCACATCAACGACGACACGATGATGATCGTCGCCTCGGCGCCGTCGCTGCCGTTCGGCACCATCGACCCGATCGCCGACATCGGCCGGCTCGCGCTCGAACGCGGCGTGTGGTTGCACGTCGACGCCTGCATCGGCGGTTTCCTCGCCCCGCACGTGGCCAAGTTCATGAGCGGCCTGCCGCGCTTCGACCTCAGCGTGCCCGGCGTGCGCTCGCTGTCGGCCGACCTGCACAAGTTCGGCTACGCCGCCAAGGGCGCCTCGGTGATCCTGTACGCCGATGCCGAAGACCAGGAACACCAGTACTTCGAGTACTTCGACTGGCCCAAGGGCATTTACCGCACCGAAACCCTGACCGGCACCCGCCCCGGCGGCGCCGTCGCCGCGGCCTGGGCGGTGATGCATTACCTCGGCGAGGCCGGCTACCGCGCGCTCGCACAGCGGGTGATGCACATCCGCGACCGTTACATCGAAGGCATCGACCGCATCCCGGGCCTGCACTTGCTCGGCCAGCCCGACCTCAGCGTGATCGCCTTCGCTTCCGACCGCTACGACATCCACGACGTCGGCGACGCCATGGAGGCCCGCGGCTGGTACATCAGCCGGCTGTCGAACCCGGCCGCATTGCACATGACCGTGACCCCCGGCCACGACCAGGGCGTCGACGATTACCTGAGCGACTTGGAACGGTCGATCCCGCATGCGGACCGGCCGGTCCTGCGTTCGCAATCGCGGACCGTGGTCACGTACTGATCGCAGCGCCGATCCGGATCATGCGCGATCGATCCGATCGGTAACCCAAGCACGACATCCTTCCACCCTCGGGACCGGCGAACACCGCACCGCTCGCCTTCCCCTTCATCGCAACCGCAAGCAGGAGCACGATATGAGCAATCCCTTCGACGATCCCAACGGCAGCTTCCTGGTCCTGGTCAACGACGAGAACCAGCATTCGCTGTGGCCCGAATTCGCCGAAGTTCCGGCCGGCTGGCGCAGCGTGCACGGCCCCGGCGCGCGCCAGGCCTGCCTGGACTACATCGAGACGAACTGGACCGACATGCGTCCGGCCAGCCTGATCAAAGCGCAGGAACAGCACGCGCATTGAAGGACGCGCGCGATCGGACGCTCCGGCCACCGGCCGGATGCGTCGCGATCGCGAGTGGCGAAAGAATGAAACGACGACGGGCCGACCCGACGGTAAGCGGTCGGCCCGCACGACGCGCCCCGGACGACGCGTCGGAATACGCAGCGGTTTAGCTGCGCAGCTTCAGGGCGCGGTTGACGCCCAGCGCCGCCAGGGTGCAGATCGCGCCCGACAGCAGGTACACGCCGACGAAGGCCAGGCCGAAGTGCGCGCACAGGCCCAGCGCCACCAGCGGCGCGAACGCGGCGCCGATCAGCCAGGCCAGGTCGGAGGTCAGCGCGGCACCGGTGTAGCGGTACTTGGAGCCGAAGTTGGCGGTCACCGAACCGGCGGCCTGGCCGTAGGACAAGCCGAGCAGGATGAAGCCGATCAGGATGAACACGTCTTGGCCCACTTCGCCGGACCCGAGCAGCGTCGGTGCGAAACCGCTGAACATGGCGATCGCCGCGGCCAGCGCCGCCAGCGTGCGCGGGCGGCCGTAGCGGTCGGCGATTACGCCCGACACCACCATCGAGCCGCAGGCCAGCAGCGCGCCGACGATCTGCACGCCGAGGAACTGGCTTACCGACTGATCCGAATACAGCAGGATCCACGACAGCGGGAAGATCGTGACGATGTGGAACAGCGCATAGCTGGCGAGCGCAGCGAAGGCGCCGATGACGACGTGGCGGCCCTTCTGCTGGAACAGCTCGACCACGTCGGTGGGTTCGAGCTCGTGCTCGCCGAGTTCGCGCTCGTACTCGTGGGTCACGACCAGGCGCAGGCGAGCGAACAAGGCGACGACGTTGATCGCGAACGCCGCGAAGAACGGATAGCGCCAGCCCCAGTCGAGGAAGTCGCTCGGCGCCAGGCTGGTGTTGAGATAGGCGAACAGACCGGCGGCGATGATGAAGCCGGCCGGCGCGCCGAGCTGGCCCAGCATCGCGTACCAACCGCGGCGGTGCTTCGGCGCATTGAGCGCGAGCAGCGACGGCAGGCCATCCCAGGAACCGCCGAGGGCGATGCCCTGGCCGACCCGGAACAGCGACAACAGCGCGATCGAGAGCACGCCGATCTTGCCGAAACCGGGCAGGAAGGCGATGCCGGCGGTGCAGGTGCCGAGCAGGAACAACGCGACGGTGAGCTTGGTGCTGCGGCCCCAGCGGCGCTGGATCCACATGAAGGTCACGGTGCCGATGGGGCGCGCGACGAACGCCAACGCGAAAATCGCGAACGACCACAGCGTGCCTTCCAGGCGGCCCAGGAACGGGAAGAACACCGTCGGGAACACCAGCGCCGAGGCGATGCCGTAGACGAAGAAGTCGAAGTACTCCGAAGCGCGGCCGATCACCACGCCGACCGCGATGTCGCCGGGCGCGACCTCGGCATGCGAACCGGTGTCGTGCACCGAAACGGTCATGGAGGAATCCGGGTTTGCGTGATTTGGCGTATGCATCGTCGATTCGGTGGTGGGCGCCGCGGCACGGTCGTGGCGACCGGGCCTGGACACTGTGCCTAAACAGGCGGGTACGTTCAGTTAAAGCGCGTCCGACGGCGACGGAACCGGAAACGACGCCCCAGGCCCCAAATGCGGCAAAGGACGAACGCCCGGCTACCGGGACGACGCTAGCTTCCCACCACCGGCCCGGCGCTGCCATAGGACAAAACGTCCAATCGTCGTCACAGTCCTGCGCCTCTACAGTGCGCGCATCGCCGCGACTGCCGCGGCCTCGATCGTGCTGCTTGCTCCTTAGATGACCGCCATCGAACCCCTGCTCCGCCCGTCCCTGCTCCGCCGCCTGTTGATGGCCGCGGCCATCCTGCCGCTGGCCGGCTGCAACACGATCTTGCTGAACGCGCCCGGCGACGTCGCCGCGCAGCAAGGCGACCTGATCGTGGTGTCGACCGTGTTGATGCTGCTGATCATCGTGCCGGTGATCGCGCTGACCCTGTATTTCGCCTGGCGTTACCGCGCCTCCAACACCAAGGCCACCTACAAGCCGGACTGGGATCATTCGACCCAGCTCGAGCTGCTGATCTGGGCCGCGCCGCTGCTGATCATCATCGCGCTCGGCGCGATCACCTGGATGAGCACGCACACACTCGATCCCTATCGCCCGCTCGACCGCATCGCCAAGAACCGTCCGGTGCCGGCCGACGTGAAACCGCTGGTGGTCGAGGTGGTGGCGCTGGACTGGAAGTGGCTGTTCCTCTATCCCGAGCAGAACATCGCCACGGTCAACGAACTCGCCGCGCCGGTCGATCGCCCGATCCAGTTCAAGATCACCGCCTCCACGGTGATGAACTCGTTCTACATCCCGGCACTGGCCGGACAGATCTACGCCATGCCCGGCATGGAAACGCAGTTGCACGCGGTGATGAACAAGCCGGGCGACTACGAAGGCTTCTCGGCCAACTACAGCGGCGCCGGTTTCTCGCACATGCGCTTCCGCTTCCACGGCCTCGACCAGGCCGGCTTCGATGCCTGGGTCGCGAAGAATCGCGCCAGCGGCGCGACGCTCGAGCGCGCCGGCTACCTGGAACTGGAAAAGCCCAGCGAGAAGGAACCGGTGCGCCGCTACGGCGCGGTCGCCCCGGGCTTGTACCGGGCCATCCTCAACCGCTGCGTCGACAGCAGCAAGATGTGCATGGACGAGATGATGGCCATCGACGCCGGCGGCGGCCTCGGCCTCAACACCGATGCGCTCGCGCCGCGCCGCAAGGGCGACCTGCGCGGCGGCCCGGTGGTGACCTCGGCGATGTGCCTGACCGAACCCTCGGCCGGCTCGACCCTGGGCGTGGCCACGCTCGCCCCCTGACCTGTTTCGTAAACGCATTCACCGGGCGCGCCGAACGCGCGCCGAGTCCGCCCGCGGACTTCTGGAGTCGAGATGTCTGACCAATCCAACCTCGCCACGATGATCTTCGGCCGGCTCACCTGGGACTCGATCCCGCTGCACGAACCGATCCTGATCGCGACCTTCGCCATGGTCGTGCTGGGCGGCCTCGCCGTGGTCGCCGCGATCACCCGCTACAAGCTGTGGGGCTATCTCTGGAACGAGTGGTTCACCAGCATCGATCACAAGAAGATCGGCATCATGTACATCGTGCTGGGCCTGATCATGCTGATGCGCGGCTTCGCCGACGCGATCATGATGCGCCTGCAGCAGGCGATGGCGTTCGGCGACAACGCCGGCTACCTGCCGCCCGAGCACTACGACCAGGTCTTCACCGCCCATGGCGTGATCATGATCTTCTTCGTGGCCATGCCGCTGGTCACCGGCTTCATGAACTACGTCGTGCCGCTGCAGATCGGCGCGCGCGACGTCGCGTTTCCGTTCCTCAACAACTTCAGCTTCTGGATGACCGCCTGCGGCGCGGCCCTGGTGATGGTCTCGCTGTTCGTCGGCGAGTTCGCCAAGACCGGCTGGCTGGCGTATCCGCCGCTGTCGGGCATCGCCTACAGTCCCGGGGTCGGCGTCGACTACTACATATGGGCGCTGCAGATCGCCGGCGTCGGCACCTTGCTGTCGGGCATCAACCTGATCGCGACCATCGTCAAGATGCGCGCGCCCGGCATGAGCATGATGAAGATGCCGGTGTTCACCTGGACCTCGCTGTGCACCAACGTGCTGATCGTGGCGGCGTTCCCGGTGCTGACCGCGGTGCTGTTGCTGCTCTCGCTCGACCGCTACGCCGGCACCAACTTCTTCACGAACGATCTGGGCGGCAACCCCATGATGTACGTGAACCTGATCTGGATCTGGGGCCACCCGGAGGTCTACATCCTGATCCTGCCCTGCTTCGGCATCTTCTCCGAGATCGTCTCGACCTACAGCGGCAAGCGCCTGTTCGGCTACGCCTCGATGGTCTATGCGACGGTGGTCATCACCATCCTGTCCTACCTGGTGTGGCTGCACCACTTCTTCACCATGGGCTCGGGCGCCAGCGTCAACTCGTTCTTCGGCATCACCACGATGATCATCTCGATCCCGACGGGCGCGAAGATCTTCAACTGGCTGTTCACCATGTACCGCGGCCGCATCCGCTTCGAGGTGCCGATGCTGTGGACGATCGGCTTCATGGTCACCTTCACCATCGGCGGCATGACCGGTGTGTTGCTGGCGGTGCCGCCGGCCGACTTCGTCCTGCACAACAGCCTGTTCCTGATCGCTCACTTCCATAACGTGATCATCGGCGGCGTGCTGTTCGGCCTGTTCGCCGGCATCAACTTCTGGTGGCCCAAGGCCTTCGGCTTCAAGCTCGACCCGTTCTGGGGCAAGTGCTCGTTCTGGTTCTGGATCACCGGCTTCTTCTTCGCCTTCATGCCGCTGTACGTGCTCGGCCTGATGGGCGTGACCCGGCGCATGAGCCACTTCGAGGACCAATCGCTGCAGATCTGGTTCGTCATCGCCGCCTTCGGCGCGGTGCTGATCGCCATCGGCATCGCCTGCATGTTGATCCAGTTCGTGGTCAGCATCCGCCGCCGCCACGAGCTGCGCGACGAGACCGGCGATCCCTGGCAGGGCCGCACCCTGGAGTGGTCGACCTCCTCGCCGCCGCCGGACTACAACTTCGCCTTCACCCCGGTGGTGCACGACAACGACGCCTGGCACGACATGAAGCAGCGCGGTTACCAGCGTCCGACCTCGGGCTTCTTGCCGATCCACATGCCCAAGAACACCGCCGCGGGCGTAGTGATCGCCGGCCTCAGCACGCTGTGCGCGTTCGCCCTGATCTGGCAGATGTGGCTGGTCGCCGGCCTGTCCTTCGCCGCCATGCTGGTCGCCGCCATCGTCCACACCTTCAACTACAAGCGCGACTACCACATCCCGGCGGAGCAAGTGACCGCCACCGAAGCCAAGCGCACGCAACAACTGGCCGCCGCCCATGTCTGACGCCCACGCCATCGCCACCCACACGCCCGACGGGCGCCCGGTCTTCTTCGACCTCAAGGGCAAGCACCATCCGGAGAACGGCACCCTGCTCGGGTTCTGGCTCTACCTGATGAGCGACTGCCTGGTGTTCGCCTGCCTGTTCGCGGTCTACGGCGTGCTGGGCCGCAGCTACGCCGCCGGCCCGTCCGGCGCCGACCTGTTCGACCTGCAACTGGTCGCGATCAACACCTCGATGCTGTTGCTGTCGTCGATCACCTATGGCTTCGCGATGATCGCGATGCAGAAGCGCAAGATCGCCGCGGTGCAGGGCTGGCTGGCGATCACCGGCTTGTTCGGCCTGGCCTTCATCGGCTTGGAACTGTACGAGTTCGCCCACCTGATCCATGAAGGCGCCGGCCCGCAGCGCAGCGCGTTCCTGTCCTCGTTCTTCGCCCTGGTCGGCACCCACGGCCTGCACGTCACCTTCGGCATCGTCTGGCTGGTCACCTTGATGGTGCAGGTCGGCAAGCACGGCCTGACCGCCGAAAACCGCCGCCGCCTGCTGTGCCTGTCGATGTTCTGGCATTTCCTCGACGTCGTCTGGATCGGCGTCTTCACCTTCGTTTACCTGATGGGAGTGCTGCCGTGACCGAGCCCACCACTCACGCCGCGCACGATCATGGCCACGGCCATGACGACCACGACGACGGCGCCCACGGCAGCGTCGGCAGCTACACCATCGGCTTCCTGCTATCGGTGGTGCTGACCGCGATTCCGTTCTGGCTGATCATGGCCAAGGTGATCCCGAACTCCGGCACCGCCGCCTTCGTGGTGCTGGCCTTCGCCGTGGTCCAGATCGTCGTGCACATGGTGTATTTCCTGCACATGAACACCAAGTCGGAGGGCGGCTGGAACATGCTCGCGCTGATCTTCACCCTGGTGTTGGTGGTGATCCTGCTGGCCGGTTCCTTGTGGGTCATGCACCACCTCAACGTCAACATGATGCCGATGGCACCGCACGACATGCGCAACATGCCTTGATTCGGGATTCGGGATTCGGGATTCGGGATTCGGGATTCGGGATTCGGGAATCGGGAATCGGGAATCGGGAATCGAGTTTCGGGTCTTCGGTTCTCGCCGTGTTCTTTTTGCCCGTCGTTCCCGCGAAGGCGGGAACCCAGGGTTTCACCGCGACATGACTCTGAAGTCTCTGGATCCCCGCCTTCGCGGGGATGACGGATGAGGAGTACGTAGGCCGCTGCACGAGCTTGAAATCGAGCAACACCGAACGCCCTATCGGCGATCCATGAAGAGGCCCCGACCATGACCGCGAACCCCGCCAAGCGCCCGCGCAGCCGCTTCGCCCTGGCGGTCCTGTCGTCGGTCTTTCTCGCCGCCTTCCTCGGCCTGATCGCCCTCGGCGGCTGGCAGGTGCAACGCCGCGCCTGGAAGCTCGATCTGATCGAACGCGTCGAAGCGCGCGTACATGCGCCGCCGGGCGCGGCGCCCGGGCCGGCCGATTGGCCCCAGGTCAGCGCCGCCCGCGACGAATATCGCCACGTCCAGCTCGAAGGCCGTTATCTGGGCGGAAAAGACAGCCTGGTCCAGGCCGTGACCGCGATCGGCCCCGGTTTCTGGCTGATGACTCCCTTCCAGACCGACGAGGGCCCGATCGTGCTGGTCAACCGCGGCTTCGTCCCGGGCAAGCGCGAAGCCGCTGCCGCGGCCGCTTCGGCCGACACCCGGGTCACCGGCCTGCTGCGCCTCAGCGAACCCGGCGGTGGTTTCCTGCGCAAGAACGCGCCGCAGCAGGATCGCTGGTACTCGCGCGACGTGGCCGCCATCGCCGCCGCCCGCGGCCTGCAGCGCGTCGCGCCCTACTTCGTCGACGCCGACCGCCACGACGAGCCCCCTGTCGCCGCCAACGCCGAGCCGGCCTGGCCGGTCGGCGGACTGACGGTGATAAAGTTTCCCAACAACCATCTGGTCTATGCGCTGACCTGGTTCGGGCTGGCCCTGATGGTCGCTGCCGCCGCATGGCGGGTGGCGCTGGAAGAACGTCGGCGCCGTCGCGCCGCCGCGTCGCTCGACGACATCCGCTGAGGGCCGCCGATGCAGGATTTGCCGCTACCCCGCACGCTCGACGCCGAAGCGCCCGCCTCGACGGCCTCGCGCGACAGCGCCGGGGTCAAGAACATGCACCAGCTGATCCAGTTGCGCTGGATCGCGGTGATCGGCCAGGTCGCGACCATCGTCTTCGTCCACTTCGCCTTCGGCATCGCCCTACCGCTGGCGCCGATGGCGATCGTCTTGGCCTGCCTGGCCGCGTTCAACCTGGTCAGCCTGCTGCGCTGGCGGCACCGCGAGAAGGTCACCAACGGCGCCCTGTTCCTCGCCCTGCTGGTCGACGTGGTCACCCTGACCGCGCAGCTATACCTGAGCGGCGGCGCCGCCAATCCGTTCGTGTTCCTGTACCTGCTGCAGGTCGCGCTGGCCGCGGTGTTGCTGCGCTCGTGGGCGAGTTGGGCGGTGGTGTTCGCGACCAGCGCCTGCTTCATCGCCCTGACCATGTTCGCCGGGCCCGTGGTGATTCCGGCCGACCCGACCCGCGGCCTCGCCGACCCTTACGTCCAGGGCATGCTGCTGTGCTTCGTCCTCAACGCCACCTTGCTGGTGGTGTTCATCACCCGCATCGGCCGCATCCTGCGCGCCCGCGATGCGCGCCTGGCCGACCTGCGCCAACGCGCAGCCGAGGAAGAGCACATCGTGCGCATGGGCCTGCTGGCCTCGGGCGCCGCGCATGAGCTCGGCACGCCGCTGGCGACGCTGTCGGTGATCCTGGGCGACTGGCGGCGCATGGCGCCGTTCACCGAGCAACCCGAGTTGCTGCAGGAGCTCGACGAGATGCAGACCCAGCTGCATCGCTGCAAGACCATCGTCACCGGCATCCTGCTCTCCGCCGGCGAAACCCGCGGCGAAGCCCCGGCCGAGACCACGGTCGGCGCCTTCCTCGACGAACTAGTCGACGAGTGGCGAACGACCCGCCCGGTGCGCGGATTCGATTACGCCAACGGTTTCGGCGAAGATCTGCCGATCGTCTCCGACTCGGGCCTCAAGCAGATGATCTGCAACGTGCTCGACAACGCCCTGGAGGCCTCGCCCGACTGGATCGGCCTGGAAGCCTCGCGCGACGACGACCGCCTGGTGCTGAAGGTCAGCGACATCGGCCCCGGCTTCGCCCCGGCGATGCTCTCGCACTTCGGCAAGCCCTATCAGTCGAGCAAGGGCCGCCCCGGCGGCGGCCTGGGCCTGTTCCTGGCCCTCAACGTCGCCCGCACCCTCGGCGGCAGCATCACCGCGCAGAACCGCAGCCCGCGCGGCGCCATCGTCGCGATGACCCTGCCGCTGTCGGCGCTGACCCTGGTCGAGGCCGCCGATGAGCCCTGATCTCAAGAGTGAAGATCCCGGCCCGCCCCGGGACGCACCGCGCGAACTGCTGATCGTCGAAGACGATGCGGCCTTCGCCCGCACCCTGACCCGCTCGTTCGAGCGCCGCGGTTATCTGGTGCGCAACGCAACCGACCTCGGCGAAGTCGATGCCCTGCTGCGCGAACACTCGCCCGGTTTTGCGGTGGTCGACCTCAAACTGGCCGGCGGCGACTCCGGCCTGGCCTGCGTGCAAGCCCTGCACGCCCACGACCCCGACATGCTGATCGTGGTCCTGACCGGCTACGCCAGCATCGCCACCGCGGTCGAAGCGATCAAACTCGGCGCCTGCCACTACCTGGCCAAGCCCTCCAACACCGACGACATCGAAGCCGCCTTCGGCCGCGCCGGCGGCGACGCCACGGTCGAACTGACCGAGCGTCAGACCTCGATCAAGACCCTCGAGTGGGAGCGCATCCACGAGATGCTCGCCGAAACCGACTTCAACATCTCCGAGACCGCCAGGCGGCTGGGGATGCACCGAAGGACCCTGGCGCGGAAGCTGGGGAAGCATCGGGTCAAGTAGATCGAGCACGGAACTCGCTGACGAGCCCGGCCAATTATTCAATCGTTATCAATACCTTGAAGCGATAACTTCGCCTCTGCATCGGTGCGTCCGGGATCCTCTTCTGGCTCGGAGCGAGACGCTACCGCCGGTCGGAATCCCCCCCGATGTTACGTAAACGAACACCCCCACCGTGACCGGCGCGGGGATGGCGCCGCGTTGATCGTCCTGCAACACCTCGAAAACCTCCGGCTTGGCCTGGCGCCCCACGGCGCCGCGCCGTGGTCGGTTGCGCGGGTATCTGGCGGACTGTCCCGGTCATGGAGGCGTGCGATGGAAGTCCCCCGATGGGCCGTGGTTCCGCTCGCAAGCGCGCCTGCAGAAGCGCGCGACGTGCGCGAGGTGCTCGCGGCGTTGTCGTGTTGCGCCTCGGTCGAGCTGTCGCCATCGGGTTATCTGCAGGCGGCGATCCAAAGCGCCGACGGCATCGTCCTGGTACCAGGCCTCGATGGGCTGGCGACGATTCCCGAGTCGATCGCGGCGATCCGGCACGAGCGTCCGCAATTGGCGATCGTGGTGGCGACCCGCGATGCCGGAGACAGCGAGCTCGATGCCCTGATCCTGGCCGGCGCCTCGGACTTCGTATCCCTGCCCTCGACCGTGTCGGAATGGCGGGTGCGCCTGCATCGTGCGCTGCACACCGCTGCGGCGCCTTGCCGCGGCGAGCCGGTACAGGAGGAGGAACCGCACATCCGCGGTTTCGTCCACGGCAGCAAGGTCTGCGCGGCGATCGCGGCGCGTCTGCCGACCCTGGCCCGCTGCGACGCCAGCGTGTTGATCACCGGCGAGACCGGCACCGGCAAGGAGGTCTGCGCGCAGGCCATCCATTACCTGTCGATGCGCGCCGACCGCCCCTGGGTCGCGGTCAACTGCGGCGCCATACCGGTCGAGCTGGTCGAGAACGAACTGTTCGGCCACGTCAAAGGCGCCTATACCCATGCCCACAGCGCCTGCCCGGGCCTGGTGCGCGAAGCCGAGGGCGGCACCCTGTTTCTCGACGACGTCGACTGCCTGCCGCTGTCGGCGCAGGCCAAGCTGCTGCGCTTCCTGCAGGAACGCGAATACCGGCCGGTCGGCTCCAACACCGTCCATCACGCCGACCTGCGGGTGATCGCCGCCAGCAACTGCAATCTGTGCACGCTCTCGCAGAGCGGCGGCTTCCGACAGGACCTGTATTACCGCCTCAACGTCCTCAACATCACTCTGCCGCCGCTGCGGCAACGGCCGGAGGACGTGCCGATCCTGGCGCGCCACTTCGCCGCCCATTTCGCCCGCGAGTTCGGCCGCGCGCCTGCCGGTTTCTCCTACGGTGCGCTCGAACGGCTGCTGCGCCACGATTGGCCCGGCAACGTGCGCGAGCTCAAGCACGTGATCGAGCGCGCGGTGCTGTTGTCGAGCGGCCAGGTGCTGGTCGCAGAAGACATCGAGATCGAACCGGCCTCGCCCGACCTGCCCCTGCCGCGCTCGTTCGGCCTGGCCGCCGATTCGTTCCGGGCGGCGAAACAACGCGTGGTCGAAGACTTCGAGCGCGGCTACGTCGAGCACCTGCTCGCCGCGCACGCCGGCAACGTCACCCACGCCGCGATGGCGGCCAAGAAGGACCGCCGCGCCTTCTTCGAGCTGATGCGCAAGCACCGCATCGAACCCAAGCGCTTCCGCGCGTTCGAGTCGCAGCTCACCTGATCGCAGCGCTATCCGCGACGGCGACGGCAACCGCCGTGCCCGCGGCATCGTCGCGCCTGCATGTACGGCCGAACGGGTCTCCCGGATATGCGCCATTCGACGATGCGGTCGGCCTGTCCGTGCGCTCACAGGACAAAGCCACGCACTGCGCGGACAAAAACATCCTGGCTGCGCAGGCTTGAAAACACGGCGTTTGCGGCCGGCAATGTGACGGCCGTCGGGTTCGCGCCCGGATCAAAACATCCGCCCTCGCTCGCCGTGCCGCATCGATAACGCCCACTGCGCAAGCGTTTGCGTCATCCATCGCCGTTGGCATCGCTCTTGCATTGATCTGGTGCGCAGAGGGTCGATCGCGATGGACGAAAGCTCCGCGGTATCGGCATGTGTGAAGGCATTGGCCAGCTATATGCGAGCCAATCCGCACGCGTGCGATACCGCCGAAGGCATCCATCGCTGGTGGTTCGGAAGCGAGCACGAGGTCGCCATGGACGAATTGCAGGAGGCGCTGGACTGGATGAAACGCTGCGGGGTGATCGAGGAGACCGTGGCGGCTGACGGCCGCAGGCGCTACCGGCGGCTCGCCGGCGATGCGCTGCTCAGCGCTTTGCTGACGCAACGGCGCGGAGACTGAGGCCATGGCGAACTACCGCGCCATCGCCGCCACCAGTACCGCACTGGCCGGTCTGCTGCGCGATCGCTATCCGCGCGACGAATTCGGCGCCGGCCTCGACATCAGCCTGTACCAGGCGCGCGACTTCGAGTCGCCGATGCAGGACGGCTTCTCGATCTACCTGTTCCGCGTCGCCGTCAACGGCGCCATGCGCAACCTGACCCTGCGCCGTTCGCCCGACGGCCGTCGCTATCGTCCGTCGCTGCCGCTCGACCTGCACTACATGATCACGCCCTGGGCGCAGGACAGCGAACGCCAGCAGCGCATGCTCGGCTGGGTGATGCGCTTGATGGAAGACACCAGCGTGCTCAGCGCCGGCCATCTCAATCACTACATGCCCGAAACCGACACCTTCGGCGCGCAGGAAGGCATCGAGGTGGTCTGCGACCCGCTGTCGCTCAACGACTATCTGACCCTGTGGGATCGCCTGCGGCGCCTGCCGTCCTCGGCGACCTATGCCTTGCGCATGGTGCTGATCGATTCCGACGTCAGCGTCGACGACGCCGCCGCGGTGCAGAGCCGCCGCTTCGAAGTGCACGAGGCGATCACGTGAGCGCGGTCCTGTTCGAACTCGAAGTGCTGCAACGCAATGCCGCGCTGGGCCTGCGTTTCTGGGACATGGCGACGGCCAGCTCGGTCATCGACGGCCTGGTCGTCGAGGTCTACCCACGCAGCGCCCCGAACGCGCGCAAACGCGCCCTGCCCAATCCCAGCGGCATCTACGTGGCGCATCGGGTCAGCGGCCTGATCGATTTCGAGTTCGACCAACGCGAACCGGTCGAACAACCCTGGATCGATGCGTTGAACGCGTCGCCGCCGGCCTCGGGCTACCGCATCGAAGTCAGCGACCCGTTCGGCCGCTTTCTGCCGTTGGCCTTCGATGCCGAATTGCCTGCACGCGGGCTGTTCACCTGGCTGGCGCCATGGATCTCGCCGCCGCAGCCGCTCGCCCTGCCCGGCACGGCCTCGTCGCCGCCGCAGTTGCTGATCGAACGCATCCCGCTGTTCTCGGCGCCGAGCCGCCCCCTGCCGCAACCGCTCGCCGTGACCTATGCGCAGTTGCGCGAGGCCGGCACCCAGCGCGTGCCGGCCTGGAGCCTGCTCGCGGTCGACATCGACGGCGCGCCGCGCGGCATCGGCATGGCCGACCGCGACGGCCGGGTAGCGGTGATCTATCCCTACCCCGAGCCGCCGCGCACGCCGCTGTCGTCGCCGCCGGAAGCGCGCAGCGATTTCCGCTGGATGGTCGAGCTCAGCGCGTTCTGGTCGCCGACCTCGCCGCCGATCGAAGCGCCCGCCGTACCCGATCTCGCCGACGTGCTGGCGCAACTGGCCACGCCGTGCACGGTGATCGATTCGCTGTCGTCGCCGGCGCCGCCCCGGCGCCTGGAGTACCGCCGGCCGATGACGGCCAGAACCGAAGGGCAGCCGGCGGCGGACGCTTCCTGGCTGTTGGTATCCACCGCATGACCGCGCCGCGCCACTACGCCGACACGCGCGCCAAGACATGCGCCGTCTTAGGCAAGGAGAACTGCTATGTCTGAGTACCTGGCTCCCGGTGTCTTCGTCGAGGAAGTCTCCTTCCGCGCGAAATCGATCGAGGGCGTGAGCACCACCACCACCGGCTTCGTCGGTCCCGCCCGCTACGGCCCGCTCGACATCGAGCCGGAAATCGTCACCAGCCTGGTCGAGTTCGAACGCACCTACGGCGGTCGCGACAAACTGGTGTTCCAGGACGCCGGCGAAGTCGACAACTACCTCTGGCACGGTGTGCGCGCCTTCTTCGAGGAAGGCGGCAAGCGCCTCTACGTCAGCCGCGTGTTCACCCCCATCGACGCGACCGACGAACGCCCGGGCTGCGCCCGCGGCGGCCTGCCCGGCAGCCCCTCGTCGATGATGGTGTACGCGCGCTTCCCCGGCCGCGCCGGCAACGCGCGGGTCGGCTTCACCTTCAACGTCGGCCAGAGCCTGCTCTCCGACGTCGACGGCGTTACTTTCGCCAACTCGCTGCAATCGCGCGACGTGGTGTGGATCCGGCCGCGCGCCGGCGCGCCGTCGCCGGCGGTCGAGGACGGTTATTACCTCGCCCTGTGGGATGCGGCCAACGAAAGCTGGGCCTTCGTCTCCAGCGGCGACGACATCGGCACCGCCGAGGCCACCCTGACCGACCTCAGCGCCGCCAACTACGAGCTGCGCGTGGTCACCGTAACGGTGGTCGTGCAGCCGCTCGGCGGCGGCGACGCCTTCGTCGCCCCCGACCTGCCGCTGGACCCGCTGCACCAGCGCGCCGGTTCGCCGGATTCGCTGTTCGCCTATTTCGCCGAGTTCCCGGCCAGCCTCAGCCGCGCCCGCACCCTGCCGATCGTGATCCGCGCCGAAGACGTCGCCGCGATCGGCACCGGCACCGAATTGCTCGGCGCCTTCTTCGATGCCGACCCCAACGCATCGGTGTCGCCGCCGGTGGGCTTGCGTGCGGCCATGCAGAACTCGCAGAGCACGCCGGCCGAACGCAGCCTGGCGATCCTGATCGACGACGGCGACGACGGCCTGCGCCCGTTCGCGTCCGCCTACGAGGGCGAGGTCGACAGCGCCGACCGCAAGACCGGCCTGCGCCAGTTCGAGGACCTGGAAGACATCTCGATCGTCGCCGCGCCGGGCTCGACCTTCGGCTACGGCGCCGGCTATGCGACCCATGCGCCGTCGATCGTGCGCGCCCTGATCCGCCACGCCGAACGCATGAAGTACTGCATCGCCGTGCTCGACAGCGGCGACAACCAGGCGATCAGCGAAGTGCGGGCGATGCGCGCCCAGCTCGATTCCAAACACGCCGCGCTGTACTACCCCTGGGTGCGCGTGCTCGATCCGCTGACCCAGCGCGAGACCCATATGCCGCCGTCGGGCTTCGTCGCCGGCATCTACGCCCGCAACGACGTCAACCGCGCGGTCTACAAAGCGCCGGCCAACGAGGTCGTCAACCTGGCCCTGGGCTTCGAGCGCTTCCTCAACAAGGCGCAGCAGGAAGTACTGAACCCGGAAGGGATCAACTGCTTCCGCTATTTCGAAGGCCGCGGCATGCGCCTGTGGGGCGCGCGCACGATCAGCTCCGACCCGGAATGGAAGTACGTCAACCTGCGGCGCTACTTCGCCTATTTGGAGCGCTCGATCGACAAGGGCACGCAGTGGGCGGTGTTCGAGCCGAACGGCGAACAGTTGTGGGCCAACGTGCGCCGCACCATCGAGGACTTCCTCCTCAACGAATGGCAAAGCGGCGCCTTGCTCGGCGACAAACCGGAGAAGTCGTATTTCGTCAAATGCGACCGTTCGACCATGTCGCAGAACGATCTCGACAACGGCCGCCTGATCTGCCTGATCGGCGTGGCGCCGCTGCGGCCCGCCGAGTTCGTCATCTTCCGCATCGGCCAGTGGACGGCCGACCGCAAAGTCTGATCGGAGAGCAACGTCATGGCCACCCTTCGCGACCGCCCGTACGTGCAGTTCAATTTCCTCGTCGACCTGGGCGACGGGGTCACCGACGGGCCGCAGGCCGGGTTCCAGGAGCTCAGCGGCATCGGCATGGAAGTCACCGTGTCCGAATACCGCACCGGCAACGCCAAAGAAAACAGCGTGATGAAGATCACCGGCATGAACAAATCCACCGACGTGACGATGAAACGCGGCGTGATCGGTTCGCTCAACCTGTACCAATGGCTCGACCAGATCCGCAACGGCGACCAGAAGGCCATGCGCACGGTGACGATCCATCTGCAGAACGAGGACCACACCCAAATCGTGCAGACCTGGAAGCTGTTGCGTGCGCGGATCATCAAACACACCAGCGGGCCGTTCAACGCCAAGGGCACCGATGTGGCGTTGGAAGAGCTGACCCTGTCCTACGAACGGCTCGAGATGGAGTGAGGATCGTGGCGAACGCGCGCCGGCTGCCGGGCATCCAGGTCGACGTGGCTCCGCCGCTCGCGGCGGAGGCGCTGCCGCGCCTGGACGTGGCGGTATTCGTCGGCTTCGCCTCGACCGGCCCGCTGCACCTGCCGGTCGCGGTCGAAAGCGCGGCGCAGTACGCGACCGTGTTCGGCGCCGACGCGGCGCTGGCCTGGGACGAACGCCGCGGCGAGCGCGTGCATGCGCATCTCGGCCCTTCGGTACGCGCCTTCTTCGCCAACGGCGGTCGCCGCTGCTGGGTGATACGGGTTGCGCGCAGCGCCGAGATGGAGCGCGTGCGCGCCGAGGTCGACGCCGACGCCGATCCCTCGCTCGCGGTCGCCGTCGGCAACCGCTTCGCTCTGTCCGGAATGCTGTCGATTGCCACGGCCGGCGGCGAGGCCGAACCGGCCATCGTCGCCACGCGCTGCGAAGGTTCCTGGTCGGATCCATTGCGCGTCAGCGTGTCGGTGCAGTCGCGCGGTTTTGCCCTCGACGCCTGGTCCGGCGTCGATTCGCCGGCTTCGGGCCGATACGAATTCCTGACCCGGCACGCGCTGCGCGGCGGCGACCTGCTGCAGTTCGGCCGCAGCGTCGGCGATTGCGCCTATGCCCAGGTCGAGGACGTCGCCGCGGGTGCGACACCGGCGGCGCCGTACCAGGTCTCGGTGCGCATGCTGGCCGCGTTCGAACGCATCGTCGCCGAGGCCTCGCCGCCGGGCGAGCTTGCCGGTGTCGCCCACCTCGCCGGTCTGGAACTGCCGCTCGCGGCGACTCTACTGGCGCCGCCGAGCTTCGACAGCGATCCCGATTCGGCCGCCGAACCCGCACCGCTTGCCTTGCGCTTCGGCGAGCCGCTGCCCGAATCCGCCTTCGAGGTCGGCGCCTGGGTACGTTTCGATGCCGCCGGCGCGGTCCACTGGTTGCGCATCGACGAAGCCGACCGCGCGCCGGACCTGTCGGCGAGCCCGCCGTCGGCGACGACCTTGCAGGTGCTTGCGACCGTGCATGGGCCAGCCTGGCGCAGCGCCGATCTCGCCACCGCGCCGCTCGGCACGGTGGCCTCGGCGCAAGTGTTGGAAATCGAACTGCTTGCGACCTCGGAGAACGGTCCGCAAGCGCGGCTGCGCCAGTTGGCGTTGACGCCGAGCCGGCCCGGCAACTTCTGGGAACTACAACGCGACGGCGATTTCTATCGCGTGCACGACGATCTCGCCGCTGCGGCGCCGGCGCAATTACAACGTTTTCCACTGGCGCCCGACGAAGCGCCATTCCCCCTGGCCTGGCTGCCGCTCGGTGCGAGCGGTCTGTTCGGCGCGGCGGTCGGCCCGCTGCACCGCGAGCAGACCGCGCTCGAACGCGATGGCCTGGCAGCGTTCGACAGCGGATTGTTTCTCGACCCGGAACTCGCCGACGACGGCGTCGACGCCCTGCTCGCGCATGCCGACGACATCCGCCTGATCCGCGAGCAGACGCGCCCGCTGTACGGGCTGCACGCGGTGTTCGGCATCGGTGCCGGCGGCTTGTTCAACGAGGCCAGCCTGATCGCCGTGCCCGACGCCATCCACTGCGGCTGGCAACGGCGTGGCGCAGACGACCCGGAACCCGCGCAAGCGCCACCCGCGACGACGCCGGCGCATTGGCGCGCGCATCGCGGTGCCTGCCTGGCGACGGTGCCGGCCGAGTCCCTCTTGGCGACGCCCGATTTCGGCCGCTTCCTCGATTGCGGCACACGCCTGATCGAAGCGCCGCTGCTCGACGGCCCCGATGCGCCGATGCCGCCCGGCACCTATCGCTTGAGCTGGACCGAGAGCGAGCCCGGTGCGGTCTATGCCCTGTTCGAGGCCGGCAGCGCCGATTTCAGCGACGAACGCGAGATCTACCGCGGCGCCGACGGCGAGTACGTGGCGATGAGCCAACGCGAAGGCCTGTATCACTATCGCGTGTTCGCCTGGGTCGGCGACGAAAGCAGTCAGGGCTCGAATCCGGTCACGGTGCGCGTGCGCGCCGACGACTGGGAACAGGTGGCTCCCGAATCGGCCGGCGACCTGCACGAGGCCGACTGGCTCGAGGTGCATCGGGCCAGCCTGCGCTTGGCCGCGGCCTGCGGCGATCTGTTCGCGGTGCTGTCGATGCCGCGCCATTTCCGCACCGCCCAGGCCCTGCGCTACACCCAGCGCCTGCGCGCCGTACGCACGCCGACCGATCAAGCCGGGCCGAGCGATCCGCACGCCTTCGGCTTCGACGAAGCCCGCGCCCTGAGCTACGGCGCACTGTACTTCCCCTGGTTGCAGTCGGATGCACGCGCGAGCGGCACCGACAGCGCCGGTCAGCGCCCCTTGCGGGTCGTACCGCCGGACGGCGTCTCGGTCGGCGTGCTGTCGAAGCGGGCCTCCATGCGCGGCGCCTGGATCGCCGCCGCCAACGAACCGATGAAGGATGTGGTCGCATTGACCCCGCCGATCGCCGACAGCGACCGCCAGGCGCTGCAAGACGCGCAGATCAATCTGCTGCGCAACGATCCGCGCGGCTTCTTCGCCCTGTCCGCCGACACCCTGGCCCTGGACGAAGCGCTGCGGCCAATCAACGTGCGCCGCCTGCTGATCCTGCTGCGGCGCATGGCGCTGCGCCACGGCACCCGCTACGTGTTCGAGCCCAATGGGCCGGTGCTGTGGCGTTCGGTGCAGCGCGGCTTCGACTTGCTGCTGACCGATCTGTTCCAACGCGGCGCCTTCGCCGGCGCCACCGCCGCGCAGTCCTTCCGCGTGGTCACCGACGAGGGCGTCAATACGCCGCAGTCGGTCGACGCCGGCCGCTTCGTGGTCGAACTGCGGGTGGCGCCGTCGCTGCCGATGCGTTTCATCGCCGTGCGCCTGGCCCAGAACGGCGAGCGCCTGGCCGTGATCGAGGAGCTCTGAGCATGGCCGCCCAGCCCTACCCGTTCACCAATTTCAACTTCGCCGTCGAGATCAACCGCGGCGACGACGCCAAGCCGCTGGTCAATGCCGCGTTCGCCGAATGCGACGGCCTGGAAGTGAACATGGAAGTGAAGACCATCCGCGAAGGCGGCGCCAACGACCGCCAGATCCGCCTCAACGGCATGGTCAGTTACGGCCAGCTCACTCTGAAGCGCGGCATGACCGAGAACTTCGACCTGTGGCGCTGGTTCAAGGACAGCGTCGCCAACCCGCGTTTGCGCGCCAATGCCGAAGTGGTGCTGTTCGCCGCCGACGGCAGCACCGTGCGCGCGCGCTTCCAGCTCTCGCGCTGCGTCCCGGTCAAGCTCAAGGCGCCGGCGCTGAACGCGCGCGACGGCCAGGTGGCGATCGAGGAACTGCAGGTGGCCTACGAGACCCTGGCCCTCAAGGAGCTCGACGCATGAAACGCGCGGAGGCCACGTCATGAGCCTGGAAAAAGCCCAGCTGATCGAACTCGACCAGAGCTTCGCCAACGAGAAATCGGGCGGGCGCAAGGTCGCGGTGCAGTTCAATCCGGAAACGCTGAAGGTCACCTTCGCCAACCAGATCGTGCAACCGCAGGGCGGCGACCAGGCCGCCGGCAACGCCGGCCGTCAGTTCGTCGGCGCCGGCACCACCAAGCTCGCGCTGCAATTGTGGTTCGACGTCACCGCGATGGAGAAGGACGCGGTCGACGATGTCCGCCGCCTGACCCAGGACGTGGTCTATTTCATGACCCCGCAGAAGTCCGAAGAAGACCCGAAGAAACTGTCGCCGCCGGGGCTGCGCTTCCACTGGGGCACGTTCCTGTTCGACGGCATGGTCGAGGGTATGGAAGAGACCCTGGAGTTCTTCTCGCCCGACGGCAAGCCGCTGCGCTCCAGCATCACCATGACCCTGTCGCAGCAGAAGATCCTCGAAGCCAAGTTCGAGGGCGAAGGCAAGGTGCCCAACCAGCCCGGCCAGGCGCCGTTGAAGAGCGCCAACGAGGGCGACTCGCTGCAATCGATGGCCGGCAAGAGCGGCAAGCCGGACTGGCAGGGCATCGCCTCGGCCAACGGCATCGAAGACCCGCTGCGCATGTCGCCGGGCCAGTTGGTCGATCTCAATCTTTCCGCCGGCGCTTCGATCGGCGGCGGTGTCGGTGTCGGCGTCGGCATAGGCGTCGACGCGGGCATCGGCGGCAGCGCCTCGGTCGGCGCCGGTTTCGGAGCCGGCGTCGGCGGCAGCGTCGGTGTCGACGCCGGTGCCAGTGTCGGCCTCAACGCATCCCTCGGCGGCAGCGCCGGCGGCTCGATCTCGTTCGGATAAGGACCACCGCCATGGCCGTAGTCATCAACGAATTCGAAGTGTTGGCCGAGCCGCGACCGGCGGCGAAGTCCGATGCGAACAGCGGCGCCAAGTCCGAGGGTGAGGCGCCGGAGAAGCTCGAACCGCGCGACGTGCAGATGGCGTTGCGCCACATCGACCAGCAATCCCTGCGCGTCTGGGCGCATTGACGGAGCCATAGCCAGCCCATGGGCGATACCGCGACATTGCCGATCAAAGCTTCGCGTCCGTCGGTGGAAATCGACGGCAAGCGCGAAGCCACGCTGACCAGCTCGCTGATGTCGCTCGACATCGTCGAGTCGGAGGCCGGCCTGGCCCGCTGCGAGCTGGTGTTCGGCAACTGGGGCGGCCCGGACAAGGGCGGCTTCCAGCACTTCGGCCGCGACCTGCTCGAGTTCGGCAAACCGCTCACCATCAAACTCGGCGACGGCAAGTTGTTCGAGGGCCGCATCAGCGCGCTGTCGGCGAAGTTCCCCGACGGCGGCACGCCGCAGATCGGCGTCTGCGCCGAAGATCGTTTGCAGGACCTGCGCATGACCCGGCGCACCCGCGCCTTCGCCGACGCCAGCCTCGCCGACATCCTGCGCAGCATCGCCGGCGACCACGGCCTGCAGGCGCAGGTCGACGTGCAAGGCGAAACCTACAAATTACTGGCCCAGGTCAACCAGAGCGACCTGGCCTTCCTGCGCGACCTGGCCCGGCGCGAAGACGCGCAGATCTGGGTCGAGGGCACCCAGCTCAAGGCCGCGCAACGCGCGCAGCGCAACGGCCAGTCGCTGGAGCTGTCCTGGGCCGGGCCCTTGCGCGAGTTCGAGGTCTGCGCCGACCTTGCCCATCAGCGCACGCGCCTGGTCGGCGCCGGCTGGAGCGTCGCCGACAAGCGCGTGGCCAAGCACGAGGCCGATGAAGCCGCGATCCGCGCCGAACTCAACGGCGGCCCCAGCGGCGCCGAGACCCTGCAACAGGCCTTCGGCGCACGCGTCGACGCGCTCGCCCATGGCCTGCCGAGTTCCGACGGCGAAGCGCGCGCCCTGGCCGAAGCCAGCTTCCGCCACATGGCGCGACGCTTCATCACCGGCCACGGCGTGGCCGAGACCAAGGATGCCCTGCGGGTCGGCACCAAGCTGAGCATCAAGGGCGTGGGGCCGCTGTTCGAAGGCGACTACACCGTGACCGAAGTGCAGATCCGCTTCGATCCAAAACTGGGCGTGCGCACCGAATTCTGGTGCGACCGGCCCGCGATCGGACGGGGCTGAACCATGCGCATCGTCGAACTGCCGCCGTTCGAACAACTGTTGAACGAACGCCTGCCAAGCGGCTGGGGCGGGCGCTGGTACGGCGTGTTGGTGGCGCTGGTCACCGACATCAAGGACCCCGACAACCAAGGCCGCGTGCAGATCACCCTGCCGTGGTCGCCCGACGCCAGCGGCCAGCGCTACGAAGGCTGGGCACGGCTGGCGACGATGTTCGGCGGCAACAACCGCGGCAGTTGGTTCGTGCCCGACGTCGACGACGAAGTGCTGGTCTGTTTCGAACACGGCGACCCGCGCCGCCCCTACGTGATCGGCGGCCTGTGGAACGGCCGCGACCAGCCGCCCGAGTCGATGGACGGCGCCGGCAACAACTACAAGAAGGTGCTGCGCTCGCGCAACGGCGTGAAGATCACCCTCGACGACCAGGACGGCCGCGAACAGCTGTTGCTGGAAACGCCCGGCGGCCAAAGCTTCACTCTCAAGGACGGCCCCGGTGCGGTCGAGATCGAGGACAGCAACGGCAACTCGGTGAAACTGGAAATGTCCGGCATCACCGTCACCGCCGCGGCCAAGGTCACCGTCAACGCCAGCCAGGTCGCGGTCAGCGCCGGCATGGTCACGGTCGACTCGGCGATGTCGCGTTTCTCCGGCGTCGTGCAAGCCGACACGGTGATCTGCAACAGCATCATCAGCGCCTCCTACACCCCCGGCGCGGGGAACATCTGGTGAAGCCGATGACCGCCACGCGCCGAGTTCGCCCGCCATGCCCGCGGAGGACGCCATGAACGCCCATCCCTTACGCTGGCAGGCGCCGCAACCGCTGTGGTCGCGCTTCGGCGACGCCGCCGGCGCCGCGGCCACGCCGGAGCAGGCTCGCCCGGCGATCCTGCGCTTCGCCAGCGACGACTTCATGGAGCAGTTGCTCGGCACCCTGGCGCGCGACCCGACCCGCATCGACAAACTGGTCGCGCGCTACGAGACCTGGCGCAAGCCGATGGTCGACCCGCCCGACCTGGTCGAACGCGCGCCGATGCCGCAATTGGTGCAGGCTTCCAGCCGCAGCGCCGCAGCCAGGCTGCCGAAGCCGAGGGTGGCCCCGGCCGACGCGGATGCGCCGCCGTTGAAGCTGTATCAGCCCGCGCATCAGCGTCATTACGTGGCCACCGCGAGCCTGGTCTGCGGCATCCAGGGCCTGCCCGAGCACGCGCTGGTGCGCGGCGGCGGCGAAGAAGTCGGCATGGTGCTGCGGCGGCTGATGCCGGTGCCCGGCGACGCCAGCGGAACGCTGCACGAATTCGCCTACCTGAAGGACCTGCAGGGCGCGCGTTGGCAGCGTTGCAACGACAACAGCGACTTCGTGCCCGGCGAGGACCGCCTGCCGGCGTTCGCCTTGAGTTTTCTCGACGACGGCCAGCATCGACGTGCGCTGTGGGCCGGCAGCGTCCCGGTCGGCCGGCGCGAGGAGTACCTCGGCTGCCGGGTCGATACCGCGCCTTCGCCGGCGTACGCGGCCGCCCAGCGCGAACAACTGTCGCCGAGCGTTCCGGCCCCGGCGAACTCCAAGCTCGCGCGCACCTCGCAGTTCCAGATCGACGTCAGCGAGCCGTGGAAGACCATGATCCGCTCGGCCTTCAAGCTCGCCGCCGCGCCGGCCTCGACGCCGACCATCGGCGACGAAGCCGAACCGCCCGGCGATCGCGTCACCCGTGCGTTCAATTTCAATCTGCAGCAGCAAAGCGCGTCGTGGCTGGTGCTGCTGGATTGCGCCGACCATCTGCAGACCTATCTGCCCGATGTCTGGAACGCGATCGACAACAACGGCGCCGGCTATGCCGCGCTGTCGAGCAACCGCCGCGCCCTCTACGACTGGCTCGGCACGGTGGTCATGAGCGCGCCCTTGATCGCCGCACTGCAACCGACCGCGCAATACCCGGTCGCCGCCTCGATGCGCGCCGCACTCAAAGCCATCCGCGCGCCCGGCGTGCGCGAAAAACTCGAAGCGAGCACCGCGACCTTCGCCGCCACGCCCGACACCCGCGGTCTGCCGGACTGGCCGCGCTTCAGTTTCTGTCTGGCCGGGGTCGAGCAAAGCCTGGCCGCGAACGGGCCATACAGCGCGCTCGACAGCCTCGGCGACGATGCCTCGATCGATCCCGACCCGGTCGCCGGCAACGTGCCGGGCCAGGATGTGGCGCGCAAGGTCGACCGGTTCACCGCGCTGTACGCGCGCGCACTCGAAGCCACCACCGAAACCGACGCGCCGCCGGTGCCGTTCGCGTTGCAGGTCAAGAACGCGCTCGGCAACAACCTCGGCGCCAACCTCGGCGACGGCGGCTGGTTCGTGCTGCGCTTCGTCCACGGCCGCCGCGACTGCGGCCCGCTGCATCCGCCGCTGTTGTCGGCGCCGACCGAACGCTTCCGCCTGGCGAGCTTCTTCGATTCCGATGCGCCGGCGCGGCCGATCCGCATCTCGCTGCCGGCCGACACCAGCCCCGCCGGCCTGCGCAAGTATCAGAAGAACACCGCCTTCGTGCTCTCGGACATGCTCTGCGGCCAGGTGCAACGCGCCAAGGGCATGGGCCTGGTCGACCTGGTGCTGTCGGTGCTGCCGTGGCCGTTCCACAAGGACCTGCCCGCCGGCGACGGCGCGCCGTGCCAGAGCGGCGGCATCAACATCGGCATGATCTGCTCGCTGTCGATTCCGATCATCACCATCTGCGCGCTGATCCTGCTGATCATCATCGTCATCCTGTTCGACTTGATCTTCCGCTGGCTGCCCTACTTCGTGATCTGTTTCCCGGTGCCCGGGCTCAAGGGCAAAAAGGACTCCTCATGAGCATCTTCGGTCGGAGCCTGTCGTTCCCGCCGCGGGTCGGCGCCGACGGGCGTTTCGTCTGGTCGTCGGGCGAGGACAACATCCGCGAATCGATCGCGGTGATCCTCAAGACTGAGCCCGGCGAGCGCGTCGGCGTGCCCGAGTTCGGCGCCGGCCTGGCGCGCTTCCTGTTCGAGCCCAACAACCCGGCCACCCATGCGCGCATGCGCGATGCGGTGCAACGCGCGCTGACCCGCTGGGAGCGGCGCATCGAAGTCGAAGCGGTCGAAGTGGCCGCGCACGCCACCGAAGCCGAGACCGCGGTGGCCACGATCACTTACCGGCTGGTGGCGACCGCCTCGCGCGAACGCATCAGCCTCGCCATTCCGCTGGCCGTGACCTGAGGCCCGCATCCATGCCGCTGACGCCCCCGCCCATCGACGATCGCCGCTTCGCCCAACTGGTGGAAGACACGCTGGCGCGGGCGAGCGTGCACACGCCGGAGTGGACCAACTTCAACCAGAGCGACCCGGGCGTGACCCTGGTGCAGTTGTTCTCCTTCCTCACAGAGAACCTGCTCTACCGCGCCAACCTGACCCCGGAGCGCAACCGCCTCAAGTTCCTGCAGATGCTGCGCATTCCCCTGGCCAGCGCGAGCGCCGCGCAAGGCCTGGTGGCGATCGCCAACGAGCGCGGCCTGCCCAAGGTCGAAACCTTGCCGGCCGACCTGGAAGTACGCGCCGGCTCGGTACCGTTCCGCACCCAGCTCGGGCTGGACGTGTTGCCGGTCGAGGCGCGCGTCTACTTCAAGCGCCGCCTCGACGATCCCTCGCAGGAACTGCTGGATTACTACCGGCTGCTGTACGCGTCCTATCAACTGCCGTTCCCGTCCGAGGTGCAGCTGTACAAGACCCTGGCGCTGGATCGCAAGGTCGTCGACAGCGTCGACCTCAATGCCGACACCGTCGACCGCTCGTTGTGGATCGCCCTGCTGGCGCGCAAGACCGATGCGCCCGGCGATCCCGAGGACCCGTGGAAGTCGGTGCGCGATGCGCTCGGCGGCCGCACCCTGACCCTCGGCCTGGTGCCGGCGCTGGATGCGGTGAGCGCGCAACTGCTGCCGGCCGGCAACGCGCAAAGCCGGCAGCTGCTGCGCTTCGAATTGCCGAGCGTGCCGGCCGACGGCCGCGTACCGCGCGACGCCAGCGACCGTCCCGCACCGAGCTATCGCCAACTCGAGCCGCGCACCGAAGTCGACCTGCTGTCGGTCCCCGGCGTGGTGCAACTGGCGCTGCCGCCGGCCGCACAACTGAAAGTCTGGCAGGACATCGACCCGCTCGAAGGCGGCGTCGGCGACATGCCGCCGACCCTCGACGACGCGGCTCTGGCCGGACGCGTGATCACCTGGCTGCGCGTGCGCGCCGACGGTGCGGCGCAAGCGCGGATGCGCTGGGCCGGCATCAACGCCACCCCGGTGCGGCAGATCCAGCGTATCGCCGCCGAACCGCTCGCCGACGGCGACGGCCGGCCCGATCAAGTGCGGCGGCTGTCGCGCCGGCCAGTGCTGCGCCATTCGGTCAGCGTGTCGACCCGGGTCGGTGCGGCGGCGGCGCGTCGCTGGAGCGAGATCGACGACCTGGCCGCGGCCGCGCCGGAAGTGCCGGTCTCCGATCCGCGCTCGAGCACGCGCGACCTGGCCTGCGTCGAAACCGGCCCGACCGAGGTGTTCGAGCTCGACCCCGAAGCCGGCGAACTGCGCTTCGGCGATGGCCTGCGCGGGCGCCGCCTGCCGCTCGGTGCGCGCGTATTCGCCGCCTACGAGTTCTGTCTCGGTGCACAGGGCAATGTCGCCGAAGGCAAGATCGACAACGCTCCGCAACTGCCGTCCGGCTTCGTCGTGCTCAACCCGGTGCAGACCTGGGGCGGCGCCGACGCCGAATCGGCCGATACCGGCGAGAAACAGGTGCGCCGGCATCTGCAGCATCGCGACCGCATGGTCAGCATCGACGACTTCGAGTCGGTCGCTTACCGCGCGCCCGGCGTGCAGATCGGCCGCATCGAGGTGTTGCCGGCCTTCCATCCCGACCTGTCGCCGAACGAACCCGGCTCGGCGCCCGGCGTGGTCACCTTGATGGCGATCCCACGCTCCGACCCGACCCAACCCGATGCGCCGCGCGCCGACCGTCTGTTCCTCAACGCGCTGTGCCGCCATCTCGATCCGCGTCGCCTGGTCACCACCGAACTGGTCGTGCGCGGCGCCGAGTACAAGGGCATCTGGATCTCGGTGGGCATCGAAGCCGCAGCCGGTTATGCGATCGCCCAGGTCGTCGACGACGTCAAGCGCCGTCTGCGCGAAGTGCTGGCGCCGATCGGCCCGGCCGGCGCGATGCCGCGCAACGGCGCCTTGTTCACGCCGCGCGGCGCCGACCCGGCACGCGGCTGGCCCTTGCGCACCGCCGTCGCCAGCCGCGTCTTGCTGGCCGAAGTCGCGCGCGTGGCCGGCGTGACCTCGGTCGCCGACGTGCTGCTCGCCGAAGGCGAACTCAGCGCCAGCGACGTGGTCGAGATGAGCGGGCTGGAACTGCCGCGCATCCTCGGTATTTCGGTCGTCGCCGGCGAAGCCATGTCGCTGGATGCCCTGCGCGGTGGCGGCAGCGCCGGCGGCAGCGGTTCGACGGGCTCGACCACGCCGCTGTTGCCGGTGCCGGTCGTGCCGGAGACCTGCTGATGAACGTCAACGGCGCCCGCTTCCAGATGCTGTACGGACGCGACGACTGGGCGCGTTGCACGACCGCCGACTTTGCCGAGGCCACGTTCGCCGAGTCCGCAGCGACGCAGCCACTGGCGTTCTGGTGGGAAGTCTTCGCCAGCCCGATGCCGATCCCTCCAGCGACCCTGCCCGGATGGGACCCGTCGCGCAGCGAGATCACCCTGCAGCCGCAAGCGATCGAACTGCCGGCGACGCTCGGCGAAACGCCGCTGAGCCTGGACGCGCGCCGCCCGGCCGCCGCCGATCGTCACGGCAATGTCTATCGCGTGGCCGACGATGCCGCCTCCCTGCGGGTCGCCTCGACCGAAGGCGGCAGCGAAGCGCCGTTCTGGCCGGCCGACCCAGCCGACTGCGCGCAGACCCGCCGCGAGCGGCGCCTCGCCTTCGAGACTCATCAGGCCGCGCAGGCGCACGCCGCCGACCGCTACCTCGCGGTAGTCGTTACCGAAGACGACTACCTCGTCGCAGCGTTCGCGCGCGGCGACCTGTGCGGCCTGATGAGTTTCGACCTGATCTCCGGCGGGCCGCCGCTGGAAACCAGTTGGCCGGCGGCGGTACCGTTCGAACCCTTCGACCTGTGCCCGCGCCATGGCGGCGGCGCCTGGGTATTGGATCGCGTGCATCGGCGCTTGTGGGAACTCGACTGCACCCTGGCCGTGGTCAACAGCGGGCAGACCGCGCTGCCGTTGAGCGCAGCGGTCGTCGACGACTTCCAACCGCATTCCGGGCCGCTGCGCGAGCAAGCGGCGGTGCAATTCCCCGCCGGCTTGGACCTGGCGGCGCTGAGTCTGCCCGTGCTCGATCCGATCGCGATCGAATCCATCGGTGCGGGCACCGTCTTGCTGCTCGACCGCGACGCGCCCCTGCAACGCTCGCGCGTGGTGCGCTTGCGCCGCGAGGGTTCGGCCTGGTCGGTCGATGCCTCGCAATGGCTCGATGCCCTGCCCGCGCTCGCCCACGACATGGTCTACGCCAGCGGCCTTGGCCATACCCCGGCCTCGGTGGCCGAACTGGCGCCGCCGCGCTTGTTCATCGCCAGCGAAGTCGGCAACCAGGTCCACGCTTTCGAAGTGATCGACAACGACGGGCAGTTCGCCCTGCGCGCGCCGGCCGAGCTGTATCCACTGCGCCGCTACGGCGGCCGCGCCCTGGTCTCGGTTGCGGGCAAGGCCCATTACGACTGCGGCCTGGGCCTGCCGCGCTGGACCCCGGTGGTGCAGCAGCACCGGCAACGCTATGCCGCGCAAGCGGTGTTCGTGACCCCGGTGTTCGACAGCAACGAGCTCGGCACGGTCTGGGACAAGCTGTTGCTCGACGCGGCGATTCCGCCCGACACCGCGATCACCATCGAAAGTCGCGCCGGCGACGAACTCAGCGGTTGGTTCGACGGCGAGCCGCAACCGGCGGCGGATGCGCAAGTCATCGGCAGTTGGCTGCTCGAACCGGTGCCGCGCTTGCGCACGAGCGGCCCGGAGCTGCCCTGGCTGCGTCGCGAAGCCGCACGCGCGACCCGCCGCGAAGCCGGTGCCGGCACCTGGGAGTTGCTGCTGCAGCAAGCCCACGGCCGCTATCTGCAACTGCGCGTGACCCTGGTCGGCCGCAACGGCACCGCCACGCCGCGCCTGCGCGCCCTGCGCGTGTGGTCGCCGCGCTTCTCCTATCCGCAGCGTTTCCTGCCGGCGTTGTACCGCGAAGACAGCGCCAACGGCGATTTCCTCGAACGCTGGCTCGCCAACTGCGAAAGCACCCTGACCCAGATCGAGGACCGCGTCGCCAACGTGCAGTCCCTGTTCGATGCGCGCACGGTGCCGCAGGACGCGCTGGCCTGGCTCGCCGGCTGGTTCGACCTGGCCCTGGACCCGTCCTGGGACGAACGCCGCCACCGCCTGCTGGTCCGCCACGCCATGGATTTCTTCCGTTGGCGCGGCACTGTGCACGGCCTGCGCGTCGCCCTGACCCTGGCCTTCGAGCCGGGCTTCGATGCCGCCATGTTCGACGGCCCCGACCCCGACGACGAAGGCGCCGGCCGCATCCGCATCGTCGAGTCCTATCAAACGCGCCTGATCGAAACCCTGATCGCCGATGCCGCGCTCGGCAGCACCGCGTCCGACGACGGCCTGCGCAACGTGGTGATGCAAAGCTTGTGGACGCCGGCCGAAGGCAATGCCGGCCTGGTCGATCGTTATGCCGCCTGGCTGCAAAGCACGGCATCGGCCTTGCAGCAGATGACGCCGTTCTCGCTGGCACCGCCGCCGAACACCGCCGCGCATCCCGATGCCGCGCAGGAATGGAACGCGTTTTGCTCGGCGCACCTGGGTTTCGTGCCCAGCGTCGGCGCCGCCGAGCGCAGTCGTTGGCAGGGCTTCCTGATGTCGCGCTACGGCAGCCTGCCAGCCTTGAACCTCGCGCACGCCAGCGCCTACGCGCAGGTCTCGCAGATCCTGCTGCCGGGTGCGCCGTCCGCGCGCGAAGCCGCCAGCCAGGATTGGCAGGAGTTCTGCGCGCGCAGCGACGGTGCGCGCGAACGCAAGCTGTGGCACGACTTCCTGGCCCGGCGCTATCGCCGCATCGAGCGCCTGCGCAGTGCGCACCTCGCCGCCTGGCCCGAGTTCGAACAGGTGCCATTACCCGATCGCCTGCCGGCGAGCCTGGCTGCGCAGACCGACTGGCTGCAGTTCGAGCGCCAGTTGCTGGCGATGCATCGCACTGCGCACCGCTTCTCGGTGTTGCTGCCGGTGGCGAGCGTAATCGCCGACCCCTACCTCCTCGACGAACGCCTCGCACTCGCGCGGCGCATCGTCGAACTGGAAAAACCCGCGCACACCGTGTTCGACGTGCGCTTCTACTGGGCCTTCAACCGCGTCGGCGAGGCGCGGCTCGGGCTCGACACACAGTTGGGTGCCGGCAGCCGCGCAAGCGAGCTGATCCCCGATGCCGTGGTGGGCCGCGCCTACCTCGGAGCCAGCTTCGTCGGCGGTGCGCCGCGCCATCAAGGGCGCGACCGGCTGTCGCTCGAATGCTGAGCCGCCAAGTCTCAAGGAGCGAATCATGGGCTGCTGCAACGAACCGGTGACCACGCTGACGGGCCTGCCCGCAGACCCCACGCAGCATGTCAATTACGAGCGCGGCATGGTGCTCGGCGTGGACGACTTCACCCAGGAGTTCGCCTATCTGGCCGGACGCGACCAATGGCTGGCGCGCGACGCCGTCGGCTACGGCACGCTGAGCGGGCTGCGCATCCAATTCGAGAACGACGGCAGCGACGGACCGCGCCTGCACGTCGCCGCCGGTTCGGCACTGGTACCCAGCGGCAAGCTGGTGTGCGTGCCGGCCGATCAGTGCGCGGTGCTCAACCGCTGGCTGGCCAAGCCCGATAACGCCGCGCTGGTGAACCGGATGCTCGACCCCGGCTCGCCGCCGTTGTCGCCACCGCTCTCGCCGCCGCTGTCCCCGCCCGCGGTCGGCGCGGGCGAGATCTCGCTGTACCTGACCCTGTGCTACGCCGACTGCAAGACCCGGCCGGTGCCGATCCCCGGCGAGCCGTGCCGGTCCGAAGACGAGTTGATGAAACCCTCGCGCGTCGCCGACGACTTCCGCCTGGAACTGCGCCAGCACGCGCCGGCCCAGGTCGAAGAAGACGCCTTGCGCGATTTCGTGCGCTGGCTGCGCCGCAACGTCAGCGTGTTCGACAGCAGTCCGCCGCAGATCGCCGATCCCGACGCCTGGCTCGAGGCGATGCGCGGCGCCGTGCAGCCCTGGCTCGATGCGCAATCGATGTCGCCGCCGCTGTCGCCGCCGGCCTCGTTCGCAACCCTCGGCGATTATCTGTTCGATCTCGGCTCGCCGCGGCTCAGCCTTGCGCGCGAGCAACAATGCGAGTTTCTGCGCACCGCGTTCCGCTTCTGGGTCACCGAACTGCGGCCGCTGTGGATGGCCATGCGCTGCCATCGCCCGCAATACCCGGACGGCGATTGCGTGCTGCTGGCGCGGATCAGTTTCGAGGTGGTCTGGGTCGGCGGTTCGCCGAGCGGCGCCTGGCAGGTCGACGGCAGCCCGGCCAGCCTGCGCATCGACGAAAGCGCGCGGCCCTTCCTCGCCCATCTGCGCCTGCTGCAGGAATGGGCGCTGTGCGGCTGCGATTGCGCCGGCACCGGCGACGCCGCCGGGGCGGCGTTCGACGGGCCGATGCCGCTGGAGTTCGACGCGCCGATGGCGATCTCGCCGATGCAGGTGCCGATCCAATTCTCCGACCAGGACCTGGCGCTCGACGACAGCCAGTACCTGGTGATCGGCCGCAGCGCCGCCAAGCTCGCCCTGACCTTGCCGGCCTCGGTGCCGATGACCGCGGGGCGCACTTACGTGATCAAGAACCTCGACGTCGGCGCCTTGACCGTGTTCGCCGACACCCTGGTCGGCGACGGCATCGACGGCCTGCCCGAGTTCTCGGTCAAGAAGAAAAAGGCCGTCACCCTGGTCGCCGACGGCGCCGGGCAATGGCATTCGATCGGGACCGCATGAGGCCGCCATGAGCACTCTCGACAACGTCCTGCAGCTGCAACAACCCGTCAAAGAAGGCGGCATCCGCACCGTCAACTTCTTCAACGGGCGCCTGCTCACCAGCAAGGACCTGACCCGCGAGCAAGTCGCACGCCGCGAGGCCGACGCCCGGCTCGGGCTGGCGCTCGGCGACGGCGTCGCCTTCGGCCTGGAAGCCGCACGCGATGCCGACCTCGACCAGCCCAGCGCACCGGTGTTGCGGGTGCGCGCCGGGCTGGCGGTCAATCGCGCCGGCCAGACTCTGTGCCTGACCGCCGACACCAGCGTCGCCCTGACCCGGCGTTTCGATGCCGGCGAGGCCGCGGCCTGCGACTGCGTGTTCGCCAACTGCAATCCGCTCGCCGACGGTGTCTACGTCGCCGGCGCCGGCGTCTACGTGCTGACCATCGCGCCGGCGCAGACCAGCGAAGGTCGCGCCCCCACTAACGGTTTGGACCCGAGCAACGTGCGCTGCAACACCGACACCACCGTCGACGGCGTGCAGTTTCGGTTGCTTGCGCTGAATCCATTGCGCTTCGCCGACCTCGACCCGTCCTCGTCGCAGTTCCGCAATCGCCTGGCGTATCGCTGCTTCGGCATCGAGGCGCGCGACGCCAACGCGCTCGATCCTTGGCAGAGCGACCCGCCGAACTACGGTCTGGTCGACGAACTGCGCGACAGCGCGCTCAGCGACTGCGACGTGCCGATCGCCCTGGTCTACTGGACCAGCGCCGGCTTGAACTTCGTCGACACCTGGGCGGTGCGGCGGCGCCTGCTCGAACCCGATGCCTTGTCGGGCTATGCCTTCCAGCGCAACCCGCTCGACCCGGCCGAACTGTCCTCGTTCGCGTTCCAGGCGCGCGTCCGCCGCCTGGTCGAAACCCATGCGATGTGCGCGCAGTTCCAGCAGCACCTGGCCGATCTGCTCGCCGCATCGGCGGCGCCCTCGGCCTTGATCGCGACCCAGTATTTCCGCTACCTGCCGCCGTTCGGGATCGTGCCGCTGCACAGTCTGTCGCTGCGCGGTTTTTCCGACACCACTTTCTTCACCGGCATCGTGCGCCGGCCCGCGCCGGGTTCCGGGCAGAGCACGCCCTTCATCGACGCGCGCCAGCTCGGCGCCCTGCAGGCGCAAGCGCTGGCCTCCACGCCGACCGACGTGAACCAGAAGGAATTCGTCTGGGTGTATCGCCCCTGGCAGAACGTCAAAGCCTCGCGCGAAGGCGAGCCGGTGCAACCGATGCTGGTCTTCGCAAGCGGACAACTCCCCGACATCGCGGTCGCGCGGTTCGACATGGCGCGCCTGGACTACAGCAACCTGGCCGGTTGCTGCGGCGCCCCATAGCCAGCACTCAGGAGAACTTCCATGGCACTTCCCTCACAGGTACAGCCCGGCGATGTGATGTCATCGGACCTGATCAACGCGATCCTGGATGCGCTCGCCCAATTGCAGGGCGGCCCCGGCGGCGGCACGCAGACGGTGCCGAACCTGTTCGGCTCGCTGCTCAGCGAGGCCCGCGCGATCCTGCTGCAACCCGGGCGCCAGCTCACCCTCGGCTTCACCCTCGATGTCGCCGGCGCGGCGGTCGATCCGCTCGCCGCGGCCAACGCCAACCTGGTGGTGCTCAACCAGAGCCCGCCGGCGCAGATGCGCGTGGCGCCGGGCACACCGATCAACCTGGTAGTGTCGCGCGCCGCCGGCAGCGTGCCGAATCCGGGCAATCAGCCGCCGACCATCTCGCGCACCGAAACCGTCAGCGGCGTGGCCTCGACCAGCTTCGCGGTGAACACGCCGCTGGCCATCGTCGGCACCAACTTCAGCGCCACCGCGGCGCAGAACACGGTGACCTTCAACAACGTGCCCGCGGCCTCGGTCAACCCCGACCCGGTCGACCCGACCCGACGCCTGCTCGTGGTGGTGCCGGCCGGCATTCCCGGCGCGCCCGCAACCGGCGGCGCACCGCCCCTGCCCGGCGTCACCATCCGCATCGTCACGCCGAACGGCACGCCGGCGACGACTCAGATCACCGTCACCGCACCGGTGCCGGCGCAGCCGACGATCAGCAACGTCGCCCCGGCGGCGCAGCTCGAAGGCAACAACATCACCATCACCGGCACCAATTTCACCGCGGCGGCGCAGGTGCGCATACGCGGCACCACCGCGGCGATCGTCAGCGCCAATGCGACCACCATCGTCGCCACCGTGCCCAACTTCCCCGACATCCCGCAAGGCCCCGTGGTTGCGGCGACCGTGATCGTCTCGGTCCCCGGCTTCAGCGACATCGCATACACCGGCACCTTCAACGTAGTGGGCGCCTGAACCAGGAGAGTTCCATGACACGCATGACACGTCATATGCGTTTTCCCCGCGCCGGGTCTTGGTTGCTCGGCGGACTGTTGGCGATAGGCTCATCCGCCGCGTGGGCCCAGACCCTGACCTTGCAGGTGCCTTCGCGCGGGCCCAGCCCGCCGACCATGCAGACGGCCATGTCGGCGATCGAGTTCGATGCCGCTTCGATCGGCGGCGGATCGACGATCTCCGTCGACGGCACCAGCATCGCGGTCGCCGACGCCGGTTGCGCCGGCGTGGCCTGCAAGGCGGTCGGGGTCAGCCCGACCGGCGACATCGCCACGGTGACCCGCATCAGCGGCACTCAGCGCGCCCGTCTCGACATCAGCTACAAGAGCGTGTTCCCGGGTAATTTCTGCGCGCCGACCATCACCCCGGCCGGCTTGTCGATCACCTTGGAACTGACCGGTTTCACCTTCGGCGCCGGCAGGGGCTATCGCATTACCAGCTTCATGGCGCCTTCGGATGCGTCCTGCGACATCGCCTATGTGCGCGTACCGACCAGCCGGCCTTCGATCTCCGGCGCCGGTGCCGATTATCTGGGACGCCTGCCACTGAATATCGTGCTGGTGATCGACAAGTCGCCGAGCATGGACTGGGTGATTCCCGGTTCGCCGGACAAACGCTGGGATCGAATGAAGTCCTCGGTGCAATTGTTCGCCTCGGTCTGGGATGCGGTCGGCGCGCCGCCACCGCCGGCGACGATCTCCTCCGAAGGCCATGCCGACGATAGGCTCGGCATGGTCCTGTTCGGCGGCACCGCGGTCGAATCGCCGCTCGACGGCCTCAACTTCTTCAAGCAGCGCGGCGCGATCGCCGCGCCGTGGGCCGTGCCCGTCGCGGCCGGCCTGGCCGACGACACCTACATCGGCGGCACCTCGATCGGTGCCGGCACCACGATGGGGCGCGCCCGTCTGGTTCCGGTCGAACAACTGGTCGGCGATACCGCGGTCGTGCTGTTCACCGACGGCGAGCAGAACAACCCGCCGTGCATCTCGCGCCAGGGCGAGGTGTTGGCGCCGGTCGAGAAGCCCTATCCCGGCAAGCCGCCGGGCACGACCTATCTGGACAAATGCGCGGTCGCCGCGGCGATGCCGAGCAGCGCGCTGCTGACCTTGAACGGCGGCATCCTGGCTCGCGACGTGCTGCCGCGCGGCCCGATCTTCACTATCGGCCTCGGCGAAGGCGGCATGGCCGCGAGCGCGGAACTGCTCGACGAAATCTCCGGCGAAACCGCCGGCCGTTCGGCGTTCCCGAACAACGGCGTGGCGATGGACAACAGCTTCGTCGACAACCTGGTGACTCACCTCAAGGGCGGCACGGTGTCGCTGTTGGATCGCACGCTCGGCGATCTGGCCGCCGGCACGCCGGCGTCGACGCCGTTCAACTTCATCGTCGACCCCTCGCTGACCCGCGTCACCTTCGTGTTGAGCTGGGAGGGCAGCGCCCGTGAAGCGGGGCTGGAGATCCGCCGCCCCGACGGCACCATGACCACCGCCATCCAGAATGCCGCCGGGCCGAGCTTCCGCGTCGCCAGCGTCAACATTCCCCAGGCCGGCCCGGCCGGCGACTGGAAGGTGACAGTGCGGCAATTCGGCACCGCCGGCCTGAAGTACCAGTTGTCGGCCTACGGCGTGGAAAGCCGCCTGGGCGCGCGCGTCACCGAAACCCCGCGCCTCGGCACCGCCAGCCCGATCGGCGTCGTCGCCGAAGTCGGCTGGGAGCACGGCCCGCTCGCCGACCTGCCGGCCGGCGCGATCCGCGCCATCATCGAGCGTCCCGGCGCCAACCTCGGCACCTTGTTGCACGACGCCGGCGCCCAGCCGATCGACGGCGAGATCCGCAACGACACCTCGCCGCTGTCGATGAAACTCGACCAGCTGATCCGCACCACCGGCCTGCTGGACAAGATCGAACCCAAGCCGGTCGGCGAAGCGATCGAACTCAAGCATGTCGGCAACGGCCGCTACGAAGGCAAGTTCGACGCCACCAACGTCGGCGGCCGCTACCGCATCCGCATCGAGTACGACTGGAACGACCCGCGCACCGGCACGATCCGCCGCCGCGACCTCGCCGAACGCCAGGTGCCGGTGATCCCGACCGCGAAGGACTCGGCGGTGCGGGTGCAGCGCGAGCCGCGCAGCGCCGATGCGGTGATCGTGATCACGCCGCGCGACAAGTTCGGCAACTACGTCGGCCCCGGCCATGAAGGCGGCTTCAACGTCAAGATCGACGCCGGCACGATCGCCGGCGCGCCGACCGACAACGGCCTCACCGGCGAGTACACGATCAAGGTGGGCGGGCTCGCCCCGGGCGACGACCCCAAGGTCAGCATCGTGTTCGCCGACCAGGTGCTGCGCGACGGTCCGCTGTCGAGCTTGGGTACCGGCACCGAACCGCCTTCGCACGAGCCGTGGTGGAAGCGCTGGTGGTGGCTGATCCTGCTCTTGCTGCTGGTGTTGTGGCTGCTGTTGCGGCGCAAGTAAACGCCGCCCTCCGCCGAGGCCCGCATGCTCCGACTGGACTCGCGATGCGATCCGAACCAACTGCGCAGCGTCAGGCTGCGCAGCGCGGAGCGCGACACGCTGCGGGCCCGGCAGGGCCTGGAGCGGGCCTTGGCTGCGGTCGACTGGAGCCTGAGCGAACTGCCGCCGAACGCACTGTTGCTGGTACGCAAGCTGCAGACCATGTCTCACTCCATGGCGGCCTTCGGCCCGCGCGTGGCGCAAGCCCTGCGCGAGCAGCAACGCTACGCGAAACGCCCCTGGCGCGACGACGGCGCAGCGAGCGCCGACGCGGTCTGGTTCGACGAAGGCGAACTGGCCGCCTGCCTGATCCGCGATTGGCTGCGCGGTCACGTCTCGCAGCGTTGGTGGTGGCGCACCGTGCTGGGCCGGGCCGCGGTCGACGAGTGGCTGCGCGAGCAGGTGCTCGGCCGCGGCCAACACGTGGCGGCCACGCTGAATCTGCTGGCGCCGAACGGCGACGCCGCGGCCTGGCTGTCGCGCTTGCACGACGGCGATGCGAGGCGCGCATTGACGGCGCTGGCACGGGATTACGACGCGCCGCTCGCCCTGGCCTTCGCTGCCGCGCCCGAGACGGCGAAGACGGCAACAATCCAAACGAGCGTCGCTTCGGGTTCGTACGAGGCGCCGCATCGTCCGCATGGAGCCGGTTCCGGCGTTCGTTCCGAGCCAGACGCAAGCAGACGCACGTCGCCATCGCGTCGCGACGACACCCGCCTGCTCGCGGCACTACCCGAACTACGCAACGAAGCATTGCGGCCGACGACGCTGCGCCTGCTCGCATTCGCCCTGGCGGTAGTGCGCGAACCGGGCTGGCTGCGCAGCGCGTCCTTCGCCGATGCGGTAACGAGGTGGACGCAATCGTGCACGGCGGTGGCGCCGACAAAGTCGTTGTTGCCGCCGCCGGCCTCAGCACCCGCGTCGAATTGGCAACCCGGCAACACGACCCCGCTCGTCGCGCCGACGGCTACGGGCGAAACGATCGCATCGCCCGTGCACGCCATCCAATCCGCGGCCGCGAACGCCGCGCGCATCGTATCGGAAGCACCGACACCGCCTATGTTCGATTCATCGGCACGACCGAACAGTGAACCGGCAGCCAAGCGCGGCAAACGCAAGCCGTCGCCAGCGCCGATTGCAGCGCAATCCGGGGCCGGTACCGACCGACCGGCCTGCGTGATGGCCAGTAAGTCGGCGGCGAGTGCTGCGCTCGAACCTGCGACCGCCACGGAGCCTGTTCGAGTCGAGGCCGCCACCGATGTCGAACCGGCGCCACCCGAGAGCACGCCGCAGACCGCCTTCAACGCCGGCGGCGTGCAGATCGACAGCGACTACGGCGGCCTGCTGTACCTGCTCAACGCGGCCTTGGCGCTGGAGTTGTACGGCGATTTCAGCATGCCGCGTGCGCGCGGCCTGGCCCTGTCGCCATGGAACTGGCTGGCGCTGATCGGCGAAGCCTGGTTCGGCGCGGAATTTCGCCGCGACCCACTGTGGCGGCTGTTGGCCGATCTGGCCGGCCGCAAACCGCAGCAAGCGCCCGCATACGACTTTGTCGCACCGCTCGACTGGGCCATCGACGAGGCTTGGCTGCAGCCCTGGGATGCGGCCGAAACAGTCGCCTACCACGCCGGTACACGACGCTTGCGGCTGTGGCATCCACAGGGCTTCGTGCTCGCCGATCTGCCGCGGGCCGCATCGACTCCGGCCGTGCAGGCCGCCGACTGGTGCACGCAACGCACTGCCTTGCACGAGACCAGGCTCGTTCGCATGCCGCAGGCACCGACGCCTTCGCCACGCCAACGCAACCGCCGCTGGCTGCATTACCTGCTCACTTACCTGGAAGCGCGCCTGGCCCGCGCCCTCGCCGTCGACGACGGCGATATTCCCACTCTGGTCTGTCGCCACCGGGCGCAATTGCATTGCAATCTGGTCGACGTCGAGGTGCGTCTGTCTTTGGACGCGCTGCCCTTGTGTCTGCGCCTGGCCGGGCTCGACCGCGACCCCGGCTGGATTCCGGCCGC
Source organism: Lysobacter sp. ESA13C (assembly GCF_019970005.1). Taxonomy (NCBI): domain Bacteria; kingdom Pseudomonadati; phylum Pseudomonadota; class Gammaproteobacteria; order Lysobacterales; family Lysobacteraceae; genus Lysobacter; species Lysobacter sp. ESA13C. The sequence goes on along the minus strand of NZ_JAHXYK010000004.1, from coordinate 526,692 downwards.
CGGCCGCAGCATCCGTTTCCGCTTCGTCTGAGGGCCGCGCATGAACGCCTTCCTCGCTCCGAGCGTCATCGCCTTCGCCGAAACGCCGTTCACCGCGCCCGCACACCTCAAGCTGGCGCTGTACGGAGTGATCGCGAGCATCGCCGAGGCCTGCACCGACGGCGACATCGACGACGCCGTGCAGGCCTACCCCTTCCTTGCCGACTACCTCGAAGAGATCGAGCGCGAAGTCGCCGCCGGCGCCTGCTTGTCGGCACGCTGGCGAGCCGCATTGGCCGAATGGGAAGGCCGCGCCGAAGCGCAAGCGCAGCGCTTGCCCTTGTCGGCCCTGCGCCGCGCCGGCTTGAACCCGCTCGACGTCGAGCTGCTGCTGGCAATCGGCCTGATCGAAGAGGACCCGCGTTTCGGCCTGGTGTTCGAGCAGGCACAGCGGCGCGACAACCGGCCGAGCTTCGGCCTGTTGATGGCCTGGTGGCGCGATCGCGGCGACGGCGACGACCGCATCGATCAGGTACGCAAGTCGCTGCAAAGCCTGATCGAACACGGCCTGGTGCAGTTGTCCAATCCGGAAGCGCCGCGCCCGGACTGGACCCCGAGCGTGACCCTGGCGGTGTGGGACGGCCTGCGCGGCGAATTGAGTTCGACCCGCTGGCTGCGCCATATCGCCCACGCGCAACTGCCGCAGTTGAGCGATTACGTCTTCCCTCTCGCCGGACTCGATGGCCAGGCCATCCTCGACGCCCTGCGCACCGGCGCGAGCGCACCGGCGCTGTTGATCCGCGGCCCGATCCACAACGGCCGCAAGACCCTCGCCGGCGCACTCGCCCACACCCTCGGCAAGGACCTGCTGATCGCCAGCGAGGCGGTGTTCGAAGACGAAACGCGCTGGCGTCTGTTCGGCACCCTGGCGGCGATGCTCGACGCGCTGCCCGTGGTCGAAGCCGATTCCTCGCCCGGCGAGACCCGGCGCCTGGCGCCGCTGCCGCTGGTCGACACGCCCTTGTTCGTGGTCACCGGCCGTCACGGCGCCTGGGCCTGCGAAGACCGCCGGCCGATGCTCGACATCGAACTGCCGCTGCCCGGCCCCGCGCAACGGCAACGCCATTGGTCGGCGTGCCTGCCCGAGCAATCGGCCGAGACCCTGGCCGACCTGTCCGGGCGCATGCGTTTGTCCAGCGGCCACGTGCGCCAGGTCGCGGCGGCGGCAAACGCGTTCGCACGCCTCGCCCAACGCGAGCGCCCGCAACACGACGACCTGCGCCGCGCCTGCCGCAGCCTGCAGACCGCACGCCTGGAAACCCTGGCCACGCGCCTGCAGGCAGCCGGCTCGCTCGACGACCTGATCGTCGACGACGCCACCCGCGAAGAGATCGACGCGCTGGCGACGCGCTGCCGCTGGCGCGAACCGCTGGCGAGCGGTTCGGCCGAGGTCGCGATGCACGGGGTCGGCGTGCGGGCCCTGTTCGCCGGCTCCAGCGGCACCGGCAAGACCCTGGCCGCGCGCCTGCTGGCGGCCGAGCTCGGCAAGGACGTCTATCGCATCGACCTGTCGGCGACGGTCAACAAATACCTCGGCGAAACCGAGAAGAACCTCGATCATGCCTTGAGCGCAGCCGAAGAACTCGACGTGGTGCTGCTGCTCGACGAAGGCGATGCGCTGATGGCCAACCGCACCGAGGTCGGCTCCTCGCACGACCGCTACGCCAACCTCGAAACCAATTTCCTGCTGCAACGCATCGAGTCCTTCGAAGGCATCCTGGTGGTCACCAGCAACGCCGCCGACCGCATCGACCGCGCCTTCGCCCGGCGCATGGACGTGGTGGTGAACTTCCGCGCCCCCGATGCCTGGCGACGCTACGAGATCCTGCGCCTGCACCTGGCCGGCGACGGCTGCGACGAAGGCTGGCTGCAGGACGCCGCCAGCCGCTGCGCCCTCAGCGGAGGCCAATGGCGCAACGTGGTCATGCACGCGCGCCTGCTCGCTCTGCAGAGCGGCAACGCCATCGCCGCGGTGCACCTGCAGGCGGCGCTGACCCGCGAATACCGCAAGATCGGTGCGAACTGCCCGATGCGTGCGCTCGATCCGCCACGCGGCGGCCCCGGACACTGACGATGGCCGTCGCGCGCGTCGCCAAACGGGCCAACCCGCGCAACGACCCGCGCTACAAGCGCGTGGTCGACAAACTCAACGCCGACAGCCGCAAGCTCAAGCAACACCCGCCGCCGTCGCGCAAGTCCGACGAATCCGGCAAGGCCGCCAAGGGCCCGGCCAACGAGAAAGCCGCCGGCGCGCGCGCCAAGCAGGTCGACCAACTCGAAGAGGCCGAGACGCCGAAACCGGAGACCGCCAGTTTCCTGTCGATACTGCGCGCCGAAATCGCCAAGGTCATGCCCAAGACGCTCGGCGACACCGAGAAGTTCATGAAGGGCGGCTCGGGCAACGAGATCAAGGGCTCGCTCAAAGGCGAAGTCGGCAACCAGAAACAGGCCGCCACCGGCGACCTGCAGCAGACCTCGAACGCACCGCCGTCGGAAGCCGGCGTCCCGGCCAAGCCGGTCACGCCGATTCCGCCCGAGCCCGGCGTGCCGCCGCCGCAGGTCGACGCCGCCGCGGCGATGCCGGCGCCGAAACCCGCCGCCGAGATTTCGCTGGAAGAAAGCAAGACCGAAGTCGCCGATGCCAAGAAGGCGACCAAGCAGACCGACACTCGCCTGAAGAACGCCAGCGACCCGCGCTTCTCGGCGGTGATGACCGCCGAGAAAGCGGTGCAGAAGGATTCGGATGCCGGCCCCGGCAAGTACCGCGGCAAGGAAGGCGCGACCCTGGCCAAGGCCGCCGGCCAGGCCAAGGCGGTCGCCGGCAAGGGCGTCAGCAGCCTGCTCTCGGTCAAGGGCGGCAGCAAGACCAAGGTGCTGTCGAAGCAGGAACAGCAGAAGGCACGCGAAGAGCTGGAACTGAGCAAGTTCAGCAACTTCGTCGTCGCCACCTTCAACACCGCCAAGGCCGCGGTCGACAAGCGCCTGGAGAACCTGGAGACCTCGGTCAACACGATCTTCGACCAGGGCACCGACGCCGCGCTGGCGCGCATGAAGAGCTACGTCGAAGACGCCCTGTTCGACTACAAACTCAAACGCTATCTGTTGATGCCGGGCGGCTCGCTGCTGTGGATCAAGGACCAGATCCTCGACCTGCCGCCGGAGGTCAACCGCTTCTACGAGGCCGGGCGCAATCTGTTCACCGCGGCGATGGACGCGCTGGCGGTCAAGGTCGCCAACCTGGTCGAACGCGAATTGGCCGCGGCCAAGAACGACGTCGCCCAGGCCCAGGCCAAGATCGCCACCGCGCAAGCGGCGCTGTCGCCCGGCGTGCGCGCCCGCGGCGCCCAGCTCACCGCCGAATACGCCGAAAAATTCAACGAACTCAAGTCCGGCATCGAGGACAAGAAGCAGGCGCTGGCCGAAGGCCTGGCGCAGAAGTACAAGGAAGCCTTCGACAAGGCCGACGAAGCGCTCAAGGCGATCCAGGATTCCAACAAGGGCCTGGTCACCCAGGCCAAGGAGAAGATCGCCGAAGTCGCCAAGGCGCTGATGGAGTTCAAGGACAAGCTGATGGGCATCCTGCGCAAGGGCGCGGACACCATCGACCTGATCCTCGACAACCCCGGCGGCTTCCTGTCCAACCTGATCGCCGCGGTCAAGGGCGGCTTCTCGGCCTTCGCCGGCAACATCCTCGGCCACCTCAAGCGCGGCTTCATCAAGTGGCTGTTCGGCGCATTGGCCGGTACCGGCATCGAGATACCGAGCGACCTGACGGTGGTGTCGATCCTGAAGATGGTGCTCGGCGTGTTGGGCATCACCTACGACCGCATGCGCGCCAAGGCGGTCAAGCTGCTCGGCCCGACCGCGGTGGCGGTGATCGAGAAGCTGGTGAGCTATCTGCAGACCCTGATCGGCGGCGGCCCGGCCGCGCTGTGGGAGCAGATCAAGGGCGACCTGTCCAACCTCAAGGACATGGTGATCGGCGCGATTCAGGACTGGATCGTCACCACCATCGTCAAGAAGGCGGTGGCCAAGGTCGTGTCGATGTTCAACCCGGCCGGCGCGATCATCCAGGCGATCATGATGATCGTCAACGTGGTGATGTTCGTGGTCGAGCGCGCCGCGCAGATCATGGAATTCGTCGAGTCGGTCATCAACTCGATCCATGCCATCGCCACCGGCTCGATCGGCGGCGCGATCAGCAAGGTCGAACAGGCCCTGGGCAACGCCGTGCCGATCCTGATCGGCTTCCTCGCCGCGCTGATCGGCCTGGGCGGCATCAGCGCCAAGATCAAGGGTTTCATCACCAAGGTCCAGACCAAGGTCGACCAGGCCATCGACAAGGCCATCAAGAAGGCGGTCGCCTACATCAAGAAGCTGTTCGGGAAGTTGACCGGGAAGAGCGACACCCCCGAGCAGAAACAAAAGCGTCTGGACGAGGGATCGGCGGCGGCGCTGGCCGCGGTCAACAAGTACTCCGGCAAAAAGGTCGGCATGATCGTGCTCAAGCCCTTGCTGTTCGCGGTCAAGGTCCGTTATCGCTTGACCACGCTGGAACCGGTCAAGCAAGGCGACAAGTGGGCGATCCGCGCCGAGGTCAATCCGGTCAAGATCACTCAGACCAACGTGCTCGTCGGGCCGACGGTCACCGAAGTGGAGATCGGCTACGAATCGCATTGGCCGTTGGACGAATTCACTTCCAAGGCCAACGCGATCAAGCGTGCGGCTGAAGGCAAGACCGCTAACCAAGCCCAGACTCTTGGGTTCGAAGCCGGCAGCACGACCAAGCAGAAGTCGACCAAGCCGCTGCGCCAGGGCGGACAGGACCGATTCCGCAGCGAAATTCATGCCGCGATCGACAAAATTCCGGTACCAGCCGACAAGGCTGCCGCGCGCGTGCTAATGACCCAGTTGCAAGCCGACCACCAGCAGGAACTGCAGATGGGAGGTACCGACACCGCTGAGAACATGGCCATGATCGAAAATCGCATGAACTCGCAGCTCGGCGCGATGTTCCGCGGTCAGCTCAAGAATCTCGCTCCCGACACCAAGCTCGATAAGGTCGTCGTCGAGACCGCGACCGGCACCGCGCCAGCCGCGGCGCATCGCCCCAGCGGCGCGGCAGCGGCATTGCAGACCATGTTGCTCCAGTACGCGGCCAAGATCGGTTCGCCAGCGACCATACGTAGCTGGTTCAAGCTTTGATATCAAATCACCACAGGAATCGAGAGCATGAACGCAGACGAGTATGAAACCTGGGTCGAGACGGCACGCGAACAAACCCGGCAACGCATGGCCGAGGCGCAGATGCGCTACGGTCTGGGGACGTTCAAGCGCTATCAGATCGACCTGCCCACCGCGACGATACGTTTCTATGATGAGAGCGGCGCCGAGCGAGTCTGCGCCGACATCCAGGTCGCGGGCAGCTGGGCGCCGGAAGCGGAGTCGTGGCTGTGGGGTTGGGACAATGAGTCGGTGCCTGCCTCGGCCTCGGCCCAACTCGCCGCGGTACGGGATCGCGGCATACGCGAGGATATCGAGCAACTGCGCGAGTCCTTCGCGCCTTGCGACGAGGCCGAAGCGTGGTCGATGGCCTCCCTGGCCGCCAACGTGCTCGATGCGCAATGCGTGTATCGGGCCCCCGGAGCCAAGAACAAACTGTTCCTGTTGCTGATGGCGATACACCCGCGTCAATGAACGCTCTGTCCGCCTATCGCGGCGCTCGCTCCGGCGCGGACCTCGTCGTCTGCGGCTGCGGCCCTTCCCTGTTGCAGTTGCCTCAGCCGCAGCGCTTCGTGACCATCGGCGTCAACGACGTCGGCCGCTTGTTCGACCCGACCTATCTGGTCGTGCTGAACCCGCGCCAGCAGTTCAAGCTCGACCGCTTCCGCTACGTCGAGCAATCCAATGCGCAGGCGCTGTTCACCCAGATCGAGCTCGGGCGGGTGCGGCCGCCGGTGGTGCGCTTCAAACTCGGCCAGTACGCCGGCACCGAAGCGGGCGCCGACGACGCGCTGCACTACACCCAGAACTCGCCTTATGTCGCGGTCTGCCTGGCCGCCTACATGGGCGCACGGCGGATCGGCCTGATCGGGGTCGACTTCACCGACGATCACTTCTTCGCCTCCACCGGCCGCCATGCCCTCGCCGCCCGGCTCAAGGAAATCGACGGCCAGTACGGCAAGTTGGCAGCCGCACTCGGCCGACGCGGCGTCGAGTTGCTCAACCTCAGCGCGATCAGCCGCCTGAATTCGCTGCCGCGAGCGCGGATCGACGCTTCCGGCGAATGGCTGCGCGACCCCGCCACCCTGCACCGCCTGCCCACGCCGGTGCCCACACCGGCCTCGGTGCGGGCATCTACGCCGACAACCGCAAGATCCCGCGCGCCCGCAAGGAGCTCCGCCATGAAAGTCGCGATCGAAAAACGTACCCCCGGCCTGGTCGGCGATCTGTTCGAGACCCTTGCCGTCTCGGTCGCCGCGCTTGGTCATACGGTCAGTCGCGACCCGCGTGCGACCGCGCGCAATCCGCGCGTGCTGTCGATCGTCTGGAACGGCCGCGGCCATAGCCTGCTGGGCCCGACGCTGTACTGCGAACACGGTTGGCTGCCGCGCGCCGACTACCAGATCAGCCCGCGCGGCATCAACGCCGATTCGCATGCCGCGCCCTTCGTCTGGGACGGCCAGCGCCTGAGCGCCGAGCAGGACGCCGCCCTCGACCTGCGCCTGGCCGCGATCAAGTCGACCGGTTTCAGCGGCTACTACCAGTACATGCAGGCCAATCGCGAACACCGCATCGAGCTGCCGGCGCAGTTCCTGCTGGTGCCGCTGCAGATCGAGTCGGACACCAACATCATCCGCCACGCGCCCTCGTCGCTGCGGACCATGCAGGCCCTGATCGATCACGTTAGCCGCCTCGACCCGCCGTGGCCGGTGATTTTCAAGCAGCACCCGGCCGACGCACGCACCCGCAACCGCCATCTGCGCCTGCAACTGCGCCGCAAACAGGACCTGCTGTGGCCGCAGACCCGCGGCAATATCCACGAGATGCTGCGCAGCGGCGCTTGCCGCGGCATCCTCACTCTCAACAGCAACGTCGCCCACGACGGCCTGCTCTGGGACGTGCCGGCGATCGTGCTGGGCCGCAACGTCTGGCCGCGCAGCGGCGCGGTGAAGCCGTTCCTGACCGAGGCGCCGCGCGATTGGGCGCTGCTCGCCGAAAGCGCGGCCAGCGCCGAAGGCATCACCTGCCGCCGCGCCTATGCGCAGCATCTGATCGCCCACCAATGCAGCCTGGGCGAGGCCGCCGACCCGCAGCGCGTCGCCGGTCTGCTCGAACTCGCCCTGCGCGAACGGCCGCTGGCGCCGACCGGCACGGTGATTCCGCGCGTCCTGCCGCGTACCGCCGTGCGCAAAGCCGCGCCGATGCCGGCGCCGTCGTTGCCGACCCTCAACGTGGTCGCCGAGAACAAGGGCTGGCTGTTCGAGCACTGGAAGCAGGCGCTCGCCGCGGCCGCGCCGCCCGGTTACCGCGTCGCCGCCACCCAGAAACCGCTGCCCCAGGCCGAGGCCTGGATCTTCCTGCGCGCCCGCGAAGCCGCACGCAGCCCCGATCCGATGCGCAGCGTGGTGCAGTTGCACGACATGAGCGGTGCCGAGGCGTACCGGCGCGGCGGCGCGCGTGCCGACGTCGCCCGCTGCAGCGGTCTCGTCCTCGCCCATCCCGATCAGCAAGCGATCCTGGCCGCGAGCGGCATCGACCTGTCGAAGCGACAGTGGATCGTGCGGCCAGTCGGCTGGAGCGAGGCCGCGCCGGCGCCGCCTAACGAGGACGCGGTGCCGGTACTGGCCTGGGTCGGCCGGCCGGCGAACCAGCAAGGCTGCGACGCCAGCGGCCTTGCCGACTTCATCGCCGCCGTACAACGGGCCAAGTCGCCGATGCGCATCGCCCTGGTCGGCGAACGTCTCGATGCCGCCGCCGCGAGCCTGCGCCGCGCCGGCATCGATTGCGCGGTCATGGGTCTCTCGCAATGCCCGCTGTCGCGCTGCGGCGAATGGATCGGGCGCTGCGACGGCGTGGTCGTAACCAGCGCCAGCGACTGCGGCCCCTGGCCCTTGTTCGATGCGGTGCGCGCTGGCGTGCCGGTGGTCGCCACCCGGGTCGGCTGGGCCGAGCAGTTGCTCGGCGACGGCCGTTGCGGCCATCTCGTCGACGACATCGATACGATGGCCGCGGCGATCGATGCGGTGCTCGGGCAACGCAGCCATTGGCGAGAGCGACGCCTGGCCTTGCCGCCGCAATGCCCCGAGTTCGGCATGGCCGCCTGGGTGGAAGCCAATCTACGGCTGGCGGTCGCGCTCGCGACCGGCGGCGAGCGAGCCGTGGCATGAAGACCCATCCGCTCCGCACCGTCGTCGCGCCGCCTAAACCGAAGCCGAAATCGGCACCGAACCCGGCACCGAGCCCGCTTGCGCGCGCCAAGCCCCGCAAGGCCGGCAAGAAGAAAGGCCCGCCGCCGCCATGGCTGGCCGACCAGGCTTTGAATCTGCTGCTGGCGCAGTACGAATTCGACAGCGTGCTGGATGTCGGCTGTGGCGACGGCCTGCAGGCGCGTCACCTCGCCAAGCACGGCAAGCGCGTCACCACGATCTCGTTCGAGTCCTACGGCGCCCATCGCCCGGACTTCGTCGGCGACTTCGAGGACTTCGCCAGCGACGAGCGCTACGACCTGGTCTGGTGCTCGCATGCGCTCGAACACCAGGCTAACGTCGGCCTGTTCCTGCAACGCCTGGTGAGTTTCGTCGCGCCAGGTGGCTTGCTCGCCATTACCGTACCGCCGGCACGGCCCTACATCGTCGGCGGCCACCTGACGGTGTGGAACGCCGGGCTGCTGCTGTACAACCTGATCGTCGCCGGCATCGATTGCCGCGAGGCCCGGCTCAAGGTCTACGGCTACAACATCTCGTTGATCGTGCGGGTGCGCAAGGCCGAGTTGCCCGCGCTGCGCCACGATATCGGCGACATCGAACGCCTCGCACCGTTCTTCCCGATGCCGGTGCAACAGGGTTTCGACGGCCGCATCGAAGAGATCAACTGGGAGCGGCCGCGTGGCGCCGCCATCGCGAGCATCGATCGCGGCGCGCATGCGGCGGCGAAGGCCGCTCCGGCGATGCTGGCAGCGGCCCCGGTGATCGATGCCGGCGCCGCGCTCGACATCGCCGCGTTTCGCGCCTTGCCGGTGCCGCATAAAAGCGACCTTGACAATCTGCTCGCTGTGACCCGGGCGCACTGCCCGAGCGGTCATGTGATGGAGTTCGGCGTGTTCCGGGGGCGTTCGCTCAGCGCCCTCGCCAACGCCCTGCCCGAACGCAGCGTGCACGGCTTCGACACCTTCAGCGGTTTGCCGATCCCCTGGCAACGCAGCGCCGACAGTGTCTATCCGGCCGGCCATTTCGATACCGGTAGCCTGCCCGAGGTGCCGGCGAATGCGCGGTTGTGGCGCGGCGAATTCGGCGCCAGCCTGCCCGCCTGGCTGGCCGCGCATCCCGGCCCCGCGGCGCTGCTGCACATCGACTGCGATCTGTACGAGTCCACCGTCACCGTGTTGACCTTGATGGACGAACGCATCGTGCCCGGCACGGTGTTGGTGTTCGACGAGTTGTGCGACTGGAACGAATCCGGCGTGTACCCGGCCTGGCGCGAGGGCGAATGGCGGGCGCTGCGCGAATGGCTGCAACGCCGTCCGCGCCGGCTGCGGCTGTTGGCGCGCGGGCCGAAGTTCTCCGCCGCGATCCAGGTGCTCGCCGCGCCCTCCTGAGCATCCGACCGACGCGGCGACGCCCGCGAGCCGCGTCCGCGATCACGGAACGCGGCATTGAATACGATTGCAGCCGTTCCGGAGCAGCGCAGCAACGGCCTTAGAGTAGCTCGGCGCGCGCAGACTGCGCGCCTTCCGACTCGACAGGAGTGCGTGGCGATGCGCGATCAGACGCGGTGGTGGAACGGCGTGGCGAGTGTGGTGCTGGCAACGATGTTGGGCCTGCTGGGCAACGGCCAGGCACGCGCCGCCATCGATGCCCAGCAGTTGGGCGCGCGCTACGACGCCAGCCAGAGCAATCTCAACTTTCGCGTCTATTCCTCGCGCGCCACTCGCATCGAGGTGTGGTTGTACAAGACCGCCTCCGGCGCGCAGGAAGTCGCTCGCCTGAGCATGACCAAGGATGCGGCAACCCAGGTCTGGTCGAAGTCGGTCGCGACCAGCACCATCAAGACCAGCTACGGCATCACAGGCACGGTCTACTACGGGTATCGCGCCTGGGGCCCCAACTGGCCCTACGACGCCGCCTGGAGCAAGGGCAGCGGCACCGGTTTCGTCAGCGACGTCGACAACGCCGGCAACCGCTTCAATCCGAACAAGCTGCTGATCGACCCCTACGCGCGCGAACTCAGCCAGGACCCGAACACCGCCGCCTGCGCCGACGGCACCCTCTACGCCAGCGGCGCCAGTCATCGCAACAAGGACAGCGGCGCCTGCGCCGGCAAGAGCGTGGCCCTGCCCGCCGATGCCTCGTCGATCGGCAGCAAGCCGACCCGCGCGCTCAAGGACGAGGTGATCTACGAAGTGCACGTGCGCGGCCTGACTCGTAACGACGCCAGTGTGCCTGTCGCCGAACGCGGCACCTATGCCGGCGCAGCGCGCAAGGCCGCCTACCTGGCGGGGCTCGGCGTCACCGCGGTCGAATTCCTGCCGGTGCAGGAGGCGCAAAACGACCAGAACGACGTCGACCCCACCTCGACGACGAACGATAACTACTGGGGTTACATGACCCTGAACTATTTCGCCCCGGACCGCCGCTACGCCGCCGACAAGAGCGCCGGCGGGCCGACCCGCGAATGGAAAGCGATGGTCAAGGCCTTCCACGACGCCGGCATCAAGGTCTACATCGACGTGGTCTACAACCACACCGGCGAAGGCGGCCCCTGGGGCGGCAGCGACGGACTGACCGTGTACAACCTGCTGTCCTGGCGCGGCCTCGACAACCCCGCCTATTACTCGCTGACCGCCGACCTCAAATACCCCTGGGACAACACCGGCGTCGGCGGCAACTACAACACCCGCAACACCGTGGCCCAGAACCTGATCGTCGACTCGCTGGCCTATTGGCGCGACGCGCTCGGCGTCGACGGCTTCCGCTTCGATCTGGCCTCGGTGCTCGGCAACAGCTGCCAGCACGGCTGCTTCAACTTCGACAAGAGCGACGCCGGCAACGCGCTCAACCGCATCGTCGCCGAACTGCCGCCGCGCGCGGCAGCGGGCGGCGCCGGTCTCGACCTGATCGCCGAACCCTGGGCGATCGGCGGCAATTCCTATCAGGTCGGCAACTTCCCCGCTGGCTGGGCGGAATGGAACGGCCTGTACCGCGATGCCCTGCGCAAGAAGCAGAACAAGCTCGGCGTCGAAGTGGTTACGCCGGGCACCCTGGCCTCGCGCTTCGCCGGGTCCAGCGACCTCTACGGCGACGACGGCCGCAAGCCCTGGCACTCGATCAATTTCATGGTCGCCCACGACGGCTTCACCCTCAACGACCTCTACGCCTACAACGACAAGCAGAACAACCAGCCCTGGCCGTACGGGCCTTCCGACGGCGGCGAAGACCACAACCTGAGCTGGGACCAGGCCGGCGTGGTCCTCGAACAACGCAAGGCCGCGCGCACGGGATTGGCCTTCATGATGCTGAGCGCCGGCGTGCCGATGATCACCGGCGGCGACGAAGTGCTGCGCACCCAATTCGGCAACAACAACACCTATAACCTGGACTCGGCGGCGAACTGGCTGTACTGGACCCGCGACAGCATCGAGGCCGACCACGAGACCTACAGCAAGCGCCTGATCGCCTTCCGCAAGGCGCATCCGGCGCTGCGTCCGGCCAATTTCTACAGCGGCTCGGACGGTAACGGCAACGTCATGGAGCAGTTGCGCTGGTTCAAGCCCGACGGCGCCCAGGCCGATGCGGCGTATTTCAACGGCAGCGGCAACCACGCCCTCGCCTGGCGCATCGACGGCAGCGAGTTCGCCGACCCGGCCAGCGCGATCTACGTCGCCTACAACGGCTGGTCGGGGCCGGTGAACTTCGTCCTGCCCTGGCCCGGCAACGGCAAGCAGTGGTACCGCGTCACCGACACCGCCACCTGGAACGAAGGCCCGAACGCAGTCGCGGTGCCGGGCTCGGAAACCCTGATCGGCGGCGAGAACGCGACCTATGGATTGCAGGCGCGTTCGCTGCTGCTGTTGATCGCGAAGTGATCGCGAGCGCCGCACCTGCGAGGTGGCCGTGATCGCCATGCCGTCGCGTTGTATGGGCTGATCCGCGACGGGAAAACGTCGGGCGACGCGTGTCGCCCGTCACGCTCCGCATCGCGGCCGCGTCGGTTCCGATACGCCGGGAGGCCCGCATGTGGCAGTTCCAGACCATCCGCAATCCAAGCGAGGCCTCGCTGTGGTTCAGCGACGGCCTGCCGATCGATAGCTGGCGCGGCGGCAAGGGCGTATCGAGCCGCTTGATCGTCGACGGCGAGGGCTTTCTCGACGTCACCGATTTCCAGAACGGCTTTCCGTTCGGTCCGGTGATGGATTTCATCGACTTCAACGGCGCCGATTTCGACTACACCCCGAACCCGAGCGCGAGCTTCGACCTGTACCTGCCCGGCGACGGCAGCTTCACGGTGACCGCGGCGGCAACCGGGGTTACCCGATCCGGACAGCTCAAGCCCTTGCCGGTGGTCGCGGCCGCCGATGCGGCCTACCTGGACCAGATGATCGCCGACAAGTACGTGCCCTATCAGGACATCCCCGATGCGCCGGGCAAGAGCTTCGCCCAGATCGCCGCGCTCGGCGCGCAGTTGTTTCCGTTCTCGCCGTACAGCTTCCAACTGGCGATGTCGATCTACGACTGGACCACGGCCTCGTTCACTCGCCTGGTGTTCATGAAGATCTTCGAATACACCGGCATGAGCCAGTCGCCGTTGCCGCTGGACCAGGACAGCATCGCCACGGCGATCTGGGAATCGAACTGGAACACCTACAACCCGAGCAACGCCGACTACATGAACTCCTTCATGATGACGCCGGCCTCGTCCCTGGCCGACGTGCAGTCGCAACTGGCCGCGGTGGCGACCCGGTTGCAGCAGTTCAGCGACGTCGAGAACCGTTTGCTCGCCGCTGCCTATCAGGCTATGCCGCGCACCAGCATCGTCGACCAGCCGCAGCTCTTCAGCGGGCAGATGGACATCTACCAACTCGGCATGGAGCACTTCGGCATCGAGTTCCTGCAGTGCCCGCTCAATGCCGGCCCCGACACGGTGCCGCTGCAGATCGACTTCAACCAGGCCATCGCCGATTACATCCGGCCCGGCGACACCATCACCACCAAGATGGTCTGGAGTTTCGGCAGCAGCATGAGCGAGGCGATGCAGTACCAGAACGGCATCGTCCTGGTCGCCAACCCGCCCGACGGCGCCTGGGTCTGGGATGCCGCCAGCTACATCACGCCGCTGTCGGACGACCCGGACAAGATCGAATACACCTTCGCCCCGGGGACCTCGTTCCTGGTGCAGTCGGTCGAACAGACCCAGAACAACGGCGTCGACGTCTGGGTCATCACCTTGCTCGTGTCCGGCGCTTGAGCGCCGCCGGCGCACTCAGCGCAGCGGCGGTTCGCGCAGCCGCTTGCGGTAATCGCTCGGCGCGCTGCCGAACACACGCCGGAAGCCGCGGCTGAAGGCCGGCTCGGAGCCATAACCGACCTGCGCGGCGATCTGCGAAATGCGCAGGTCGGTGCGCAGCAGCAGGTCTGCGGCGAGCTGCATCCGCCATCCGGCCAGATAGCGCATCGGCGGTTCGCCGACGCGTTCGGCGAAGCGCTGGCCGAGCGCGGAACGCGACTGATGCAGCCGTGCGGCCAACGCCTCGACGGTCCAGTCGAACGCCGGTTGCGCGTGCAGCAAGGCCAGGGCGCGGGCGACCAGCGGATCGCGCAAGGCGGCGATCCAGCCGCGTTGCTGCGTTGGCGCCTGCGCCAACCAATGCCGCACCGCCCAGATGAAAACGATGTCGATCAAGCGCGCGATCATGATCCGGCTGCCGATGTTCGGCTGCCGCGCCTCCTTGCGCATCGCCGCGAAGCTCAGCGCCAGCCATTGCTCGGGCGAGTCCTCGCTGGGGCCGTCGGCGCCGCCGGTGCGGACGTGCAGCCATTCGGGCAAGGCCCGCACCAGCGAGGCGCCGCTGAGCGCCTCGAACTCGAATACGCCGCTGGTCAGCTGCGCGCACGCACCGCGCTGTGCGCCCGTCGCGACCGCGTCTGCCAGGATCCGATGCGCGTGCCCTTGCGGCAGGATCAGCAAATCGCCCGGCTGCGCGACGATCCGCTGACGGCCGCCCTGCGCAGCTTCGATCACGAACAGGCAAGGCGCGTCGGCGACGAAATGGAACATCGCCCGGCCGCGCGGATGGCGCAGTGCCTGGCCGAGGCGCAGTCGAGTCTCGCCGAGCAGTTCGCCATGGAGTCGCGCCAGGCGAAAGGCCTCGAAGAACACATCGGTTTGGATCGGATCGGTCTGAAGCGGGTCTGCGGGCGGGTCGGTTCGTGCGGGGGGTTTGCGGGCCTTGCGCGCCTGCGCGGGCGGCGGCGCGACGACAGGATCGACGTTTCGGGCGGCGCGGACGCTCTGGCGTTTCGGCATCGGAGTGCGGCGTTTCGGTCACGCCGCGGCCGCGGCTGGGCTCTAAGTTAAGCGCTCGGGCCGGCACCGCCACAAGCCCCGCCGCGGCGACGTTGCGAACCTGCAACCGTGGGCCACGGCTTCACGGCGGGCATACACGCGGGCATGAAACGCTCGCCGCTCGCGAGGTATGAAGCGCTCGCTGATCGCGAGCTTGGGCCGCCGGCCCCGTCGGGTCGCCACGCCAACGGGCGATTCAGGCATCCAGTGCGTTGGCACCACCATTCGGGAACACCAACATGAGCAGTCAACCGACCATCGTCCTCGTCCACGGCTTCTGGGGCGGTGCGGCCCACTGGAGCCGCGTCATCGTCGAGCTTGCCCGCAAGGGCCACGCCCTGCGCGCAGTCGAGCTGCCGCTGACCTCGCTCGCCGACGACGTCGAGCGCACCCGCAAGATGGTCGCCCAGGTCGACGGGCCGGTGCTGCTGGTCGGCCATTCCTATGGCGGCGCGGTCATCACCGAGGCCGGCAATCATCCGCACGTGGCCGGGCTGGTCTATATCGCTGCGTTCGCGCCGGACGCCGGCGAAAGCCCCGGCGGCATCACCCAACAGGCAGTGCCGCAGGCGGCACCCGACCTCGCCCCGGACAGCGACGGCTATCTGTGGCTGAGCGCCGACAAGTTCCACCAGGACTTCTGCCAGGACCTCAGCGCCGACGAAGGCCTGGTCATGGGCGTGACCCAGAAGGCGCCGTTGGCCAGCACCTTCGGCGACACCGTCGCTACCCCGGCTTGGAAGAGCAAGCCGAGCTGGTACCAGATCTCCAGCCAGGACCGGATGATCGCACCGGAAAACCAGCGGCGCATGTCGGCGCGTCTGAACGCGCGCAAGGTGATCGAGCTCGATGCCAGCCATGCCTCGCTGGCTTCGCGCCCGGCCGAGGTGGCGGCGCTGATCGAGGAAGCGGCCGCGGCGCTGGGTTCTCGCTGACAGCGGTTTCGGCGAGCGGGATGCTGGCGTCCCGCTACGCTGGAGCTTCGTCGTGGCTGCAAGGGCGTGGTCGCGGCTCGCGCCGCTCCTACTCAGAAGCACGCAGCTCAGGGGGTAGGAGCGGCGCAAGCCGCGACCGCGAAAACCCGGAATCGACGCCGGCATCGGACACAGCTCGGACAACGAGAGCCGACTGAACCGTCTGTTCGCACGCCGGCCATCTCAACAAAGCAGGACATCGAATGACGGGGGTATTTGCGGATCATGGTCGCGGCTTGCGCCGCGCCTACCCTTGGCGACTCAAGCGCCCTCGCGCGCAGGCCCATGCGACATCGCCAGATACCGGCTCGGCGGCATGCCGATCAGGCGCTTGAACATGGTCGTGAACGCCGAGGCGCTTTCGTAACCCAGGTCCAGCGCCAGGGTCGTGATCGGCTCGCCCGCGGCCAGCCGCGGCAAGGCGGCGAAGATCGCCGCCTGTCGGCACCATTGGGCGAAACTGGTGCCGGTTTCGCCGCGGAAACGGCGGGTGAAGGTGCGCCGGCTCATCGCCAGGTCGCGGCACCAGTCGTCGATGGTGTCGTGCGGCGAGGGATGCGCGAGGTAGGTGCGGCAACGCTTGGCCAGGCGCGGATCGGCCGGAAAAGGAATGTCCAGCGGCAACACCGGCGCGCGTTCGATTTCCTGCACGATCAGCGAATAGATCAGGTCCGGCCGCGACCCGCTCTCGGCCTGCAACGGCAGGTCTAGGGTTTCCAACAACAGCTCCCGCATCAGCGGCGACACCCCGACCACCCGACAGTCCCGCGGCAAGGCCGCGCTGAGCTCGGGCTCGATATAGACGCTGCGCGTGCTGATCGCGACCAGCACATGCACGTCGTGGGCCATGCCGGCCGGAATCCAGGCCGCGCGTTCCGGCGGCACGATCCAGCGCCCGGTCTCGGTGCCGACCACCATGATCCCGTATGCGGCGTACAGCAGCTGCGAGCGGCGATGGCGGTGCCGGGCGATGCGATGGTGGCTCGGGTGGTCGTTCGAGGTCGCGACGATACGGCCCGGCAAGGCGTCGACCTGGGTCGCAAGGACATTGCGCATTGGCCCGATCTCGAAGATTGTTGACCTGAACAATAATGCGGGCATGCGCACGGCGGCGTCTACTGGTCGCCATGACCACCCTCGATACCCCGAACGCGTCGAACGACGCATCGATCGATACGCTCGCGACCGCCGCCCTGCCCGCTTTCGAAGCGGATCACAAACCCGCCGAAGCGGCCGGCCGCATCGCTTTGCCGATCCTGGCGATGCTCAGCGTCTGCCATCTGCTCAACGACATGATCCAGTCCTTGCTGCCGGCGATCTATCCGCTGCTCAAGGACGCGTTCAAGCTCGATTTCGGCCAGATCGGCCTGATCACCCTGACCTTCCAGGTCACCGCTTCGCTGTTACAGCCCTTGGTCGGCATCTACACCGACAAACGGCCGATGCCCTACTCGCTCGCCATCGGCATGGGCTTCACCCTGACCGGCCTGTTGCTGTTGTCGCGCGCATCGAGCTTCCCGATGTTGCTGCTCGCCGCGGCCCTGGTGGGTTCGGGCTCGTCGGTGTTCCATCCGGAGTCCTCGCGGGTGGCGCGCATGGCCTCGGGCGGCCGCCACGGCCTGGCTCAGTCGCTGTTCCAGGTCGGCGGCAACGTCGGCTCCGCACTGGGCCCCCTGCTCGCCGCCTTCGTGGTGATGCCGCGCGGCCAGGGCAGCGTCGGCTGGTTCGCTTTCGCCGCGCTGACCGCAATCGTGATCCTGAGCCGCATCGGCGTGTGGTACCGCGAACAGATCCCGGCGCAACGCAAGAAACAGGCTAGCGCTGCGCGCGCGTCGCTGCCGCGCAAGACCATCGCCCGCAGCATGGCGGTGCTCGCGGTGCTGATCTTCTCCAAGTATTTCTACATGGCGAGCCTGTCGAGCTACTACACCTTCTACCTGATGGAAAAATTCCAGCTCAAGGCGCAGGACGCGCAGGTGCACTTGTTTGTCTTCCTCGGCGCAGTCGCCGCCGGCACCTTGCTTGGCGGGCCGATCGGCGACCGCATCGGCCGCCGCTATGTGATCTGGTTTTCGATCCTCGGCGTGTTGCCCTTCACCCTGCTGCTCCCGCACGCCAACCTGTTCTGGACCACTGCACTAACCGTGGTGATCGGCCTGGTCCTGGCCTCGGCGTTCTCGGCGATCCTGGTCTATGCGCAGGAGCTGGTGCCGGGCCGCACCGGCGTTATCGCCGGCCTGTTCTTCGGCTTCGCCTTCGGCATGGGCGGCCTCGGCGCCGCGGCCCTGGGCCAGCTCGCCGACCGCATCGGCATCGAAGCGGTGTACGCCCTGTGCGCCTACCTGCCGGCGATCGGCCTGCTGGCCTGGTTCCTGCCGAAACTTGAGAAGCCGGCAGCCGCTGCCTGACGACCGCGAGCTGCGAGGCTGCGGCGCCCGTCTCGCAGCTTGAGAATGTTTCGTCGCATCATGCGCTATGCACCAGCATTCGTTGTTCGAGGCCGACCCGCAGCAACCGATCCGCGACGCCGAAGGCGGCGTGCGTTATCTGCCGGGCGTGTTCGATGGCGAGTGGTCGATGCGCTTGTTCTCGGCCCTGCTCGAACAGGCCGCGTGGACCTCGCAACAACGCATGATGTACGAGCGGCTGATCGACGTGCCGCGGCGCATGGCGATGTATCGCCTCGATCGCGACGCACTGCCGCCGATGCTCGCCGACACCGCCGAACGCATCGGCGAATTGTTGACGACCCCGTTCAACAGCGTCGGCCTGAACCTGTATCGCGACGGCCGCGACAGCGTCGCCCTGCACAACGACAAGCTGCACAACCTCGCACAGGGCCGGCCGATCGCAGTGTTATCGCTCGGCGCAACACGGCGCATGACCGTGCGGGCCAAGCGCCCGCCGCACGCAACCTGGCAGCTGCAGCTCGAATCCGGCAGCCTGGTGGTCATGAGCCATGCCTCGCAGCAGCATTACGACCATGGCATCCCCAAGGCGCCCGGCGTCGTCGACCCACGCATCAGCCTGGCGTTCCGGGTGCGTACCGATTGAGTGCGTCCGCCCGGCGGATCAGCCCATGGTCGAGGCGTGCCCGGTCGAAGCCTGCAGGGCCGCCGCCAGCGCCGCGTCGCCGGATACCAGATCGTTCCAGCTCAGCGCGATGCCCTTGCGCCGGCCTTTCTCGGACAGTTTGAGGCCATCGGGATCGACCGTCAGCGTGTACAGCTTGCCGTCGATCTCCACTTCGCGTCGCATCGGCTTGTCGAGTCGGGTCATGGTCGTATCGCTCCTGTGTGCGGTCGGATGCCGAAGCCTTGCTAGCCGATCTGCTTGCCGATCTGCGCCGTTCGAACGCTGGCGCGATCCGAACTCTCAGTCTCTCGAACCGCTCGCTCGATACCACGCCAGCAAGGCCTCGGGCAGGCGCGGTTCCAGCTCGACGCCCAAGGCCGCATGCGCATCGAGCGAGTCCAGCAACTTGCGCCGCAAGGTCCGCAACCCGGGTTGGTCGAGCAGCGAGACATCGCCTTGCAGTTGCGTCATCAGGGCGGCGCTGCGGTCGTACAAGTCATCGCCCTGCGCGGCGAGTTGCCGCCCCAGCCATTCGCGCAGCGGGCGATGCACGGTATGACCGACGGCTTGCAGGCGCACCGCCTCCTCGGCCAGCGCCCGATAGGCGCCGCGATACCACTCGCTGTGGCCGCCGGCCTGCGCGTTCACGGTCAACGGCGCCGGTGCGTTGTAGTCGCTCAGGCGACGGCGCAGGTCCAGTTCCAGCTTGCGCGCATCGCCGACGGTCTCGGTTTCGACCAGGAAGGCCAGGTCGAGATCGAAGAACTCGAAAAACCGCGTTTGCAGCGCTTGGATGCGCCCTAGCGGCCCGCGCGAGAAGCCCAGCTTGAGCAGGTCCTCGTAAGCGCAAGGCAGCACGTACAGATAGCAGACGCCTTCGCTGGCACTGTGGATGACCGCGGGGTCGGACGAGCGGATGGCGCGCATGCCGCTAGCATCGCCGATCGCCGGTGAAGCCGAAAGCATGCTCATAGGACGTTCCGCAACGGCTCTGAAAACTGTGCGCAAGTTCGAGGATTTGCGGATCGGCCCCGGTTGCCGACGCCCCAGGCTCATGCGCGGTCCGCCACCCCGCTGACGCCGGCGCTGCGGGCGCAATGCACGCAGCAGTAGAAGGTGCCGTCGTCCTCGATGCCGTGCCCGACGATGCGGCAGTCGCAGTGCGCGCAGCGCGGCGCCATGGCGTGGATCGCGCACTCGAAGGAATCGAAGGTGCCGCTGCGCGTCCCCATCGAAACGGTGAAGGTCTTGTCGTACTGGTTTCCGCAAACCTCGCAAACGGCCATGACGGGCTCCTGTGGTGTGGCGGCGCGGCGTCCGGCGAGATCGGCCTCGCCCACCGGCGCCGGCTAGCTGCCCGTCGGTTTCCCGCGGGCCGATGGACGAACGAATTCGCGTTCGTCGGATTGCAACGGGCAAACTTTCAGGATCTCGTCGAGCCAAAGATAGGCGACGCGGTCGCCGCCGCGGATGTCTTCCAGTCGCAGCACCGCATTGCTGCCTTCGTTGCCGTGGGCGTCGAGAAAGGTCTGCAGACTCGGCCGGGTCGCGACGACCCCGACCTGCCGACTGCCATCGACCAGAACGATATCGACCAAGCCTTCGTCGGGAAGCCGCTCGATCAAAAGGCTCAATCGGCGGATCTCGGCGGGATCGGTGTGAACACGGTCGGCTAGCTGGGTCATCGCTCCGTCCTATGGACTGTCCGTATGTGGACTGTCCTATGAGGAACTGTCCTTATGAGAGTCGGCAGGCCGGGGAATGCCGGCCGTCGCTTACTTGTTGTGGGCGCTCCTGGCCGAGACCAGCCCGGTGCTGTCGACCTTCTTGACGCCGTCGATCTTGCGCGCGATCTCGACGGCCTTGTCGGCCTCGGTCTTGCCGTCTACGTGACCGGACAGTCTGACTACGCCGTTGACGGTCTCGACATTGATATCGGTGCCGGTCACGCCCTTGGTGGCCAACAACTCGGCCTTGACCTTGGTGGTGATCCAGGTATCGCTGACCGGCTGCGCCGACTCGTTGCCGGTGCCCGTGGCCGGATCGTTGCCGGCGGGGCTGCCGTTGGATTGCGGCGCCGCCAGGGCGGTGCCGGAGACGGCCAGGGTCAGGGCGAGAATCGCGAGACGCATGGATTTCATGATGGAGCCCTCATATATGGGAGCGAGACATTCGGGATCGAGATACGGGATCGAGACATACGAGATCGGGCATGGGACCGCGCCCTGCGCCAGGCCATGAAGCCGCGGCCATGGTCGGAACGCTTGCTGCGTACGGCACGGGCCAGTTCGATGCCTTCGGGTGATGGAACTGCGATGGAGCTCAGTGATGGTCTTTGCGGCCCGAGCCGGATTTCTTGCCGCCGCCGTCCTGCTTGTTGACGGTGGCCCAGGCGCGCTCTTCGGCTTCCTTCTGCGATACGCCGTCTTTCCTGTATTGCTGCTCGATATGCTCGGCCTGGCGTTTCTGCTTGTCGGTATAGGACGACTTATCTCCACGAGACATGACCGGTCTCCTGATCGGAATCGTTGGAATCACGATGCCGACGCTAACCGCCGGAGAGTTAAGGCCGGGACAGCGCGTCGTTAGCGCGGGGTGTGCGGTTCATCTGCGCGCCGTCGCGACGGCAGCCGGTCACCGACGCCTCACATGACCCGGGTTATCAAGAGCGCTTACCCAGCCGGAGCGCATTCATGGAGCTGTTGAGTCAGCTGTGGGTCGTCGGCGGCACCGCCTACGCAATGGTGCTCGGCGGCACCATCGGCCTGGAGCGCGAACTGAAGAATCGACCGGCGGGATTCCGCACCCACATGCTGGTCGCGGGCGCCTCTTCGCTGCTGGTGGGCGTGGGCCAATTGGCGATCATGGACCCGCGTTTCCGCATTCCCTTCCTGGTCAACATCGATCCCTTGCGCCTGGTCGAGGCGGTCGTCGCCGGCGTGTCGTTCATCGGCGCCGGCACGATATTCGCCCAGCGCGGCGGCCAGGCGGTGTCCGGCGTCACCACCGCGGCCTCACTGTTGATGGTCGCAGTGATCGGCGCCAGCACCGGCCTGCGTTATCACCTGCTCGCCTTCGCAGCGACCGTGCTGACCTTGCTGGTCCTGTTCCTGCTCAACTTCGCCGAGCGCAAGGCCGGCACGAAACCACCGGACCAATCGACCTGAGGTTTCATATCGTCGGCAAGCGTTGTCGGCTCTCGGCGAAACCCTCCCAGGGATCGCTGCGCAGGCGCGCAGCGCGACGTAGTGCCTTGGCCAGATCGAAGTCAGTCGAGGAACGCGCTCGCGAGAATTCGTCCCAGCTCAGCGGCATCGCCACCGGCGCGCCTTCGCGCGCGCGCAGCGACCAACTCGCCACGCTGGTGGCGCCGCGCGCATTGCGCAGCCAGTCGATGAAGATGCGCCCCTTGCGGGCGACCCTGGATGCCGTCGCGACATAGCGCAGCGGCGCCTGCGCGACCATGGCGTCGGCTAAGGCCTCGCTGAAGGCTTTGACCTCGGCCCAGTCCGGGCCGGGCCGGATCGGCACTACCACGTGCATGCCCTTGCCGCCGGACAAGCGCGGCCAACTGTCGAGCCCGATCTCGGCGAGCCGGTCGCGCACATCGCGCCCGGCCCGCTTGAGCTCGCTCCAGGCGATGTCCTCGGCCGGGTCCAGGTCGAACACCAACCGGTCCGGCCGGTCCGGCGCCTGTCGTTTCGCGCCCCAGGGATGGAATTCCAGGGTGTTCATCTGCACCAGCGCCAACACGCCTTCGATGTCGCGCACGTAGACGTAGTCGGCCTGACCGGCGGACTCGCGCAGGCGGACCGGATGCACGCCCTCGCCCAGGCTGTCGGCGTGGTGTTTCTGGAAGAAACACGCCGATGCGATGCCGTCGGGGCAGCGCAGCAAGGACAGCGGACGTTCGATCAGTTCCGGCAGCAGCCAGGCCTCGACCGCGCGGTAATAATCGGCGACCTCGCCTTTGCTGATCTTCGCGGCGGGATAGACGATGCGTTCGGGATGGCTGAGCCGGGTGTCGCTCATCGCGGTTTCCTCGATGGATCGGGCGCGGATGGGCCGGGCGCGCCCCGCCCTGGCGCGTCGCGGCGCAGGCTCAGCCTGCGCGGCTGCGACGGCGGCGCTCAGGTCGGCGGCCCGTTTGTCCTCGCGCAGCCGCACGAAGCTGGCCTGGCGGATCAGGCCTTCCTTGCCGCGTCCGCGCGAATGCACGTCGACGACGAGTTCCGGCACGACCCAGCGCACCGAACCTAGCGGAAACGGCACGTGCCCGGGCAGTTCCACCGCCGCCTGTTCGCTGTGCAGCGCCTGCAGGCGCTTGCTCAAGCTGCGCAAGGCCGCATCGCTGAAACCGCTGCCGACGCGACCGACATATACCAGGCCGTCGGCGCCGGGCCGGGCCAACAGCAGGGAGCCGAAACCCTGGCGGCCGTGCTTCGGCGGCGTATGCCCGACGACGATGAATTCATCGTCTGCGACGTGCTTGAGCTTGATCCAGGCCTGGCTGCGGCCGCCGTGGTAAGGCGCATCGGCGCGCTTGCAGACGATGCCTTCCAGGCCGGCCTTGACGCTCGCCGCCAGCACCTGCCCGGCGTCGCCTTCGACATGTTCGCTGAAGGCCAGCACGTCCGAGGTCGAAGCCGCCAACACCTCACGCAGCAGGCCTCGGCGCTGCGCCTGCGCCGCCCCGCGCAGGTCGATGCCGTCCAGATACAGTAGGTCGAAAATCACATAGCGCAGCGAATCCAACTGCCCGGATTCGAGCAGGCGCTGCAACTCACCGAAATCGCTGCGGCCGCTGCGATCGGAGGCGATCAACTCGCCGTCGAGCACCGCGCTGCGCAGCGGCAGGCCGGCGATGGCCTCGGTCAGGTGCACGAAGCGCTCGCTCCAATCGACCTTATTGCGCGATTGCAGGCGCACGCCACGCTGGACGTAGGCGAGCATGCGATAGCCGTCCCACTTGACCTCGAACTGCCAGTCGCCGCCGTTCGGCGGGTGCTCGCGCAACGTCGCCAACTGCAGTTCGACGTCTTTCGGCATCGGCGCCGCGACGGCGCCGGCGATCTTCGCGGCGGCGCTGCGCCAGGCCCCGGAACCGCCTGCCCCGGCCTCTCGTGCGTTGGCGGTGGTCGCTCGGGATTTCCTGGCGACCTGTTTCGCTGGCGGCGGCGCAGGCTTGGCGGCCGCGGCGGGCTCGTCGAGCATGCGATCGGCGTCGCTGTCGCGCGCATGCTCGTCGCTGCGCTTGATCAGCAACCACTGCTGCCGTTTACCGACGGGGCGGGTCCGCACCAGGGTGAAGCGGCCCTGCAGGCGCTCGCCGTCGAGTTCGAAGTCGAGCTTGCCGGCGGCGATCTGGTCGAGGGCGTCGTCGTCGGTGCGCCAGGTGCCCTGATCGAAAATGTCGACATGGCCGGCGCCGTACTGGCCTTCGGGAATGTCTCCCTCGAAATCGGCATAGGACAGCGGGTGGTCTTCGACCTCGACCGCGAGACGGCGCTCGCCGGCACGCAACGACGGCCCCTTCGGCACCGCCCAGCTCTTCAGCACGCCGTCGGCTTCCAGGCGAAAGTCGTAGTGGCGGGCCCGCGCATGATGCAACTGGACGACGAAGATCGGCGCCTTGCGCCGCCCGCGACGCGCGCGGCCGCGGTCGGCGTCCGGCTCCGGCGTGGCGTCGAAGCGACGTTTGCGGACGTAGTCGCGCAGCGTCACGGCGCAGTCCTCAGAGCCGCGCCGTCACGCCGACTTGCGCGTGCGCTTCTTGGCCGCCTTCGCGGTCTTCTTGGCCGGGGCTTTTTTGGCCGCGCGCTTAGCCGCACCCTGCCCGCCCTTTTTCTCCAGGCTGCGCTTGAGCAGTTCGGCGAAGTCGATGACGTTGGTCGCGGCGTTCTCCGGCAGCTTGGTTTCGTCGGCAGGCTTGCCATGCACGACCTTCTTCGACTTGACCCGCTGCTCGATGACTTTGTGCAGGCGTTGGCGGAAGTCGTCCTTGTAGCTGTCCGGCTTCCACTCGCCGCTCATCGACTTGATCAACTGCTCGGCCATCTCGACCTCGCGCGGCGATATCTTCCACTTCGTCATGCTGCCCTCGGGCAGTTTGTAATCGCTGGGGTCGACCAGTTCCTGGGCGTAGCGCAGGATCATCAGCATCAGGGCGTCGCCCTGCGGCACTACCGCCGCCAGGTATTCGCGGGTGCGGATCACCACCCGGCCGACGCCGACCATGTCGGTGCGCTTGAGCACCTCGCGCAGCAGGACGTAGCCTTTCTCGGCTTTCTTGCCGGGTTCGAGCACATAGGGCTTCTCGTAAAACTCGGCGCCGATCGAGGCGGCGTCGACGAAGGTGTCGATATCGACGGTTTCCTTGTGGTCCGGTGCGGCCGCGGCGATGTCGGCCTCCTCGATCACCACATAGCTGCCCTTGTCGTACTCGAAGGCCTTGACGATATCCTTCCACGGCACTTCTTCGCCGGTCTCCTCGTTGACCCGCTCGTAACGGATCGGCGCTTTGTTGCGGCTGTCCAGCATGCGGAAATGCAGGTCGACGCGACGCTCGCCGGTCATCAGTTTGACCGGGATGTTGAGCAATCCGAACGACAGGGTTCCGGTCCAGATCGGGCGCGCCATGGCTACCTCGCAAGGCCGGCCTGAATCGCCGGCGGGAACATCGGGTCTCGACTGTGCCGCCGCGGGCGTTGAACCGGAGTGAACGGCGACACCTTGCGAAGGCCGTCTCTCCCGATTTCGCGCCCGCAGGTCGGCGAGCGTCGCGCCGCGGAGGCGCCGCTACGGGTCGCGACGTTCCTGAGTTGCCGCGACCGGCTGCATCCGCGTGAGCGAACCGTGGCCGGCCGCGACAACCCAGGGCCGCGCTCCCCTGCAATCACAACATCTGGCTGCGGGCTTTCTCGGCCCGAGCCGCGCCGATCGCGGTCTCGACCTGCTTGATTTCCTCGGGCGGCGGCAGAACCGCCGGCAACCCGAGCGACTCGATCCACAGCTCGCGGGTCCAGCCGGTCGTGTGATAGAGGTGATGGTCTTCGTCGGACTCGACCGCTTCATGAGCCTGCTTGAGCACCTCGAGGCCATCGCCCTTCGCATGCTCGACCAAGTGCCCGATCAGCTCCCAATTCATATGGTCCTTGGTCTCGGCCAGCACCACGCATTCGGCGGCGACCAGTTGTGCGGCATCGGGGTCGCCGGCTTTCTGCGCCATCCGGATGGCTTGCTCCAGCGCTTGGCCGATGTGGCCGACGACCTCGCGTCCGGGGCTGCGTTGTTTCGGGTCCAGGCCCAGTTCCTTGAACACGTTGAGCAATACTTTCTCGTGGGTGCGGGTTTCGGCGAGATAACCTTGCCACTCTTTATGCAGGTCTTCGTTGACGGCGCATTCGACCGCCGCCTCGTAAATCTTGATACCGCCCTGTTCGGTTTCGAGCGCTTGCAGCAGCAGCTCACGAACCTGCGGGGCGTGCGGCTGGGTCTTCTTCATCCTGTTTCTCCTGATGGGGGGAAAGGGTTTGTCCATCGGCGCCGATGGGGTGGCGCTTGCGAGCGCCGCGGGCGAGCCGTTCGTAGCGCTCGCGGAACTTCTCCAAGGTGTCTTCGTCGAGCTCTTCCAGGTCGAGCAAGGCGTTCTCGGCGGCCTCGGTGGCACGAATCAACTCATCGAGTTTGATCTGCACCGCGGCCGAGTCGCGGTTCTGCGAGTTCTGGATCAGGAACACCATCAGGAAGGTGATGATGGTCGTCCCGGTATTGATGACCAACTGCCAGGTGTCGCTGAAACCGAACAAGGGACCGCTGACCACCCAAACAAGCACCACGCCGAGCGCGAGACCGAAACACAGCGGATGCCCGGTGAAGCGGGAAGCCGCTTTCGCTCCGCGCTCGAAGGCGTGGCGCAGCGTCATGGGGGCGAACTCCGCTGTTCGAGCCGGCCCCAGGCCGCCTCCACCACCGTGCGGGCTTCGTCCCAATCCAGGCGCGAGGCGCCGCGGGTACGGCGATAGCACACGCCGATGCCGTCCTGCATCTCCTCCAGGGTCCGGCCTCGACTGCGCATGTAAGCGTCCAGGCCCAGTTTCACCGCCGGCTCGTAATCGCTGTAGCGCAAGCCCGGCCGATCGATCAGACCGCGATAGTGGCTGCGCCAATAGGCCAGTTCCGAATCGAGGTCCAGCACGGCCAGCGACAGCGCCGAATCCGCGGCATCGGTGGTCGACGAGTCGATCGTCGAAATATCCGTCTCGTGAAAACGGTTCGTATAGACGGTCATGGTCGACTCCTAGAACAAGAACCCGGGCACATGGCGAGCGATCAGTGCACGGGCAGGACCGAACGGAGTGAGGATCACCCGGTGCCGCGACGACGTCGCGACACGCTCGCTGTTCGACGAATCGATTCCAGGCCCCACAGTGCCACCACGGACCGCGAAGGCGACGTTACGGTCGCAACGATTTATTTTCGATGCATTCATCAACGTCATGGGGATTCCATGCATCGGCTTAACGCTTCAGCGAGAAACGGCGACGCAGTTCGCAGGCATGCCTGTCGATTCGGAGAAACGGATCGACAGGCACGCTGAACAGGGCTGGGGATTAATGACCATCCACTAGCTGCAACCCCTTGCATCTCGGGGTAGGAGCGGTGCGAGCCGCGGCCGGGCTTTCGTGCGGCGACGCAGTTGCTCCATTTTGGCTGCCGCGGCTTGCGCCGCTCCTACCCTTTGGTTCGCGGGCATTTGTTGCTGTCGCTATTGCCCTTGCTGCTGCCGTTGCTGTGCGCGGCCTATGCCTCGCGAGACCGAAGGACACCCGGAGGGCGGCGCGCAGGGACGCGCGCCGTGCAACACCGGGACAGGGATGTCCCGTGTGTTGCATGCCTGCGTATGCAACGAACGTGCGGGCTTGTGATCCAAAGAGAAAGCATTTTTCTTTGGCTACTTTTGACCGAAGGGAATCCAGACGGACTTTTGTTGCTTATGACAAAAGAAAGTAACCCGCCGCTTTAGTGGCGGAAGCTCTTATCGTTTGATCTTGATCTTTCTGGAAGTTTCAAGTTTCTGATCATTAAGATCAAACGCAAGGAGCTTTCGCCCGCAAGCGGGCGAGTTACTTTCTTTTGTCTAAAGCAACAAAAGTCCGTCTGGATTCCCTTCGGTCAAAAGTAGCCAAAGAAAAATGCTTTTGCTTTGAATCACAGGCCCGCACGATCGGTGCATCCGCGGGGATTTTTCATACGGGACATCCCTGTCCCGATGAAAAACGGCGCGCATCCCTGCGCGCCGCCCTCCGGGTCTTCTTCAGCCTTCGCGAGCGTGAGGCTGCGCACAGCCAAAGCTGATGCCAGAGTCAAGGGCAAGGGCAAAGGCAAAGGCAAGAGCAAGAGCAAGAGCAAGAACAAGGGCAAGGGCAAGGGCAAAAACCTATCGACATATTCCGATCAATGCCGCGCCAGATTGCGCATGACCTCGTCGATGCTGGCCTCGGCCGCAGCCGCGGCGCTGCCCGGCCGGCGCAACAGCAGGCGATGGACGTCGCGCTGAATGTCCGCAGGCAACTCGACCAGTTCTTCGACCTGACCGGCGAGCAGGCTGGCCACCGCCACGCCATCGCGGAAGGCGATGCGCGCGCCGGGGATGCGCGGCACTTTTACGCCGGCGAGTACGCTGCCGGCGAGGTTCAGCGGGTCGGCCGCGGACACGCAGACCACCGCACCGTCGTGGGCACGCTGGCGGATCTGGCGCAGGCTGTTGACCGCATCGGGCAAGGCGAATTGCTCGCCGGACATGCCGCTGACGAAACGGCCGCCGCGGATCTCGCCGCGCGCTTCCAGGCGCCGATAGACGCGCAGCAGGTCGCGCCACGGCGGCAGCCAGGCGGCTTCGCGCTGGATCAGGCGCCAGAACACCACGCCGTAGCGTTCGAGCAATCGCCAGGCGATGTGCTCGTTGGCTTCGGCGTTGCGCGCCGCGTCGGCAGGCGCGCCCTCGCCTTCGGCCGGCCCCGTCAACGACCAGCGGCCGGCATCCTGCAGGTCGGTCAGCAAGGCGCGGCGACGGCGGGCGCCGTGGGTCGACACGCGCTTGGACGGCGGCACCAGCAAGGCACGCAGGCCGGCGTAGCTGTCGCAGGTGATGCGGCCGCGGGTGACCAACTCGCCGAGCGCTTCTTCCAATTCGGTGCGCAGCAGATGCGCATTGCGTTCGAGTTCGTCGAAGAACGAGGCGCCGCGCGCTTCGAGCGCGGCGAGGACGCGTTGCGCGCGCGACGACACCGGCGCCGGGTCGGCCTTGCGGCCGGCGGCGAGGCGCCAATCGGCCAACGCGCGCCGCGGCAACAGCACGATCGGCGTCTGCCGCACGCTCGGCACGCCTTGCGGCACCGATGCTGCGGAGGTGCCGTTGACCGCGCCGGCATTCGCGTCCGGACGCAAACGCGCCCAGGTCACCCGGCCGGCGCTGCACAGTTCGTCGAGCCAGCTCGAATCGTAGTCGGCGATGCGCGCCGGCAGCAGCTCGCTTTCCCACACCGAAGCCGGCGCTTCGTAGCCTTCCAGTTGTTCCAGCACCGCGCGCAGGGCCTGCGGCCCGTTCATCCGCGTCGATGCGGTCGAATGCTGCCAATCGAACAGGAAGCGGGCGAAGTCGCGCGGTTCGACCGGTTCGATCTCGCGCCGCAGGCGGCCGACGGTGTAACGGTGAATGCGCGCCAGCAGATGCCGTTCGCACCATTCCTCGTCGCCGCCGAGCAGGCTGTCGCGGCCGAAGCGGCCGCGCATGACATAGCCTTCCTGCTCCAGCCGCAACAGCGCCAGTTCGATCTCGCCGACATCGCGGTGGCCGTCGCGAGCGAGGGCCGCGACCGTGGTCGGGCCGAGCGCGGTCAGGCGCGAACGCAGCAGCTCGACCGAGGCCTCCTCACTGCTCCACGCCGTCGCCAGGTATTCCTCGGGCACGACCACCGCCGGCTCGGCCACGGCGTCGGCGAACAGTGCTCGCGCCTGTGGCAGGTTCTCGGTCGCGACCCACCACGCCGGTGCGGGTTCGCTCGCCGACAACCGCAGGGCGGTGGCGCGGCCGCTGTCGGCCAATGCCGTCAGCCAGCGCGGCCAATCGTTCGCCGCGGCCTCGGCGACGGTGACGAAGCCGAGCCCCATCAGCGCCTCGTGCATTTCGTCGGCGTCGCGGACTTCCGGCCAGGCCTCGCCGCGGACTGCCTCGATGGCCTCCGGATCGAGCCGGCCCAGATCGCCGGCGTTGTCGGCCTCGGCATAGCGCCGCGCCATCACCGCCTGGGTGCGGCGTTCTTCCAGCGGCGCGTCGTCGAGGAAAGCATAGGGCCGCGCATTGATCGCCTCGGCCGCAATCGGCGACGGCGCGGTGACGTCGCGCCCGATCACCTGCACCTCGCCCTGTTCCAGCCGGCGCAGCATGCGCAGCCAACCGGCGCTGTCCATCGCCTTGTACAGACAGTCGTGCAGGGTCTGCGCGACCAGCGGATGGTCCGGCACCTCGCGCTCGCCGACCAGGTTCTCGGCGCAGGCGACCTGGTCCGGGAACACCGTCGCCAGCAAATCCTCGCTCTTCATCCGCTGCAATTGCGGCGCAACCTTGCGGCCGCCGACGAAACGCGGCAGGGCCAGCGCAGTGGTCGCGTTCCAACGCCAGCGCACCGCGAACAGCGGCGCATCGAGCAAGGCCTGGGTCAACACGTCGAGGGCCGAGGCCGAGTGCAGATAGCGGGCGACGTCTTCGAGCGGGAAGCTGTGGCTGGTCGACAGCGACAGCACGATCGCGTCCTCGGTGGCCGCGGCTTGCAGCTCGAAATTGAACTTGCGGCAGAAACGCTTGCGCAGGGCCAGACCCCAGGCGCGGTTGATGCGGCTGCCGTAGGGCGAATGGATCACCAGTTGGGTGCCGCCGGATTCGTCGAAAAAGCGCTCGAACACCAGGCGCTGCTGGCTCGGCACAACACCGAGCGCCTGGCGCGTGCGGCCGAGGTAGTCGACGAGTTGGATCGCAGTCTCGGCGTCGAAACCGAAGGTCTCGCTGAGCGCGCGCGCAGCCTCCCCGGCCTGCGGCGAGGCCGCGAGCAAAGTCTCGACCGCCTCGCGCAGCCGCGACACGCTGGCCGACAATTCGTCGCTGCGGCCCGGCGCTTCGCCGAGCCAGAACGGAATGTTCGGCGGCTGGCCCTGCGCGTCCTCGACCCGCACCCGCCCCGGCTCGACGCGCAGGATGCGGTAGCTGGCGTTGCCGAGCTGGAACACGTCGCCGGCGAGGCTTTCGATGGCGAAATCCTCGTTGACGTTGCCGATGGTGACGGCCTCGGGTTCGAGCAACACCGTGTAGTCGCCGGTGTCGGGGATGGTGCCGCCCGACATCACCGCGGTCATGCGGCTGCCGCGACGCGCGCGCAGGCGGCCGTGCACGGCGTCGCGATGGATATAGGCCGAACGCGGCCCACGCCGGGTGGTGAAGCCGTCGGCCAGCATGCGCACGATCGCATCGAAATCCTTGCGTTGCAGCCCGGCATAGGGCCAGGCGCGGCGCAGGCAGGCGTACAACGCGTCCTCGCCCCACTCCTGCGCGGCGACCTCGGCGACGATCTGTTGGGCCAGCACGTCCAGCGGCGCCGACGGAATCTGCAAGGCATCCAGCTCGCCGCGGCGCACGCTGTCGAGCAAGGCCGCGCACTCGACCAGGTCGTCGCGCGACTGCGGGAACAAACGCCCCTTCGGCACGCCGCCGACATGATGGCCGGCGCGGCCGACGCGCTGCAGGAAAGCGGCGATCGCACGCGGCGAACCGAGCTGGCAGACCAGGTCGATGTCGCCGATGTCGATGCCCAGTTCCAGCGAGGCGGTCGCCACCAGCACCCGCAATTCGCCGCGCTTGAGGCGCTGCTCGGCGTCCAGGCGCAGCTCGCGCGCCAGGCTGCCGTGGTGCGCGGCGACCGCGTCCTTGCCGAGGCGGTCGGCGAGATGGCGCGCGGCGCGTTCGGCCATGCGCCGAGTGTTGACGAACACCAGGGTGGTGCGGTGTTCGCCGACCAGGGCGGCGAGGCGTTCGTAGACCTCGTCCCACTGCTCGTGCGACATCACCGCCGACAGCGGCGAGCCCGGCAGTTCCAGGGCCAGGTCGCGCTGCTTGGCGTAGCCGATGTCGACGATCGCGCAGTCGGGGCGGCCGGCCGCGTCAACCGCATCGGCGCCGACCAGGAAACGCGCCACTTCGTCGATCGGTTTCTGCGTCGCCGATAGGCCGATCCGCACCGGCGGTTGCGCGCACAACTCGCGCAGGCGTTCGAGGGTCAGGCTGAGATGGCTGCCGCGCTTGTCGTCGGCGACGGCGTGGATTTCGTCGACGATCACCGTGCGCACGGTCGAGAGCATGGTCCGGCCTGACTCCGAGCCCATCAGCACGTACAGCGACTCCGGCGTGGTCACCAGGATGTGCGGCGGCTTGCGCCGCATCGACTGGCGTTCGCCGGCCGGGGTGTCGCCGGTGCGCACCGCGGTGCGGATGCCGGGGTCGTCCAGGCCCATGCCGCGCAAGGCTTCGCCGATGCCGGCCAGCGGCGCTTCGAGATTCAGGTGGATGTCGTTCGACAAGGCCTTCAACGGCGAGACGTAGACCACCG
Source organism: Lysobacter sp. ESA13C (assembly GCF_019970005.1). Lineage (NCBI taxonomy): Bacteria > Pseudomonadati > Pseudomonadota > Gammaproteobacteria > Lysobacterales > Lysobacteraceae > Lysobacter > Lysobacter sp. ESA13C. Next base: position 494,165 of record NZ_JAHXYK010000004.1, on the reverse strand, counting down.
CGGTCTCGTCGCGCAGGCCTTGTTCCAGGCCTTCGCGGACCAGCGCGTCGATCGCGGCCAGGAACGCGGTCAGGGTTTTGCCGGAACCGGTCGGCGCCGCCACCAGGGTGTTGCGGCCGGCGCGGATGGCCGGCCAGGCCAGTTCCTGGGCCTGGGTCGGCGCCGGAAACGCCGAGCGGAACCAGGCGGCGATGGCGGGATGGAAGTCGTCGAGGACCATGCGTTCGCCGCGTCGCCGCGGCCTCGGGTTGTCCAGCCTAGATGGGGTCGATTCTGGCATCCCTAAACCGCAGCGAGACCGGAATCGAAGCGTTTGCGCTTGTCCGGTGAACCATTCAGCCCGGCTGCGGGCGCCCGCCAGGCAAGCGGACGCTCGTCACGCCGGCCGAAGCTTGACCTTCCCATCATGGGAAGCCCCAACCTGCCCGGCATCCGAACCAGGACTTCCGAGAGAACGCCCATGAATGCCGCCGCACACCCGACCCCGCTATACCCGCCGGCCGATCCGGCCGCGGCGCCCGCCGCCCATTCCTTGCGTTTCGGCATCGTCGGCATGACCTGCGGCTCGTGCGTGGCGCGGGTGGAGAAGGCCTTGCTCGCGGTGCCCGGCGTCGTCCGCGCCAGCGTCAACCTGGCCACCGAAACCGCCGAGCTAGGCTCGGCCACGGCCGTCTCAGCGGCTGAGATCGAACGCGCGGTCGCCGCCGCCGGCTACGCGGTGGTCGTGCGCGAGGTCGAGCTGGAACTGCGCGGCATGAACTGCGGCTCCTGCGTGGGGCGAATCGAGAAAGCCTTGAGCGCGGTCGCCGGAGTGGTCGCGGCCTCGGTCAACCTCGCGACCGAGCGCGCGACCGTAAAAGTCTTCGACGGTGTCGAAGCGGCCGCGTTGATCGAAGCCGTCGAGCGCGCCGGCTACGCCGCGGCCCTGCCCGCCGCTGCCCCCTCCGACGACGACGGCGGTACGCCGCAGGCCTCCCGGCAGGCTGAAACCGCGGCCGCGCCGATGTCGCGCGAGACCCGCCACCTGCTGATCGCCGCCGCGCTGTCGCTGCCCTTGGTCGCACCGATGCTCGGCCTGCTGTTCGGCGAGCATTGGATGCTGCCCGGCTGGCTGCAGTTCGCGCTCGCCACGCCGGTGCAGTTCTGGCTCGGTGCGCGCTTCTATCGGGCCGGCTGGCAGGCCCTGCGTGCGCGCAGCGGCAACATGGACCTGTTGGTCGCGCTCGGCACCAGCGCCGGTTACGGCCTGAGCCTGTATCACCTGCTGCGCGGCGACAGCAGCGCGCTGTACTTCGAAACCTCGGCGGTCATCGTCACCTTGATCCTGCTCGGCAAATGGCTGGAGGCGCGTGCCAAGCGCCAGACCACCGCGGCGATCCGCGCGCTGCAGGCGCTGCGTCCGCTCAGTGCGCGGGTGTTGCGCGACGGCGTCGAAACCCTACTGCCGATCGCGCAATTGCGCGTAGGCGACCGGGTCGTGGTGCGCCCGGGCGAACGCATCGCCGCCGACGGCCGCATCGACGAAGGCCGCACCCATGTCGACGAATCGCTGATCACCGGCGAGTCGCTGCCGGTCGCGCGCGGCGAAGGCGACCGCGTCACCGGCGGCGCGGTCAACGGCGAAGGCCGCATCGTGGTCGAAACGCTCGCGGTCGGCGCCGAGAGCGCGTTGGCGCGGATCATCCGCCTGGTCGAGGACGCGCAGGCGAAGAAGGCGCCGATCCAACACCTGGTCGACAAGGTCAGCGCGGTGTTCGTGCCGGTGGTGATCGTGCTCGCGCTGGCCACCCTGCTCGCTTGGGGCCTGTCCACCGGCGATTGGAACCAGGCCATCCTCAACGCGGTCGCGGTGCTGGTGATCGCCTGCCCTTGCGCGCTGGGCCTGGCCACGCCGACCGCGATCATGGCCGGCACCGGCGCCGCCGCACGCGCCGGCCTGCTGATCAAGGATGCCGAAGCGCTCGAGCTTGCACACCGCATCGACACCGTCGCCTTCGACAAGACCGGCACCCTGACCGCCGGCGAGCCGGTGTTGGCCGAACTGATCGCCATCGACGGCGATCGCGACGCGGTGCTGGTGCAAGCCGCGGCGCTGCAATCGGGCAGCGAGCATCCGCTCGCCAAGGCCGTGGGCCGGGCCGCCGATGGACTGACCCTGCCCTCGGCCTCGACCGTCGTCGCCGTGCCCGGGCGCGGTCTGCGTGGCCGGGTCGAGGGCCGCTCGTTGTTGCTCGGCAGCACCCGCATGCTCGAAGAACTGGGCGCCGAGTTGTCGCCGTGGCGCGCGCAAGCCGAGCGCTTGAGCGCGAGCGGCCACAGCGTGTCGTGGCTGGCGGCCGAGGATCAGCCATCCGTTGCGGCCGTTCGCGTGCTCGCTCTGCTCGGCTTCCGCGACACCCCGCGCCCGGACGCCAAGGCCGCCGTCGCGCGCCTGCATACGCTGGGCCTGCGCACCGTGATGATCTCCGGCGACCATGCCGGCGCCGCGCGCAGCATCGCCGATGCGCTGGGCATCGACGAGGTGCGCGCCGACGTGCTGCCGGAACAGAAAGCCGCTGTAGTCGCCGAACTGGCTCGCCGCGGCACGGTGGCGATGGTCGGCGACGGCGTCAACGATGCCCCGGCGCTGGCCGCGGCCGATGTCGGCATCGCCATGGGCAGCGGCACCGACGTGGCGATGCAGGCCGCCGGCATCACCCTGATGCGTCCGCAGCCGGGCCTGGTCGCCGACGCGATCGACATCTCGCGCCGCACCACCCGCAAGATCCGTCAGAATCTGTTCTGGGCCTTCGGCTACAACGTGGTCGGCATCGCCCTGGCGGCGATGGGCTGGCTGGATCCGATCATCGCCGCTGCGGCGATGGCCTTCTCCAGCGTCAGCGTGCTCGGCAACACCCTGCTACTGCGCCGCTGGCGCCCGGCCGCCGGCCGATGAGGACCGCATCCATGCCCCGCAATGCACTACCGCCCGAACTCGCCCAGGCCAAGGCCGACGGCCTGCACAACATCGGCGAAGCCGCCGCCCTCAGCGGGGTCAGCGCGAAGATGATCCGCCACTACGAAAGCATCGACCTGATCCCGCCGGCCGGGCGCAGCATCGCCGGCTACCGCTTGTACAGCGACAACGACGTGCACCGCCTGCGCTTCATCAAGCGCTCGCGCTCGCTGGGGTTCTCGATCAAGCAGATCGAGACCTTGCTGGGGCTGTGGGACAACCGCTCGCGCGAAAGCGTCGAGGTCAAGCGCCTGGCCCTGGCCCATGCCGAAGAGCTCGCCGGCAAAATCCGCGAGATGCAGACCATGCAGCGCACCCTGGAAGAACTGGCCCACCGTTGCCACGGCGACCACCGGCCGGATTGCCCGATCCTGGAAGATCTGGCGGAAAGCCGGGGCATTTCAGGGTAGGAGCGGCGCAAGCCGCGCCCACGATGTCGCGGCTGCGATTGACGCCCGAGGCAGGTTGCGACAGAGATGTGCATGGCGGCTGCAACGACATACGCCGCCGCCCGCATTGTCGCGGCGGCGGTCGATGCGTTTCAGGTCATTCGCGATGCGCGCGTCGGTCCCAACAACATGCGCCGTCGCGCGACTGTCGCGGTCGCAGCTTACGCAGCTCCTACAAAAGCTTCCGTAGCGACGCCTCCCCCTGTAGGAGCGGCGTGAGCCGCGACCGGAACGCTACGAAGACCCCACGATCAAGCGTGATTGCGCGTCGCCGCCGCCAGGGCCTGGCGGGTTTCCTCGCCGTCGCGCCGGCCCATGGCTTCGGCGGTCTCGGCGAGCCAACGCTTGGCCTCGTCTTCGCCGTCGCTGTCGACCCGGCGCAGATACTCGGGGGCGATCCGCGCCAGTTCGTCGCGCAGGCGTTGCGCACGCTCGTCGTATTGACGGATCAAGGCGTTCTCGTCGGACGCCTCGATCGCACCGATTTCGCGCATCGCCTGCAGGCGCTCGAGCCATTCGCGACGGCGCTGCTCCGGGTCCATCGCCGCGCGGCTCAATTGAAGCCGATGTCGTAGGCCGTGTTCAACACGAACTTGGCCGCTTCGGGCAGATCCGAATCCTGCGCGGCGTCGTTGGCCAGGCCGAGGAATTGGTCCGCGGCGCCGGCGACGAAATCGCCGATCACGCCACCGATTTCCCTGCCGATCATCGTGCCCAAGGGGCCGCCGAGCGAACCGATGCCTGCGCCGAGTGCCTGACCGATACCGCTCGCTAGATCGCCGAAAAGAGACATGGACAGTTCCTTTGTGGGGGATGGCGGAATCCAGTGTCGCCACGGAGAAATCCAGGTCAATCTGGGAATGACCCTAGGCGTGCGCGCCAGCGATGCTGAATCGGCGAGCGTTCGAGAACATGAACGAGGCGATGTTCCCGGCGCATGCGAGGAATCTCATCGCACGACGCATGCGTAGCGCTCAACCGCGCCAGCCGATGCGCGGCCCACTCAGTTGAGCTTGGCCACCCACGACAGCGGCAAGCGCTTCATCAACCAGCCCAACAAGGCCCAAGGCCACCAGGGCACGTAGGCCTTGGCCGATTCCCTGTCGATCGCACGCACCAGCAAACGGCAACCGGTGGCTTCGTCGATGATGTACGGAGTCTGCTTGGCCGGCGCCTGCTCGTTCATTTCGGTGCGGATATAGCCCGGGAAAATCGTGCTGACCTTGATCGAGGGCTTGCGCAGCATATCGGTGCGGATGCCTTCGGCGAGCGAGGCGACGCCGGCCTTGCTCGCCGCATAAGCGGTGAGGCCGCCGCGCATGCCGCGCATCGCGCTCATCGACGAGATCAATACCAGGTGGCCGAGGCCGGCTTCGCGAAAGATCTCCATCGCCGCTTCGCACTGCGCGAGTGCGGCGAGGAAATTGGTCTCGACGATGCTTCGATTAAGGGCGAACTGGCCCTTGCCGACCGGCGCGCCCTGGCCGATGCCGGCATTGACGATGACGCGGTCGAGCGCGCCGAGTTCGGCACGCAGGGAACGGAACACCGCGAACACCTGCTCGTGATCGGTAACGTCGAGGCTGCGGATGGCGACGCGGATGCCGGGATGTGCGGCTTCCAGTTCGGCTTTAAGCGCTTCCAGGCGATCGAGGCGTCGCGCGCACAGAGCGAGGTCGCTGCCGGCGCGTGCGAACTCGCGCGCCATGCCGCGTCCGAGTCCGGAACTGGCTCCGGTGATGAGGATGTGCTTGCGCATGCGGCCGGCTCCTGAAGCGATAAGTTCAGCGATAAGTGATGAGGTCGTCGCGCGTGTATAGATGCGCATGGCCGTTGAAGGTGGACAAGCGCAGGCCGCTGCGGGCGACATGCAGTTGGGTGACGCTGGCGTTGACCAGGCTCCAGCTCAGGCGCAGCGCCTGCGCATCGGGCGCATCGAGCAGGCCCTGCACGACCGCGGCGATCGGGCCGCCCGAGGTGAACACCCACACGTTGCTCGAACCCGCCGCGGCATCGGCGGCCGCTTGCAAGGCGTCGCGGCAACGTTGCCGGAACGCCGGCCAGGTTTCGCTGTAGTCGGGGTCGTGATCGCCGCTGGACCAGCGCGTCATCGCCGCGGCGAACAGCGACTGGAAGGCGCGGCGCGGATCGGCGGCAGCGCCCAGATCGGCGACCAGACGTTCGTGGTCGATGTATTCGGGTCGATGGCGGGCGACGATCTCGCGATGGTCGAATTCGTTCCAGCGCGGGTCGGTGTGTGGGCCTGGGTCAAAGTGCCCGGCATCCGAGGACCCAACCTGTGAGGATCCAGCCAAGCCGCCGTCGTTGCCGCAGGCGGAACGCATCGCCGCCAGACATTCCTGCGCGGTCTGCCGGTGCCGGCGCATGCCCCCGACGACGACGCGGTCGCCGTCTCGCCACAGCGGGGCGAGCGCGGCGCCGAGCAGGCAGGATTGTTGGCGACCCAGCGTGCTGAGTTCGTCGTAATCGGCCGCGCCGAATGCGGCCTGGCCGTGGCGGATCAGATGGATGCGCGCCGCCATCTCAGCCGCCCCACCCACGGCGGTCGCGCGCGATCGCGCGGCGGCAACGCCAATGCAGATAGTTCACCGACAGCCAGAAGCGCTTGAAAGCCGGGTTGCGGGTCTGACCATGGTGATAGCGGTAGTAGATCTGTTGCGCGATCGCCGACAGACGGAACAGCCCATAGACTTCGTAGAACGCCCAGCTACGCGGGCGCAGGCCGGTGCGTTCGCTGTAGTAGTCCATCACCTCGCGACGGCTGAACATGCCGGGCAGATGGGTCGGTTGGCGGCGGGTGCTTTGGGCGATGAAGTCGTCGCCGGCCTCGACCCAGTAAGCCAGGGTATTGCCGAGGTCCATCCGCGGGTCGCCGAGCGTGGCCAGTTCCCAGTCGAGCACGCCGATCACCCGGGTCGGGTCCTGCGCATCGAGCACCACGTTGTCGAAACGGAAGTCGTTATGGGTGAGGCAGATGCGCTCGTCCTGCGGCAGATTCGCGCGCAGCCAATCGACGATGCCGCGGCCGTTCGGCACGTTCCAGGTGCGGGCGTCGGCATAACGCCGGCTCCAGCCGTCGATTTGGCGTTGGATGTAGCCGGCGCCGGCGGCAAGTCGCTCCAGGCCTGCCGCACGGTGGTCGACCTGATGCAATGCGATCAAGGTATCGAGCACGTTGACACACAGGCTGCGGACCTGGTCGCGCGACAGCTCGACACCGGCCGGCAGGTTCTTGCGCGGGATCAGGCCGTCCAGGCGCTGCATCACGTAGAACTCGGCGCCGATCACCACCTCGTCTTCGCAATGGGCGTACATCACCGGCACGAACGGGAACACCGGCTTCAACGCTTGTTGGATGCGGAACTCGCGGCCCATGTCGTGCGCCGACTTGGCTTTCTTGCCGGCCGGCGGGCGACGCAGGATCAGGTCGTCGTTGTCGTAGTGCAGGCGGTAGGTCCAGTTCGACGCGCCCCCTGCGTATTGGCTGACCACCGGCCTGCCGCGCAGATGCGGCAGGCGCGGCTTGAGCCAGGCATCGACGGCGGCGGCGTCGAGTTCCTCGCCGGCGCGCACCGCGCGGCTGCCGTCGCCGGAGACGGCCGCATGGGCGGGCTGTGCGGTCATGCCCTGCCGTCCGCCGCCGCGGTTTTCTTGCGTGCGCGGCCGCCCTGCCCGGCACGGCGCATCGCCGCTTCGTAGAAACGGTACGGCAGCAGGCGCTTGAGCATCCAGAAGCGTTTTGCCGAGGCGTGGGTGAGGATGCGGAATTCGCCGCGGGCGACGCCGTCGCGGATCATCGCGGCGATCTCGTCGGCGCCGATGCTGGCTTCGTCGACCAACTTGCGCATCCAACGCGCATAGCGCGGATCGGTGCTGCGCAGGCTTTCGCTGAGATTGGTGCGGAAGAACGCCGGACAGGCGACGGCGATGCGGATGCCGTCGGCGTCAAGTTCGGCCTTGAGCGTCTCCGACAGCGCGACCACCGCAGCCTTGGTGGCGTTGTAGGCGGCCGCGTACGGCGGATGGATCAGCCCAGCCATCGAGGCGATGTTGAGGATGGTGCCGCCGCCCTGCCGACGCAGCATCGGCGCGAAGGTCTTGCAGCCGCGCACGACGCCGAGCAGGTTGATGTCGATCATCCATTGCCAGTCGGCGATCGGCATCGCCTCGACCGGGCCCATGTCGGCGACGCCGGCGTTGTTGACGACCAGGTCGACGCCGCCCCAGTTCGCCAGCAACCAGTCGGCCGCGGCTTGCAGGTCGTCCTCGCGGGTCACGTCGCAGTGCAGGTAGTGCGCGGTCGTGCCGAGCGCCTGCAAGGCCGCGAGGGTTTCCGCGCCGCGCACGGCATTGACGTCGCCGATGCACACGCGCGCACCGTCGCGCGCATAGCCTTCGGCGAGTGCGCGGCCGAGGCCGGAGGCGCCGCCGGTGATGAAGACTCGTTGAGCTGCGCTCATGCGGCTTCCTTGTGGCTGCGGCCGAGGCCGTACTTGGCCAGTTCCATGCGCGCGACCATGGCGCGATGCACTTCGTCGGGGCCGTCGGCGATGCGCAGGGCACGCGCGATCATGAACAAGCCGGTCAGCGGCACGTCATGGGAAACGCCGGCGCCGCCGTGGATCTGGATCGCCTGGTCGACGATGTCCTGCAGCAGGTTCGGCGCGACCACCTTGATCGCCGAAATCTCGGTCATCGCCGCCTTCACCCCGAAACGTTCGATCTTCCAGGCCGCATACAAGGTCAGCAGACGCGCCTGATCGATGGCGATGCGCGCCTGGGCCACGCGTTCGAGGTTGCCGCCCAGGCGCAGGATCGGCTGACCGAATGCCTGGCGCGCGCTGCCGCGGCGGATCATCAGTTCCAAAGCGCGTTCGGCCGCACCGATCGCACGCATGCAGTGGTGAATGCGGCCCGGCCCGAGCCGGCCCTGGGCGATCGCGAAGCCCTGCCCCAAACCCAGGATCAACTGGTCCCTGGGCACGCGCACGTTCTCGAATACGACCTCGCCGTGGCCATAGGGAGGGTCGTATTCGCCGAAGGTCGGCAGCATGCGTTCGATGCGTACGCCCGGCGCGTCCAACGGCACCAGCACCATGCTGTGGCGCGCGTGAGGTTCGGCCTCGGGATTGGACAGGCCCATGAAGATCGCCAGGCGCGCATCGGGATGGCCGATGCCGGTCGACCACCATTTGCGCCCGTCCAGGACCAGTTCGTCGCCGTCGACGCGGACGCTCGCCTGCATATTGGTCGCGTCGGACGAAGCGACCTCGGGCTCGGTCATGCAGAACACCGAACGGATCTCGCCGGCCAGCAACGGCGCCAACCACTGCGCCTTCTGCGCCGGCGTGCCGAAGTGATGCAGCACTTCCATGTTGCCGGTGTCGGGCGCATTGCAGTTGAAGACTTCGGCGGCGAATTCGTAATGCCCCATCGCCTCGGCCAGCGGTGCGTATTCGAGCACCGACAGGCCGCCACCGAGTTCGACATCGGGCAGGAACAGGTTCCACAGCCCGGCCTCGCGCGCCAGCGCCTTGAGTTCGGCGATGCGCGGATGCACCCGCCACTGCCGCCAGTCGGCGCCGGCATTGAGCTGCGCGTTCTCGCGCCGGTACTGCGCCTCGAACGGCGCGATATGTTCGGCGATGAAACCGCGCAAGCGTTGCAAGTGCTCGACGGTGCGGGCGCTCGGAGCGAAGTCCATCACGGATTCCTGGCGCGGGCGGTGGCCCGGTCGGGATCATCCTAGGCGGCCGGCCGGGCTGAATGAAGTGATATTTGCTAACTTCGCATGATGAGCCAAATTCATAGCAAGACCGACCAGCTCGACCTCAACCTGCTCAAGGTGTTCGAGGCGGTCTACCGCGAACAAAACCTCAGCCGCGCCGCCCAGGCCTTGTTCCTGACCCCGTCGGCGGTCAGTCATGCCCTGGCCCGCCTGCGCCTGCAGTTCGGCGACCCCCTGTTCGTCCGCGACGGCCGCCGCATGAGCCCGACCCCGGCCTGCCAGCGTCTGGCGCCGAGCCTGCTCGACGCCCTCGGCCGCTTGCGCGAGCTGTTGCAGCAGTGGGACCGCTTCGACCCGGCGCGGACCCGGCAGTCGTTCCGCGTCGGCATGCCCGACGCCACCGAAAGCGCCCTGCTGCCCGCGCTCGCGCAGGCCCTGGACGCGCAGGCCCCGGGTGCGACCTTGGCCAGCGTGGCGGTGGCGCGGCGCGAACTCGGCCGCGAACTGGCCGGCGGCCAGGTCGACCTCGCGATCGACGTCGCCCTGCCGATCAGCGAACCGGTGCGGCATCGGCCTTTGTTCCAGGACAGCTTCTGCGTGGTGATGCGCCGCGGCCATGCCTTGGCGAAGCGCCTGAGTCTCAAGCAGTACCTGCAGGCGCGCCATGTCGCGGTATCGACGCGCGCCAGCGGCCAGGTGATCGAGGACATCGCCCTGCTCAACCTCGGCCTGCAGCGGCAGATCGCCCTGCGTTGCCAGAACTACCACTCCGCCTGTCAGGTCGTGGCCGAATCCGAGTACCTGCTGACCATGCCCGCTGGGCTTGCTGGCCGTATCGCCGCGAGCGCGCAGTTGCAACGCGCCGCGGTGCCGTTCGCGCTGCCTGCGGCGCAATTGCATTTGTACTGGCACGCGAACAGCGAGTCCGATCCGGCTAATCAGTGGTTGCGGGAGGTGGTGGTCGAGGTCTGCGAGCGGGGGTTGTTCGGGTAAGTAGCGTGCCTTTAGGAGTAGGAGCGGCGTCCTACTGGATTTCCTTCGGTCACAAGCCGCGACCGCGCTGTAACGGGTTTTCGGCACTTCGTTCAAGCAAGATCAAGATCTAGATCAAACGCTTAAAGCTTCCGCCACTAAAGCGGCGGGTTACTTTCTTTTGTCATAAGCAACAAAAGAAAGGTAACCAAAGAAAAATGCTTTTTCTTTGAATCACAAGCCCGCACGAGCGGTGCATACGCGGGGCTTTTTCATACGGGACATCCATGTCCCGATGAAAAACGGCCCGCATCCTTGCGGGCCGCCCTTCGGGTCTTCTATTGCCTTCGCGAGGCGAAGGCTGCGCACAGCAAAAGCAACAGCAACAGCAACAGCAATGGCAAGACTGCTTTGGGGTAGGAGCGACGCAAGCCGCGACCTCTTTCATGCAGCGACGCAGGTCCACCATTGTCGTGGTCGCGGCTTGCGCCGCTCCTACCCTCGGAGCACGAGCATCAGCCGTTGTCGTTGCTGTGCGCCGCTCCGAACTCGCGAAGGCCATAGAAGACCCGGAGGGCGGCCTGCATGGATGCAGGCCGTTTTTCATCGGGACAGGGATGTCCCGCATGAAAAATCCCTGCGTATGCATCGATCGTGCGGGCCTGTGATTCAAAGCAAAAGCACTTTTCTTTGGTGACTTTCTTTTGTTGCTTTAGACAAAAGAAAGTTACCCGCCGCTTTAGTGGCGGAAGCTCTTGGCGTTTGATCCTGATCTTGACCTTGACCCTAGAAAAACGATCCCCCGCGATCGTCCGTGGCCCCCTAAAACTTCCACCCCACCACCAAACTCACCCGCCCATCCGCCAACTTCCCATCGTCGAGCGCCTCCGACAACTCCGCCCCATAACTGGAGGTATCGGTGTACTGCAACTCCGCCTGCACCGGCCCGAACTCCCGCGTCAGCGCCAGCAGATAATCGTTGTAGCTGTCGCCTGCGGCGTCTTCCAGGTCGTAATGACCGATCTGAGCCTTGAGGCCGAAGCCGCTCTCGCCGAGCGGCCATTCGCCGCCCGCGTTCCAGTAGTAACCCTTGCCGCCCAGGCCGAAAATGTCCGGCGAATACGCCAGGCCGACGTGGTAATGCTCGGCGAAACTCAGAGTGCCTTCGAGCTCGGTGTAGTCGTAGTCGAAGCCCGAGCGAGCGCCGGGATACGCGGCCCGCATCAGCGCCACATCCAGTTCCAGACCGGGCCGCAATTCGCCGGCCCAGCCGAGGTAGCCGTCGAGTTCGTAGTCGATGCCGTCGTCCTCTTCGCCGGCGGCGGTGAAGTCGATGCTCGAAGCCCACAAGCCCGCATAGAAGCCGCTGCGATGTTCAAGCTCGATCTCGGCCTGCAGCGCCGGGTCTTCCTGGGTCTGGGACACGCCGCGCCAGATGTAGTCGCTGAGCGCGCTCACGCCGCCGTGCACGGCCCAGGCCGGCGGTTCGGAGGCCGTGGCGTCCTGTGCGGCGGCGGGCAGCGGCGACAGCACAGCCAGACCCAAGGCCAACAGGATCGCGCTCGGTGCGCAGCGACGAAGGTGCGGGCGATCGGACATGCGGGTCTCTCCAGGCGGGCTGCCGGCGACGATAGCGCAGTCGGCCTGCCCTCACCCGAACTCTCTGCGCCCTCCCCCCAACCCCACCCCGGCCAGAACGCATAGCGCCTTGGCGTTCGTGAGCTCGCAAGCCGCGCTCGCTCACCCCGTCAACGGGAGAGGAGCTAAAGCCATCCGAGGCGGGCCGGCGATCGGGTCCTTCGCGTGAAGGCCGGCGCAAAGGGCTGTCTTACATTGACACCGCCCGAGCGCCCTCCGAACATCCCCGCCATCGCACCTGTTTTGGAGAACACCGTGATCCTGCGCCTCGCCCCGCTCGCCTGCGCCCTGATGCTCGTCGCCTGCGGCGGCAAACAGCCCGACCAGGCCGCGCCCGCCGCGCCGGCCGGCGCCGAGGAGAAGGTGCTCAACGTCTACAACTGGTCCGACTACGTCGCCGACGACACCATCAAGAACTTCGAGACGGCTACCGGCATCAAGGTCAACTACGACGTCTACGATGCCAACGAAACCCTGGAGAGCAAGCTCACCGCGGGCGCATCGGGCTACGACGTGGTGTTTCCGTCGGCGCGTCCGTTCGCCCAACGCCAGGTCAAGAGTGGGCTGTATGCGGCGCTCGACAAGAGCAAGTTGAGCCACTGGAAGCATCTCGACCCGCAGTTGCTGCAGAACCTGGACGGCATCGACCCGGGCAACGCGCACCTGGTGCCGTACATGTGGGGCACCACCGGGCTCGGCGTCAACGTCGACAAGGTTCAGGCCGCGCTCGGCCCCGGCGCCGCACTCGATACCTGGTCGCTGTTGTTCGATCCCGCCAACGCCGCCAAGCTCGCCAAGTGCGGCATCACCGTGCTCGACGACGACCAGGAAGCCTTCGGCGCGGCGCTGATCTGGCGCGGACGCGATCCCAACGCCGGCACCGCCGACGAGATCGAGGTGGTCAAGAAGGTCTACGAGGCGATCCGGCCCTACGTGCGCACCTTCAACAACGCCGAGTACAAGGATGCCTTCGCCAACGGCGACGCCTGCCTGGTGATGGGCTATTCCGGCGACATCGCCCAGGCCAGCACCGACGCTTTCGATGCCGCCGCCAAGGCCGGCAAGCCGGCGCCGAACCTGCGCTTCGTGCTGCCCAAGGAAGGCGCGATCCGCTGGGTCGACGTGATCGCGGTACCGAAAGACAGCAAACACTCGGGCAACGCCCACGCCTTCATCGATTACCTGCTCGATCCGAAGGTCGCCGCGGCGATCAGCAACCACGTCGCCTACGCCAGCGCCAACAAGGACGCGTTGCCATTGGTCGACCCGGCCATCGCCCAGGACCCTGGCGTGTATCCGCCGGCGGAGGTGCGTGCCAAGTTGATCGACCCCAAGTCCCTGCCCGAAGACGTGCAACGCCAGCGCGTACGCGCCTGGACCCGCATCAAGAGCGGGCACTGAGCGCGTGAGCGTCCCCGCCCGCAGCGCCGCCCTCGAACCCTGGCGCGACCCGTCCGCACAGCCGTTCGTGCGCATCGAAGGCGTGACCAAGACCTACGGCAAGGTCTACGCCTGCGACGACATCTCGCTGGACGTATACCGCGGCGAGTTCTTCGCCCTACTCGGCGGCTCGGGCTCGGGCAAGAGCAGCCTGCTGCGCGTGCTCGCCGGCTTCGAGACACCGGACCGCGGCCGCGTGCTGATCGACGGCGTCGACGTCACCGACCTGCCGCCGTACCAGCGCCCGGTCAATATGATGTTTCAGAGCTATGCGCTGTTCCCGCACATGAGCGTGGCCCAGAACATCGCCTTCGGCCTCAAGCAGAGCCTGCCCGGCGAGGCCCGCCTCGGCGCCGGCGAGATCCGCGACCGGGTGCAGGCGATGCTGGAACTGGTACGCATGCCGCAGCTCGGCAACCGCAAGCCCGACCAACTCTCCGGCGGCCAGCGCCAGCGCGTCGCCCTGGCCCGCGCGCTCGCCAAGCAACCCAAGCTGCTGCTGCTCGATGAGCCGCTCGGCGCGCTCGACAAGAAGCTGCGCGAGCACACCCAGTTCGAGTTGGTCAGCATCCAGGAACGGGTCGGCACCACCTTCATCATGGTCACCCACGACCAGGAAGAGGCGATGACGATGTCGTCGCGGATCGCGGTCATGGACACCGGCCGCATCGTCCAGGTGTCGACACCGGCGGTGTTGTACGAATACCCGGCGACCCGCTTCGTCGCCGAGTTCATCGGCGGCATCAACCTGCTCGACGGACGCGTGCTCGGCCACGACGACGGCGGTCTGCTGCGCGTGCATTGCGACGGGGTCGGCGGCGAACTGCTCGCGCGCCATCCCGATCCGCTGCCCGAAGGCACCGCGGTCGGCATCGCCGTGCGCCCGGAGAAAATCGACGTCCACGAAACCCGCCCCGAAGGCCTGGACAACGCCGTGGTCGGCAAGGTCCGCGACATCGCCTACCTCGGCGACGTTTCGATCTATCACGTCCAGACCGAGGCCGGCGCGACCTTGCGCGTGCAGGAAACCCACGTCGCGCGCAGCTCCGAGCCGCATTACGACTGGGACGACAGCCTGTGGCTGTCGTGGGATGCGAGCAGCGCGGTGGTGCTGACGTCGTGAAGGCTGACCTCGTGAAGCATGGCCTCGTGAGCGGCGGACTCGTGCATCGCCGGCTCATGCGTGCCGGAACGGTCTGCGCGGCCGTGCTGGGGATGCGCCCATGAGTGGGATGGAGCAAAAGCGGGACTTGGGGGGCTGGGGTTTCTGGGCGGATGTCGTTCAGAACCTCTTCGGTTGGTTCCGCGCGGTTGGCGACGAGTTTCGCAGCCGCCGCGGCCGCCTGCTGGTGACCGCTGTGCCGATGCTGTGGATGGCGCTGTTCTTCCTGGTGCCGTTCCTGATCGTGCTCAAGATCAGCTTCGCCCAGGGCCTGTTCGGCCAGGTGCCGCCGTACACCCCGCTGATCGAGACCGGTGCCGACGGCGCCACTTCGCTGCGCCTGCATGCCTCCAACTACACCGCGTTGCTGTCGGACCCGCTGTATATCGCCGCGTATCTGAAATCGCTGCTGTTCGCCTCGGTGTCGACCCTGTTCTGCCTGCTGTTGGGCTATCCCATCGCCTACGGCATCGCCCGCGCACCGCGGGTGCTGCGCCTGTTGCTGTTGGTGCTGGTGATCCTGCCGTTCTGGACCAGCTCGCTGCTGCGCACCTATGCCCTGATCGGCCTGCTGCGCGCCAACGGCCTGATCAGCCAGGCCCTGGCCTGGACCGGCCTGATTGAGCCCGGCGAGGCGGTGCTGCACACCGACCTGGCGGTCTATATCGGCATCACCTACAACTACCTGCCCTTCATGATCCTGCCGCTCGCCGCGACCCTGGTGCGGCTCGACTTCACCCTGCTCGAAGCCGCCGCCGACCTCGGCGCGAAACCCTGGCAGGCCTTCGCGCGCGTGACCCTGCCGCTGTCGATCCCCGGCATCATCGCCGGCACCTTGCTGGTGTTCATCCCGGCGGTCGGCGAGTTCGTGATCCCCGACGTGCTCGGCGGCCCCGACGCGCTGACCATCGGCCGCGTGCTGTGGACCGAGTTCTTCACCAACCGCGACTGGCCGCTGTCGGCGGCGATCGCCATCGCCATGCTGTTGCTGATCGTGCTGCCGACCCTGCTGTTCGAGTATGTCGAGAACCGTCGCGTGGCGCGCGAGGCCCGCTCGTGAGGCGGCGCCCGTTCACTCTGTACACGATGATGGCGCTGGGCTACGCCTTCCTGTACCTGCCGATCGTCTCGGTGATCGTGTTCTCCTTCAGCGGCTCCGAACGCGCCACCACCTGGGGCGGGTTCTCGCTGCAGTGGTACGGCGCGCTGATGCGCAACGAGCAGATCCTGGAGGCGGTGCAGCGCAGCCTGACCATCGCCGCGATCTCGGCCACCTCCGCGGTCGCGCTCGGCACCGCGAGCGGGCTGGCGCTGTCGCGCTTCGGCCGTTTCCCGGGCCGCGGCATCCTCAGCCTGATGAACTCGGCGCCGATGGTGATGCCCGACGTCATGCTCGGCCTGTCCTCGTTGCTGCTGTTCGTCGGCGTGCAGCAGTTGTTCGGCTGGCCCGAACGCGGCATGACCACGATCACCCTCGCCCACATTACCCTGACCGCCTGCTACGTCACCGTGGTGGTGCGCTCGCGCATGACCTCGATGGACGCGAGCCTGGAAGAAGCGGCGATGGACCTGGGCGCGAAGCCGTGGCGGGTGTTCTTCGTCATCACCCTGCCCCTGATCGCCCCGGCCCTGCTCGCCGGCTGGCTGCTCGCCTTCACCCTGTCGCTGGACGACCTGGTCATCGCCAGCTTCACCTCCGGTCCGGGCTCGACCACCCTGCCGATGCTGGTCTATTCCAAGGTCAAGATCGGCGTGACCCCGGAGATCAATGCGTTGACCACGATCATCGTGCTGTTGGTGGCGATCGGGGTCAGCGTGGCGGGTGTGTTGATGCATCGGCGCGAACGCAAGTTGGCACGGTTGCGCGATTGAGGCGCATGCGCGACAGCTCGGCAAGGTCGTGTGTCCTGACCGTTGCCGTTGCCGTTGCCGTTGCCGTTGCCATTGCCATTGCCATTGCCATTGCCATTGCCATGAAGAGCTTGGCGCAGTACCGAACTCGCGAGAACACTTGGAGACCCGGAGGGCGGCGCACAGGACGTGCGCCGTTTTTCGATAAGACAGGGACGTCTTATCGAAAAATCCCGGCGCAAGCTGCGTACTCGCACGGGAGCTTCGTCAAGGAAAGCCCTTTTCTTTGGTTACCTTTCTTTTGGGCCAGCAAAAGAAAGTAACCCGGCCGCGTAGCGGACGGAAGCTCTGCTCTTGCTCGAGGGATTTGCCCTCTTGCTTGAGGGACACGCCGGAGGCCGCGAAAACGTGGTCGCGACTTACGTCGCTCCTACCCTGGACTCCAGTCGGAAGCGACGCGAGATCAGAGCGTCGTGGCCGCCGGTTTAAAGAGTAGGAGCGGCGCGAGCCGCGACCGCGCCGTGTCGGCCTCGCGGCGTATCGCTCAAGCAAGGTCCAGATCTAGATCAAACGCCAAAAGCTTCCGCCACTAAAGCGGTCGGCTCAGTTCGTCGCCGGGGCGGCCTTGCTCTGCGCTTCTTGCGCCAAGGCCGAAAGCCGGTCGAGGTTCTGCATCGAAGTCAGATGGGTATAGATCAGCCCAAGCGCGCCGGTACGCAGCAGTTCCGGGATCAGCGCGTCGCCGAGCTTGAACAAACGCTCTTCCGACACGACGTAGACGCCGCCGAGTTCGCGCTGCGGTTCGCCTTCGCCGCCGAAACGGATCACCCGCTGCTCCAGCAGGTCGAGTTCCTTGAGCTTGGCGGTGAACGCGGCGGTGCGCCGGAACTCTTCGTGGTAATTCGACATGAAGCCCATCGCCCGCGCCAGGCTCTCGGTGTCCTCGCCGTTCTCCTGGAACAGCGGCTCGCCCTCTTCTTCCGACAGACCGTCGTAGCCCATGTCGATGCAGACCGTCATCGTATTGTTGGCGCGGTCTTCGCTGAGGATGAAGGGATACTGGCGCAGGAACGCCGGCACGTAGCCGCGCTTCCAGCGCGCGTCTTCGCCGACGTAGAGGTTCTCTTCGTTGCGCAGGCCGACCATGATCGCCGGCAGGAAATCGCCGCTTTCGAGCTTGGCGAACACGATGGCGTATTCGCAGGCGGCCTGCAGGAACTCGACCGTGGTCAACGGCACCGAGTTGAGACCTGCGGCGAAACGGGCGTTGTGCGAGGACGAACGCAGACGCAGGCGGCGATGGGTGTGGCGGTTCAGCGGCACGACTTTGTCGTAGATCAGCATGGAAGTCCCGAATCTGTGGTGTGCCCGCCGACCCGGCGGGTGCGGCGACGATGCCGCATCGCCAGGACAGTTACAACGGGGCCGGCCACTCCCGACGGCGCCTCCCGGCCACCGGCTGCCGCCTTCGCCACAGGGCCGCCCGGCACCGGCCGAAAGCAACTTTCAGGTGCACCAGTGCCTGTCAAAGCTGTCATCACGTCCGATCCCATATCGTGACTGCCGGCACATACAAGCCATACGTGCCGGGTGCTGAGAGGGGAAGTGCTTTGTTCAAGGTGTCATTGCGGGAACACGCTCTGCTGAGCGTTCTAGTGGGGTTGCAACGCGGGGTGCAACCGGAAACCAGTCACATGAAGCATGCATTGATCGAGGATGGGCTGGCCCTGAGCCACGACGGCCGCCTGATCTTGTCGAATGCCGGCATGACCTTGTTGCAGGCGCTGCAGCACATGGTCTGGGCCGAGGTCGAATCCCTGCAGCAGGTCCTGGCCAACAAGGTCGCCGCGCCAAGCGACGACGTGCTGCGCATGTCGCGTCGTCCGGTCCCGCCGTCCATCGAGTAATCGCGGGCGGCCGCTCAGCCGACGCGGCTCGGCCGGCGCCGCTCAGCCAGCACGACCCCAGGCCTGCACGCTGGCGATGCCGGCCGCGGTCATCGCGAACGAGCCCAGCATGTGCAACGCAGCCACGCCGAAGGCCCAGCCGAACTGCTCGCGCCCCAGCAAGTGCACGACTTCGGCCGAGAAGGTCGAGAAGGTGGTCAGCCCGCCGAGCAGGCCGGTGATGACGAACAAGCGCCACTCCGGCGCGATCGCGGGGTGTTGCGAGAACCAGGCCACGGCCAGGCCGATGCCGTAGCCGCCGATCAGGTTCGCCGCCAGGGTGCCCAAGGGCAGGCTGGCATGGCTCGGATTGAGCCACAGGCCCAGGCCCCAGCGCACCCAGGCGCCGATCGCAGCGCCGAGGCCGATTGCGAAGAACGAAGCCAACACCGTATGCGATCTCCCGTTATGCGCCGGCCTGTAGCGGCCTGCCCGCTGCCATCTGACACGCTCCCGTCTGACCGTCCGACCCGTCGCGGCCGGCCTGAACGGCCGCCGCGTTCGAGTATGTCCTCGCCAGCCGCCCTCGCCTCAGCCGCCCTCGCCTTCGCCCTGCCCGTCGCCCTCGCCGCGCGCCTGCGAACGCAGCGCGCGCAGGCGCGCGAGTTTCTCGCCGAGCTTGATCTCCAGACCGCGCGCGACCGGCTCGTAATACACCCGTTCGCCCATCGCCTCGGGAAAGCCGGTCTGGTCGAGGGCGATGCCGCCGTCCGCGTCGTGGTCGTACTGATAGCCCTTGGCGTAGCCCAGGCGTTCCATCAGCTTGGTCGGCGCATTGCGCAGGTGCATCGGCACGTCCTGGGTGCCGTACTGGCCGACATCGCTCTTGGCCGCGTTGAAGGCCGCATAGGCCGCATTCGATTTGGCCGTGCTCGCCAGGTAGATCACCACCTGGGCCAGGGCCAGGTCGCCTTCCGGGCTGCCGAGCCGGTCGTAGGTGTCCCAGGCGTCGACCGCCATCTGCTGGGCGCGCGGATCGGCCAGGCCGATGTCTTCGACCGCCATGCGCACGATCCGGCGCGCCAGATAATGCGGATCGCAGCCACCGTCGAGCATGCGCGCGAACCAGTACAGCGCCGCATCCGGGTTGGAGCTGCGCACGGATTTGTGCAGCGCCGAGATCTGGTCGTAGAACTGGTCGCCGCCCTTGTCGAAGCGGCGCGTGCGGTCGGCCAGCACCTGGGCCAGGGTCGCCTCGGTGATCAGGCCGTCTTCGTCCTGCGACAGTTCGGCGGCGATCTCCAGCAGGGTCAGGGCGCGGCGTACGTCGCCGTCGGCGGCGGTGGCGATCTGCAGCAGCAGTTCGTCGCCGACCTGGATCGACTGCCCGCCCAGGCCGCGCTCCTCGTCCTCGAGCGCGCGGCGCAGGGTCTGGCGGATGTCCTCGGGCGAGACCGACTCCATCACGTGCACGCGGCAGCGCGACAACAAGGCCGAATTGAGCTCGAACGACGGGTTTTCGGTGGTGGCGCCGACGAACAGGATGGTGCCGCGCTCGATGTGCGGCAGGAACGCATCCTGCTGGTTCTTGTTGAAACGATGCACCTCGTCGACGAACAGCACGGTGCGGCGGCCGTCGGCGAACCGGTGGGCGGCCTCGGCCAGCACCTGGCGCACTTCCGGCAAGCCCGACAGCACCGCCGAGATCGCCTTGAACTCGGCATCGGCGTAGCGCGCCAGCAGCAGCGCCAGGGTGGTCTTGCCGCAGCCCGGCGGCCCCCACAGGATCATCGAGTGCACGCGTCCGGACTCGACCGCGCGGCGCAGCGCCGAACCCGGCGCGAGCAGGCGGCGCTGGCCGACCATCTCATCGAGCGCGCGCGGACGCATGCGTTCGGCGAGCGGGCGCAGGCCGTCGCGGTCCACGCTCAACAGGTCGCGATCGTTAGCGGAGGAAGAGACGTTGCGGCGGGCCACGGGGCGAACGGGTTCCGGTGTCGGGCGGTCCGACACGATAGCAAGATCGCGGCGGCGGCGAGCCGCGCCTGGGCGCAAGTCCTTGATCCAGCGGGATAACGCAAACCGTGTGGCAGGTCTGAGCCGAACCCAGGAGCGAAGGTAGCGGCAAGCACGCCGGCGAGTGAGTAGGATCCGCGACCGGGCCTGCGTACGCAGGCCGCTCACAGCCCCGTCCCGGCGACGTTCTTGTTCACGAACCCGGTACGCCGGAACTCCATCCACCTACACAGCGAGCATCGCGATGGCGGATTTCAACGCGTTTTTCCCGCAACTGCTGAAGTTCGAGGGCGGCTACGTCGACGACCCGGCCGACCCGGGCGGCGCGACCAACAAGGGCATCACCCTGGCGACCTTCCAGGCGCATGCGCAGGCACTGCTCGGCATCGCGCCCACCCTCGACAACCTCAAGGCACTGAGCAACGGCCAGGCGGCGATCCTCTACAAGACCTTGTACTGGGACCCGCTCCAATGCGACGCGATCGGCCTGCAGTGCCTGGCCGAGGACCTGTTCGATTTCCAGGTCAACGCCGGCTTCCATGCGGTGTCGTTGGTGCAGACCCTGCTCGGCCCGCCGGTGGTGGCCGACGGCCGGTTCGGCCCGGACACGGCCGCGGCACTGCAGGCCGCCGATCAGGCGGCGCTGTACCCGCACTACCGCCAGGGCCGCATCGACTACTACCGCAACCTCGCCGCCGCGCATCCGGTGCTGCAGCGCTTCCTGGCCGGTTGGCTGGCACGCGCGGAGTGGTTCCCGGAGCAGGCGCCGGCATCGAGCTGAGGCCGCTCGGACCACTGCGCTAAGGACCGATCTCGCCATTCCTGTCGATGCATCGCGACAGCACAATGAGCGATCCATCGGCATCAAGCACCCGACGCTGCCAGGCAGCGTCGCCGCTCATCAATGACCAAAGCCCTGCTTCGGATCCGCCCGGCACGCTCGAACGACCGCGCCGCCGTACTGGCCCTGCTCGAGGAAACCTTCGTCGATACCTGGCGCCCGCAACTGAGCGCCGAGGCGATCGCCGCTTATCGCAACGGCGGCGGTACCGAACGCTTCGTCGATGCGCACCTGGGCCGCTTCGTGGTCGCCGAACTCGATGGGCGCCTGGCCGGCTTCGCCCACCGCGACGGCGGTTTCGTCGGGGCTCTGCATGTGACCGCCCCGGCACGCCGGCACGGCGTGGCCAGGCAACTGATGGCCACGCTGGAGACAGCGATGCGCGAAGACGGCATCGCGACGGCGAGCCTGGAAACCGACACCTTCAACACCGGCAGCCAGGCCTTGTACCTGGCCTTGGGCTATCGCGAAACGGCGCGTTATCCCGACCAGGAATGGAACAGCGGCCTGACCACGATCCGTTACGAAAAGACGCTGTAGCTGCGCCGTGCGCGACGCGGCGAGGTTACGCTTGACGCATTCGCTCTAGTCGCCGCGACAAAAAACGCGAGCCCCGCAGGGCTCGCATCAACGGCCGCCGACTGCGGCCATCGGGACGACCCGCATCGAGATCGGATCAACCCGTCCGAGCGCTTACCACTGTGCCCACGACGAGGCCGGGACATGCTGCTCGGCGTGCGCGATCACCGCCGCCACCGACGTCAGGTGCCCCACCGCCACCAGCCAACGCGCGGTATGCCACTCGGTGCCGACGATCTCGGTCGAGAAATCGTCGTCGCCCAACATCGACATCAGCCCGAGTTCGTAGGGCGCGCCCTGGCGGCGGCTGGCGTAGACGAGGGTCGGCTCGTGCGAATAGAACGCCATGCAGGTGCCCTGGTTCGGCTGCTCGACCATGTCGGGGCGATCGCACAAGGCGATGGCGTGGCCGCTCTGGTAGTAGTTCTCGTTCCAGGGCCATTGCTTGATGTCGTGGCTGAGGCCGGGCGTGGTCGACGGCTGGAAGCGCTGGAACTGGGAACCGTTGAGGCTGTAATAGGCGTAACGCAGGAAATTGACGTCGACGAACGCGACCGGCAGTTCCGATAGGGCCTTGACCGGGTTCTGCGCGCCCGAGAAATCCTTGCGGATCGACATGTCCAGCATCATGGCTTCGCGCGGCATGGCGAAGCCGTCGCCGAGCGTGACGCCGAAGGCCATGTCGTAAGGCGCGACCTGCGCCGGACGGCCCCGACAGGTACCGGAGAGATTCGGCTCGTCGTAGAGCAAAGGGTCGATGCCGAGCAGGATGCCGTGGCTGGCCGGCGTGCCGAGCTGGGCGCCGCTCCAGTTCGGGATCGAACCGGTCAGCAGCGAGGTGCGGCCGGTGCAGTCGCCGCCCTGGGTGGGGTTGTACTCGTTGCCCTCCCTGCTGCGCGTGGTCATCTGGAAGTCGGCGCCGACGTTGTCGTGCGGTACGGCCAGGCGGCCGGCGATCCACAGGCCGGTGATCATCGGCGAGCGAGTATTGTGCGGCGCAACTTTTTCGTTGAGCCGGATGCGGATGATGCCGTTGTCTTTCTCGAAGGTCTGGTCCTGGGCGGCCGCCATCGTCGGCAGCAACAAGGCGATCAATAACGATAGACGCTTCATGCGGTCGTGCTCCAGTCGGGTCGCTGGCGGGGCAACGCGCGCATGCGGCCAGCTTCGCTCCTGCGCCGGCTTCGCCTCGGTCTGGCGAAGCGCGGCGAGCATGTCACCGTGTCCGCGTCGGGGCATCCGGCGCCTTGGTTCGTGCTGTGACGCCGCGCAGCATGCGACGCGGCGCGGCCGCAGATCGGTACGGCCCGGCCCGGCGAATAACGCGACGCATCGCGACGATGCGCTGCGACCCGGCTCACAAACACGGCCCCCTGCGGCGCAAACGCTTTGATCGATGTCGCGCTTTGCGACATCGGTGTTCGCAGACGTGCGCACAAACGAAAAACGCGAGCCCCGGCGGAGCTCGCGTTTCGGTGATTGCGCGGTGCCTCGTTACCCAGCGCGGCGTCGCCGCGCGGTGTCGCTCAGCCTTCGCCGATCACGTCCACGCCCTTGGCCGGCGCGTACTTGAACGTGGTCGCCGGGAAGCTCGGATTGCGCTTCCAGCCGCTAAAGCTGATCTCGGTCTTCTGGCCCAGCGCGTCGACGATTTCCATCTTCGCCAGGCCGCCGGCGTTGAAGCCGAGCTTGGCGCTGCGGAAGCTGGCGTCGTTCCCGGTCTTGGGTTGCAGCGACAGCCAGTTGAGGCCGCCGTTGCTGCCGTTGTCCTTGACCACGAACATCGCATCCAGGCGGGTCGGGTCGATCAGCGCGGCAAGCGGGCTGTTCTGTTCCTCGGCGCCTTGCGGACGCACCGTGACCTGCTTGAGGTCGGGCTCAAAGACCCAGACCTTCTTGCCGTCGGCGACGATCAACTGCGGATACGGCTTGACGTATTCCCAACGGAACAGACGCGGCGCCGACAGCGCCACCTGGCCCTGCGAGGTTTCCTTAAGCTTGCCGTTGGCGTCGTAGACCTGCTGGGCGAACTGGCCGTCGAGGCCCTTGAGGCCGCGGGTGAAGGCGCCCAGGTCGTCGCGCGCGCCGGCGAAGGCGCTGGCCGAGAACAGTACGGCGGCGATCGCGCCGGCCGCGGCGAATTTGACGGTACGAATCATCGGAATACTCCAGAACGCTTGCGCAGAGTCTGACAACAAAAAACTGAACGGGCGCGCGCCAAAGCCGGCCCGGCGCGCAATCGGTTCAGCTAAGGCGGCGCTTCGGCGAGGCCGTCGATGAAACCGATCAAACCCTCCTGCAGCACCGGCTCGACCGCCAGCACCAACAGCAGCGCGCCCCGCCACCACAGCATCGCCGGCAGGCGCTCGGTAAAGCTGCGTGGGCCGATCATTACGCCGCTTCCGCCCGTCGCCCCAGCAGGACCACGTCGTGATGTTGCTGCAGCCCGCCTTCGACATGATCGAGAACGTCGAAATACCGACTCCAGGTCCGCGCGATGTAATCGCGAGTGTGGAAGGTGGTCTGATAGAAGTCCGGCAGGCCGTCGAGCTTGAAACGCCCCTTGTGATCGACGCGGAAGGCGATGCCGTACCTGTCCAGTTCGGCCCGCTCTTCCGGTGTGCAACTGTTGAGTGTGTACTTGCCGTGCACCGTTGTCAGCAGCACGCCTCCGGGCTTGAGGATGCGCGCCAGTTCCTCCAGCCAGACGTTCTGATTGGTCTCGTCCAGATGGGTGAACAGCGAAACGTTGTAGATCACATCGAACGACGCGTCTGCATAGGACGTCGGCGGCGCGGGCGCATTGACCTGGAAACGGGCGACCTGCGAGAGGTGCCGCTGCGCCCATTCGATGGCTTCCGGATCGATGTCGGAACCGTGGAATTCGCAGTTGCGCGAACGCGTTTTCATTTCGCCGACGATCCGCCCCGGCCCGCAGGCGAAATCCAGCACGGTCAGTCCATCCAGGCGCACGCCTCGGCTGTCCAGGCAGCTCAGCAAATCAGTGGCCACCAGTGGGCCGGTGGCCACGAAGCTGGCCTCGTCCAAGGCGCGGTGCACGCGATAACGCAACATCGGCGGCGGCACCGCCGCCTTGCCATGCCGCAGTTGCGCGTCGTAGAGCGCTTGCTCGCGCGCTAGTTCGCGGCGGAACTTGAGGTAATTGACCAAGCCGCCGAGCCAGTACACCGGCGGGATGCGTTTTCCGATCCGCTTCAATCTCGTCTTGAGCGCCATCACTATTTCCGTAGCCGTGATCTTCCAGGGCCGATACGACGTCGTGCCGCGGGAGTGCGGGAGTGCCTCGTAAGGCGCGATGTTACAAGGCGCGATCTTACTTCGGCGGCGGCGGCGCCAACACGCTGCGGTCGCCGTTGTGTTCTGGCGGGGTGACGATGCCGGCCGCTTCCATCGCCTCGATCAGGCGCGCGGCGCGGTTGTAGCCGATCTTGAGCCGGCGCTGCACGCCCGAGATCGAGGCGCGGCGGGTCTCGGTGACGATGCGCACGGCCTCGTCGTAGAGCGGGTCGGATTCGTCGCCGCCGGCATTGGCGGTTTCCGGCAGGCCGGTCGCGCCGACCACGGTGCCGTCGCCCATCGTCTGCACTTCGTCGAGCACGCCTTCGATGTAGTCCGGGCGGCCGCCGACCTGTTTGAGGTGTTCGACCACGCGATGCACTTCCTCGTCGGAGACGAAGGCGCCGTGGACGCGCTCGGGCATGGCGGTGCCGGGCGGCAGGTACAGCATATCGCCGTGACCCAGCAGGGTCTCGGCGCCGGACTGATCCAGGATCGTGCGCGAATCGATCTTGCTCGACACCTGGAAGGCGATGCGGGTCGGGATGTTGGCCTTGATCAGGCCGGTGATGACGTCGACCGACGGACGCTGGGTGGCGAGGATCAGATGGATGCCGGCGGCGCGCGCTTTCTGCGCCAGTCGGGCGATGAGTTCTTCGACCTTCTTGCCGACGATCATCATCATGTCGGCGAATTCGTCGATGAAGATGACGATGAACGGCAAGGTCTCGAGCTGGCGCGGCGCTTCGTCCAACTCGGGGTTGGGCTTGAACAGCGGGTCCATCATCGGCTGGCCCGCTTCCTCGGCGTCGCGGACCTTCTTGTTGAAGCCGGCCAGGTTGCGCACGCCGACCATCGACATCAGCTTGTAGCGGCGCTCCATCTCGGCCACGCACCAGCGCAGGCCGTTGGCGGCTTCCTTCATGTCGGTGACGACCGGCGCCAGCAGATGCGGAATGCCCTCGTAGACCGAGAGTTCGAGCATCTTCGGGTCGATCATCAGCATCCGCAGTTCCTTCGCGGAGGCTTTGTAAAGCAGGCTCAGCACCATCGCGTTGACCGCCACCGACTTACCCGAACCGGTGGTGCCGGCGACGAGCAAGTGCGGCATGCGCGCCAGGTCGGCCACGGTCGGGCGGCCGGCGATGTCCTTGCCCAGCGCCAGGGTCAGCGGGCTGCCGGACTTGTCGTATTCCTTCGAGCGCAGCAGCTCGGACAGATAGATCATCTCGCGGCTGGTGTTCGGCGTTTCCAGGCCGATCACCGACTTGCCGGGGATCACGTCGACCACGCGCACCGACTTGACCGACAGGCCGCGGGCGATGTCCTTGTCGAGCGAACTGATCTGGCTGACCTTCACGCCGGGCGCCGGCTGCACCTCGAAGCGGGTGATGACAGGGCCGGGATAAGCGCCCATGACCTGGGCGTCGATGCGGAAATCCTTGAGCTTGAATTCGATCTGGCGCGACAGGGTTTCCAGGGTCTCTTCGCTGTAGCCCTTGGGCTGCGGCTTGGGATCGTCGAGCAGGGCCAGCGGCGGCAGGCCGCTGCCGTCGCCGGTGTTGAACAACGGGATCTGTGTTTCGCGCTTGGCGCGTTCGCTCTTCTCCACCACCGGCGCCGGCGGCGGCTCGATCCGCACCTTCTCGCGCTTGGAACGCAGCTCGGTGTCGACCTTGCGCACTTCCTCGCGCTCTTCGCGCATGACCTGGGCCTGGCGCCACTCGGTCGCCTGCTGGCTGCCGCGGCGGAACAGCTTGCTCAGGGTCGGGCCCATCGCCATCGTCCACTGGCCGAGCTTGTCCATGACCGCGAACCAGGAGATGCCGGTGGCCAGGGTCACCGAAATCAGCAACAGCGCGAGCAGGAACAGATTGCCGCCGACCGGGCCGAAACCCGAATACAGCGAACGCCCGACCAACTGGCCGAGGATGCCGCCGCTGCCGGCGGAGAAATATTCGGCCGGGCCGAAACGCAGTTGCAGCAGGCCGGTCGCCGAGACCAGGAAACCGACGATGCCGATCAGGCGTAGCGCCGGACCGAGGTCGGCTTCGCCATCGCCGTCGGTGTCCATGCCGAACAGCGCGATCCAGGCGATCGCGCCGAGCATGATCGGCAGCAGGAAGGCGACATAGCCGCACAGGTACAGCAGCACATCGGCGATCCAGGCGCCGACGCGGCCGCCGACGTTGTGCAGCGGCGCGGTGATCGAGCCCGAATGCGACCAACCCGGATCGGCCGGCGAAAACGTCACCAGGCTCGCCAGCAGATACAGCAGCAGCGGCGCGATCACGATCAGGACGATGTCGCGCATCAGCCGCTGACGTCGCGGCGACGGCGGGCGCTTTTCGGTCTCGGCCGGCTTGGCCTTCTTGCGACTGGCTGTGGGAGCTTGCGCCACCGTGATGTGCTGCCTTAGGTTGATACTGTTAGTTGTTGAATATACAGCCGAATCGGGCGAAGTGGAAAGAAAGCGGCTGGGCGCCCACCCAGGGCCGACCCGCGCTTTCCTGCCGACGCCCACCGCGGCATCGTCGTCCGGCCGGGAATCGCGCCCCGCCCAACGAAACCGCCCCAAGAAAAACGGGGCGGCGGCGAGACGCTGGCGCCGAGATCGGCCACCGCCCCACCTTACCGCCCCGCTTCGCCGGCGCAAACCGGTCCCGGGCGAGCGGCGGCGATATCTCGCCTCCTCGCGCCCGGCCGGTCAGGCCGTGTCAGTCAGTCGCTTACAGCTTCATGCCCTGCAGGGCCGGGTGGATCAGCTGGCCCGCTTCGACGTTGATGCCACGCACCAGCGCCGGGTTGTTGCGCCACTCGGCGCCGGCGGCCAGCTTGTTGACCCAGGGCAGGATCGCCGCGCAGATCGCCTGCGAGGAGGTCTGCGGCACGGCGCCCGGCATGTTGGTCACGCAGAAGTGGGTCACGCCCTCTTCGACGTAGGTGGGCTCCTTCCAGGTGGTCGGGCGCGAGGTCTCGAAGCAGCCGCCCTGGTCGATCGAGATGTCGACCACCACGCTGCCGTCTTCCATGCCCTTGAGCATGTCGCGGGTCAGCACGTGCGGCGCGCGCGCGCCGGTCACCAGCACCGCACCGATCACCAGGTCGGCCGAGGCCACTTCGCGGGCGACCACGTCGACGTAGGGGAACAACGCGGTGACGTTGTTGCCCAGGCGCATCATCTGGTCCATGCGGTCCTGGCGCATTTCGAACACGGTCACGTTGGAGCCGCCGGCCGCGGCCAGCGCTGCCGACGCGCCGCCGGCCTGGCCGGCGCCGAACACGACGACCTTGCCGCGCTCGGTCGACGGCAGGCCGCCGAGCAGCTTGCCCTTGCCGCTCATAGGCTGGTGCAGCAGGTGGGTACCGACCTGGACGCCGATCTTGCCGGCGATGATCGACATCGGCGCCAGCAGCGGCAGGTCGCCGTTGGGCAGCTCGACGGTCTCGAAGGCGACGCCGGTCAGGCCGATGTCGAGCAACTGCTTGGTCAACACCGGCTCGGCGGCCAGGTGCAGATAGCAGAACAGCAGGTGATCCTTGCGCAGGTGCTGCAGGTCGCCGGCGATCGGCTCCTTGACCTTGACGATCAGTTCGCCCTTTTCGTACAGCGCCGCCGCGTCCGGGGCGATCTTCACGCCCAGACGGGTGTAGTCGGCGTCCTTGAACCCGCTCTTGATGCCCGCGTCCTGTTCCAGCCAGACCTCGTGGCCGCGCTTGACCAGATCGCCCGCCGCGGCGGGAACGAGCGCGACGCGCCCTTCGAGGGTCTTGGTTTCCTTCGGTACGCCGATACGCATTGCTGTCTCCAGTGCGGCCCAGAAAAAACGCCGCATGCGCGGCGCCCCAAGCCTGATTGTCTAAAGTTTGTCGTGTGGTGTCGGAACGGTTGCGGTGGAACGTGGGGCTGTCGCGGTATTCGGTGAAGCGCGTTACGGTGCCGCGGAGCCGAATGAGGCGGCTCTTATGCGCGACTGACCGGTGCGCGATTAGATAGGGCGCCGCGTTGGCCGGCAAGATGCGATTTGAGGCACGCAACATTGCGTCCCTGCGACACGCCTTGTTTTGCCGGGACGCCGCCTCCAAGCTATGCCCTGCTCCTGAAACTTCAACACGCCGGCGTATGGCTGGAATGTGGAGTTTCATTCTGCGCAGAGCGCGCTCCCAACTGCCGCGATTATATACATGACCCCTTCCAAGCACTCCCGTGTCGTCATTCTCGGTTCCGGCCCGGCCGGCTGGACTGCCGCCGTCTACGCCGCTCGCGCGAACCTGAAGCCGCTGGTGATCACGGGCCTGCAAATGGGCGGTCAGCTCATGACCACGACCGAAGTCGACAACTGGCCCGGCGACGCGCACGGCCTGATGGGCCCGGATTTGATGACGCGCATGCAGGCGCACGCTGAACGCTTCGATACCGAAGTGGTGTTCGATCACATCCACACCGCCGATCTGTCCAAGCGCCCGTTCCGCCTCAAGGGCGACAACGGCGACTACACCGCCGATGCCCTGATCATCGCCACCGGCGCGACCGCGAAGTACCTCGGCCTGCCGTCGGAAGACGCCTTCAAGGGCCGCGGCGTGTCGGCCTGCGCGACCTGCGACGGCTTCTTCTACAAGGACCAGGACGTGGCGGTGATCGGCGGCGGCAACACCGCGGTCGAGGAAGCGCTGTATCTGTCCAACATCGCGCGCAAGGTCTATCTGGTGCATCGCCGCGACACCCTGCGCGCCGAGAAGATCATGCAGGACAAGCTGCAGGCCAAGATCCAGGCCGGCAAGATCGAACCGGTCTGGCACCACACCGTCGACGAAGTGCTCGGCAACGACGTCGGCGTGACCGGCCTGCGGGTGAAGTCGGTGCAGGACGGCTCGACCCGCGACCTGACCATCCACGGCCTCTTCATCGCCATCGGCCACACCCCGAACACCACCTTGTTCGAAGGCCAGCTTGAGATGAAGAACGGCTATCTGACCATCCAGACCGGTCTCGACGGCAACGCCACCCAGACCTCGGTGCCGGGCGTGTTCGCCGCCGGCGACGTCGCCGACCAGGTCTATCGCCAGGCCATCACCTCGGCCGGTTTCGGCTGCATGGCCGCCCTCGACGCCGAGAAGTTCCTCGACAAGGACGCCTGATGCCGGGGCATCGCGGATCGATGCGAATCGGCCGCGAACCCGGCGCCCGCCTGCGGGCGTCGCCCCGCGACGCCCATGCAAGCCCCCCACGCCCGCGGCTGCGCTCGGAGCGCAGCCCCCTCGATAGCGACTCGCGCCGCCCGTGACCGCAAGCACCGACGCCCCGTCGATCCGGCTGCTCGCCTCGCTGTCCGAGGTCGCGCCCGCGCAATGGGATGCGCTGCACGACGGCCGCAATCCCTTCGTCGCCCACGCCTTCCTGCTCGGCCTCGAACAGCAGGGCTGCCTGCGCGAAGAATGGGGCTGGGCCCCGCATCACCTGAGCGTGTGGGACGGCAAGGAACTGATCGCAGCGATGCCGGCCTACCTCAAGCAGAACTCGCACGGCGAGTTCGTGTTCGATCACGCCTGGGCGCACGCCTACGCCCAGCACGGCCGCGACTACTTCCCGAAATGGCTGGCCGCGGTGCCCTACTCGCCGGTGACCGGGCCGCGCCTGCTCGCGAGCGAGGACGCACAGCGGCCGTTGTTGCTGTCGGCGATGGCGCAGTTGTGCGAGCGCCAGGGCCTGTCGTCGGCGCACGTGAACTTCCACGAGGCCGGCGAAGACGCCGCGTTCGAGCACGAAGCCTGCGGCGGCGACTGGCTGCAACGCATCGACGTGCAATACCACTGGCGCAACGAGGCCGATGCGCAGGGCCGGCGCTGGCAGGACTTCGACCAGTTCCTGGCCGCGTTCGACCACAAGCACCGCAAGAACATCCGCCAGGAACGCGCCAAGGTCGCGCGTGCCGGGGTCAGCTTCCGCATCGTCGAAGGCCGCGACGCCAGCGACGCCGACCTGGCGACGATGCACCGCTTCTACCTGACCACCTTCGCCGAGTACGGCAACCACCCGGCGCTGACCCTGGGCTTCCTGCGCCACCTGGCGCGGACCATGCCGCAGTCGCTGGTGATCTTCCTGGCCGAACGCGAGGGCGAGGCGATCGCCGGAGCGCTGTGCCTGCGCGGCGGCGACACCTTGTACGGCCGCTACTGGGGCACCGAGGTCAGCCTGCCCGGGCTGCATTTCGAGACCTGTTACTACCAGGGCATCGACTACTGCCTGCGCGAGGGCCTGACCCGCTTCGAGCCCGGCGCCCAGGGCGAGCACAAGCTCGCGCGCGGCTTCCTGCCGAGCGTCGTGCGCAGCCGCCACTGGATCGCCGACCCCGGCTTCCGCAACGCCCTGCGGCCCTGGTGCCGCGACGAGGCGGCCTCGGTGCGGCAGTACGCGCGCACCTTGTCGCTGCACACACCGTTCAAGGCGGTCGAAGCGCAGACTTTGGCCACTGCCACGGAGCCGGGCCCATGAGCCAGCTGCCGATCCTGCTCTCGCCCGACCCCGACGCGCCGTTCCCGTCGCCCGAACACGCCCTGCGCCAACCCGACGGCCTGCTCGCGATGGGCGGCGACCTGAGCCCGGGCCGGCTGCTCAACGCCTACCGCCACGGCGTGTTCCCGTGGCCGTCGGAAGGCTATCCGCTGCTGTGGTGGTGCCCGGACCCGCGCACCGTGTTCCGCACCGACGGCGTGCGGTTGCCGTCGAAATTCCGTCGCGGGCTGCGCCATTGCAACTGGACGGTGCGCGCCGACACCGCCTTCGCCGAGGTCATCGCCGCCTGCGCGCGGGCGCCGCGCCCGCACCAGGACGGCACTTGGATCACCGAGGACATGCTCGCCGCCTACCAGCGCCTGCACGAGCTCGGCCACGCCCATTCGGTCGAGGTCTACGACGGCGAACGCCTGGCCGGCGGCATCTACGGGGTCGCGATCGGGCGCATGTTCTTCGGCGAAAGCATGTTCAGCGCCCGCTCCGGCGGCTCCAAGGTCGCGCTCGCGGCGCTGGCCCATCGCCTGCACGAATGGGGCTGGCCGCTGCTCGACGGCCAGGTCGAGAACCCGCATCTGCTCAGCCTCGGCGCCGGATCGATGCCGCGCGCAGCCTTCCTGGCCGAGGTCGCGGCGCTCACCGCCATCGCCGAACCGGCCGGGCCCTGGACCGAGCGCTTCGGCGACTGGCCGGCCTCGCGCCTGGCGGAACGCTAGCGCGAGCGGTCTTGCTGCCGGCGCCAGTCCCAGCCGGCGGCGCGATTAACGGATTTTTGCTACCAGGCCGCCGGCGTGGCAGAATGTGCGGCTTCGCGGGCGCGCGACGCCCGCTTTTCGCGACTCCCTAGGAAACACATGGCAAAAGATGACGTGATCGAATTCGAGGGCACGGTGGCGGAAACTCTTCCGAACACCATGTTCCGCGTGCGTCTCGAAAACGGGCACGAGATCATTGCCCATATCTCGGGTCGCATGCGCAAGAACTACATTCGCATCCTGACCGGCGACAAGGTCAAGGTCGAAATGACGCCCTACGATCTCACCAAGGGTCGCATCACCTACCGCATGAAATAATCGCGGTAAGTTATTGAAAAAAGGTGGCATTGGCCGCCTTTTTCATGCCTCGGATTTGCCGGCGAGGCCTCGCTAAGGCCCTGCTTGCTTACGCGGCCATGGCGGCCGGCTACGCCGCCGCCCGCCTCCATGGCGAGCGCCCTCGCCCAGACCGGCAAGCCTACCCTTGGAACCTAGAACGGCGGTGCCGGGCAGCCGTAGCGCGCCAGGCATTGTGTGACCCTGTACTCGCAGTAGCCCGGGTCGCTGCCGACCTCGATGCACTTGTTGTAGGTGCGCCAGCAGCCATCGCAGGGATCGGCCGCGGTCGCGGTCAGCGATGCGGCGCTGGCGAACGCGAAGGCGGCCATCGCGGCCAGCGAAAAACGACGCAGTTGCATGAGTGAGCTCCTTTCCTTCGGGATGGGACGACGGTGGTCTTGGCGCCGGCTCGCAGCCTCGCGGACATAGCTATCGCTGCCGCTGCGACCGGCGTGAAATAAAACGGGCAGCGGAGCGACTACTCCAGCGGGCAGCCGGCCTGGATCAGGCAACGGCTGAATTCGGCTTCGCACTCGGCATCGGGATCGAGTTGGCAAGCCTGGTAAGCGTTGCGGCACACCTGGCACGGACCCGGCCAGATGCCCGCCACGGCCCAAGCCGAAAAACCGAAGGCGAAAGCGGCGACGGCCGCGAGAGAGAACTTGCGAAGCTTCATGAGTACTCCTTCCTTGAGTCGACGAAGATTCGTCGGCGCTCGCCGTCCATGGGCGCTTGCTGCGAATCCCCAGCGAAATCCGAGAACGGACTTCGATGGCGGACGACGACGCGACGAGGCGCGTGTAGTGCAACGTGCAGATGTTGCCAAGCGACGCTAGCATCGGGTCCATTGCGCGATCGAGCTGCACTGCGGCAATTGTGCGATGCGGCCTCACAGATCGCGACACGAGCATGGCGAAACGACGCAGCGCTTGCCGGCTGCGTCGGCCCATCGAAAAGGAAGCACAAACACACGTGGATGCACGAAGCGGCGAAAACGTTTATGCCAAACGTCATGCCGTGACGAAGGTCACAGCGACTTCTTCCAGATTCGCGCGCGGCGCCACGCGACTAACTTTGCTTCAGCTCAATCCGAGCTCGCTCAATTAGGACGCCCCCCATGTTGCCGCTATCAAGGACCGCTCTGGCCACCCTGCTCTGCCTTTCCGCGACCGTCGCGTTCGCGGATCCGATCGACGCCTGCGTCGATCTCGGCGCCGAGGCCCAGTTGTCGCGTGTCGGAGAGAAGGCCGTCCTGGTCAAGGATGCCGACAATTACTACCGCTTGAACGTACGCAAGGGTTGCTACGACCTGAGCTTCACGCCGAAGCTCGTGGTGACCGCCGAAAAGACCAAGGGCCGTGTCTGCCCTAGCGGCACCCGGGTCAAGACCCAGCGCGATTTCTGCGACATCGAGTCGGTCGAGAAGATCGACGAGACCGCCTACCAGAGCTATCGCCGCGTGCGCTGACCGGCGCTCGCCAACAGGCAGAAACGAAAAGGCGGCCCGAAGGCCGCCTTTTTTATGCCCTCACCGCTTGCGCGGTCAGACCGTAACCGGCAGCAAGCGCTCCGGCTCGGCATGGGCGTCGACGATCAGCTCGTCGTCGCGCACGTCGATGGTGACCCGGCCGCCGCCGACCAATTTGCCGAACAACAGCTCGTCGGCGAGCGGACGCTTGATCTTGTCCTGGATCACGCGCGCCATCGGACGTGCGCCCATCTGCGGGTCGAAACCGTGCTGGGCCAGCCAATCGCGTGCGGTCGGCGTCGCGGTCAAGGTCACGTTCTTCTCGTGCAACTGCGCTTCCAGTTCGATCAGGAACTTGTCGACCACGCGCAGGATGTGATCGAAGCCCAGAGCCTGGAACTGCACCACCGCATCGAGGCGGTTGCGGAATTCCGGGCTGAAGCCCTTGCGGATCACTTCCATCGCATCGGTCGAATGGTCCTGCTTGGTGAAGCCGATCGAGCGCCGCGAGGCCTGGGCCGCGCCGGCGTTGGTCGTCATCACCAGCACCACGTTCTTGAAGTTGGCCTCGCGACCGTTGGTGTCGGTGAGCGTGCCGCGGTCCATGACCTGCAACAGGATGTTGAAGATGTCCGGATGCGCCTTCTCGACCTCATCGAGCAACAGCACGCAGTGCGGGGTTTTGACGATTTTCTCGGTCAGCAGGCCGCCCTGGTCGAAACCGACGTAGCCCGGAGGCGCGCCGATCAGGCGGCTGACCGAATGCGGCTCCATGTACTCGGACATGTCGAAGCGGACCAGCTCGATGCCGAGCTGCAGCGCGAGCTGCTTGGTGACCTCGGTCTTGCCGACGCCGGTCGGGCCGGCGAACAGGAAGTTGCCGATCGGCTTGTCCGGGTTGCCAAGCCCCGAGCGCGCCAGCTTGATCGCCGACGCCAGGGTCTCGATCGCCGCGTCCTGGCCGAAGATGACCATCTTGAGGTTGCGTTCGAGGTTGCGCAGCACGTCCTTGTCGCTGGCCGAGACCTGCTTGGTCGGGATGCGCGCCATCTTGGCCACGATCATCTCGATCTCTTCGATGTCGATCAGCTGCTTGCGCACGTTCTCCGGCAACAGACGCTGGCGCGCACCGGCTTCGTCGATGACGTCGATGGCCTTGTCCGGCAGCAGGCGGTCGCCGATGTGCTTGACCGACAGGTCGACCGCGGCCTGCAAGGCTTCGTCGGCATAGGTCACGCCGTGATGAGATTCGTACTTGGGCTTGAGGCCCTGCAGGATCTCGTAGGTCTCGCCGACGGTCGGCTCGACGATGTCGATCTTCTGGAAGCGCCGCGCCAGCGCGCGGTCCTTCTCGAAGATGCCGCGGTATTCCTGGAACGTGGTCGAACCGATGCAGCGCAGCTCGCCCGAGGACAAGGCCGGCTTGATCAGGTTGCTGGCGTCCATGGTGCCGCCGCTGGCCGAGCCGGCGCCGATGATGGTGTGGATTTCATCGACGAACAGGATCGCCTCGGGCTGCTTCTTGAGCTGGGCCAGTACCGCCTTGAGACGCTTCTCGAAGTCGCCGCGGTACTTGGTGCCGGCGACCAGGGCGCCGAGGTCGAGGGCGAAGATGGTGGCGTTGCGCAGCACTTCGGGCACGTCGCCGTCGACGATGCGCTTGGCCAGGCCTTCGGCGATCGCGGTCTTGCCGACGCCGGCCTCGCCGACGTAGAGCGGGTTGTTCTTGCGCCGGCGGCACAGCACCTGGATGGTGCGCTCGACCTCGTCGCCGCGACCGACCAGCGGGTCGATCTTGCCCTCGCGGGCCAACTGGTTGAGGTTGCTGGCGAACTCGGCCAGGGCGTCGGACTTGCCTTCGCTCTCCGGGCCTTCGGCCGGCTTGGATTCGCTTTCCTCGTGGTGGCCGTGGCTGTCTTCGGCGTTGTGCTTGACGATGCCGTGCGACAGGTAATTGACCACGTCGAGGCGGGCCACGTCCTGCTGATTGAGGAAGTAGACCGCGTGCGAATCCTTCTCGCCGAAGATGGCGACCAGCACGTTGGCGCCGGTGACCTCCTTCTTGCCGGAGGACTGCACGTGATAGACAGCGCGCTGTAGCACACGCTGGAAACCCAAAGTGGGCTGGGTATCGCGGTCGACGTCGTCGGGCAGCACCTGGACCGAGGTCGCGATGGCCTGTTCGAGGTCGCTGCGCAGACGCGCGAAGTCGGCGTTGGTCGCCTTGAGGACGGCCTCGGCGGACGGGTTGTCGAGTAATGCGAGCAGCAGGTGTTCGACCGTCATGTACTCGTGGCGCGCCTCGCGGGCGCGCTTGTAGCACTGGCCGATGCTGTATTCGAGATCCTTGCTGAACATGGGGCGGAGCCTCCAGAACGTATGCACGCTACGTGGGGGCGCTCGCCGGCTTTTCCATGCCCCGCCCCAACGGGTGCGACAACTACCTTTTAGGCCTTTTCCATCGTACACAGCAAGGGGTGTTGGTGAAGTCTTGAAAATTCGTTCACCTGTGCAACCTTGGACTCGGCGACCTCGCGTGTGAAGACGCCGCATACGCCGCGGCCGCGGGTATGGACATGGAGCATGATCTGGGTGGCTTTTTCGACGTTCATCGGGAAAAAGCGCATCAGGACCTCGACCACGAAGTCCATCGGGGTGTAGTCGTCGTTTAGCAGGAGTACGGAATACAGCGGCGGCCGCGCGACTTCGGGCTTGCCGGTTTCCACCAATACGCCATGACTGTGTTCTTGTTCGGTCTGTTTTGCCATTGCGCGATTATAAACCCCTGCCCTGTCCCGCCGTGGATGCGGCCGCCGTGCGACATGGACGCATGCCCGGCCGCATTGCAAAATGCCGCAGCGCCGCCATCTTGGTCGGAGCCGCCGGTCAAGGTTGCGCCGGCGCCGCGAAATTCAAGGACCCTCATGCGTCTGCCCCGTTACCTGCCTGCCCTGCTGTTCTCGCTGCTGCCCGTCCTGGCGACGGCCGCGCCGACGACGAAGGCGGACGCCGCCTCGCTCAAGAGCGCCCCGGCCAAGGCCGAGCCGGCCGCAGCCAAGGCCGAAGCCGCCGCCAAGACCGCCGACCCGCGCATCGGCAAGCAGCTCGACGCCCTGGGCTACAAGTACGAAGTCGACAAGGATGGCGACTACACCCTGACCTTCGGCCTCGACGAGGACCGCAGCCAGATGGCCTACGTGATCTCGCACACCGAGCGCTACGGCAAGCTGCAGGTCCGCGAGGTCTGGTCGCCGGGCTACCGCACCTCGGACAAGGACTTCCCGGCCGAGGTCGCCAACCGCCTGCTCGAGGACAGCCAGCTCAGCAAGATGGGCGGCTGGGTCAAACAGGACTCGGTGGCCGTGTTCGTGGTCAAACTGGACGCCGACGCGAGCCAGGAAGACCTCGACGATGCGATCGACTATGTGGTCCGCGCGGCCGACGAGATGGAATCGCAACTCACCCCCGGCCAGGACGAATTCTGACGTGAGCTACCGCGAAGGCCGTTTCTGGCAACCCGATGTGACCGTCGCCACCATCGTGGTCGACGGCGGCCGCCTGCTGATGGTCGAGGAATCGGTCGGCGGGCGCCTGGTGATCAACCAGCCGGCCGGGCACCTGGAGCCGGACGAGAGCCTGATCGACGCCGCCCTGCGCGAGACCCGCGAGGAGACCGGCTGGGACGTGCGCCTGACCGCCTTCGTCGGCGCCTACCAGTGGAAGGCGCCGCAGCAGGAGGACGGCGCCGGCGGCCGCCACTACCTGCGCTTCGCCTTCGCCGCCGAACCGGTCCGCCACGACCCCGGCCGGAGCCTCGACGAAGGCATCGTCCAGGCCCTGTGGATGAGCCCGGCCGAGTTGCAGGCGCGCGCGCCCGAGCACCGCAGTCCGCTGGTCTGGCGCGTGGTCGCCGACTACCTCGGTGGACGCCGCCATTCGCTGGATCTGCTGCAGCAAATGGTCTCGCCCGACCCGGTCTGATCCTCATGGCCGTATCGGTACGCACCATCGTGGGCATGTCGGGCGGGGTCGATTCCTCGGTCGCCGCCCTGCGCCTGCGCGACGCCGGCGAGCCGATCGCCGGCCTCTTCATGCAGAACTGGGCCGACGACGGCAGCGGCGACTGCCGCGCCGAGGACGACCGCCGCGACGCGGTCGCGGTGTCCGGCCGGCTCGGCCTGCCGATCCATTTCCGCGATTTCTCCGGCGAGTACTGGGCCGGGGTGTTCGAGCACTTCCTCGCCGAATACGCCGCCGGCCGCACCCCGAACCCGGACGTGCTGTGCAACCGCGAGATCAAGTTCAAGCATTTCCTCGACGCTGCGCGCGAGCTCGGCGCGGAGTTCATAGCGACCGGCCATTACGCCCGCGTCGATAAGGCCGGGGCCGGCTTCCGCCTGCTGCGGGCGGTCGACCGCAGCAAGGACCAGAGCTATTTCCTGCACCAGCTCGGCCAGGCGCAGCTGTCGGCCACGCGTTTCCCGCTCGGCGACCTGCTCAAGCGCGACGTGCGCGAGATGGCGCGCGCGGCGCAACTGCCGACCGCGGCCAAGAAGGACTCGACCGGCATTTGCTTCATCGGCGAACGCGATTTCCGCGAGTTCCTGTCGCGCTACCTGCCGGCGCGCGAAGGCGAGATCCGCACCCCGGCCGGCCAGGTCGTCGGCCGCCATCCGGGCGTGTTCTATTTCACCCTCGGCCAGCGCGAAGGCCTCAACATCGGCGGCGTGCGCGGCTTCGAGCCGGCGCCCTGGTACGTGGTCGGCAAGGACGTCGCGACCAATGTGCTGTACGTCGACCAGGGCAGCGACAGCCCCTGGCTGCATTCGCAGACCCTGTGGTCGGAAACCGCCCATTGGATCGCCGGCCAGCCGCCGGCCGCCCGCTTCGTCTGCAGCGCCCAGACCCGTTACCGCCAACCCGACCAGGACTGCGAAGTCTCGGTGCGCGATGACGGCAGCTTGGAAGTCCGTTTCGCCCAATCCCAGCGCGCGGTCACGCCCGGCCAGTCGCTGGTGCTGTACGACGGCGAGGTTTGCCTGGGTGGCGCGGTGATCGCCGCCACCGATGCACCCGATTGCGCCGCCCCCCTGCCCCCCAAGGAACCCACTACGTAATGGCCGACCTCTCCGAACGCGTACTCGCACTCGCCGGCCTGGCCCAGGCCTTGGGCCAGGTGCGGCGCATCGCCGACACCGGCCAGGCCAACGCCTCCGTGCTCGACACCGCCCTGGACTCGGTGTTCCGCATCGATGCCTCGACCCCGGCGGCCGTCTACGGCGGCCTGGCGAACCTGCGCCCGGGTCTGGTGCTGCTGCAGGACTATTTCGTCAACCGCGCCAACGACGAGCACCTGCCGCGGCTGGCCCTGGCCGTGCTGCAACTGGAGCGCCGCTTCGTCCGCGACGCCGCCATGACCGAGAAGGTCCTGCGCGGCATCCACGGCCAGGCCACCGCCGCCGGCCGCCTCGGCAGCAGCCATCCCGACGTCATCGCCGCCCTAGGCAGCCTGTACGCCGAGACCCTGAGCCACCTGCGCCCGCGGGTGCTGGTCCAGGGCAACCCGCATTACCTCGGCCAGCCCGGCGTGGTCGCCGAAGTCCGCGCCGCCCTGCTGGCCGCGGTGCGTTCGGCGGTGCTGTGGCGCCAGCTCGGCGGCAGCTATTGGGATTTCCTGCTGCGCCGCCGCGCCATGGTCGACGCGATCGAGGCGCGTTTGGGCTGAGGAGCCGGGCCGCGCGTCGTTGCGGGGCCTCCCTGTAGGCTTGGCGCGAATCGCTACCTCGGTCCGGTTGCCGTGGCGTGCGGGCGGGTGACATCGCTTCGCCTCTCGCGGCTTGCGCCGCTCCTACCCCTTGCAGCGCGGCTTCCCTGCGGCAAAACCTCCTGTAGCCGCGGCGCGAGCCGCGAGCTCGGTCCGATTGCCGTGTCGTACGGGTGGCTGGCGTCGCTGCGCCAGTCGCGGCTTGCGCCGCTCCTACCCCTTGCAGCGCGGCTTCCCTGCGGCGAAACCTCCTGTAGCCGCGGCGCGAGCCGCGAGCTCGGTCCGGTTGCCGCGTCGTGCGGGTGATGACATCGCTTCGCCTCTCGCGGCTTGCGCCGCTCCTACCCCTTGATGGCGCGGTTTTCTTGCGGCGAAACCTTCCCTGTAGGAGCGGCGTGAGCCGCGACCTCGTTCCGGTTGCCGCGTCGTGCGGGTGGTTGCGTCGCTTCGCTTGTCGCGGCTTACGCCGCTCCTGCAGGGGCAGATGCGTCGCATGGGGTTTGAACCGTGCCGGCCGCGCCCAACAAAAAACCCCGGCCTGAGCCGGGGTTTTTCGTTTCTCGGTTTACCGCCGGCCGATCAGGCCGCGGCCACCGTGTCGGCGACCGTCTTGTAGTCTTCGATCTGATCGAAGTTCATGTAGCGGTAGATCTTGTCGCCGTCGGCCTTGAGCACGCCGACGTCCGCCATGTACTCCTCGCGGGTCGGGATGCGACCCAGGCGCGAGCAGATCGCCGCCAGTTCCGCCGAGCCCAGGTAGACGTTGGTGTTGCGGCCGAGACGGTTCGGGAAGTTGCGGGTGCTGGTCGAGAACACGGTCGCGCCTTCGCGCGCCTGCGCCTGGTTGCCCATGCACAGCGAGCAGCCCGGCATTTCCATGCGCGCGCCGGCGGTGCCGAAGGTGCCGTAATGGCCTTCCTTGGTCAGCTCGGACGCGTCCATCTTGGTCGGCGGCGCGACCCACAGGCGGGTCGGGATGTCGCGCTTGCCTTCGAGCAGCTTGGCCGCAGCCCGGAAATGACCAATATTCGTCATGCACGAACCGATGAAGACTTCGTCGATGACCGCGCCGGCCACGTCCGACAGCGTCTTGACGTCGTCGGGGTCGTTCGGGCACGCCACAATCGGCTCGACAATCTGGTTCAGATCGATCTCGATCACCGCGGCGTAGTCGGCATCGGCGTCGCCTTCCAGCAGTTGCGGGTTGGCCAGCCAGCCTTCCATCGCCTTGATGCGGCGGGCGAGCGAACGCGGATCGGCGTAGCCCTCGGCGATCATCCACTTCAGCAGCGTGATGTTGCTGGTGAGGTATTCGATGATCGGTTCCTTGTCGAGCTTGACCGTGCAGCCGGCGGCCGAACGTTCGGCCGAGGCGTCGGACAGCTCGAACGCCTGCTCGACCTTCAACTGCGGCAGGCCTTCGATCTCGAGGATGCGGCCGGAGAAGATGTTCTTCTTGCCCTGCTTGGCGACGGTCAGCAGGCCGGACTTGATCGCAGCCAACGGAATCGCGTTGACCAGGTCACGCAGGGTCACGCCGGGCTGCATTTCGCCCTTGAAGCGCACCAGCACCGATTCCGGCATGTCCAGCGGCATGACGCCGGTGGCCGCGGCGAACGCGACCAGGCCGGAGCCGGCCGGGAACGAGATGCCGACCGGGAAGCGAGTGTGCGAGTCGCCGCCGGTGCCGACGGTGTCGGGCATCAGCATGCGGTTGAGCCAGCTGTGGATCACGCCATCGCCCGGGCGCAGCGAGATGCCGCCGCGGTTGGAGATGAACTCCGGCAGGGTGTGGTGAGTCTTGACGTCGACCGGCTTCGGATAGGCCGCGGTGTGGCAGAACGACTGCATCACCAGGTCGGCCGAGAAGCCGAGGCAGGCCAGGTCCTTGAGCTCGTCGCGGGTCATCGGGCCGGTGGTGTCCTGCGAACCCACCGAGGTCATCTTCGGCTCGCAATAGGTGCCCGGACGCACGCCTTCGCCCTCCGGCAAGCCGCAGGCGCGGCCGACCATCTTCTGCGCCAGCGAATAGCCCTTGCCGGTGTCGGCCGGGTTCTGCGGCAGGCGGAACAGGGTCGAGGCCGGCAGGCCCAGCGCTTCGCGCGCCTTGGCGGTGAGGCCGCGGCCGACGATCAGCGGGATGCGGCCGCCGGCGCGCACTTCATCGAGCAGCACGTCGGACTTGAGCGCGAACTCGGCGATGACCTGGCCGTCCTTGATGGCCTTGCCGTCGTAGGGACGCAGCTCGACCACGTCGCCCATGTTCATCTGCGACACGTCGAGTTCGATCGGCAACGCGCCGGCGTCTTCCATGGTGTTGTAGAAGATCGGCGCGATCTTCGAACCCAGGCACACGCCTCCGAAGCGCTTGTTCGGGATGAAGGGGATGTCTTCGCCGGTGAACCACAGCACCGAGTTGGTGGCCGACTTGCGGCTCGAACCGGTACCGACCACGTCGCCGACGTAGGCGACCAGGTGGCCCTTGTCCTTCAGCGATTCGATGAAGGCGATCGGGCCGCGCTTGCCGTCTTCTTCCGGCACGATGCCGTCGCGGGCGTTCTTGAGCATCGCCAGGGCGTGCATCGGGATGTCCGGGCGCGTGGTCGCGTCGGGCGCCGGCGACAGGTCGTCGGTATTGGTCTCGCCGGTCACCTTGAACACGGTGATGGTCAGGCTTTCCGGCACTTCCGGACGGCTGGTGAACCATTCCGCGTCGGCCCAGCTCTGCAGCACCGACTTGGCGTTGGCATTGCCGGCCTCGGCCTTGTCCTGGACGTCGTGGAAAGCGTCGAACATCAGCAGGGTCTTCTTCAACGCTTCGGCGGCGATGGTGCCGACCTGGGCGTCGTCGAGCAGTTCGACCAGCGGATGGATGTTGTAGCCGCCGAGCATGGTGCCGAGCAGTTCGGTCGCGCGTTCGCGGCTGATCAGCGCGTTCTTCTCGGTGCCGAAGGCGACCGCGGCAAGGTACGAGGCCTTGACCTTGGCGGCGTCGTCGACGCCGGCCGGCACGCGCTGGGTGATCAGGTCGAGCAGGAACTCTCCCTCGCCCGCCGGCGGCGCTTTCAGCAGCTCGATGACCTCGGCGGTCTGCTGGGCGGTCAGGGGCAGCGGCGGAATGCCCAGCGCGGCGCGCTCGGCAACGTGTTGGCGATAGCTGGAGAGCATGGAGATTCCCGTCGGAGTGAAGCGGTAAAGACGTGGCACTGGCTGCGTGGGTCCGCCGCCGCGACCGGCGCGTTCGGACTTACGTGGCGAGTTGCTGGTGGCGAGTTGCTGGGAGGCAAGGCCGCGGGCGCCCACGAAGGGCACGGCCTCGACCGCGTATTTTGCCTTCAAAGGGCTTTCGCGGCAACGCGGAGGGTGTGCCGGCCCCTCGCCGCGCAAGGCTTTGCGCGATCCGTCCATACGCTTGGGGTGGAACGCTGTAGCGCGCTTGCGACCATGGTCTGCACGCTTCCTGAACCCGATAAAGCGATAATCGGCGCCATCGCCAGCCACCGCGCCCATACCCCCAGGCGCGCCAGCCTCCGTGCCGCCCCAGCGGCACGCCAGCCGTACCAAAGGAGCTCCACCGACATGCCCGACTCCTATTCGACCCGCCGCAAGCTTTCCGTCAACGGCCGCGACTACACCTATTTCAGCCTGCCGGCCTTGGGCGAGCGCTACGACATCAGCCGCCTGCCCTACTCGATGAAGATCCTGCTCGAAAACCTGCTGCGCCACGAAGACGGCGGCGCCACGGTCGGCAAGGACCACATCGAGGCCGTCGCGCAGTGGGACGCCACCCGCGAGCCCGACACCGAGATCGCCTTCATGCCGGCGCGCGTGGTCCTGCAGGACTTCACCGGCGTGCCCTGCGTGGTCGACCTCGCGGCGATGCGCGACGCGGTCGGCCGGCTCGGCGGCAACGCCCGCCAGATCAACCCGCTGATCCCCTCCGAGCTGGTCATCGACCACTCGGTCCAGGTCGACGTGTTCGGCAGCCCCGAGGCGCTGGACCTGAACGGCAAGATCGAGTTCCAGCGCAACATGGAGCGCTACAGCTTCCTGCGCTGGGGCCAGAAGTCGTTCGAAAACTTCAAGGTGGTGCCGCCGAACACCGGCATCGTCCACCAGGTCAACCTGGAGAACCTGGCCCGCGTGGTCATGGGCCGCGAGGTCGACGGCGACCTGCAGGCCTTCCCAGACACCGTGTTCGGCACCGACAGCCACACCACCATGATCAACGGCATCGGCGTGCTCGGCTGGGGCGTCGGCGGCATCGAAGCCGAGGCGGCGATGCTCGGCCAGCCCTCCTCGATGCTGATTCCGCAGGTGGTCGGCTTCAAGCTGACCGGCCAGTTGCCGGAAGG
Source organism: Lysobacter sp. ESA13C (assembly GCF_019970005.1). NCBI lineage: Bacteria > Pseudomonadati > Pseudomonadota > Gammaproteobacteria > Lysobacterales > Lysobacteraceae > Lysobacter > Lysobacter sp. ESA13C. The sequence continues at coordinate 450,098 of NZ_JAHXYK010000004.1, read as the reverse complement.
CGCGACCGCGACCGACCTGGTCCTGACCGTGACCCAGATGCTGCGCAAGCACGGCGTGGTCGGCAAGTTCGTCGAGTTCTTCGGCGACGGCCTGCAACACCTGCCGCTGGCCGACCGCGCGACCATCGCCAACATGGCGCCCGAGTACGGCGCGACCTGCGGCATCTTCCCGATCGACGCCGAAGCGGTGACCTACCTGCGCCTGTCCGGCCGCTCGGAAGAGCAGATCGCGCTGGTCGAAGCCTATGCCAAGGCCCAGGGCCTGTGGCACGAACCCGGCCAGCCGCATGCGACCTATTCGGCCACGCTCGAACTCGACCTCGGCGAGGTGCGTCCGTCGATGGCCGGCCCGAAGCGTCCTCAGGACCGCGTCCTGCTCGAACACGTGCACACCAATTTCAACGACAACCTCGGCCCGCTGATCGCCAACCGCAAGTCGAACAACGGCGGCAACGCCAAGCTCGGCTGCGCGGTCGACGAGCTCAAGAGCGAAGGCGGCGCCCAGGCCCAGGCCGATCACCTCGCCGCCAAGCCGGTGTCGAAGATCCGCATCCACGACCAGGACGCCGACCTGTCCGACGGCTCGGTGGTGATCGCCGCGATCACCTCCTGCACCAACACCTCCAACCCGGCGGTGATGCTCGGCGCCGGCCTGCTCGCGCGCAACGCCGCTCGCCTGGGCCTGAAGTCCAAGCCCTGGGTCAAGACCTCGCTCGGCCCGGGCTCGCTGGTGGTCACCGACTACCTGCGCAAGGCCGGCGTGCTCGCCGACCTGGAAAAGCTCGGTTTCTACGTGGTCGGCTATGGCTGCACCACCTGCATCGGCAACTCCGGCCCGCTGCCGGACGAAGTCTCCAAGGGCATCGCCGAGAACGAACTCGTGGTCGCCTCGGTGCTGTCGGGCAACCGCAACTTCGAAGGCCGCGTGCATCCGGAAGTGAAAGCCAACTACCTGGCCTCGCCGCCGCTGGTGGTGGCCTATGCGATCGCCGGCACGGTCAACATCGACCTGACCAAGGAGCCGATCGGCAAGGGCGCCGACGGCCAGGATGTCTACCTGCGCGACATCTGGCCGAGCAACAAGGAAATCGGCGACATGATCGCCGCCACCGTCGGCCCGGAACTGTTCGCGCAAAACTACGCCGACGTGTTCAAGGGCGACACGCGTTGGAACCAGATCGCCTCGCCCGACGGCGAGTCCTTCCAGTGGGACGAGGACTCGACCTACATCAAGAACCCGCCCTACTTCGACGGCATGACCATGCAGGTCGGCAACATCGACGACGTCCGCGGCGCGCGCGTGATGGGCCTGTTCGGCGACTCGATCACCACCGACCACATCTCGCCCGCCGGCAACATCAAGAAAGACTCGCCCGCCGGCCGCTTCCTGATCGCGCGCGGCGTGCAACCGGCCGACTTCAACAGCTACGGCTCGCGTCGCGGCAACGACGACGTGATGGTGCGCGGCACCTTCGCCAACATCCGCATCAAGAACCTGATGTTCGGCGGCGAGGAAGGCGGCAACACGCTGTATTTTTCCAAGGACGGCGGTGACGGCCGGCCTTCACAGGGCGAGAAGCTGGCGATCTACGACGCGGCGATGAAGTACAAGGCCGACGGCGTGCCGCTGGTGGTGTTCGCCGGCAAGGAATACGGCACCGGCTCCTCGCGCGACTGGGCCGCCAAGGGCACCAACCTGCTCGGGGTCAAGGCGGTGATCGCCGAGAGCTTCGAGCGCATCCACCGCTCCAACCTGGTCGGCATGGGCGTGCTGCCGCTGCAGTTCAAGGACGGCGAGAACGCGCAGAGCCACGGTCTGGACGGTTCGGAAGTGATCGACGTGGTCGGTCTCGACGACGGCGCGGCCAAGACCGCCACCCTGGTCGCCAAGAAGGCCGACGGCAGCCACAAGACGATCGAGGTCAAGGTGCTGCTGCTGACGCCGAAGGAAGTCGAGTACTTCCGCCACGGCGGCATCCTGCATTACGTGTTGCGCCAACTCGCTGCGCGCAAGGCGGCTTGAGCAGCAATTGACCGAGCGGAAGACCGGCCGATAGCCTCACGGCTATCGGCCTTCAGAGCGACACGCGCCCGTGGCGCGTTAGCGTCGCTCTTCAGCCGCCACGGCGGCATCCTGCATTACGTGCTGCGCCAGTTGGCTGCGCGCAAGGCGGCTTGAGCAGCAATTGACCGAGCGGAAGAGCGGCCGATAGCCCCACGGCTATCGGCCTTCAGAGCGACACGCGCCCGTGGCGCGTTAGCGTCGCTCTTCAGCCGCCACGGCGGCATCCTGCATTACGTGCTGCGCCAGTTGGCGGCACGCAAGGCGGCTTGGCCGGCGCCGGTACGAACGAAGAACGCCCGGCCCTACGGCCACCGGCACCTGGGAGAGCGGCTTCGGCCGCTCTCGTCGTATCCGGGTCTTGCTTGCGCTTGCCGGGGCATCGCCCGGCGCCGCGAAACGCTCGCGGACTACAGCTTCGCGGTCCAGCGCGCCGAGGTCATGCGCCAGTCGCCGTCTTCCTCGCGCCAGCCGGTCTCCACTTCGTACAGCCGCGCCGCTTCGGGCAGGGGCCGGCCGGAGCCGCCGGTCAATGCCGCGGTGAAACGTACGGTCGCGTGGTCGGGCTGCAGGGCGATATCGAGCGGGCCGACCGTCACGCCGAGTTGCCGATAGCGCAGGAAAGTGCCGACCGCGAGCCGGCGCGCGCCTTCGCGGTCCAGCCCCTCGGGGCCGACGAAATCGGCCGCCAGCCACTCCTGCAGGGCCGGCGCGTCGCGTTGCTCGATCGCGGCCTGGAATTGCGTCACCGAGTCGCGCAGGCGCTGCTCGGGCGGGTCGCGGCCGCAAGCCGTCGACGACAGCGCCAGGACCGCCGCCAGCACGAACCGGCGCCATGGCGGCCCGAGGCTCGATTTTCGTCGCACGGCGATCCCATTCTCGCGGCTGTTCGCACTATTCACCGGAAGCCTCCCTTTACCGCGGTCGCCTTGCCGCCATCCCTACGCCGGCGGCGGCGGCCGCTTCGCACGACCGTTCGCGCGCCCCCCTCGGAGCGCCATCGTGACAGGTCCGCGAGGCCGCGGACAATGTCCGCACCGCCCTTCGCAGCATCGCCTTGCCAGTCAGTAGAGCCTATGCTCCAATCGAGAAAATACCGTACGGCAGCGCACACAGCGGGCCGGCGGCCAGAATCGACGAGCGATTAGAGAGGGGATCGCGATGAGTTTCGAACGACCGTGGCTTGCTCAGTATCCTGAAGGCGTGCCGGCACAGATCGACGTGGACGAGTTCCCGTCCATCGTATCGGTGCTGGAAAACGCTATCGAAAATTATCGCGACCGTCCCGCCTTCTCCAATTTCGGCAAGGTACTAACCTACGGCGACATCGACCGGCTCAGCGCGCAGTTCGCCGCGTATCTGCTCGGCGAACTCAAGCTCAAGAAGGGCGATCGCGTCGCGATCATGATGCCCAACTGCCTGCAGTATCCGATCGCGACCTTCGGCGTGTTGCGCGCCGGCCTGACCGTGGTCAACACCAATCCGATGTACACCGCGCGCGAGCTCAAGCATCAGCTCGACGACTCCGGCGCGGCGGTGATCTTCGTGCTCGACAACTTCGGCAAGACCGTGCAGGAAGTGGTCGGCCAGACCCAGGTCAAGCAGGTCATCAGCACCGGCCTGGGCGACATGATCGGCGGGCTCAAGGGCCCGGTGATGAACTTCGTGCTGAAGTACGTCAAGAAGATGGTGCCGGACTACGACATCCCCGGCGCGGTGCGTTTCCGCGACACCCTCACCCTCGGGCAGATGCACAAGCTGCCGGAGATCGAGATCTCGCCGGACGACATCGCCTTCCTGCAGTACACCGGCGGCACCACCGGCGTGGCCAAGGGCGCGATGCTGACCCATCGCAACCTGGTCGCGAACATGCAGCAGGCCGCGGCCTGGGTCGGCGCCAACGCCAAGCCCGGCCACGAGATCATCATCACCGCGCTGCCGCTGTACCACATCTTCGCGTTGACGGCGAACGGACTGGTCTTCATGAAGTTCGGCGGCCTCAACCACATGATCACCAATCCGCGCGACATGCCGGCCTTCGTCAAGGAACTGAAGAAAACGCCGTTCACCGCGATCACCGGCGTCAACACCTTGTTCAACGGCCTGCTCAACACGCCGGGTTTCGACGAGGTCGATTTCTCGCATCTGCACCTGACCCTCGGCGGCGGCATGGCCGTGCAGCGCGCGGTCGCCGATCGCTGGAAGCAAGTCACCGGCATCACCCTGGTCGAAGCCTACGGCCTCACCGAGACCTCGCCGGCGGCGTGCATCAATCCGATGGACCTGGCCGAGTACAACGGCTCGATCGGCCTGCCGATCTCCTCGACGGACGCCTGCGTCAAGGACGAGAACAACAACAAGCTCGGCATCGGCGAAGTCGGCGAGCTGTGCATCAAGGGCCCGCAGGTCATGAAGGGCTATTGGCAGCGCCCCGAGGAAACCGCCAACGTCATCGACGACGACGGCTGGCTGCACACCGGCGACATGGCGCGCATGGACGAGCAGGGTTTCTTCTACATCGTCGACCGCAAGAAGGACATGATCCTGGTGTCGGGCTTCAACGTGTATCCGAACGAGATCGAGGACGTGATCGCGATGATGCCGGGCGTGCTCGAAGTGGCCGCGGTGGGCGTGCCCGACGACAAGTCCGGCGAAGCGGTGAAGGTCGTGATCGTGAAGAAGGATCAGGCGCTGACCGCCGAGGACGTCAAGGCGCATGCCCGGATCAACCTGACCGGCTACAAGCACCCCAAGTTCGTCGAGTTCCGCACCGAGCTGCCCAAGACCAACGTCGGCAAGATCCTGCGCCGCGAGCTGCGCGACGCGCCCAAGTAAGCCCCGCGGCACGAACCGGCGCCCTGGCGCCGCTCCCGAAAGGCCCCTCCCCGAGGGGCCTTTTTCGTGTCCGCCCGGGCCGGCCCCAGCCCCGATTCGCGTTTGGGTCCAGCCCCGGTTTTGTGCCGGAAATGAATGCGCCAGGACGAAGGCCGAACCTTGTCTGAACGATGCCTGGGCGAGGTGTAGCATCGAAACGCGGGTATCCCGACCCGCCACCCGTCCTTTAGGAGTCCGCCATGTCCATGTCCGCCCGTCTGCCAATCGCGAATGTCCCCGCCCTGTTCCGCCATGTCGCCGACCCGGCCAGCGGTACCGACTGGGGCTATATGCACGCCCAGCCCGCCAATCACGTCCATGGACAGGACGCGCCCTACTCGCCTTGCTTCTCCGAGCACCTGCTGCACGACATGAAGCGCGCGCAGGAACGCATTCGCCGCGAACTGGCTTCCGATTGCGATCCGCGCGCCGGCATCCGCCATTTCGTGCTTGCTTCCGACGCCGACGTGTTCAACCTGGGCGGCGACCTGGCGCTGTTCTCGCGCATGATCCGCAGCGGCAACCGCCAGCGCCTGCTCGAGTACGCATGCCTGTGCATCGAAGTCGCCTTCAATCTTTATCAGTTGCACGAAGACCGGGTCCACAGCATCGCGGTGATCCAGGGCGATGCGCTCGGCGGCGGCTTCGAGGCCGCGCTGTGCTGCCACACCATCATCGCCGAGGCCGGCACCGGCATGGGCTTCCCGGAGGTGCTGTTCGACCTGTTCCCGGGCATGGGCGCCTACACCTTCCTGACCCGCCGGGTCACCCCGGTCCAGGCCGAACGCATGATGCTCAACGCCCGCGTCTATCCGGTCGAAGAACTGCTGCGCATGGGCGTGGTCGACCAGGTCGTGCCGCGCGGTTACGGCTTGCAGGCGGCGTCCGAGCAGATCAAGCGCAACCAGCGCATGGGCAATGCCCTGCGGGCGATGAACACGGTCCGTCAGGCCTGCCGTCCGGTCAGTCTGGACGAGCTGCTGTCGGTGACCACCGAATGGGTCGATGCGGCGATGCGCCTCAACGATCGCGGGCTCAAGACCATGGAACGCCTGGTGCGTGCGCAGCAGCGCCGGGCCGGCGCGACCGCGCCGGCGCTGGCGCTGGCCTGATGTCTTACAGGGGGGGGCCTGCCACGCGCCTCGCGTGGCAGGATGCTGTCAAGAAACGTCGGGGACGTCCTTGCCGCGGTTGCCGCGACTGAGGCGCGCCACTTCCTGACGGCTGACGTCGGCCACCGCCGACAATTGCGTCGCGAGGTCCACGACCAGTTTCGGACACTCGCGAACGAGTACTTCGTCGCTTGCACGCATGACCTGCGAGCAGCGCTCCGCAATCGAGTGCGCGCCGAGATTTTCCGCCACGCCCTTGTAGGCGTGAGCGATCTCGCGGAACTCGTCCCAACGCGCCACCACCGCCGCCGCTTCCAGGTCGGTCTGGCAGGACTGCGCGTCTTTCAAACACTGCTCGACGAAATCGCGCAGGAACTGATCGCCCAAACCCATTTCGGCCAGTTCGGCCAACACCGCCGGGTTGGTCAGCGGACGGCTGACGTCGCTGATCGCGCGCACCGCCGGCATGCGCTGCGAATCGACCACGTCGGCGATGGTTTCGAGCAGGCGCCCGACCACGATGGGCTTGGTCAGGAACGCCATCGCGCCGGCTTCGCTGGCCGCTTCCGAGGCCTGCAGGGTCGCATCGGCGCTGAGGATGATGGTCGGCGTGCGGCGGCCGTTGCCGGCCTGCATGAAACGCAGTTGCCGGATCACGTCCAGGCCGCTGAGGCCGGGCATGTGCATGTCGAGCACGGCCAGGTCGAACTGGCCGAGCTCGAGCTGGTCCAGGGCCTGTTCGCCGTCGTTGGCGGCCTGCACACGGTGACCGGCGCGCTCCAGGATGCGGGTCAGCACAGTGCGGTTGGCCGACTGGTCGTCGGCGATCAACACCCGCAGGCTGCGCACCCGGGTCTTGTGGCGCAGGAACGGGTCCTCGAACGAGATGACCTTGCCGCTGCCCTCCTGCTGCGCATCGGGTTGGGTCAGAGCGGCCTCTTCCAGACGCAGCGGCAGCTCGACCCAGAAATGGCTGCCGCCGCCGGGATTGGCTTCCAGGCCGATCTCGCCGCCGAGCAACTGGGTCAGGGTCTTGGCGATCGTGGTGCCCAGGCCGGTGCCGCCGAAACGGCGGGTCGGGCCGTTGTCGACCTGCTCGAAGGCCTGGAAGATGCGGTCGACGTCCTCGCTCGGCACGCCGATGCCGGTGTCGCGCACCGAGAAGCGCAAGCGCACCTGGCGCTCGATCCCGGGCGTACCGGGACCGGTGGCGCCGCCGACCAGCCGGGTGACCAGCGACACCCCGCCCTTCTCGGTGAACTTGATCGCGTTGTGCAGCAGGTTCAACAGCACCTGGGTCAGCAGCGCGCTGTCGCCGTTGAGACGCACCGGCACGTCCTGCTCGACGTCGACCTTGAGCGTCAGCCCCTTCGCCGCGGCCAGCGGTTGCAGCATCTTCTGCAGCCGCTTCATCACTTCCTGCAGGTTGAAATCGATGTCGCGGCGCTGCAGCTTGCCGGCCTCGATCGCCGAAATGTCGAGCACGTCGTTGACCAGCAACAGCAGCGACTGCGCCGAGGCGTGGATGACGTCGGCGTATTCGCGCTGGTCCGGCGCCAGCCGCGTGCCGTGCATGAGTTCGGCCATGCCGATGATGCCGTTGAGCGGCGTGCGCAACTCATGGCTCATGTTGGCCAGGAAGCGGCTCTTGGCCTCGTTGGCGCGGCGCGCGTCCTCGGTCGCCTTCTGCAGGCTGCGCAGCAACGAGGACAGGTAGGCCGGGATCGCCACCAGGCCCAGCCACAGGCCTGTCGACAGATAGGGCTGGCCGCGCCAGTAATCGTTCTTGAGGATCACCGCCAGGAACGAGGCCCCGGCCAGGGACGCGGCGGTGTAGAGGTAGGTGGTGCCGTAGCGCAGGCCGTTGCCGATGGTTACCCACAGCACGATCACGTACAGCGGCGCCAGCGAGGGCGCGTCCAGCGACATCAGCATCGCCAGGGTCGAATAGTCGGCGAGCATGCCGATCCAGCGGCGCAGGTGCGAGACCCCGGGCCAACGCACGATCGCCGCCATCAGGCCCAGGCCGACCACCGATTCGGCCGACATCACCCACAGCATGGTCTGGGTGGCCACGCTGGCCTGGTCGAAGGCCTGCAGGCCCAGCAGGTAGGCGACGATCAGGCAGGCGATGACCAGCCGCACCAACGCCTGCCCATGCTCGCTGTCCGGGCGGTTCGAGAGGCGCTCCTTGACCACGCGCAGGGTGGAAGCCATCGGCTACTCCAAGCCGGGACGGGGGAAGCTGGCCGAATAACGATCGCAGATTTCGTCGAGCCGGGCCCGGCTGCGGATCAGGGCGTCCACGCAACGTGGATCGAACAAACGACCGCGCTGAGCGTACATATACCCCAATGCCTCCTCCACGTCCCAGGCTTTTTTGTAGGGACGCGGCGAAATCAGGGCGTCGAACACGTCTGCGACCGCCACGATCCGGGCTTCCAGGGGAATATCGTCCCCGACCAGCCCGTCCGGGTAGCCGCTGCCATCGTAGCGCTCGTGATGGCGCAAGGCGATCAGGGCCCCGGCCTGGATGAACCGGTTCTGGCTGCCGCTGAGCAGTTCGTAGCCGATCTTGGGGTGGCGGCGCATGACCGCCGTCTCCTCCTCGGTCAGCGGGCCGGGCTTCATCAGGACCGCGTCGGGGATGGCGATCTTGCCGATGTCGTGCAGCGGCGCGGCCATCTCGATGACCCGGATCTCGTCCTCGAACATGCCCAACTGCTCGGCGATCAGGCCGGCGATGTGCGACATCCGCTCCAGGTAGGCGCTGGTGCCGGCATCGCGGTATTCGATGGCCCGGGCCAGTCGCGACAAGGTCTCGCGCTCGCGCTCCTCGACCTCGTGCATGCTCGACAGCAGCCGCTGTTCGAGCGACAGGGCCCGCTGTTTGACGTTCTCGGACTGCTGGCGCAACTGCAGCAGGTTGCGGCAACGCGCACGCAGCTCGCGCGGACGCACCGGCTTGACCAGGAAATCGATCACCCCGGCTTCGAGTGCAGCCTGGCGCACCGGTTCGTCGCCGACCACCGTCACCAGGATGATCGGGATGTCCCGGTGCATCGGCAGGCGGCGGAAACGGCGCGCGAACTCCAGCCCGTCGATGCCCGGCATACGATAGTCGAGCAGCAACAGATCGGGCTGGTGCGTTTCGCACCACGCCAACGCGGCCTCGGGCTCGCCGAAATCGTGCACCGACAACTCGGACGCGATGTCCTCGATGATGTGGCGCAACATGGTCCGCGCGGACGTTTGGTCATCGACGATAACGACGTTCACACCGGCTTCCGTAATGGGGTCACCCCCTGTGGTGACCGATCTGGGAGCATACCCCGCCAGGATGCCCGTGACAGCCGCCGAAGGTCCCTAGACGATCCGACTTCGCCCGGTATTCGTACGGGCCAAGCTTGCGAATGAGCGCTGTACGTCACGGTTCAACGCGGGGCGACTGAAGAAACGGCCAACCCGCGTTGGCCGTCCATTGTGCTTGCCTGCGTTTGGACTCGGTCGATGGGTTTGGCCGATGGGTTGGGCCGGCGCTAGCGGCCATGCGGCCCATGCGGACCGGATGCCGCCGGGCGCCGCCGCCCGGGGGCGGCTCAGAGTCCGGCTTCGGGACGCATATAGGGGAACAACAGCACATCGCGGATCGACGAGGAGCCGGTCAGCATCATCACCAGGCGGTCGATGCCGATGCCCAGACCGCCGGTCGGCGGCAGGCCGACTTCGAGCGCGCGGATGTAGTCGGCGTCGTAGTGCATGGCCTCGTCGTCGCCGCCGTCCTTCTGGTCGACCTGGGCCTGGAAACGCGCGGCCTGGTCTTCCGGGTCGTTGAGCTCGGAGAAACCGTTCGCCAATTCCTTGCCGCCGATGAACAACTCGAAACGGTCGGTGAGCTCCGGATCGAGGTCGTTGGCGCGAGCGAGCGGGCTCACTTCGACCGGATGATCGGTGATGAAGGTCGGCTGGATCAAAGTGTGCTCGACGGTCTTTTCAAAGATTTCGAGCAGCAGCTTGCCCCAGCCGTAGCCCGGCTTGACCGCGACCTTGAGGCGCGCGCCGTGGGCGCGCATGGCGTCGAGGTCGCGCAGTTCTTCGCGCTTGATCTCGGGGTTGTGTTCGAGCACCGCATCGATCATCGACCAGCGGCGGAACTTCGGCCCGAGGTCGATCGGGTTGCCGTCCCATTCGACCTGGGTGGTGTTGAGCACGTCGGTCGCGGCGTGGCGGATCACCGCCTCGGTCAGGTCCATGATCTCGGTGTAGGTGGCGTAGGCCTCGTACAACTCGAGCATGGTGAACTCGGGGTTGTGCCGGGTCGACACGCCCTCGTTGCGGAAATTGCGGTTGATCTCGTAGACGCGTTCCAGGCCGCCGACGACCAGGCGCTTGAGGTACAGCTCCGGCGCGACGCGCAGGTACAGCTGCAGGTCGAGCGCATTGTGATGGGTGGTGAACGGCTTGGCCGCGGCGCCGCCGGGGATGTAATGCATCATCGGCGTTTCCACTTCGAGGAAGCGCCGCGTATCCAGCCAGGCGCGCATCGAGCGGATGATTTTGGAGCGCTTGACGAACACGTCACGCGCATCCGGCGACACGATCAGGTCGACATAGCGCTGGCGGTAGCGCTGCTCGACGTCGGCCAGGCCGTGGAACTTGTCCGGCAAGGGACGCAAGGCCTTGGTCAGCAGGCGCAGGGTCTCGGCCTTGACCGACAGCTCGCCGGTCTTGGTGCGGGTGATCGGACCTTCGGCGGCGACGATATCGCCGACGTCCCAGCCCTTGAACTTGTCGTAGGTCTCGCCGAGCGCGTTGGCCTGCAGGAACAACTGGATGCGCCCCGACTCGTCCTGGATCTGGACGAAGCTGGCCTTGCCCATGACCCGCTTGAGCAGGATGCGGCCGGCGACCGCGACCCGGCGCGCCTCGCTGTCCAGCGCTTCCTGGGTCCAATGCTCGGCGTCGATGTACTGCGCCTGCAGGTCGCCGACGAAATCGCCGCGGCGGAAATCGTTCGGGAAGGCGATGCCCTCGCCGCGCATGGCCGTGAGTTTGGCGCGACGCTCCGCGATCAGATGGTTCTCGTCGATGGGCGGCAGGCTGGTGTCGTCGGTCATGGTCTGGGTTTCAGGTAGGGCTTGGGAAAGCTGGAGGGATGCAGATTACTGAAGTCGCGGCGCGGGCGCTTGAGTGGCGGTCGGCGGCAGGCGTGGAGACGGCGTGGCGGATGCGGACGGTCTTGGCGGGCGATCTTGGCGGGCGAGCAAGGCAATGGAGGGACGGCAGCAGTCGGCGTGTATACGGCAACGCATTTCTGCTCCCTCCCCCTTCAGCCCGTCATCCCCGCGAAGGCGGGATCCAGAGCTTCACCGATGCGCACTCTGAAGTCGTTGGATCCCGCCTTCGCGGGGATGACGACCTGACAGACGCGACGGCTACAGGACCCGATTCCCGAATCCCGGCTCTCAGACCGCGTCGATGCGTTTCGAACCCACTTCCAGGCCCGACTTCAGGCTGGCCTCGACGAATTCGTCGAGATCGCCGTCGAGCACCTTCTGGGTGTCGCTGCGTTCGATGCCGGTGCGCAGATCCTTGATGCGGCTCTGGTCGAGCACGTAGTTGCGGATCTGGCTGCCCCAGCCGATGTCGGACTTGGTCGCCTCGACCGCGTCGCGCACGGCGTTGCGCTTCTGGATTTCCAGCTCGTACAACTTCGCCGCCAGCATCTTCATGGCGCGGTCGCGGTTGGCGTGCTGGCTGCGCTCGGTCTGGCAGGCCACCACGATCCCGCTCGGGACGTGGGTGATGCGCACCGCCGATTCGGTCTTGTTGACGTGCTGGCCGCCGGCGCCCGAGGAGCGGTAGACGTCGGTCTTGAGGTCGGCCGGGTTGATCTCGATGTCGATCTTGTCGTCGACTTCCGGCGACACGAACACCGAGGTGAAGCTGGTGTGGCGGCGGTTGTCGGAGTCGAACGGCGACTTGCGCACCAGGCGGTGCACGCCGGTCTCGGTCTTCAGCCAGCCGTAGGCGAAATCGCCTTCGACGCGGAAGGTCGCCGACTTGATGCCGGCCACGTCGCCGCCGCTGACTTCCATCAGCTCGGCCTTCCAGCCGCGCGATTCGGCCCAGCGCAGGTACATGCGCAACAGGATTTCGGCCCAGTCCTGGGCCTCGGTGCCGCCGGCGCCGGCCTGGATGTCGACGAAGGCCGAAGCCGCGTCCATCGGGCCGGAGAACATGCGCCGGAACTCGAGTTCCTCGACCTGCTTGGCGTAGCGCTCGACGTCCTCGACCACGGCCAGCGCGGTCGACTCGTCGTCTTCCATTTCGGCCAGTTCGAGCAGTTCGTCGGCGCCGACCAGCCCGTCGGTGAGACGGCGGATACCGTCGACCACCTTTTCCAGGCTGGCGCGCTCACGGCCCAGGCCCTGGGCCTGTTCGGCGTTGTTCCAGATATCGGGGCTTTCGAGCTCCCGGTTTACTTCTTCGAGACGTTCGACTTTGCTGTCGTAGTCAAAGATACCCCCTGAGCGAATCCAGCCGGCCCCGGAGGTCGGCGATGCGCTGGCGGACGGGATTGAGCTCGATCATGTCCGATGGTCTTGAATGCGGATGAGAACCGCCGATTCTAGCAGCCCGAGGGGCCGGGACGCCCGCCCGGCTCAGCGCCTCGGGGTAGGAGCGGCGCAAGCCGCGACCGCGCCCCACCCCGGCTCCGGCGAACCGGGCCAGGCCGGCGCCCCGTTCCGACGCGCCGCCCTGCCCCGCGACCTCATCGGCCGGGCTTACTTCAGCCCGGCTTGCTTCGGCCGGCCTCACTTCACCTCGAACTCGCCCACCATCACCACTTCGGCGTGGTCCTTCAGGCGCAGAGTCACCTTCTGCTCGGTCGGCTGGGCGCCGCCGAAGCCGGTGCTGAGCCACAGGTGCAGGGTCGTCGCCCCGGTCACCAGTTGCTGGCGGTCGCCGTAGAAGTTGGCCTCGACCTTGTACTTGCCGGGCTTGGCGTCGCGCAGGATGAATTCCTCAGGGCCGTAGCCGCCGGTGAAGTCGTTGGAGATGCGCCCGCCCTGATAGGTCAGCTTGTGGCGGTAGTAGCACTTCTCGCCGTTCGGGTCGGTCACCCACAGGTCCATGTCGCTGTTGTCGCTGTCCCAACTCAACACCACGCGCAGGTCCAGCGGCAGGTTACGCAGCAGGCGCCGGTCGATGCGCGAGGTATCCAGCCCTTGCGGGTGGGCCGCGACGATGGCGTTGAGCTCGGCCATGGCGATTTCCTCCACGCCCGGGAAGCGGCCGTCCCAATCGCGCAGGGCGATCTCGTACAAGGCCTCCACCGCCTGCGGGTATTGGGCATTGGCGGCATAGGCCAGGCCCAGGTCGCGGAAGCTTTGCGGCTCTTCCTCGGCCAGGCCGCGCACGCGCTCGAACACCGGCACCGCCAGCGCGGGCTGTTCGGCCTGCATCAGGCGATAGCCGAGCACACGCAGGATGTGGCGGTTCTCCAGGTCCATCTCGGCCAGGTTGGAGAGCACGCGCAGGGCCAGGTCGCGCTGGCCTTTCTCGATCAGCACGTCGGCGACGTCGAGATAGAACGCCGTGCTGGTCGCATGCGAATCGCGCTCGTCGAGGTAGATCGCATACACGCGGTCGGCACCGGCCTGGCGCAGGCGTCGTGCGTACGGCGAGTCGGGCTGCCACGGCTGCAGGACGATGCGGGCGCCGGCGCCGGCTTCTGCGTCCTGCCCGGCTTTGTCCGAGGCGGCATCGACGCGCGAGCCGGTCACCGTGATCGTCTCGAGTCTCGCCTCTGCCTCCATCGGCATAGGCGCGACTGCGGCGACCGGGGCCGCAGGCGCCGGCGCATAAGCCAGCGAACGCTGCACGTTGCCATGCGCCCCCGCCTGGGCACGCCGCAGCTTGGCCTCATCGGCTACTTGCGGCGGCGCGCCCTTCGGCCAACTGCGCTGCCACCATTCGATGCGTTCGGCGTAGAGCGCGGCGACCCGGTCCAGGCTCTGCCGGCGGGTACGCTCGCGCTCGTCGCTGCCTTCGGCCTTGAGCCGGCGAAATTCGTCGAGGCGGTCCGGCGGGGTGATGTCGTAACGCACGTAGTCGGCCAGATCGTCGAGCACGATCAGCGAGGTTTCCGCAGTGACGATGCCGAAGCGCTGGCCGAGGCGCGCGATCGCGGCGCGGTTGAGTTCGGGGTCGGCCTGCATCGCGCCGATCGAATACTGCGCCCACAGCGAAGCCGGGAAGACGCTGGCCGGCGCATCGGCATCGATAGGCACGACGAGCTCGCGCACCCGGCCGCCGTCGCGCACCTTCAGGCTCAGCTTGGCCGGGCGATCGCGCAGCTTGCCGGCGATACGCAACAGGCCGCCGTCGGCGAACGGCGAATCGGCGACCACCCCGGCCGTGCCGAGGCCGTCGACGCCGAGCAATTGCGGCCCTTCGTTGAGCAGGACATCGGCGGCGCGATCGAGCTCGCCGGCGCGCTGCCACGCCACCAGACGGCCGCCGTGCGCCTGCGCCAGGGCACGCAGGCCGTCCTGGTCGGAGGCCGCACCGGCCGAATTCAAGGCATACAGGCGCTGACCGGCGAGCAAGGCCGGGAAGCGGCGTTGGCCGTAGTTGAACAAGCCGTCGCTGACCAGCAGGTATTCCTCGATGCCGGCCTGCGGCTGCCAACCGCCCGGGTCGGTGGCGCCGTCGTAGACCGTGCTTTCGAGTTCGCGCTTGAGCGCCGACCAGTCGCCGCCCTTGACCGCGAAAGCCTGCGCGGGCTCGGCGCGATCGCGCAGCCGGACCAGGCTGACCCGGACCTCGCCGGCGGCGCGGAAATAACGATCCAGCAGTGCGAGTTCGCTGGCGCGCTCGCGCTTGCGGCCCGAGGCCGAGCTGTCCCACAGCAAGCCGATGGATTTCGGCAGCGCGCGCGGCTGGCGCGCACCGGCCAGCGGCACTTCGGCGAGGAAGAAACGTTCGCCGTCCAAGTCCTGGGTGTAGGCGCGCGGCGCAGTGGCGGCCTGCACCCGCAGGCTCAGGGCGTCGCCGAGCGGTCGGCCGCGCAGCGCCAGCCGGTAGCGGCCGGCGCTTGAGGCGATCTCCGCCTGCTGGCTCAGACCGACCAGGCGCGGCTTCTGCGCCGAGACCAGCTCGAGACTGAAACTGCGCGCCTGCGCGGCGAACGCCAGCGGCAGCTCGTAACGCCAGTCGCCGCCCTCGCGAGCGAGCGACTCGACCAACTCCAGCCGCACCCGCCGCGTGCCCTGGGCCGGGATCGGGTAGACCCGCAATTTGAACTGATTGCCGGCGGTCTTCTCCAACAGCGCCGGGTCGACGCCGCGGCGTTCGATCGCCTCGAACACCTGCCGGCCCTTGTCCTTCGGCACCGGCACCGCGGCGCGCAGCTTGCCGTCGATGTCGAGCGCGAAGCCGGCGACCTGCTGGCCGTCGCGCAAGGGGAACTGCAACTGCCCTTCGAGCACGCGTCGGTTCGGGTTGCGGAACACCAGCTCGACCGAGGTCCGGGCCAGCCCGCCGACGATCTCGCCGTCGACGCGGGCCGATTCGAGCACGATGGGCGTTTCGACGCCGCGCACTTCGAGCAAGGGCGGCGCGGTGACATCCCCGCGGATCTGCGCACTGGCGACGGTGGCGAGGGCGAGCAACAGGCAAAACACGGAACGAACGACTGCGAAGGACGGTTTCACCGGTCACCTCTTCCTTAAGAACGGGGTCTGCAACCTCTAACGCGGCGACTGCGCGAACGGGGTTGAAGGGCGTCGCTTCCATGCACGCGGCGCGGCGGTGGCGCGAACGTCACAGCCTGCGGGGCGTTGGGGTGGGATGCAAGTTGGGCTTGTTGCGGGGGCCAAAGAGCAAATCCCCCCTGCCCCCCTTTGCCAAAGGGGGGAGCAGCAAGCATCACCGGGGCTGGGTTTGGTATCGGTATCGGTATCGATGTCGGTGCCGATGCCCGAACACGTCAATCATCGCCCCCTTAGGAAAAGGGGGCGAACGCACCGCGACGGCTGATGAAACCCGATCACTGCAGCGTGGGGGATTTGCTCTGCCCAACGAAAGCCGAGACGGCCCCCTGGCCATCAAGGCCGATACAAGGATCGCAGGCTCAAGGCGCGTTGCAGGCTGTCCAGGCCGGCCTTCGACTTCAACCCGATCTCCACGGTTTCGCCCGGCAGCACAGTCAGGGCGTTGTCGGCCAACTCGACGTCGTGATCGCCGAAATCGATCCAGACCGCGCGTGCGAGCTTGCTCGCCTTCAATTGCAAACGGTATCCCTCGCCATCGCGGCGCAGTTCGCCGTGCAGCTCGGGGTCCTGCCAGGCCAGGCGCCTGGATTCGCCGAAGTAGACGGCGCGACGCGACACCGTCTTGCCGTCGACGATGAGGTCGAACACCGCCGCGGTGCGCAAGGGATCGGCATCGCCGAGCAGTTCGGCGTCGCTCCAGGCGCCGGCCGCGGTCGAGGCCAACGCCGACAGGGTCGCCGGCTTGCGTTCGTCGCGGTGGACGCGGCCGTCGAAATCCATGACCCGCAAACGCCATTCGCCCTGCAAGGGTATGGTGCGGTCCGACAGCAGGCTCAGCTCGGTGCGTCCGCCGCGCTCGCCGGACGGGCGACGCAAGGGCGCGATGGCGACGTCGGCGAAGAAGCGCTTGGCGTGGAAATGCAGCGGCTTCCAGCGCCCGTAGTAATCCAGGCTCGACCAGGACGCGCCCGGCCAGACGTCGTTCAACTGCCAATACAGCGAACCCATAGTTCGCGGACGCGAAGCGCGGTGGTGCAAGGCGGCCAGCTCGATGCCTTCGGCCTGTACCTGCTGGCTCAGATAGACGAAATCGGCGAAGTCGCGCGGCTCGCCGTATTCGCGGCGGATGTACAGCAGCAAGCGCGAGTTACCGTCGCCGGCCAGGAACTTTTGGTGCGCGCGGATCACCGGCGCGTTGATGCCCTGCTCTTCGGGGCGGGCGAGACTGGCGATGGTGCGCAGCGACGGCCAACCCTGCAGGCCGTACTCGGACATGAAGCGCGGGGTCTCGTCGAGGTAGGCCGTGGCCGGCAAGGCCGGGCCGCCCCACACGTCCCAGTAATGCTTGTCGCCGTTGTTGGAGTCGTTGGCCTTGTCGGCCAGGTCGTTGCTCGGCGAACTCGACCAGTACGGCACGCCGGCCCCCTCTTCGGCGACGACCCGACGCAGGTCCTTGCCGAACAAGGCCACATAGCCCTCCCACACCGTCTGCGCGAACTTCGGATCGGCCGCGGCCAGCTTGGTCCGATGGCCCCAGTCCTTCCAGGCGGTTTCTTCTTCGTTGTTGCCGCACCACAGCACGATGCTGGGGTGGTTGCGCAAGCGGCGCACATTGTCGCGCGCCTCGGCCACGACGTTAGCGCGGAAAGCGGGGTCATAGCCGGGCGGCATGCCACCACCGAACATGAAGTCCTGCCAGACCATCAGCCCGAGTTCGTCGGCCAGCTCGAAGAAGTCGTCGGACTCGTAATAACCGCCGCCCCAGTTGCGCAGCATGTTCATGTTGGCGTCGCGTGCGGACTGCAGGTCGCGGCGCAGGCGCTCGCGGGTCACCCGCGCCGGGAAGGCGTCGAACGGAATCGCGTTGGCGCCCTTGGCGAACACCGGGATGCCGTTGACGACGAAAGCGAAGCCCTGGCCGCCGGCATCGCGCTCGCGGCGCAGTTCGATGCTGCGCAAGCCGGTGCGACGCTGGGCCGCCGCCTGCACGCCATCGGCGTCGCGCACGCGGGCCTTGAAGGTGTACAAGGCTTGCTCGCCGTAACCGACCGGGTACCACAGCCGCGGCTGCGGGATCGTCAGCGGCACCGATACGGTGTTGCGGCCGCTGCGCAGTTCGGTTTCGTGACGCACGGTCTCGCCCTTGCCTTGCGGACCGGCGTAGTCGATCTCGACCGTGACCTGGCCGGCGCGGTCGCTGTCGATCTCCAGCTCGACCGTGGCCTCGGCGGCGTCCTGGGCGATGCGGCGCGGCTGCACGTGCAGGTCGGCCAGGCGCAGGCGGTCCCAGCTTTCCAGCCGCACCGCGCGCCAGATGCCGGCACTGACGTAGCGCGGGCCCCAGTCCCAGCCGTAGTGGTAGCCGGGCTTGCGCACGAAGTTGGCGGTCATCGCATCGCGCGGCTCGTCGCCGTAGGGCGACGGGTAATTACCGGCGATCTTGTGCGGCATCGCCTGCACCTGCGGCAGCGTTCGCCGGATCGGCGAATCGAACACCACCCGCAGCTCATTGCCGCGTTCGCGCAGATGGCCCTGGGTCGGCACGCGCCAGGTGCGGAAACTGTTGTCGGCCTTGAGCAGTTCGACGCCGTTGAGCTGCACGGTCGCGAAGGTGTCCAGACCCTCGAACACCAGCTCGATGTGCGCACGCTTCAGGGTGGCGCGATCGACGTCGAAGGTGGTGCGGTATTCCCACTGCGCCAGGCCGATCCATTGCAGGCTGCGCTCGCGCGCGCCGACGTAGGGGTCGGCGATCAGGCCGGCGGCGAACAGATCGGTATGCACATGCCCCGGCACCTGCGCCTTGCGCCAATCGGTGGCAGCGGCATGCGCGGCGGCTTCGGGGTCGCCCGGCACCAGCCGGAACTGCCAATCGCCGTGCAAGGGCTGCGCGCTCGCCTCGGCCGCCCGGGCCCAGTCCGCGCTCAGGGCCGCGGCCAGCATCAGGCCGATCGCGGCGGCCGTGCGCAGTGCCGAAACGAAGGTGTTCTTGGACCGGAGTGTCGCCATGCTTGCCCCAAGGGAGTCGCTTGCCGTGGTTGCGCGGCCGCAGCAGCGGCGGCCGGCCATGAATTCGAAACCGGTCGTGCCCGAGGCCCGGGAGAAAAACGGGAGCGCCCATCCAGGCGCCCCCTGCCCGAGAATCGGGAAAAAACCCTGCGTCCCGCCTGGAGAGCGCGGAATCGCCGGGCCACCACCGCTTACTGGAGAGCGTTTGCCGCGGCCGGTCGCGAACGGCCGGCCGCGGGTATTGCATCGATGCATCGATACCGACCGCATCGGTCGGACCTGCATCGGTCAAGCCTGCATCAATCGAACTTGTAAACGAACTCGGCCGAGATTTCGCGGCCCACGCGCGAGAACACCCGTTCGTTGGCGTAGATGAAGAACATCTTGTAGGGGTCCTTGTACTCGGCTTCGTCGAACAGGTTGTCGATGTACAGGTTGACCCGGGCCTGTTCGGTCAGCTGGTAGCCGGCGGTCAGGTTGAAGTAGATCGGCGCCTTCAGCTTGCCGACCATCCGGCATTCCGTCGAGGTTTGCCCCGGCATGATCGGTGCGCAACGGTTGTAGTTGTCGCCGTTGGTGTGGCCGATGCGATTGGCGAACAGGGTGGCGTTCCACGGCCCGCGCGACCAGCTGGCGCTGGCACGGGCGAAGGTGCGCACATCGTTGTCGCGGTTTTCCTGCATCGGCGCGCCCGGGTCGCGCTGCTCGTTGTTCTTCAACTGGTTCGTGTAGTTGAGCGCGAAGCTGAAGTCGCCCCAGGCCGTCGCCGGCAGCTTGTAGCGGGCCGACACGTCGACGCCCGCGACTTCGCGGTAGGCGATGTTGATCGGGCCGCTGCGCACCGAGGTCACCTGGCCCAAGGGATAGTTGGGATCGGCGACGCCGAAGGCGTTGGTGCCCGGGCTGCTGCGGCTCACGCGCGAGAGGATGCTCGAACACGTCGACGAGCCCGGCGCGACCTGCATCCGATCCGACGACCTGCGCGGAACGCCGTTGATGCACTGGCTTTCCAGGTCGAGGATGTCGGCGATGTCGAAATCGCGCACCTGGTTGTCGATGGTCATGCGCCAATAGTCGGCACTGAACGACAGGTTGTCGGTCGCATCCCAGACCAGACCCGCACTCCAGGACTTGCCGGTCTCACTGTCGAGCTTGAGGTTACCGGTGCGGCTGGTGGCGTGACGGTAATACACCGACGCCGAGCCGCAGTTCGGGCCCTGATTGCGCTTGATGCACGAAGCGACGTCGGCGCTTTCCTGGGTGCCGGTGCCGCTGGTGGCGAACAGGTAATGCATGTCCGGCGCGCGGAAGGTGGTGTTGTAGGCGCCGCGCAGCAGCAGGCTTTCGATCGGGCGCCATTCTAGGCCGGCGTTCCAGGTGAAGTTGCCTTCCTTGCGGCTGTCGTCGTCGTAGCGATCGAAACGGCCGGCGGTGGTCAGGTCCAGCGATTCGAACAGCGGCAACTTGAACTCGACGCCGATCGCATAACGCTTGCGGTCGCCGCCGCCCTGGTTGGTACCGCCGGGCTGGTCGTACTGCTTGTTGGGGCCGAAGGTCAGCGGATCGGGGCTCAGACGATAGCCTTGCGAGCCCGCTTCCAACACCGCGGCGAAACCGACCGGGCCGGCCGGCAAGTCGAACAAGTCGCCGTTGACCGCGAACTGGGCCTGGTTCATCCACGACTTGGCACTGGAATGGCCGTGGGTGGTCAAGCGCTGGAAGGTCGCCATGTCCATCGGGTTCCAGAAACGATCCTGGTTCAAGCGATAGGCCGGCAAGCCGCCATTCGTGCCCAGCTGCGGCCCGAGGAAATACTCGTCGACCGCGCTCTGCACCACCGAGGGGAAGCTGAAGTCGACCTTGTACTCGGTGCGGCCGACGGTGGCGTCCCAGTTGAACCTTTCGCCGAAGCGGCCGCGCAGACCGCCGGCCAGGTCCCAGGAGCGTTCGTTGGTGTAGAACAGGAACGGATCGCGGCCGCCGGCCTCGGGCACGGTGAAGGCGCGACGCGCCTGGTAGCTGCGGCCGGTGCCCTGGTCATAGAAGGCGCCGCCTCGGTTCAACTCGAAGCGCAGGGCCTCGTCCTGGCGCGACTCGCCTTCGCTGTCCCACAACGAGGCGCTGACCCAGGCCTGCATGCCGTTGTCGAAGTCGTAGCTGAAATTGCCGAAGGCCGAGACGTTGTTGGACCCGTTGCGCAGGCTCCACAAGGCGTTGCCCTTGCCCTGGGTGCAGCTGTAGCCGGGGAACTCGGGGGCATTGCCCTCGTTGCCGATGAAGTTGTGCAGCGGCAAGTCCTGGAAGCGGTCGCAGGCGCCGGTCGGCGGCGTCACGCGGCGCTTGCTGGCGCTGTCGATCAGTTCCACGCCCCAGACCCACGGCCAGGGATCGTTGACCAGCGGCTTGACCGTGTTGGCCGGCTCGAGGTCGGAGTCGACGAACTCGCGGTCGCCGGCGAACAAAGTTTCGCGGCCGCTCCACTGCACGCCGTAGGTCGCGCTCCACTTGTCGCCGGTGCGGCCACCGGTCCACGACAGGTCGAAGGAATCGCCGCCGCCGCGGGTGGTGGTGCCGCCCTTGATGCGCACTTCGTCGCCATTGAAGTTCTTCTTCATGATGACGTTGATCACGCCCGCCATCGCGTCGGAACCGTAGATCGCCGAGCCGCCGCTGGCCAGCACTTCGATGCGCTCGACCGCGGCCATGGGGATGTTGTTGAAATTGGCGAAGTTGCCGCGGCCCTCATAGGGCAGCGGGTAATCGGCGACGCGGCGCCCGTCGATCAGCAGCAGGGTGCGCCCCGGCCCGAGATTGCGCATGTTGAGCGGGCTGGCGTTCGGCGTCGGGCCCTTGTTGACGTCGGCCTGCACGGAGCCGGTGACCTCGGTCAGGGTGCTCAGCGCCTCGTACACGGTCGAGAAGCCTTCGCGCTTGATCTGGTCGGCGCTGATCACCGTGACCGGCGCCGGGCCTTCGACTTCGGCGCGCTTGATCCGCGAACCGGTGACGGTGATCTTGTCGATCGACTTGACCTCGCCGGCCGCGGCCGCCGGGTCCTGCGCGGTCGCTTCCTGCGCTGCCGCGGCGAACGGCAGATACAAGGCGACGAGCATCGCCGCGGTCAAGACGTTCCTGTGTGCGCGGCGGCGTTCCGTCGGCGTGCGGCTCGGATGCTGGCGCTCGTTGCGGTGCTGATTGTGGTTCACCTGCTACCCCTCCCAATCGCGGCCGAACCCTCGGCCAAGGTTACGTTCGTGCTCTGTGTCGAGCTGCTGTGGCGTTTTTGTGGCGTTCTCTATTTGGATCGATCTAAAAAAAGGGCAAAAAAAATCCACCCGCACTTCGTCGAACTAGCGATGCGAACGGCGCGGCGCGCATCAATGCACCGCACCCTTCACATCGAGATCCTGCAGCGTCTGTCCCGGCGCGGCCCAACGCAAGCGCAGACTCTGCCCGCCGCCACGCTGGTACCAGGCCAGGCGCAGACGATGCCAGCCTCGGCGCAGCGGCAGCGAACCTTCCAGGGTCTGGTCGTAACTGTCGTTGCGGATGACCCGCTCGCCGTCGACGTACAAGGCCGAACGGTCGTCGCCCTGCAAGGCGAAGCGATACACGCCGTCGGCCGGCACTTCGATCAGTCCTTCGTACTGCAGACCGTAGCGGCTTTGCCGCGCATACGGCGCCAGGTCCAGAGAGGTCGCGACGCCCTGCTCGACCGGCGCGGCCGCGGCTTCGAACTCGTCGAGAGTGGAGAACTGGCCTTCGTACAGGCGATAGCTCAAACCCGCGCTCTTGCGCTTGGGCGGCGCCACCGCCCCGCGATAGCTGCGGTACTGCACCTGCGCGCTGTGCACGCCGCTGCGACGGCCGTTGCCGAGCACGGTGACGGTGCGCAAGCTGCGTACCTGGTCGAGCGGCACGCGCAGTTCGATCGGGCCTGCGTAAGCCGGCGAGGCATCGCTCGGCTCGCTGCCGTCGACGGTGTAGCGGATGGTCGCGCCCGGCACCGATGCGGTCAGCTCGAACACCTGCACGAATTCGTCGGGCGCGCCCTGGCCCTGTACCTGCGTCACGTCCTTCAGCCCGGCCGGCGCCGAGATGCGGTAGCCGACCTGTTCGCGGTCCAGACGCGGAAACTGCCCGCGCAAGCGCTGTTGGAAATCGGCGAAATCGCGGTCGCCCTGCGGCGTCCAGGCGACTTCGGCCAGGGCGAGCATGCGCGGGAACACCATGTACTCGACCATCGCCTCGGTCTTGAGGTACTCGCTCCAGACGTTACCCTGCACGCCGAGCACGTGCTTGGCCTGCGCGGCATCGAGTTCCTTCGGCACCGGGTCGTAACCGTAGACCTTGTCCAGGCTCAGCTCGCCGCCGAGGTTCCACTGCTCATGCCGCGCCGGGCCCTGGCCGTAGTCGAAATAGCAGCACTGCGTCGGGGTCATGATGACGTCGTGCCCCTGGCGCGCCGCGGCGATGCCGCCGGCTTCGCCGCGCCAGGACATCACCGTCGCGTCCGGCGCCAGGCCGCCTTCGAGGATCTCGTCCCAGCCGATGATGCGCTTGCCGCGCGAATGCAGGAACTTCTCCATGCGCTGGATGAAGTAGCTCTGCAACTCGTGTTCGTCCTTCAGGCCTTCGCGGCGGATCACAGCCTGCGCGACTTCGCTGCTCTGCCAACGCGTCTTCGGCGCTTCGTCGCCGCCGATGTGCAGGTAGGGCGCCGGGAACAGCGCCACCACTTCGTCGAGCACGTTCTCGAGGAACTTGAAGGTCTCTTCTTTCGGGCAATAGATGTCGTCGTACACGCCCCAGTTGCTGCCGACCTCGAACGGCCCCGGCGTGCAGGCCAGTTCCGGGTATGCGGCCAGCGCGGCCAACGAGTGGCCCGGCATCTCGATTTCCGGGATCACCATGATGTGGCGGGCCTTGGCGTAGGCCACGACCTCGCGCACTTCGTCCTGGGTGTAAAAACCGCCGTAAGGCTTGCCGTCGCCGACATAGGGATCGATGTTGCGGCCGAGCACGGTTTCCTTGCGCTGCGCGCCGATCTTGGTCAGCTTCGGATAGCGCTTGATCTCGATGCGCCAGCCCTGGTCCTCGGTCAGGTGCCAGTGAAACGTATTGAGCTTGTACTGCGCCATCAGGTCGACATAACGCTTGATGAAGGCGACCGGGTACATATGCCGACCGACGTCGAGGTGCATGCCGCGATAAACGAAGCGCGGCTGGTCCTCGATACTCAACGCGGGCAAGCGCAATGCTTGCGCGCTGCGCGCTGCCGGCAACAACTGGCGCAGCGATTGATAGCCGTAGAACAAACCCGCCGGCGGGCCGGACAGACGGATGCCGCGCGCGGTGATTTCCAGGGTGTAACGCTCTTTCGAGCGCGCATCGGCATGGGCGGCGACCGGCTCGGCGACCAACTGCACATAGCGGCTGGGGTCGGCCTCGCCCTTGTGCACGCGCGGCGCGCCGCTGCGCAACGGCAGGGTCAGGTCCTGGGTCGCGATCAGTTCGTCGCGCAGCAACTGGGCAATGGCGCGCGCTTCGGCGTTGTTGGCATAGAGCGTGGTCGTAGCGTCGAGAACGAACTCGCCCTCGCCGCGCAGCAGCTTCGCCGGCAGCGGCACCAGTTCGGGCGCGGCCAGCGCCGTGCCGGCATTGGCGGCGACCTTGCTCGCACCGGCCAGCGGAACCTCGTCGGCGTGCGCCAACGGCGCCAGGCCGATCGCCGCGCCGACCAGGCTCAGCATCGCCACGCGCAGTTTCGAACGTCCCATCTTCGCCAATGCGTCTTTCATCGAATCGGTTTCCTCGAACTGCTTCGAATCAACTGCCGCTTTGAGTTCCGCGCCCCCGGCCGAGGCTGGGATCGCGGATCTGCACTGCCATGCCGCCCTGAAGTTCGTCATCCCCGCGAAGGCGGGGATACAGAGACTTCAGAGCTATAACGCAGTAAGGCCCTGGATCCCCGCCTTCGCGGGGACGACGGTCTGGAAACGGACGAACCCAGGCCGGACTTCAGCGCCTCGACTTCACCCTCATGGCCTCGCCGCCATGACGTCATTACCGAAACTTCACCGCATCGAACCCATCACTGCGGCGACGCGCAGGCCGACTTCGGCAGCGCCTCCGCCTTCGTGCCCCAACCTGCGGTCGGCGGCGTCTTGTCGAGCGCAAAACGCAAAGTGCCGCCGTTGCGCAACTTCGCCCAATCCAGCCAGACCCGGTCCTGCGGCTTGCCGTCGAAGCTGGCCGACTGCACGTACTGCAGGCCGCGGCCGTCCGCGCCGGGCGCTTCGATCGTCAGGGTCTTGCCCTGCCCCAGGTCGAGCTCGACCTTTTCGAAACGCGGCGTGTGCAGCAGCAGTTCGCCGGTGCCGGGCACTGCCGGGTACAGGCCGATCGCGCTGAACAGATACCAGGCCGACATCGTGCCGAGGTCGTCGTTGCCGGTGACGCCGTTCGGCGCGTTGGTGAACAAGGCCTGCGCCGAGCGCAGCACCGCCGTGGTCTTCCACGGCTGGCCGATCAGCGTGTACATCCACGGGCTGTGCAGATCGGGCTCGTTATTCGGGTTGTAACGGTATTGGTTGTAATAGCTGTAAGGCCCGACCACCCACTGCTTGCGCGCCGCATTGAGCGGGTCGGCGACGAGTTGGTCGTAGGCGAAGAACGCATCCAGGCGCTTGCCGGTCTGCTCATTGCCGCCCATCGCCGCGACCAGGCCGGGCATATCCTGCTGCACCAGCCACTGGTACTGCCAGGCCGTGCCTTCGTGGAAGCCGTGGTGCGAACGTGGGCTGTAGCCGCCGTCGGCCTCGACGTAGAACTGGCCGTCGTCCAGGCGCGGACGCGGGAAGCCGCGGAAACCCAGCTCCGGATCGGCCGCCTCGGCGTCCCAGACCTTGCGCCAGTTGCGGCCGCGTTCGCGCAAGGTCGCTGCGTCGGCGCTTTGGCCGAGGGCGTCGGCCATCTGCGACAAGGAGCAATCGGCCAGTGCGTATTCCAGGGTCGAGGAACCACCGTGGTGCGGATCGACGTCCATGCTCTTGGCCGGGAAGGCACGGTCGTACTGGACGAAACCGCGCTCCAGATAGCTCGGATTGCCGGCGCGGCCGTTGCTGCGCACCAGCGCCGGCGGCGTGCCGTAGGCGTTCTCGCGCAAGGCCTTATAGGCCTGCTGCTCGCGGCCTTCGAGCGCGCCGAAACGCCACAGATCGACCATGAACGGCGTCGCCGGGTCGCCGGTCATGACGTTGCTGTCGTAGTTGGCGTAGCCCCAGCGCGGCAGCCAGCCGTTCTGTTCGTGGATCTTGAGCATGGAGTTGGCGATGTCGCGTGCACGCTGCGGACGCAGCATGGCCAGCAACTGGTTCTGCGAGCGATAGGTGTCCCACAGCGAGAAGTACTCGTAGTAGGTCCAGCCTTCGGCCTTGTGAATTTCGGTGTCGTAGCCGCGGTAACGGCCGTCGCTGTCGCTGCCGGTCAGCGGCTGCAGCAGCGAGTGGTACAGCGCGGTGTAGAACACGACGCGGTCGTCGGCGCTGCCGCCGCTGACCCGCACCGAGTCCAGTTCCTTACGCCAGCCGTCCTGCGCCTGCTTGCGCATCGCATCGAAGCTCAGCAGCTTGCCGTTCTTCATGCCTTCGTCGCGCAGGTTGCGGCGCGCACCTTCGGCATCGACGTGCGAGATCGCGCTGACCGCGCTGACCGCGCGGCCGTCCTTGGTATCGAAGGTGAACCAGGCGCCGTGCGGGCGCGTGTCGCCCTGCATGCTGGCGCGGCCGCCGGCGTGACCGCCGGTTTCGTCCCAGGTGCCGAAGCTGGCGAAGGGGCGGTCGAACTCCATGCGGTACCAGGTCGTGTATTGCTGGCCGCCGCAGAAGCTCTTGGTGACTATCTTGCCTTCGACGACGCGGTCGCCGATCACCTGCACGCTGCTGCCGACGACGAGATGACGCTCGTTGGCCTGGCCGGTGTTGACCAGGATCGTGCCCTGCTTGGCGCCGGCCGGAAAGGTGTAGCGCTCGGCCGCGGCGCGCGTCAGCGCGGTCGCCTCGGCGTCGATGGGGCCGGCAGCTTCGCCGGTCAGGCGCACCTTGTAATAGCCGGCCTGGCCGACTTCGCCGTCGTGGGTATAGCCGGATGCATAGGCCTTCTGATCGAAGGACTTGAATTCTTTGGTGTCGAAACGCTTGCCCGGGCCGATCTCGCCGGTGGTCGGCAGCACCGACAGCTGACCGCCCTGCTCCCAACAACCCGCGCCGGAGATGAAAGAGTGGCCGAAGCCGCGGATCTTCGGATCGTCGTAACGCCAGCCGCTGTAGTGATCGCCGATCGGGCTGATCTGGATCAGGCCGAACGGTGCGCTCGCGCCCGGAAAGGTGTTGCCGTCGTCCTTGCTACCGATGAAGGTGTTGACCTCGCTCGCCGGATCGCGGCTGGGCGTGGCGGCATGGGCATTCAGCACGCCGGCGAGCGCCAGGTTCAGTGCCGCGGCGATCGGCCAGGCCTTGCCGTCGAAAACCGAAACCAAACCGCGCCTGCGCCGTACCGGATTGCGAGTCATCGTTGCCTTGCCCTGCCTGTGGTGTGGGAGATTCCGTCGCGGCGGCGCGGTTGCGCCGCCGCGACGGGTTGGCCTGCCTTAGTTGAAGTCCAGCACGTACTCGATGGCGACCTCGCGGCCGACCGGGCTGAAGATGCGGTCGGCGATGAAGGCGAAGTCCTTCTTGTACGGATCCTTCTCTTCGTTGACTTCGTCGAAGATGTTGCTGACGTAGAAGTTGACCTTGGCCTTCTCGGTGATCTGATAGCCGGCGCTGAGGTTCCAGGTGATCGCCGGCCCGACGCGGCCGTAGTACTTCTTGGTCGCCTGGCCGAAGGTCGGGCTGGCCGAGTCGTTGTCGACGCAGTTGTCGGAGTTGGGCACGTAGCCGTCGGAGAACGGCAGGCAGCCGTTGAAGCGCACGCTCGGCACGCTGCCGACGCGGTCGGCGTAGACGGTCGCGTTCCACTTCTCGCGCTGCCAGTTGACGCTGCCGCGGAACTTGCTGCGCGGTTCGTCGTTGCGCTTGTCCTGCATCTCTTCGCTTGCGTCGGTGCGGGTTTCGAGCTTGAGCAGGTTGGTGTAGTTCAGGCCCAGGCTGAAATCGCCCCAACGCTCGGTGGTGAAGCGGTACTTCAACGACGCGTCCACGCCTTCGACGTTGCGCGCGGCGCGGTTGACCGGGCCGGTGCGGATATCGGTGACCTGGCCCAGCAGCGGGCCGGCGCCGTCCGGATCGGCGGCGCGGGTGACGCGGCCGATCTGCAGCTTGCAGCGGTCCGCGCTCGGAGCGCTGACGCGCGGCTCGCCGGTCGGGGTCTTGCCGGTCAGGCAGTAGGCCTCGTCGAGCAGCACGTCGTTGGCTCCGACGTCGTCGATTTCGTCTTCCAGTTCGATGCGCCAGTAGTCGGTCGACACCGACAGGCCGTCGGTGATGTCCCAGACGAAGCCGGCGGTCCAGGAATTACCGGTTTCGTAATTCAGGTTCGGCGTGCCCTGGCGCGCGATGTTCGCGTCCTCGACCTTGAAGCCGGCGTCCCAGGTGCAGTTGCCCTGCTGGCCCGCGCGCAGGCAGTTCAGGTAATCGGTCTGGTCGGCGACCGAGGTGCTCGGCGTGGCGTAGACGAAGTGCATGTCCGGCGCACGGAAGCTGGTCGCATAGGTGCCGCGCACCAACAGGTTGCTGAAGGGGCGCCATTCCAGGCCGGCGTTGTAGGTCGACGCGGCGTCGCCGGATACGGCGTCGTACTTGTCGTAACGGCCGGCCAGCGATGCGGTCAGCGACTCCAGCAGCGGAATCTTGAACTCGACGCCGGCGGCGTAGTGATTGCGCGTACCCGAACCCAGATCGAGATTGGCGGTCTGGTCGTACTTGCGGTTGTCGCCGATGGTGTTCGGATCCGGCGCCAGGCTATACCCCTGCTTGGCCGCTTCGAGCTGGGCGGCGAAGCCGATCGGGCCGGCCCAACCTTCGAACAGGTCGCCGCTGACGATGAAGTTGGCCGAGGTCAGCCAGGATTCGGCGCGGTTCTTACCGCGCGTGGTGATCGAGGCGTAGTCCTGCGGCGAGATCGGGTTCCACAACCGGTTCTGGTCGATGCGATCGCGATTGGCGCCGAGGAAGTAGCGGTCGGCTTCGGCCAGCAGCACGGTCGGGAACTTCTCGTCGACGGTGTATTCGGCGCGGCCGATGCTGAAGTCCCAGTCGAAACGATCGCCGAACTGGCCGCGCAGGCCGGCCGACAGATCCCAGGACAACTCGTCGGAGCGGGTGTAACCGCCCTTGGCGCCGCCGATTTCCTGCGGAGTGAAGCGCTTGACCAGGTCGAGATCGGCGTTGAGGCCGACGTCGTGGTAAGTGCCGCCCGAGCTCCATGCCGGCATGAAGGTCATGTTGGTGCCGCGCGAGCTCCACACACCAGCGGTGACCCAACCCTGCATGCCGTTGGCGAAATCGTAGTTGCCGTACACGTAACCGGAGCGATCGTCGCTGCCGTTGCGCAGGGTCCAGTGCTGGTAGGCCGTCTTCTGGCCGCACTGCCAGCCGGTGTTGCCGATGGTGTTGCTGTTGCGGTTATAGGTACGGCGGTTCTGCAGGAAGAACTCGGAACCGTACTGATCGCAGGCGCCGGCCGGCGGCATCATGCGCTGGCCGGTGCCGGCGTTGAACATGCGGATGCCGACCGACGGCAGCACGCCGACCTTGCGGTCCTGCGGATTGAGCGAGGTCGCCGGCGCATCGAATTCCGAGTCCATGAACTCGCGCTCGCTTGCCGGCAGCGCTTCGCGGTGGAACCACTGCAATGCGTAGGTCACGTTCCAGTTGTCGCCGCTGCGGCCGCCGGCCCAGGACAGGTCCATCGAATCGCGGCCGCCGCGGGTCGAGGTGCCGCCGCGGATCTTGACCTGGTCGCCCTGGAATTCCTTCTTGAGGATCACGTTGATCACGCCCGCGACCGCATCGGAGCCGTAGATCGCCGAGGCGCCGCTGGCGAGCACTTCGATGCGCTCGACGATCGCGGTCGGGATGTTGTTGAAGTTGGCGAAGTTGCTCTTGCCCTGGTACGGCAGCGGATAATCGACGACGCGACGGCCGTTGATCAGCAGCAGGCTGCGACCCGGGCCCATGTTGCGCAGGTTGAGCGGACTGGCGTTGACCGTGTGCTGGCCCCAGGCGATGTCGGACTCGACCGTGCCCATGGCTTCGGTCAGCGTGGTCAGCGCGTCGTAGACGGTGTTGAAACCTTCCTTCTCGATCTGCGCGGCGGTGATGGTGAAGACCGGCGCCGGTCCTTCGATCTCGCTGCGCTTGATGCGCGAGCCGGTGACGGTGATCTTGTCGATTTCGGTTGGCTTGTTCGCCCGGCTGCTCTCGTCGGCGCCCGCGCTGGCCTGGCCGGCCGGCGTCTCGGCGGACTGCGCCTGCGCCACGGCAGGCGCGAACAGGATCGACAACAAAGCACCGGTCAGTGCGCTGCGTCGCAGGGTGGAATGGCTCATCTTCGCGGTGCTCCCCAAGAAAAAGTGGACTGCAATGGCGACCGCTCCCTGGTCTCAAACGGCTTTTCTCTCGATCTAAGTAAACTGCCCGGATGGCCCCGAAAGACCGCCCCGGCATACCCAACCCCCAAATTGGATCGATCTAAATTAACCACAACCTGGGACCGCGTTGCATGACGCGGCGCAGCAATGAGGGTGTGCTAGGGAGACCGCGTACACAGTCGCCGCGACGAGCCGGTCGCCGATACGCCGGTAAGTGATTGTTTTGCCGAGTCTGGCGACAGCCGTGAAGGCCGCGCGGCCTCGGCCTGCCCGAATCGATTTTTGCGTGCCGGCCTGCCGAAGGCATCGCCGCCTGCGCGCGATGCGCGAACCGGGTCGGCCTGCCGAGCCCAGCCCCTGCCCCTCGTCCGCGATGCCTCGCTCTTGGGTAGGAGCGGCGCGAGCCGCGACCCGACCTCCGGCTTGCGGCGCTGCCCACGGTTCGCGGTCGCGGCTCACGCCGCTCCTACCCTTAGAACAAGGTCCGCCGCTGTGATTGCCCCGCTGTCCTCATGTAGGAGCGGCGTAAGCCGCGACCCGACCTCCAGTCTGCGACGCCAACCCCGATTCGCGCTCGCGGCTCACGCCGCTCCTACAGGGGGAAATCGTCGAGCGTGAGGAAGAGCCTGCTTTGGGGTAGGAGCGGCGTCCTGCTGGATTTCCTTCGATCACAAGCCGCGACCGCGTCGTTTCGATCTCGCGGCGTATCGCTCAAGCAATATCAAGATCAAACGCCAAAAGCTTCCGCCACTAAAGCGGCGGGTTACTTTCTTTTGTCATAAGCAACAAAAGAAAGTAACCAAAGAAAAATGCTTTTGTTTTGAATCACAGGCCCGCACGTTCGATGCCAACGCAGGGCTTTTTCATACGGGACATCCCTGTCCCGATGAAAAACGGCCCGCATCCTTGCGGGCCGCCCTCCGGGTCTTCCATTGCCTTCGCGAGTGCGGGACGACGCACAGCCACAACAAAAGCGAAAGCGAAAGCGAGTCAGGGCCAGGGCCAGGGCCAGGGCCAGGGCCAGGGCTAAGCAGAGCATAAGAAGGTGCCTGCCGTTGCCGTTGCCGTTGCCGTTGCCGTTGCCGTTGCCGTTGCCGTTGCCGTTGCCGTTGCCGTGAAGAGCTTGGCGCAGCGACGAGCTTGCGAGAACACCTGGAGACCCGGAGGGCGCCGCACAGGACGTGCGGCGTTTTTCGATAGGACAAGGATGTCCTATCGAAAAATCCCGGCGACAGCATCGCACTTGTGGCCTGTGCCCTTGCAGGGAAAGCCCTTTTCTTTGGTTACCTTTCTTTTGGGCTTAGCAAAAGAAAGTAACCCGGCCGCGTCAGCGGGCGGAAGCTTTAGATCTTGATGTTGCTTCATCGCTCTGCGGCAAGGAACGCACCAACCGCGAGTTGCGCGGTCGCGGCTCGCGCCGCTCCTACCCGGCAAGAGTTCGCGACTTCGATCGATAACACCGGCCGTGCAGCCTCTACCCATCCCTTGGTCGCGGCTTACGCCGCTCCTACACGGGGCCACGTCCAGTAGCGCCGAGAAACTGAGGTGGCGCGGTCGCGGCTCGCGCCGCTCCTACCCGGCGACAGTTCGCGACTTCGATCGATAACACCGGCCGTGCAGCCTCTACCCATCCCTTGGTCGCGGCTTACGCCGCTCCTACAGGGAGCTACGTCCAGTAGCGCCGAGAAATTGAAGTACCGCGGTCGCGGCTCGCGCCGTTCCTACCCTAGGAGCGCGATTCGCCCCCCCGAAGATCATGCACCACTAACCGAGCAAGGCGCGCACCAACTCTCGCACCCGCTGCTCATCGCTCTGCTCCCAATCCGCCGACAACCCCGCCAACGCCTCGTTGCGATAGCGCATCGCCGAGCGCTTCGGCATCTTGGCCGAGGCGTGCAGCTCGCCGACTGCCGCGCGCTGCGCGAGCGCGACGATGTTCTGCACGGTGACACCGGCACCGGCCATCAAGCCGATGCGCCCGGCCGCCTGCTCCACCAGCGCCGCGATACGGTCGGCGCCGTTCCAGGCGTCGGCAGCGCCGCCCGAGGTCAGGATCCGCTCGCAACCCAGAGCGATCGCCGCTTCCAACGCCCGGCCCTGGTCGCGCGCCGCATCGAAGGCGCGATGGAAAGTCACGCCGAGCGATCCGGCCGCTGCGATCAGCTCGCGGCAGGTCGCAGCATCGACCTCGCCGTCGGCGTCGAGCGCGCCGATCACTACCCCGTCGCAGCCGAGCCGCACGCAGGCCTCGACGTCGGCACGCATCACCGCAAGCTCGGAGTCGTCGTAGAGAAAGTCGCCGCCGCGCGGGCGGATCAGCACGTACAACGGAATGCGCAGACGCTCGCGGGCAACCGCCAGCGTGCCGTAGGACGGCGTGGTGCCGCCCTCGCCCAGGTTCTCGCACAGCTCGACCCGGTCGGCGCCGCCGGCTTGCGCGGCGAGTGCCGAGCCCAGCGAATTCGCCGAGATTTCCAGGCTGCGCCGGCTCATCGCGCCGCTCACGTCTGTTCGGTCGTGTAGACCGAACGCGAGTCGAGCAAGGCATCGCGTTTGCCGGCATCGCAAACCGCGTAGACGAAGCCGCGGTGCAGCGCGTGCGCGCCGACTTCGCCGTGCTTGTTGATCGCCAGGAAACAGACCTGCAAGGTCTTGCTCGCTTGCGGACGCTTGCGCACCAGGCGGTCGATCGCCTCGCGGCAGGCCTCGTCCGGGCTGCGGCCTTGCCGCATCAGCTCGACCACCAGGAAGCTCGCGGCGTTGCGCAGCATTTCCTCGCCCACGCCGGACGCGGTCGCGGCACCGACTTCGTTGTCGACGTAGAGCCCCGCACCGACGATGGGGCTGTCGCCGACCCGGCCGTGCAGTTTCCAGGCCATGCCGCTGGTGGTGCAGGCGCCGGCGAGCTTGCCGCTGGCGTCGATGGCGAGAATACCGAGGGTGTCGTGGTTGCTGCTGTCGCCGGGCTTGGCGGTGTCGAGACGCTCGGCGTTGATCTTCGGTTCGTACTTCGAGGTCTTGCGCCATTCCTGCCAGGCCGCGCGGGCCTTGTCGGTCAGCAGGGCCTGCTTCGGGAAGCCCTGCTCGATCGCGAACTGCTGCGCCCCGGCGCCGACCAGCAACACGTGCGGCGTGCGCTCCATGACCCGGCGCGCGACGCTGACCGGATGGGCGATATCTTCGAGCGCGGCGACCGCGCCGCAACGGCCGTCGCCGTCCATGATGCTGGCGTCCAGGGTCAGCACGCCGTCGCGGTCGGGGTTGCCGCAGCGGCCGACGGTGCTGTTGCACAAATCCGCTTCGGCCCAGCGTGCGCCCGCCTCGACCGCATCGAGCGCCGAGCCGCCGGCAGCGAGCACCGGCCAGGCGGCCTGGTTGGCGCCGACGCCGAAGTCCCAGGTCGACACCAGCTTCGCACCGGTACCGCCTCGCCCCGGGGCTTGCCCGGTGGCGGCGAATGCAGGCAAGGCAGCGGAAGTGGCGGCGAGCAACGAGCTGTGCAGGAAACGACGGCGGGAGGTCATGAGATGGATTCGAAACGGCGCGAAGCGCGGACCGCCGACACGCTAGTCGTCGCCGTCGGTGCGCGCAAGCGTGGACAGGCCGCGCGCAGCACGCCTGCGCAACCGACCGATACGGCCCGGGGCGGTGTCATGGCACCGGCTACCTCGCGCTTTCGACGAATTTCAACGCGTTTGCGCATCCTTGATGCAGGCGGCAGCCGCACGACGCGGGAGGGGGCCGGAACGGCCACGGCCTGGGCGCTCGCCCGGTTTGGCCGCCGTCCGCCATCGCTTACGTTCCCTAGCAGGTGGCCGCGGCTGCGGCCCGTCTCCCCCGTTTCGGCGTCGCACGCCCGCGCCGGAAGCCAAGCGACAAGGAAGATGTGTCATGCAACGGACTTCCGCAACGAAGCCGACGGGACCGTCTATGTCGATGATCGGCGAGTCCGAGCCGATGCAGGCCATCCGGCGCCTGCTGCGACGTTACGCCGGCTGCAATGCCCCGATCCTGATCGAAGGCGAGACCGGTACCGGCAAGGAATTGGCCGCGCGCGAGGTCCACTACGCCAGCCCGCGCAGCCTGGGGCCGTTCGTTCCGGTCAATTGCGGCGCCCTGCCCGATTCATTGCTCGAATCGGAACTGTTCGGCCATCGCCGCGGCGCCTTTACCGATGCGCGTACCAGCGAGCCCGGATTGGTCGAATATGCGAACGGCGGCACCTTGTTCCTCGACGAGATCGACTCCCTGTCCGCGCGTGCGCAGACCATCCTGCTGCGCTTCCTGCAGAACGGCGAGTTTCGCGCGATCGGCGAACGGCCGCTGCGAGTGGCCGACGTGCGTATCGTCGCGGCGACCAATATCTCGCTGCTCGCGGCGGTCGAGGCCGGGCACTTCCGCCGCGACTTGCTGTATCGCCTTAACGCCTTGTATGTGGCCCTTCCGCCGCTGCGCGAACGCGGTGACGACATCGTCCTGCTCGCCCGGCATCTGCTGCGGGAGGTCGTGCGCGACCAGGACATGCCGCCGCGCGAATGGAGTCCTGCGGCGTTGCAGGCGTTGGCCCGGCAACGCTGGCCCGGCAACGTGCGCGAGTTGGAGAACGCGATCCTGCGCGCCTGTCTGCGCTCGGACCGGCTGGATATCGGCGTGGAGGAACTGAGCCTGACCGATGCGACGGCGCATGCCGAAGCGCGGGCGCATGCCGAATCGGCGCTTGTTGCATCCGCGCTTGTCGAATCGGTGCCTGTCGACTCGACGCCGGTCGATCCGATCCCGCACGAACAAGGTTTCGCCTCGGCCAAGCGCCGAGCGATCGAAGTGTTCGAGCGCACCTACCTGATCGGCCTGATGCAACAGGCCAAGGGCAACATCAGCCACGCCGCCGAGATCTCGCGCACCGAGCGCCGGCACCTCGGCAAGCTGCTCAAGCGCCACGGCATCCACGGCGACCGGCTGCGCATCGGCTGAACGCCGCAGGTGTCCGCGCGCACCCGGCGATGTGGGTGCGCGCGCACCCGGATGCCTTCGCCGGCCTCGGCCGCATACCACGCCGCCCTGCCGCCTTCGAGCCGGCTTCGCTCCGTTTTTCATGACCTTGCCGCGACTTCCTCGCCGCTCGCTGCAACCGCGAAGAAGTTGGCACGACGATTGCTTGCTATCCCTCGTCGGAGCAAGGAAACGCAGCAATGACGACGCCGGAGCGAGCGCAGGAACGCGACGCAGAAATCGAAGCCGCCGTGCTCGGCTACATCGGCGCGCATCCGCTCGCCGCCGACACGCTCGACGGCATCGTCCAATGGTGGTTGCCGCAGCAACGCTACGTCACCGCCCACGCGCGCATCGAAGCGACCCTCGAACGGCTGGTCGGCGACGGCGCCCTGCGCCTGCGCCGCCTGCCCGACGGCACCACGCTGTACTCGCTCGGCCGCGCACCGATGCCCCCCGCATTGTGATTCCACGAACCCAGCAAGGAGAATGGTCATGCCAGCTGCGCTCACCTACCCGGGCGTCTACGTCGAGGAGATTCCTAGCGGAGTCCGCACCATCACCGGGGTCGCGACCTCGATCACCGCCTTCGTGGGACGCGCCCGGCGCGGGCCGGTCGACCGAGCGATCGTGATCAACGGCTTCGGCGACTTCGAACGTCGTTACGGAGGACTGTGGCTGCAGAGCCAGCTCGGTTACGCGGTGCGCGATTTCTTCCTCAACGGCGGCAGCCAGGCGATCATCGTGCGCCTGTACGCCTCCACCACCGCCAGCTTCGCCAGTCCCGCCGCCGAAGCGGCCGCGATCGCGGTCGTCGCTGCCGCCACCGGCGACAGCGCCGCCGCAGCGGCCACGGCGGCCGAGACCAAGGCCAACACCTACCCCAACGACCCGGAGAAGAGCGCGGCCAAAGCGGTCGCCCTGGTCGCCAAAGGGGCTTCGGAAGAGCCCGGTGCGACCGCGCAAACGGTGCAGAAGGCGGCCAAGGCCAGCATCGCGCCCGCGCGCGCGCCGCTGACGATCGAGGAACTGTCGCTGGAGGCCGCCTACGAGGGCGCCTGGGGCGGCAAGTTGCGCGGCGAGATCGTCGCCTCGCCCAACGCCGAGGTCGCACTGGCTTTCGGCGTAGCCCCTTCCGCGTTGTTCAACCTGACCATACGCGACGCCAGCCCCGGCGGCGCGGTGGAAACCTATCTCAACGTCACCGTGGTCGAAAGCCCGCGCCGCATCGACCGGGTACTCGAATCCGAGTCGGCCCTGGTGCGGGTCAAGGGCGCCTTGCCCGGTTCGGTCAGCGCCGGCACCGATGCGATCACCACCGCCGAAGCCGAGGTCGGCGATGCCAAGACCGAGCTCGACGACCTGATCAAGGCCGGCGCGTCGCAAGCCGATATCGACGCCGCACGCGCGCTCTGGGAGACCAAGCGCGCGGCGCTGGCGGTGAAATACGAAGAGGCCGACCAGGCCGCCTCCGACGGCGGCCACCTGGGCGCGCTGCACTTCCTGCCCGACCAGGGCATGCAGCTGAAAAAGGGCTTGTACGCGCTCGAACAGTCCGACCTGTTCAACCTGCTGTGCATTCCGCCGTACAAGAGCGTCGACGGCATCCAGTTCGACGCCGAACCGATCGTGCTCTCGGCCGCGACCGCTTATTGCGAACGGCGCCGCGCCTTCCATGTGATCGATCCGCCTAGCGGCTGGACCAGCAAGGAGGCGGCGATCGCCGGCCTGGACACCGTCGCCGACCCGAAGAGCCGCAACGCCGCGATCTTCTTCCCGCGCCTGCGCCAGCCCAACTTGCTGCGCGACAACGGCATCGAGAGCTTCGCTCCCTGCGGCGCGGTCGCCGGCATCTTCGCCCGCACCGACGCCAGCCGCGGCGTGTGGAAAGCGCCGGCCGGTCTCGACGCGACCCTGGTCGGCGTGCCGCAGTTGTCGGTGCCGCTGACCGACGCCGAAAACGGAGAGCTCAACCCGCTCGGCATCAATTGCCTGCGCGCGATGCCGGCCAGCGGCCGCGTGGTCTGGGGCGCGCGCACCCTGCGCGGCGCCGACCAACTCGCCGACGAATACAAATACACGCCGGTGCGTCGCACCGCCTTGTTCATCGAGGAGAGCCTGTTCCGCGGCCTGAAATGGGTGGTGTTCGAGCCCAACGACGAACCGCTGTGGGCGCAGATCCGCCTCAACGTCGGCGCCTTCATGCACAACCTGTTCCGGCAGGGCGCGTTCCAGGGCAGTTCGCCGCGCGACGCCTACTTCGTCCGCTGCGACAAGGACACCACCACCCAGAACGACATCAACCTGGGCGTGGTCAACGTCGTGGTCGGCTTCGCGCCGTTGAAACCGGCCGAATTCGTGGTCCTGCGCATCCAGCAAATCGCCGGCCAGATCGACGTCTGAGTTTCTCATCCACGCCTCAGGAGCACTTCCATGGCCCAGTTCACCGTCAATGCGCAGCGCTTCGACCCGTACAAGAACTTCAAGTTCAGGGTCAAGTGGGACAACAAATACGTCGCCGGCATCAGCAAGGTCAGCGCACTCAAACGCAGTACCGAGGTGGTCAAGCACCGCGACGGCGGCGACCCCAGCAGCAGCCGCAAATCGCCGGGACGCACCGAATTCGAGGCGGTCACGCTCGAACGCGGCGTCACCCACGACAAGGAATTCGAGCAGTGGGCGAACAAAGTCTGGAACTACGGTGCCGGCCTGGGCTCGGAGGTGTCGCTCAAGGACTTCCGCAAGGACCTGATCATCGAGGTCTACAACGAAGCCGGCCAGCTTGCCATCGCCTACAAGGTGTATCGCTGCTGGGTCTCCGAGTTCCAGTCGCTGCCCGATCTCGACGCCAATGCCAATGCGGTCGCGATCCAGCGGCTGAAGCTGGAAAACGAAGGCTGGGAGCGCGACGTCGATGTGGTCGAGCCGGCCGAACCGAGCTTCACGGAGCCTGCATGAGTGCCGCTGGCGCGCCAGCATCGTACGTCGCGACGACCTCCGCCTCGGGCATGATCGAGGCCTTGCTGCGCGTGTGGGAAACCGCGTACTCGGCATCGCCGGCCGAGCGTGCGCTCGGCCTGCTGGCGGCGGTATGGCCCGAATACGATCGTTCGCATTGGCGCGGACTCTGCCTCGGCGATCGCGATGCCTGCCTGCTCCTGCTCCAGAAGAGCTTGTTCGGCGGACGCCTGCGCGCCGTCGCCGCATGCCCGGCCTGCGGCGACCGTCTCGAAACCGACTTCGATGCCGGCGAGGTTTGTCCCTTGCCCGCGCAGATGCCTTCGCCGCGCGAGCCCTTGTTGCTCAAGCACCGCGATTACCGGATCTACTTCCGCCCTCCCTGCAGCGACGACATCGAGGCGCTCGACGACAGCGCCGAGCAGGACGAAAGCGTGGGCCTGCTGTTGCAACGCTGCATAGTCAGCGCGCACTGCGGCCGGGAGGCATTGGCCGCGGCGCAGTTGCCGGCGTCGCTGCGCCGGCGCCTCATCGCCGCGATGGCCGATCACGACCCGCTCGCGGACCTGCAGTTGGCGGTCGAATGCCCCTCCTGTCGGCACGCCTGGTCGGCGTCGCTGGACGTCGCCGGCTACCTGTGGGAGGAACTGGACGACTGGGCGCAAGATCTGCTCGCCGAAGTTCACGTATTGGCGCGCAATTACGCCTGGAGCGAGCGCGACATTCTCGCCATGGCGCCGGCCCGGCGTCGCTTCTATCTCGACATGGTGCAAGCATGAGCGCCCGCAACGACACGGCCGGCGACGTGCGCGGTCCGGCGCGTCCCCGCGCGGATGCCGACGGCTTCCTCGATCGCGTAGTGGCGCGGACACGCCAGCAGACGCCGTTGCTGACCCGTCGTCGGCCCTCGCTGTTCGAGCCACGGCAGCCCTCGGGCCCGGCCCCGGACATCGTCGAATCGATCGTCGTCGCGGCGGCACCGGCGCCCATGCCGTCACTCGCCCGGCCGAATGCAATCGAAGAGCACGCGCAGTTGGAAGGCGCCTCAGCGCTGCCGAGATCCGAAACCGTTCCGCCCGTCGCCACTCCCGCGCCGACCATCGCCGCCTCGGCACCGCCGCCGGTGCCGCTGTCGGTGCCGACGGCAGTTTCCGTCCCGACGGGATCGCCTTACCGCAGCCATCGCCCGGCCGAACACGCCGAATCCGGTTCCACCGCGCAACGCCATCCGCATGCGCATGCGCATCCGAACCGGAACCCACCGATCGGCCCGACCCAGACCGCCGGCGTCTACGAACCCAAGCCGCACAGCGAGCGCATCGAACGTACCGCCCGCGTCGAACACATCGAACGGGTCGAGCGCCTGACCCGCATCGAACATACGCAGTCGCAAATGCAAGCGGACGCTGCGAGGTTGGCCGCCGCCCTGCATGCCCAGGAGCCCGCCGCGGAGCCGCAGCGCTTGAGCGTCCCGGCAGCCCTGCCCAGCCCGATGTCGCGCAGACGCGACGCGGCGCCGGTCGCACCGGTAGCGAACCCGGGCCGCGCGGCCGCGACATCGCTTGCGCCGCTCGCATCGTCTCCGGCGCCGATACAGGTCACCATCGGGCGGCTCGAGGTCGGCGCCCTTGCACCTAACTCAGTGGCGGGTGCATCCGCGCCGGGCCCGACGCGCGAACCGAAACTCGGCCTCGACGACTATCTGCGCCGGCGCCATGGAGGCCGGCCATGAGCAACGCGCTGGCGATCGCTGCGGTCACCGCGGGATTGAAAGACCTGATCGGCAACGGTCTGCTCGGGCTCGATCTGTCGGCGATAGGCAGCGTCAGCGTCAGCGCCCTGCCGCCCGACCGCATCACCACCGGCCAGACCGAGCCCAATCAGCTCAATCTGTTTCTCTATCAGGTCACGCCCAACAGCGGTTGGCGCAATCAGGAACTGCCCGCCCGCGACGGCGCCGGCGCCCGCATGGGCACACCGCCGCTGGCCCTGGACCTGCATTACCTGCTCACCGCTTACGGCGCCCAGGACTTGGCGGCCGAAGCCCTGCTCGGCCTGGGCATGCAGTTCCTGCACGAAACGCCCACCCTGAGCCGTGCGCAGTTGCGCATCGTGCTCGGCCCGCCGACGCCGCCGTTCGGCGACTTCTCCGCATTGAGCCTCGCCGACCAGATCGAGTGGATCAAGATCACCCCGAAGTATCTCAACACCGAAGAGCTGACCAAGCTGTGGACGGCGATGCAGGCGCGTTACCGCCCCTCCATGGCTTACCAGGTATCGGTGGTGCTGATCGAGTCCGACGCCGGTGCGCGCAGCGCGCTGCCGGTGCTCAAGCGCGGCGCCGACGACCGCGGCCCGAAGGCTCTCGCGGCGGCCGCCCCTCGCCTCGACGAAGTCCGTCCGGCGGCATCGGAACTGCTGCCCGCGGCACGCCTGGGCGATGTCCTGCGCTTGCGCGGCGAGCGACTGGTCGCCACCGGTGCGCAGGCGATGTTCGAAGCCGCACGCGGCGGCCTGCAGCAAACCCTGCCGGCGAGCGCGGGCGAAGACGAACATTCCCTGCTCGTGGCGCTGCCGGCGCCCGGCGATGCCGGCGCGCTGGCGGATTGGCGCATCGGGCAATACGCCGTGCGCTTGCGCGGCGAAGCGTCGCCGGGACAACCGGCGCTGCTCAGCAATACCGTGGTATTGGCGCTCGCGCCGTTGATCGAAGTGACTCCGCTGGCCGCACCTACCGGCGATCTCGCATTGACGATCCGGTGCCGGCCGCGCTTGTTGCCGGCCCAGCACGACGGTGTACGCCTCGTATTCGGCGACACCCAGGTGCGGGCCGACAGCATCGACACGCCCGCCGATCCGGCCGAAGCGAGCGTACTGGAGTTCACCGTGCCCGACGTGGCCGCCGGCGACTACCCGGTGCGCTTGCGCGTCGACGGCCTGGACAGCCTGCCCAGCATCGTCGGAGCCGACGGCTTCGAGTTCGACCCGCAACAAACCGTGGTGGTGGCATGACCCCCCGCAGCGACCAGGAGACCGACATGCACGCTCGCGTGGCCGACGAAATGGAACGCTGGGCCGAAGCGAACCAGGCTTACCTTACCGCGTCCCTGCATTGGCTACGGCTGCGGGTGCAGCGTTTGGCGACGGCGACGACGCAAGCGCCGCCGGCCAGCGAGCGCAGCGCGACGCGCTGGTTCGCGCGCGGCGCCGCGGCCGCACCGGTCGAAGTCTCGGCGGTCTCGATACCGTCGACGGCGGACGAGCAAGCCGCGGCCGCGGCGCGCGCGCAGGCGGCGCAGTCCGAACCCGCTCCCGCCCTGCTCTTGCTGGCCGAGCGGCTCGGCTTGAGCCCGTTCGAAACCGACACCCTACTGCTCTGCGTGGCGATGGAACTGGACCCTGCCCTGCCCGACATGATCGCGGCCGTGCAAGGTGCGCCCTATCCCAGTTTCGCGCTGGCGCTGCGCCTGTTCGAGCAACCGGTTTGGGACGCGCTCGCACCGCAGCGCCCCTTGCGTCATCTGCGCCTGATCGAGATCAGCCAACCCGGCGCGACGCCGCTGACCGCGGCCGCGTTGCGCGCCGACGAACGCGTGGTCAATTACGCCAAGAGCCTGAACCTGCTCGACGCACGCCTGGAAGCGCTGCTGCGCGATCAGCAGACCCTGCCGCCGATCGCACCCTCGCAGCAACTGCAGACCGAACAGATCGTGGCCATCCTGCGCGCCCATGGCGCGGAACGCGACGAGAGCGACACCGATCCCGGCCCACTGCCGCTGGTGCAACTGACCGGCGGCGACGCCGGCAGTCGCTACGCGATCGCCGCCCATGCCTGCGCCGCGTTCGGTTGCCGCCTGTATACCTTGCCGGTGCGTTCGCTGCCGACCGTGCGCAGCGAGTTGGAAACCCTGGCCCGGCTCTGGCACCGCGAAAGCCTGTTGCTGCCGGTCGCGTTGTACCTGGATGCCGACGAACTCGATGCCGACAGCGGCGAAACCGCGGACGCTTTGCGGACCTTGCTCGGGCATCCGCTCGGACTCGCCTTCGTCGGTCTGCCGGTTTCGCCACTGCGCGTGGACGGCGCGCAATGGACTGTCGAAGTGCAGCTGCCGAGCGCGGCGGAACAGCATGCGGCCTGGTGCGAGGCACTGCCCGCGGCTGTGCCGGACCGCGAACGCCAGGCCGAGGCGCTGTCCGGGCATTTCCGCCTCAACCTGCAGCAAATACGCGAAGTCGCCGCGAGCGCACCGGCGCGCGGCGGCGATGCCTGGGAGGCCTGCCGCGATCTGTCCGTGTCGCGCCTGGATTCGTTGGCCCAGCGCCTGGAGCCCAAGGCGCGTTGGGAAGACCTGGTGCTCGGCGAGGAAGCCGTCTGCCTGCTGCGCCAGATCGCCGGCCAAGTCCACGAGCGGCACCGCGTCTACCAGCAATGGGGCTATGCCCAGCGCATGAACCGCGGCCTGGGGCTCAGCGCCCTGTTCGCCGGCGAGAGCGGCACCGGCAAGACCATGGCGGCGGAAGTCATCGCCAACGAGCTGCGCCTGCATCTGTACCGCATCGACCTGTCCTCGGTGGTCAGCAAGTACATCGGCGAAACCGAGAAGAACCTGCGCCGCGTGTTCGACGCCGCCGAACAAGGCGGCGCGATCCTGTTTTTCGACGAGGCCGATGCCTTGTTCGGCAAGCGCAGCGAAGTCAAGGACAGCCACGACCGTTACGCCAACATCGAGATCAACTATTTGTTGCAACGCATGGAGGCATTTTCCGGACTGGCGATCCTGGCCACCAACATGAAGTCCGCGCTCGACGGCGCGTTCCTGCGCCGTCTGCGCTTCGTGGTCAACTTCCAGTTCCCCGGGCCCAACGAGCGGGCACGCATCTGGCACAACGCGCTCGCGCCCGGGGTGCCCAGGGAGACGCTCGACTACGACCGCCTCGCCCGCTTCGGCCTGTCCGGCGGCAACATCCACAGCATCGCCTTGAACGCCGCGTTCTCGGCCGCCCAGGCCGGCGTCGCCGTATCGATGCCGCTGCTGCTGGCCTCGCTGCGG
Organism: Lysobacter sp. ESA13C; assembly: GCF_019970005.1. Lineage (NCBI taxonomy): Bacteria > Pseudomonadati > Pseudomonadota > Gammaproteobacteria > Lysobacterales > Lysobacteraceae > Lysobacter > Lysobacter sp. ESA13C. Next base: position 406,668 of record NZ_JAHXYK010000004.1, on the reverse strand, counting down.
GTGGAACTGCGCAAACTCGGCAAGCCGGTCAACGAAAGCGAATTCGCCGCGGGCGCCGGCCGGAGGCCCGGATGAGCGTCAAGCTGCATATCGAGCGAGTGGTCGTGCATGGCGCGAGGATCGGCGATGCGCAGTGCGGCGAGTTCGTACGTGCCTTGACCGACGAGTTGGCGCGCCTGATCGGCGATCGCCGCCTGGCGGACGCACGCAGCGGTGCCTCGCTGGCGCGGCTGACGGCGCCGGCGGTCCGCACCGATGCCGGAACCGCGCGACTGGCGCGCGCCGTCGCCGGCTCCGTCGCCACGGCCCTGGGGCGGGAGATCCGAAGATGAGCAAGAACGCTGCGCTCAAGGCCCCTTCGGCGCTGGCGCCGGTACCGGCGAGTGCCGGCGTCCTCGCGCGCCGCTGCGAATGCGGCAACCACACCATTGCCGGTGCGACCTGCGGCGAATGCGCGCGACATGCGCCCGCCGCCTCGTCGGCACCGGCGGCGGCGAATGCGCGTCCCACCACCAACGCGTCCAACGCAGCCACTCTCGCCGCGATTCCGCCGGGGCCCTCGCTGCAACGCCAACCGTCTGCCTTGCGCGCACCGCCGACGGCGCGTCGACCCGCGCCGGCTTCGCTCGCCGCCACGGTCCTGCCGCAGCGCATCGAAGCTGCGAGCGGGCATGAGCGCGAGGCCGACCATATCGCCGAGGCCGCCGTACAACGGCTCTCCCTGCCGACCGATCCTTCCGCGGGCGAGGACACCGCACAGGCGCCCGCATCGGCCGCGCGCATCGCCGAACTCGGCCCGGGCCGGCCGTTGTCGCAATCGCTGCGCAGCGCGTTCGAGAACGCATTCTCGTGGGACTTCTCCGGCGTGCGCGTGCACACCGGCGACGGCGCGCAGGCCGCGGCCGGCCGACTCGGCGCGCGCGCTTTCACTTATGCGCGCAATCTGATCTTCGGGGACAAGGTCGCCGATCCCGAAGCGGCCGAGCATCGCCATCTGCTCGCGCACGAGCTGACCCACGTCGTCCAGCAGGATCTCGGCGCCGGTGCATTGCCGGCACGATCGGGTTTGTCGCAACACATCGCGGCTGCGCCGATGCAGGCCCAGGCCGCGCCCTTGGTCACCGCCGTCGCCGTGTCCTCGGCCGAGCTCGGCGTCGGCGGCAACGACATCACCGCCACCGCTACGGTCGCCGGTCGTAGCGCGCTGACTTGGACGATCAATCCCGGCGGCGCCGTCCCCGCCGGCGTGTCCGTCGTGGGCGGCGGCCGTCGGGTCAGGATCCGTGCCGTGCAGCCGCCGCCGGGCACGGTGGTCGGCGGCGCGGCGCTGACGATTCGCGCCGAGGTCGCCGGCACGCCGGCCGACAACGCAAACTCCATCGCGGTGCGCTTGGTCCAAGTGACCAGTGCGACCTATGCCGCGGCGCCGGCGTTGGCCCCGGTGCCGGCATTGGTGGCAGGCGCAGCGCCGGCCGGCACCGCCGAGCCCAATCGCGACGGCATCAACGGCAACACCGCCACGGTCAACGCGATCACTGCGCCCGGCGGCCGTCCGGTGCGGGTGACCTTGCGCCGCGCGCTCGGCGCCCGCGTCGCCGGCAACGTCATCACCCCGGGCGCGCAGACCGGCGACATCCGCGTGCGCGTCGCCGACACCGCCACCGGTGCGCGACTCGACGAGACCCAGCCGGTTGCCGCACCGGTGGTCGGCGCTTCCGGCCTGATGGCGGAACTGACCGTCAATGCCGTGCCGACCCGGGTCACCGCGCTGACCTTCGCCGGTGGCGCGGGTCCCTATGGCGTGCAGAACCGCATCACGTTCCGATCCTCCGACGCCGCGCATGCGCCCTTGACCCGCATCGTCGGCGAGCTGATCACCCTCAATCGCAACGATTTCAATCTCGCTCCGGTCAATCCGCCGATCGGCTTCAACAACGCCTTCAATCTGCTCTTGGCCGTGCCGGCGAATGCCTGGGTCGATCAACTGGTCACGCCGGTCGCCCTGCCCAACGTCGCCGACGGGCTGCCGGCCATCGACGTCAATCGCTTCGTCGGACCCGGCGTGCGGCAGTTGCCGCGCTTCTGGAACTTCCGCCAGCGCTTCCAGTACTCGTCGTGGCGCGGCGCCGGCGCGGTGGTCAGCCGCACCTTCGCCGACGGCGTGCACGAACGCTCCCTGCGCGGTTCGCCCACGGCCGGATTCCAGTTCCGCACCGATCACCGTTTCGGCGGCGTTGCCGCTCCACCGCGCAACGATCCCTATGCCGGCAATCCGCTGATCGTGTTCAGCGCGGTGACGGCGACGCCGACCGCCGCCGGCGCGACCGCCTTGGCTGCCGACGGCAGGGCAACGGCTCGGCTGACCGTCGCCTCGACCGTCGCCGCACGCAGTGCCCGATGGAACGTATTGGCGGGCGATAGCGCAGTGACCGCAGGCAATCCCGCCGCGTTGCCGGCGGCGGCGACGCTGACCGCCGGCCTGCGCGCCGGAAATTTCCGCCTGCGCGCGGCCGATACGATCTTCCCCAACCGCCGTGCCGACGGCCGCGTCAGGGTCGAGGCCGTGCGCCTGCGCAACATGCGCGCGGCGCCCAGCCCGGTGCCGGTCGGCGTCTTGACCAGCGTGGTCACCCTCAATGCCAATCCGGGCGGACGGGTGGTGAATTTCATCGTCGATCCCGCCGCCGCCGCGGCAGGCGTCGTCGTGGCCGTCAACGCGGGTCCGCTCGGCGTAGCGGTCGCCGCGACCGTTACACGACCAGCAGGTTTCACCGGCGTGGTCACCGTGACTGCGACCGACTCGGTGCTCGCCGCGCGCAGCGCCACCACCAGGATCCGCTTCAGATGAACATGCGATCCGAACAGCACGAAGCGCTGCAATCGTTCGAGGTCGAGGGGCTGCGCGTGCGCGCAGGTCTGCGCGTCGCCAGTACCCTCCTGCTTGCCGGAGCGCCGATAGCGCTGCACTACTTCGTCGAGGTCGAAGGCCCGGGCCGCCTGCATCTGGCCGTGGGCGGCGACCGCGCCAAGCAACGCCCGGCAGGTTTCGCGTTCCATGCCACCCTGGCCGGCAGCGGCACGACGCTGGCCGACCCTTGTGCCGGCGTACCCGATGTAGGCGGACCGATCGGCCTGGTCGTCGTCGCGGCCGATACGCCATGGCGCCAGAGTTTGCTGCTGAACCAGTTCGTCGCCCTCGAGAACAGCCGCCGCTCCATCGCCGACGGCGAGCACGATCTGTTGACGCTGACCTGCCGGCGCGCCCTGAAGCTGGCGACGAGCGAGGACGGCGCGCTCGACCTGACGCACGCGACGTCGCTGGAACTGACGCTGTCGTTCTTCCTCGAACGCGACGACGCCGCCGTCGCGGCGACCGCGGCCACCCTCGCGCAGGAAGTCTTCGATGGTCCGATCGAACGTCGCGAACCGGCGCTCGCCGAATTGTTCGCGATGCGCGATGCCGCGCGGGTACAAATCCGCGCCCTGACCCAGCATCCGCAGGCGGCCGTGGTCGAACGCGCCAGGCAAGCGCTGGACGCCTTGGAGTCGGTGTCGTGAAACCGCCCGCAGCGACCATGCCGCGACCGTCGCATGCAGCGTTTTCGGCCTGCGGCTGCGCCCACCCGCGCAGAAGCCAAGTATGCGGCTTATTGAGGGGCGACTGATGGAACGCCACGCCATCGAACGCAGCCTGCTCAAACCCGCGAACTCGGCGGCGGCCAGTCCGTTCGCCTTGCGTCCGAACGACACCGAGCAAAAAACCCCCTCTGATGCGTCGCAAATCGTGGCGCGCATGCCGCGCTCCCAGGTCCGGATCGATTCCGCCGACCTGATGCAGCCGGTCTCTTCACAGTCCGGCCGAATGCGTTTGCCCGCCCATATGTCGCTGATCGCGCCCTTGACCAAACCGCGCTCGCCGTTCAAGCCAGCGCCGTCGGCCTGGCCAAGAAAAAAGCTGAAGCTGCCGCTGCCCTCACCGCAGAACAAATTGCCGAAGTGGGTGGAAGGGCCCGAGTCTCCGCCGCGGCTGGAGGTTCCTCGTGTCGACCTCAGCCGCTTGCCGGGCCGCGAATCGCTTGTTCCCAAGTTAGGTCCGAAGGCGGAATGGCTGTGGTCGTTCGTCACTACCCTGTTCGACCAGGATCCGGGCCTGGACCCCGACCCTCTCCACATGTTCGGGCCGTCGGGCAGGACAGAGCTGTTTCAACAGGCTCAAGACGAGCTTAAGGACGAAGGCGAGGGCCACGACTTTCAATTCGAGACAAAATTCGATTTCCCGCCGCGGCGAGGAACCCGCTGATGGAGCGCCATGGCCTTCATCCTCGCCTACGCCGAAAAAACTCCGTTACCGCGGTGCGGGCCTCCGCGGGCCTGAACCTGGCGGCCACCCACGAGTCCAGCCAGCGTCTACCCCACGCGCGGCCATCGGCAGGCGTGGACTTCGCGCGAATCAACGCATACGCGCCGCAAGTCGCACCGCAAGCCGCGCCTCAAAGCGCACGCGCCGAGCCCGATGACACCGCCACGATTCCGCAGGTGCCGTCTTTCGTCCTGCAGCCGCCGTCCCTGCTCTCGCCGCGCCCGCGCTTTCCGCGCCTTTCGCTGGTGCCGCCGCTGCGCTTGTCGCCCCCGCTGCCGGCGACGTCCCTTACTCCTCCGGTACCGGCACCGTCATTGATGCCGCTGCGGTTACCGTTGCAGGCGCAGTTCGGACCGATGGCTCCGCTGAGCGGCCTGGACCCGAATTTCTGGCGACCGCCATCGACCGATATGAACTCTCGTATCGATTGGCTCGGCATCCGCCGCGCCTATAGCGCCCGCGGCAGCTACTTCGGCTCGCGCGATGCGGATTCCTTCGTCGCCGAGGCGCAACGATCGTCCGAGCTGATGCGCACGATCGGCATGCCGGAGCGATTGCGCTTGGGCCCGCTCAACCTCGACTTGCTCAATCTGGGGCTGCGCCTGCAGGCCGACCAGCTCAACGCGCGCGAGAACCCGAACGTCATGGACCGCATGCAATCGGAATGGAAAGTCCACCACCCCAACGATATCAGGACGCCGATTTTCCCGTTCTTCAGTAGAGATTTCTGATCGGGCCGAAAGGGAAACCAGACGATGAGCGGATACCCACGATCACCGAAACTGCTGCGCGGCGGCCTGGTCCTGCTCGACCCCACGAGCGGCAACGTAATCCGCATCATCGGCCTGCAGTACAACCCCGACAGCATGACCCGCAGCCTGCAGATCAAGGGCATCGGCGGCGAATCCGGCGATCGTTCGGAAGCGCTGCGCTTGAAGGGGCCGCCGGCGGAAACGATCAAGCTCGAAGCCGAGATCGACGCCAGCGATGCCCTTGAGGCCGGTCAGGTGTCGTCCACGCTGAGCGGCCTGCATCCGCAGATCGCCGCGATCGAAGCGCTGGTCCACCCTGCCAGCGGCGACCTGTTCGCGGCCAATGCGATCGCGGCGACCGGCTCGCTGGAAATAGCCCCGGCGTTGGCGCCGCTGTCGGTATTCGTGTTCGGCCCCAACCGGATCGCGCCGGTGCGCATCACCGAGCTGAGCATCACCGAGGAGGCCTTCGATGTATCGCTGAACCCGATCAGGGCCAAGCTCAGCATAGGCCTGCGCGTGCTCAGCATCGACGACATCGGGTTCGACAGCAAAGGCGGCGGCTTGTTCATGAGCTACCTGCTGAGCAAGGAGCGCCTCGCGGCGCAGGCGATCGGCGCGGATTTCCGCGCCCTCGGCATTCCAGGCGTGTTCTGACCGCGAGCGGGAGATCGACCGGGACGACGCGGATTTCGATCCGCTGCAACGACGAAGGAGACGGCGATGGCGAACTACGACTTTCCTCCCGGCAGCCGCTACCACGCGGTGCCGGTGGCCATGCGGGTCGGCGATGACGGCACGGTCGTGCCCTATCTGCAACGGCGGTTCCTGCCGCCGCTGGACGGCTTCGTCACCTTGCACGAACACACGGTGGTCGAAGGCGAACGCCCCGACCTCGTCGCCGCACGCGAGCTCGGCGATTCCGAAGCGTTCTGGCGCTTGTGCGATGCGAACAGCGTGATGCACCCCGACGAACTCACCGACACGGTCGGCGAACGCGTGCGCATCACCTTGCCCGACGGCGTGCCGCCGCCGGCACGGGAATAAAGCCATGGTCCAGGGCATCCACCTGACGCTGATGATCGGGCCGGCGGTGCCGGTGCCGGCGCCGCGCGCGGTCGTGGATGCGTTGCAGAGCGTCGAGATCACCAGCGGCAAGGATAAGAGCGGGTTCCAGCTCAGCTTCGGCGTCGGCAAGGACTCGATGCTGTTGACCACCTTGCTGCCGGCCGGCTATTTCGACCCGATCACCACCCGCGTGGTGGTCATGGTCACGCTGGGCGGATTCCCGCACGTGCTGATGGACGGCCTGGTGACGCGGCAGGAGCTCGCGCCGAGCAGCGAACCGGGGCAGTCGGTGCTGACCATCACCGGCGACGATCTGAGCACCGCGATGGACCTGGTCGAACTGGCCCTGCCCTATCCCAACATGTCTTCGACCGTACAGGCCTACCAGATCCTGGCCCGATACGCCGGACTCGGCATCGTGCCGATCGTGATCCCGCCGTTCATCCCCGAACAGCCGATCATGACCAAGAAGATCGAAGCGCAGAACGGCACCGACCTGGAGCACCTGAAGAAGATCGCCGACGACAGCGGCTTCGTCTTCTACGTCGAACCGGGCCCCCTGCCCGGGCAAAGCATCGCCTATCTCGGGCCGAACATCCGCATCCCGGTGCCGCAACCGGCATTGAGCATCAACATGGATGCGCACACCAACGTCGAGTCGATGAGTTTCCAGCTCGACGGCCTGGCCAAAGAGACCTTGCTGGTCAACGTCCACGACCCGATCACCGGGCGCCTGCCGCTGGTGATTCCGATCCCGTCGGTGAACATCTTCCAGCTCCCGCTCGGCGCACGGCCGACGCCGCCGCTGAAGATGGTGATGTCGCACGACACCGGCGGCGACTCGACCGAGTTCACCCTCAAGAAGATGCTCGGCCGCATGCTCAAAGGCGCGGCCAATACGATCACCGTCAGCGGTTCGCTCGACGTGTTGCGCTACGGCCATGTGTTGCGCTCGAAGCTGATGGTCGGCGTGCGCGGCGCCGGGCTGGCCTACGACGGTCTCTACTACGTCGACAGCGTGACCCACAAGATCAAGCGCGGCGAATTCAAGCAGAACTTCGAGCTCAGCCGCGACGGGCTGATTTCCCTGACTCCGAAGGTGCCGATATGAGCGACGGATCCAGCGGCGTACGACTGTATCCGGGCATTTACCGGGGCACGGTCGCCATGAACACCGATCCCGAGTTCCGCGGCCGGCTGCTGCTGACCGCGGTCGACGTGGCCGGCTTCGTGCCGACCACCTGGGCCGAGCCCTGCACGCCGCTGTCCGGGCCGCCCGGCCCGGGCATGGGCGTGTACGCGGTACCGCCGGTCGGCGCCGGCGTGTGGCTGATGTTCGAACACGGCGACGTCAACAAGCCGGTGTGGCTGGGCTGTCGCTTCGACACCAGCGCCGATCCGCCGGCCATGGCCAAGCTCGGCAATCCGGCCGATCCCAACATCGTCATCCAGTCCTTGCTGCAGAACATGCTCATGGTCAGCGACATGCCGCCTACGCCGATCACCGGCGGCATCGTACTCAAGAGCACCACCGGCGCGATGTTGGTGGTCAACGACAGCGGCATCTACATCGACAACGGCAAAGGCGCCTCGATCTACCTGGTCGGGCCGACCATCACCTTCAACAAAGTCGCTATGGCGATCACCTGAGGACGCGGCCATGCCTGGATATCTGTTGCACGCCAACGCCGTCATGACCTGCCAGCACGCAGTCGGTCAGGCCAAGATCGCGCCGGTGCAGACGCGCGTGCTGGTGATGGGGCAACCGGTAGCGACGATCCCGCCGGGCGCGCCGACCATCGTCGTCGCCGGCTGTCCCTTCACCCTGCCTAACGGCAAGCCACAGCCCTGCGTCACCGTGCGCTGGTCGATGCCGAGCGCGCGGGTCGCCGTCATGGGCTTGCCGGCGATGCTGACGCCGGCGCCCGGGCCGGCCCCGGGCATCTGCCAGAGCGCCGAACAGATCCCGCAGGGCGCGCCGATCGTCGGCGCCATGCAGGCCCGCGTGTTCGCGATGTAGCCGCTGCAGCACTAGCCGGAGAATCGCCATGCATCTGGACTTTCCTTTCCATGTCGACGGCCGCGGCCGCAGCGCCGCCACCGATCATGCCGGCCATGTGCGCGACATGATCGAGCAACTGGTGTTCACCCAGGCCGGCGAACGGGTCAACCGGCCCGACTTCGGCAGCGGGCTGTTGCAGTTGGTATTCGCCGGCAACAGCCCCGAGTTGGCCGCGACCGTGCAATTCACCTTACAGGCGGCGCTGCAACGCTGGTTGCAGGACGTGATCGAAGTGCGCGCCTTGCAGGTCAGCGCGCAGGACGCCGCATTGACCGTCGAGCTGAGTTACGTGCTGCTGCGCACCCGCGAAGAGCAAAGCGCGCGCTTCACCCGCGCGATCTGACCGAGGCAGGGATTCCGTCATGACTCTTTCATGCTGCAACGATCCGCGCCGCCAGGATGTCCGCGCCTTCGGCGGACGGGTCGGCCTGGACTTCGTCGAAGTCTCCGCCGACCAGCTCGAACTGCACGTCTATTTTCTCGGCAAGCTGCCGCCCGAGCTCGGCGAGGACGGTCCCGGGCTGCTGCGCCATCTGCGCATCGAAGGCGGCACCCGCATCGTCGACATCGGCATCGTCGACGTCGACCCTCACCCCAGCGGAGAACCCGATGTCGACGATTGGTTGACGGTAGGTCTCGATCGCCGAGGCGACCATTCGCGTTACCGCTTGCGCCTGCTCGACATCGAGGGGCTGGACCCGATGTACGCCAGCGCCGAGTTCTCCTTCAAGGCCGGCTGCCCGTCCGACCTGGATTGCGCGGCGGCTCCGGCCTGCATCGAGGAACCGCCGAACGAACCCGCGTTGTCGTACCTGGCCAAGGACTACGCCAGTTTCCGTCGCCTGATCCAGGACCGGCTCGCACTGGTTTCGCCCGACTGGAACCCGGAGCATGTGCCCGATCTCGGCGTCACCTTGATCGAACTGCTGGCCTATGCCGGCGATTACCTGAGCTACTACCAGGACGCGGTCGCGACCGAGGCCTATCTCGACACCGCGCGCCAACGCATCTCGGTGCGCCGGCACGCGCGCCTGGTCGACTATCGCCTGCACGAAGGCTGCAATGCCCGCGCCTGGGTCGCCATCGAAACCTCGCAAGATCTCGATGTGGCGGTCGCCGACATCACCTTCCTCAGCGGCATCGCCGTCGATGCGCCGGTGCCGCCGTTGCTCGGCGACGAAGCCATGCGCACGCTCGCGTCCGACGATCACGGCCGCTACGACAGTTTCCTGCCGCTGACCAGTGGCGACTCAGGCTCGATCGCCCTGCGCAGCGCGCACAACCGCATCGCGTTCTACGACTGGGGCCGCGACGACTGCTGCCTGCCGCGCGGTGCTACGGCGGCGGTGTTGCGCGACGCATGGGCGCAATCGCAAGGCGAGACACGCGCGCTGGAGCTGAAGGCCGGCGACGTGCTGTTGTTGAAGGAAGTGCTGGGGCCGCGCAGCGGACTCGAGGCGGATGCCGATCCGTCCCATGTCTGGCCGGTGCGGCTGACCCGGGTCGAGGCGATCGAGGACACGCTTTATCCCACCGGTCCCGACGACCCACGGCCGATGCCTCTGCTGCGGGTGCAATGGCATGTCGACGACGCGCTGCCGTTCGCGCTGTGCCTCAGCGCGCTCGGCCCTGCGCCGGGCTGCGCGCGTCTGCGCGAAGTGTCGATGGCGCTCGGCAACGTGGTCCTGGCCGACCACGGCCGTCGCGCCGGCCCCCTCGACCTGGGCACGGTGCCCGAGGCACACGGCCAGGCCGAATGCGAATGCGAGGGCCAACCGTCGGAACTCGTGCAACGGCCCGGCCGCTTCCATTGGCACCTGCCCGATGCGCCTCTGACCCATCGCACCCAGATGCCGGCCGCCAGTCGCGCTGCGTCCGCCAGCCTCGATCAGGATCCGCGCGAAGCATTGCCTTCATTGCGGCTGGACGATGACGAGGGCGGTTCGTGGACGCCGGTGTTCGATCTGCTCGGCAGCGGCGACGAGGACCGCCATGTGGTCGTGGAGATCGACAACCAGGGCCTGGCCCATCTGCGCTTCGGCGACGACGACCTCGGCAAGCGCCCGGAGCCGGGCCGACGCTTCGCCGCCCGCTACCGGCTCGGTAACGGCAGCGCCGGCAACGTCGGCGCCCACGGCATCAACCGCGTGCATCTGCGCGGCGAATGGAGCGGCTTGCAGGTGCGCGTCGACAATCCTCTGCCGGCGCGAGGCGGCATCGACCCCGAGCCGCTGGCGCAGGCGCGCTTGCTGGCGCCCGGCGCGTTCCGCAAGCAACGCCTGCGCGCGATCACCGCCGACGATTACGCGCGCCTGGCCGAACGCGATCTGCGCGTGCAGCGCGCCGCCGGCGAACTGGTCTGGACCGGCAGTTGGTACGAAGCCGACGTGGCCCTGGACCCGTACGGTCGCGTGCCGGCCGACGCCGAGTTGATCGGCGAGGTCGAAACGGCCCTGCACCGCGTGCGCCGCATGGGCCACGACCTGCATGTGGAAACAGCGGTGTACGTGCCGATCGAACTGAGCCTGGAAGTCTGTGCCCTGCCCGGCTACGAGCGCGGCGCGATCAAGGCCGCACTGCTCGAACGCTTCGGTGCCGGTCGCCGCCGCGACGGCCAGCCGGGTTATTTCCACCCCGATCGTTTGAGCTTCGGCCACAGCCTGCGGGCCAGCGCACTGGTGGCCGAAGCGATGGCGGTGACCGGCGTCGAATGCGCTCGCGTGATCCGCCTGCAACGCCTGTACGCGGCCGCCAACCGCGAACTCAAGGACGGCATCCTGCGCTTGGGCGCGCACGAGATCGCGCGCCTCGACAACGACCCCAACTATCCCGAGCACGGCAAGCTCTCGATCTTCGTCGGAGGTGGGCGATGAGCGCTCACGACTGCGGATGCGGCAGCGCCCGCTGTGGCTGCTGCGAAGGCGTCGCGGCGTCGACGCCGGTGGCGCTGGACAACCGGCGCGGACTGCCGGCGCTGGCCTACCGGGTCGGCACCCACGGCCGCTTCCTCGCGAGCATGAAAGCGCGATTGCCGAGCATGGAGGTCGAAGTGCCCGGCGACGGCCGACAGGCCGCGCGCAGCTTGCGGCCCTTGCAGCCGCTGACCACGCGCGATCCGGCCGATCCGGCGATCGCCCTGCTCGACGGTTGGGCCACGGTCTCGGACGTGCTGAGCTTCTACCAGGAGCGCATCGCCAACGAAGGCTATCTGCGCACCGCCGGCGAACGCCGCTCCCTGGTCGAACTGGCGCGCCTGGTCGGTTACGCCCCGCGCGCCGGCGTCTCGTCCAGCGTATTCCTGTCCTACACCGTCGACGACAACCAGGCCGGGCCCGTGGAACTGCCGGTCGGCACCCGCGCGCAGAGCATCCCCGGCCCCGGCGAACTGCCGCAGTCGTTCGAGACCGACGAGGCGCTGCAGGCGCGGCGCGAGTGGAACGACCTGCAGATCCGCCGTGAGCGGCCGCAGCGGATCGAACTGGCCAACGTGCTCGCCCTCGACAGCATCCACGCGGTCGGTGTGGACACCGGCGTCCTGCCCGGCGACCTGTTGCTGCTCCAGTTCGGCGCCTCGGCCACCGCCGTGCACGTCGCACGTCGCGTGGTCGCGGTCGAACCCGACTTCGCCGGGCAGCGCACGCGTTTGCGCCTGCAGCCGCTGCCGCCACTGCAGGACCAGGCGCACCCGCTGTTGCAGATCCTGCAGAACAAACTGGCCTTTACCCAGGACAATCGCGCGATCGAGAACTGCGCGCAGCTGTTGAATGCGCTGCGCCTCGGCGCTCCGCGTCCGCCGATGGACGAATGGGCCGGCCTGCTGAACGGCGGGGTCGAGAACGGCAACGCCATGCAGGCCATCGACGCTTTCGGCGAGGCACTGGCCGAACTCGAACTACCGGGCGCGAGCGCGCCGAACGGCGGGCCCGACGACGCGGTCGAGCATCTGCTGGCGCCACGCCGGCTGCAGGCCGCCAACACCCTGCGCCTGCCGCGCAAACTCGACGAAACCTTCAGTTACGACGCCGATGTGCAGCCGCAACTGATCACCGATTTCGCGCCGACGCTCAAGGACAGTTACTACGCGGCCTGGCGCGGCTCCAGCCCCGAACAGGCGACGCCCTCGTTGACGGCCGTGCACGTGCTCGGCGCCGGCGAGACCCTGTTCGGCGCCGGCTCGTCCAAGCCGATGCCCGGCACCACCAACAACACCATCCCGCCGGTGGAATCGTGGGCGGACTGGGTCTACGAGGACGACGAAAGCGACAGCAACGCCTTCCTCGGCAAGGCCGATCCGCTGCTCGCGATCGGCGACCGGGTCCTGGTCGTGCGGCCACCGCTGCCGACCGAGCTGTTGGCGCGCTATCAGGTGATGCACGTCGCCAGCGCGCATACCGGGCCGCGCAGCGCGTACGGCCTGTCGCAGGAAAGCACCCGGATCGAATTCGGCGCCGAAGGCGAGCCCAACGCCTGGCGCGATGTCGCCGACGGTCAGACCCGCCGCCGGATCGACGAACTGCGCCAGACCTGGCTGCACCCGCAACGGCGCCGGCTGGAGATGGCGGCCGAACCGATTCTCGACGACGTCTCCGGCAGCCGCCTGGAACTGGGCCCGTTGCACGAGCAACTCAAGTCCGGTCGCTGGGTGGTGGTGGAAGGCGAGCGCAGCGACATCCCGGGGGTGCGCGGCGTGCGCGTCAGCGAGCTGATGATGATCGCCGGCCTGGAGCACGGCAGCGACTTCTGGCGTCCCGGCGACCGTCCGCACACCACCCTGCGCCTGGCCACACCCTTGGCCTACGTGTACTACCGCGACGGCCTGCGCATCCACGCCAACGTGGTCGCGGCCAGCCACGGCGAGACCCGCAAGGAGGTGCTCGGCAGCAGCGACGCACGCCGGCCGCTGCAACGCTTCGCCCTGCGCCAACCGCCGTTGACCTGGCGCCCCGCGCCGACCGCCGCGGGCGCGGCGAGCACGCTCAAGGTGCTGGTCAACGAGGTGGAGTGGCAGGAAACCGACAGCCTGGCCGGGCTCGGCCCCGACGCGCGCGCCTACGTCACCGTGACCGGCGACGACGGCGTGACCTCGGTGGTGTTCGGCGACGGCGTCAACGGCCTGCGCCCGCCGAGCGGCTTCGAGAACCTGCGCGCCGAATACCGCAACGGCATCGGCAAGGGCGGCAACGTGCACGCCGGACAGATCTCGCTGTTGATCAGCCGTCCGCTCGGGATCAAGGAGGTGATCAATCCGTTGCGCGCCTCCGGCGGCGCCGACCGCGAAAGCATCGGGCTGATCCGCGAGAACGCGCCGCGTTCGTTGATGGCGCTGGACCGGCTAGTGTCGCTGTCGGACTACGCCGACTTCACCCGCATGTTCGCCGGCATCGCCAAGGCCGTGGCGGCGCGGCTCAGCGACGGCGTGCGCGAAGTGGTGCACATCACCGTCGCCGGGGTCGACGACATGCCGCTGGACCCGAACTCCGATCTCTATCGCAACCTCATGCAAGCCCTGCGCGAACTCGGCGACCCCGCCTTGTCGGTGCAGGTGGCCATGCGCGAACGCATTGCCCTGGTGCTGCAGGCGCGGCTGCGTCTGTTGCCGGGCCATCGCTGGGAGCCGGTCGCGACCGCGGTACGCGAGCGCCTGCTGGAACGCTTCGGCTTCGACCAACGCGCCCTGGCCCGGCCGGCCCTGCTGTGCGAGATCGTCGCGGCGATGCAGTCGGTGCGCGGCGTCGACTGGGTCGACGTCGACAGCTTCGGCGGTATCCCCGAGACCGTCATCGACTGGCAGAGCGACCAACGCCGGCTGATAAGCCAGGACGAGATCACCGACATCGTCCAGGCCATCGTCTACGGCGACAGCGACAGCGGCTTCAACGGCAACGACGAACAGCCGATACCGGTCCAGCCGCCCGCCCGCGTCGAGGCCGGCCCCGCCGAGCCCGATGGCGACACGATCCGTCCGGCGCGGCTCGCCTGCTTCGTGCCGAACGTGCCCGACACCCTGATCCTCAATCCGGTCCAGTGAGCGACGACATGGACATCCCTTCGCTGCACATCGAACCGCGCATCGACCGCCTGTACCGGCTGCTGCCGACGATCCACCGCATCCGCGACATCGAACAGGGTTATCCGCTGCAGGCCTTGCTGCGTGTGATCGCCGAGCAGATGAACCTGGTCGAGGACGATATCGCGCAGTTGTACGACAACTGGTTCATCGAGACCGCCGACGACTGGGTCGTGCCCTACCTCGCCGATCTGATCGGCTATCGCCCGGTCGACGCCGCCGGCGCACCGGTGCAGCGCCGCGACGAAGCCGGGCGCGCACTCGAACGCGCGCTGGTGCCGCGGCGCGAGGTCGCCCAGTCGATCCAGCATCGTCGCCGCAAAGGCACGGTCGCCCTGCTCGAAGACCTGGCCCGCGACGTCGCCGGCTGGCCGGCGCGCGCCGTCGAGTTCTTCCAGCGCCTGGACCGTGCCCAAAACCTCGATCACCTGCACCTGCACCGGCTCGGCACTGCTTCTCTGCGCGATATGGCCGCTTTGGATCTGTGCGGCGGGCCGTTCGACCCGCTTGCGCACAGCGTCGACGTGCGCCGGATCGCTTCGCCGCGTCGCCCGGGGCGCTACAACATCCCCAGCGTCGGCGTGTTCGCCTGGCGCATGCGCAGCTATCCGGTCACCCGCACACCCGCCTACTGCGTCGAGGATGCCGGCCCGCATTGCTTCACCTTCAGCGTGCTGGGGCAGGACGCGCCGCTGTACCGCAAGCCGCGCCCGGAACCGGACCGCCACCATCTCGCCGGCGAGGAGAACCTGCCGATGCCGCTGCGTCGGCGTGCCCTGGAACGGCATCTCGACGACGAATACGGCATCGGCAAGAGCCTGGCGGTGTGGGCCGAACGCTGGGCCGGCCACGACGCCAACGAACCGCTCCCGGTCGGCGCGATCGTGGTCGCCGACCTCAGCGGCTGGCGTTATCGCGTGCCGCGCGGCAAGGTCGCGATCGATCCGGTGCTCGGCCGGCTGATGTTCCCGCCGAACCAGATTCCGAAGAAAGGCGTGCGCGTCAGCTATCACTACGGCTTCGCCGCCGACCTCGGCGGCGGGGAGTACCGGCGGACGATGCGCCGACCGGCGCAGGACTACCGCCTGTATCGGGTCGGCGAGTCCGGCGCGCACGACGCTTCGGCCGACGCCCCCGCGCCGGTGCCGCGCATCGCCGACGCCCTGCGCCTGTGGCAGGAACAGTCGCCGCAGCACGCGGTGATCGAACTGATCCACAGCGGAGTCTGGGTCGAACCGCTGCATATCCGGTTGCGACCGGGGCAGTCGCTGAGCTTGCGCGCAGCCAACGGTGTGCGTCCGGTGATCCGCCTGATCGACTGGCAGACCGACCTGGCCGATGCGCTGACCGTGGAGATGGACGTCGGCAGCCGCTTCGCTCTCGACGGCATCCTGCTGACCGGACGGCCGTTGCATGTGTCCGCGCCGCGCGAGCCCGAGACCTACGCCGAACAGGCCGCACGGCAACCCGATTGCGCCGCCGAGCTGTCGATCCGCCACTGCACCCTGGTACCCGGATGGGGCATCGGTTGCGGCTGCGAACCCGACCGCCCGGCCGAGCCCAGCCTGGAGTTGTACAACTTGCGCGCCAAAGTGCGGATCGAACGCAGCATCGTCGGCTCGATCCAGGTCCAGCAGGACGAGGTCGGCAGCGATCCGATGCCGCTGACGATCGAAGACAGCATCGTCGATGCCGCCGGCCCGCGCCAGGAAGCGATCGGCGCGGCGACCTCGGTGGTCGCGCATGCGCGTCTGAAGCTGCTTCGCTGCACCGTGTTCGGCACGATCGAGGCGCATGCCTTGGAATTGGCCGAGAACTGCCTGTTCAACGACTGCCTCAACGTCGCCCGCCGCCAGATCGGCTGCGTGCGTTTCAGCCACGTGCCCTGCCACTGCCGCACGCCGCGACGCTACCGCTGCCAACCCGATGGCGCGATCGCCGCGGTGCGCGAACGCAAGCTGCCGGCGCCGCTGGAGCAGCGCGAGATCGCCGCCGAACGCCTGCGGGTGCGGCCGCGCTATCGCTCGCGCCGCTACGGCCGGCCCGGCTATGCGCGGCTGCTCGATCACTGCGCGCCGGAGATCCTGCGCGGCGCCGACGACGAATCGCAGATGGGCGTCTACCACCACCTCTACGAGCCGCAACGCGAGGCCAACCTGCGCGCGCGGCTCGACCAATACACCCCGGCCGGCATGACCGTCGGACTTCTCTTCGCCGATTGACCTGGAAGGAAAGCAGCTATGAAAGGCGACTTCTCACGGGCGAGCTTCGATCCCCGCCATCATTTCAGCCAGGTCCTGCTGCAACAGGGCCGGGTCACCCTAGATGCCGACCCGAACGAACAAGGCGCGATCCTGCTGCATCTGCTGCGCACGCTCGCCCGCGACGTGTTCGGCCCCTATGCCGCGCCGGCCGGAACACCCGGGTTCGGGCTGACCCTGGAGCAGCACGACGGCAAGCGCTCGCTGCGGATCGGCGCCGGCCGCTATTACGTGGACGGCGTGCTGTGCGAATGCGACGGCAGCGATTATCTGGCGCAGCCGCATTTCACCCCGGCGGCGGCCAGCGAGCAGCCCGGCTCGGGCGATCCCTTGCGGTCGTGGCTGGAATCGTCCTCGAACCAGGACGACAGCCGTTTCTGGGTCTATCTGGACGTGTGGGAGCGCCATCTCACCGCGGTGGAAATGCCGCAGCTGCGCGAGGTCGCACTCGGCGGGCCCGACACCTGCAGCCGGCGCCAGGTGATCTGGCAAGTGCGCGCATTGAAACTGGAGACGATCCAGGAGCGGCTCGAAGAGCGCATCGAAGTCCTCAACGAACGCCTCGAGCAAACCCAGGACGAAGCCGAGCGCGAGCGCCTGAAACAGGAAATCGAACGCTTGCAACAGGGCCTGGACCAACTCGAGGAAGACTATCGCTCGGCCTGCCCCGCGCCGCTGCTGCTGTTCGATCGGCAACGGCCGAAACTTGCCGCGCAGTTGCAAGAACTGCCGCGCCTCGACGACCCCTGTGTCACCGACCCCGACTCGGCGTATCGCGGCGCCGAAAACCATCTGTACCGGGTCGAGATCCATCGCGGCAACGAGAACGGCAACCTCGGCGCCACCTTCAAATGGTCGCGCGACAACGGCAGCGTGCTGACGCGCTGGATCGGCGGCGGCGGCGACAAGCTCGAAGTCGCCAACGCGCGCGACTTCCGCGAGCGCCAATGGGTCGAGATCACCGACGAACAAGACGACCTGCTCGGCCGTCCCGGCCAGCTGAGCCAGATCAGCGGCGTCGAAGGCAACGTGTTGACGCTGACCCAGGCCCAGGGCCGCAGCCCCAATGCGACGACCAAGGTACGGCGCTGGGACCATGTCGGTACGGGCGACATCGCGCTCGTCGACGGCGCAGTGCCGGTGGACAAGCCCGACGACGGCAAGCCACTCAAGCCCGGCGAGCTGTACTGGATAGCGCTCGAGGACGGCATCCAGATCCGTTTCGCCGCCGACGGCGAGTATCGCAGCGGCGACTATTGGCTGATTCCGGCGCGCGTCGCCACCGGCGACATCGAATGGCCGCGCAACGGCGGCGTCGCCGAACTGCGGCCGCCGCTCGGGGTCGAACACCGCTACGCTCCGCTCGGTTTCGTCGGCCTTAACGTCGACGGCATGACGGGGGTCGACCCCTGCACCTGCGTCGTCTACCCCGACCGCAGCTGCGGTACCCAAGAACGCTTCGACGACGCGGTGTCCGGCGACACCACCGTCGGCACGGTCAAGACGGTCAAGCGCGCGCCGCAGGACACCGCCGTGGCCAAGAAAACTACGACGACGAAACGCAAACGGACGGAAAAATAGGTGGGACCGGAACACGCGGACGCCGGCCGCGTGACCGTGAAGGCCACCGGCCTGCACGCCGGCGTGCGCTGCGCTGCGCTGCGCGGACCGAACCGCCGCCGCGGCTCGATACGCGCGTCCGACAGCGCCCGGATCCGGTGCGGTTAAGACCGGCGTCCTTGAGACATGGCGCGCGCCTCAGACGTAGCGCGTATGCGGCTGGATCGCCACTTGTAGCGGAGTCTGCTGACGATTCAAGGTTTCATGCTGGTTGATGCTCTGGATCAACTGCTGGCCCAAGACACCGCTCGGCAAGGCGCCCTCGACTTTGGCGTACTTCGCGCTGGGATCGCCGAGTTTGCCCTCGACCAGGAAATGGCCCTTGCCGCCGTCTTTCTCCGCAACGATGTGATCGACCTTCGACAGCCCGCGTTTCTGCGCGATGTCGGCCAACTCGGCGACCTCGCGATTCTGCAGCGCGTCGCGCACCGTTCCGATGCCGTGCAACTTGAGCAGATGCTTGCTCCCATCCATGGCTGCGAACATGGAACGCGCCATGTCCAGGTCCGGGTCGTCGCCGGGCTCGTGACCGCGCAGACCGCTGTGCTGCTGAGGCTTGAACTCGAACTTCGGCCCCTGCAACTCCGTTCCCTGCCTGGGCGGCACCAGCGAGACCGCGCCAGTGCTTTGCAGGCTCTGTAAGGGTTCGCCCCCGACGACCAGGTTGGTCACCGATGGGCCGCCCTTGCCGTTGTGAAAAGTCTCGGGGTTGAAACCGTAGGCCTTGAGCGTGCCCTGGCTTGGCCAGGCCGGGTTCGCGGTGACGCAATCGACGCCGATCGCGTGTGAGACCAGCAGCGCTTGGCCGCCGCCTTTGGAATGCCCCGTCACCCCGACCAGGCTCGGACCGAGTGCAGCGCTGACTTCCTTGCCGAGCGTCATCGACTCCTCGTGCTGCGCGCTCTTCATGCCGAGGGCCTGGCGGAAATTCGCCGACCAATCACCGAGTCGGGCGGTACCGCGATAATCCAGCACGAACCCTTCGGACTCGGAGGCGGAGCCGGGTTTGCGATACAAGGTCGCATGCATGCCGCTGGGGCTGCTGTGGAATTTGCCTGGGTCCAGATTGAGCTTCTTCAGCATGTCGTCGTCGACGCGCTGCCAATCGCCGGTCTTGCCGGTGCTCTTGGGCTGGTAGCCGTCTTCCATGATCGCCGCGGCGCTGACCGGATCGAGCTTGGGACGTTGCGGCTGCACCGGCTCGGGCGTGGGCCGCGGTTGACCTTGGAAGCGGCCAAACAGGCCCGACAGAAATCCGGAAGAGGAGCCGCTTGGATCGGACGTCGGCATGGAAGATCTCCTGAGAAATACACAGTTGTCCTGGATGCGCACATCCGTAAACCATGACGTCAGCGCATGCCCGACACCGTCGAGCACTTGAAGCATGTACGAATAAAAACACGCAGCGCAAGCCCGAATTCAACTGCAGACACGAGTATTTGCGCTAGTCAACGCATTCTGTTTCGGTACGGATCGGCTCGAATAACGATTGCGATCTCAACGGCAGACGCGAAGATTTGTACCGGTCGACACAATTCTTCTAGGCCAGACCGACTCGACCCGCAAGGGTGTTCGCAGCGTTAGCGCGCGCTGCGGCCAACGCCGCACCGACCAGGATCACACCCGGCCGGCCGCCGCCTGTACCCATACCGATGCCCGCGGCGTCGCCGGCCAATCGCTCCAATGTCGTCAACAAGCGCGTTTCGCCGTCCTGGCTCGCGCCCTGCACGATCGCCGCCGGTGTCTGCGCGGGCAGATGCCGCAGCAAGCCGTTCGCGACGTTCGCAATCCGGCTCATGCCCATGTAGATCGCCAGGGTGGTGCCGGTGGCCGCGAGCGCGGCCCAGTCCGGTTCGCCGTGGTCGTGGGTATGCGCGGTGACGAAAGTGATGCCGTGGCAGTGATCGCGATGGGTCAGCGACACGCCCAGGCTCGCCGCGGCGGCGAAACCGGCGCTGATGCCGTTGACGATGCGCACCTCGATGCCGGCGCGTCGCAGAAAATCGATCTCTTCGCCGGCCCGGCCGAACAACAGCGCGTCGCCGCCCTTGACCCGCACCACCCGCTGCCCTTGCAGTGCATAACGGCGCATCAAGCGACAGATGAAAGCTTGCGGGGTCGAACGGCAACCGCCGCGCTTGCCGACGCGGATCACTCGCGCCAGCGGCGCCAGTTCGACGATGCGCGGGTCGACCAATTCGTCGAGCAGCACCACCTCGGCGGCGGCGAGCGCTTTCGCGGCCTTGATCGTCAGCAGCTCCAGGTCGCCGGGGCCGGCCGACAGCAACACCACTTCGCTGGGTGCGCGCCGGAACGAGTCGGAAACGATGCGATCCATGATGACTCCGTAGTGATGGCCCGGGAATTCGCGATCACGCCTGCGCCGCCTGGCGGCACAGCTGGTTCAGTTGCGGCCCGCAGGAGCCGCAGACGGTGCCGCAACCCAGGCGTTGTTTGAGTTCGGCGACGCCGGCGCCGCGCGCGATCTCGGCACGGATGCTCGACTCGCGGATCTGCAGGCAGTTGCACACCACCGCATCGCGCGCGCCGCCACCGCCGGACTGCGCGAACACCGCCAGGCGCGAGCCGCTCCAGGCACGCCCGGACAGAGCCGAATCGAGCAGGTTCTCGCCGGCGCCGTCGCGCTGCGCATCGGTCAACAGCAGGCCGTCGATGCGGTTGTCGTCGCAATCGGCGCGCCACGACACCCGCTTCAACAGGCCGCGGCGCGCGTCGCGGTACTCCAGGGTGTCGCGGCCGGCGTGCAACTGCAGCGCTTCGCTCAAGGCCTCCAGCCACTCGCTCGGCGGAACATTCTCGAAGGCGGCGCGCAGCACCAGCCAGGCGGAATCGTCAACGCCCTCGCCATCGCGCCCGTCGACCTGGCCATCGGCGCTCAGGGTGATCGCAGCGAAGCCGCAATCCCTGAGCAGCGGTTGCACCGCGGCCTGCAGGCTCAAGGCATCGCCGCGCCGGGCCGCGAGCAGATGCCAGGCGAATTCGGCTTTCTCTATCCGCACCGCCGCATGCTTGAGCTCCGGCTGCAACGAACGCGCATCCACCGCCGGCTGACTCACCTCGTTGATGCCGCCGCTGGACAGGAACTGCCCGCTCCAGTGCATCGCCGCGAACACCGTGCCGGAGGCGACCTCGTCGGAAAGTTCCAGCGGCAGCACCAATTCGCCGCGCTTGCTAATCACTTTGACCAGATCGCCGTGCGCCAGCCCGCGACGTGCCGCGTCCTGCGGCTGCATGCGCAGGCTCGGTTCGGGGCTGTGCGCGAACAGGCCCGGCACTCTTCCGCTGCGCGACATGCCGTGCCATTGATCGCGCAAGCGGCCGGTCAACAGACGCAGCGGAAAACGCGCCGAGGTCGCTTCGGCCACCGGCCGATACGGCGTGGGGTGAAAGCGCGCGCGGCCATCGGCGGTAGCGAACACGCCATCGCCGTAGCGCCGCGCCTGCCCCTGCGCGGCGCCGGCCGGGAACGGCCATTGCTGCGGCCCCTGGCTGTCCAGGCGTGCGTAGTCGAGTCCGCCGATGTCGTGGTCGCGACCGACGGTGAGGCGGCGATGCTCGTCGAAGATCTGCGCCGGCCCATCGAACGCGAACAACGGTGCGACGCCGGGCGGCCCCAAGCGCGCCTCCAGGCGCCTCGCCACTTCGTTGGCGATCCACCAGTCCGGCCTGGTCTGGCCGGGCGCCGGCACCGCCGCACGCACCCGCGAGATACGCCGTTCGGAGTTGGTCACCGAGCCTTCTTTTTCGCCCCAGCTCGTCGCCGGCAGCAGCACGTCGGCATAGGGCACGGTGTCGGTGTTGCGGAAGGCTTCCTGCACGATCACGTACTCGGCCTGTTGCAGCGCTTCGCGCACCTGGCCGATGTCCGGCATGGAATGCACGGGGTTGGTGCAGGCGATCCACACCGCCTTGACCCGGCCGCTGCGCAAGGCCTCGAACAAGGCCACCGCCGACAGACCGGGCTTGGCCGACAGGCTGTGCCCGGGCAGCCCCCACAGGTGTTCGAGTTCGGCGCGGTCGGCGTCGTTGCCGATCTCGCGATGCGCGGCGAGCATGGTCGCCATGCCGCCGACTTCGCGCCCGCCCATCGCATTGGGCTGGCCGGTCAGGGAGAACGGCCCCGCGCCGGGCTTGCCGATCTGGCCGGTGGCCAGATGCAGATGGATCAGGGCCAGATTCTTGTCGGTGCCGTGCGCGGACTGATTGAGGCCCATGCAGTACAGCGACAACGCCGCAGCGTCGCGGCCGAACCAGTCCGCCGCCTGGATCAGGTCGGCGACCGGGATGCCGCATAACTCGGCGGCCATACGCGGGGTGTAGTCGCGCAGCAGTTGCTTGAGTTCGGCATAGCCGTTGGTGTGTTCGGCGATGAACGCCGCATCGACCCGCCCCTCCCAAATCAAGTGATGCAGCATGCCGTTGAACAGCGCCACATCGGTGCCGGGCTGGATCTGCAGATGCAGGTCGGCCATCGCCGCGGTGTCAGTGCGGCGCGGGTCGATCACGATCCAGCGCACCTCGGGGTCGCGCACGCGTGTGGCTTCCAGGCGCCGGAACAACACCGGGTGCGCATAGGCCATGTTGCTGCCGGCGAACAGCACGGTCTTGGCCAGTTCCAGGTCTTCGTAACAGGTCGGCGGGCCGTCGGCGCCGAGCGCCAGCTTGTAGCCGGTGACCGCGCTCGACATGCACAGGCGCGAGTTGGTGTCGATGTTGTTGGTGCCGAGCAGGCCCTTGGCGAGCTTGTTGAAGACGTAATAATCCTCGGTCAACAATTGCCCGGAGATATAGAACGCCACCGCATCCGGGCCGTGCTGCTGGACGATGCCGGCCAGGCGGTCGGCCACCGTATCCAGCGCCAGCGCCCAATCGACCGCGCGGCGCGGCTCCTGCCGCAGGTGGCGCAGTTCCGGCGCCAACAACCGCCCGCTCAGGCTGCTCGCGGTCTGCGGCAGGCTGCGGCCCTTGGTGCACAGCCGGCCTTGATTGGCCGGATGCTCGGGGTCGCCTTCGATGCCGACGATGCGGCTGCCGTCGGGGCCGTGTTCGGCATCGATCAACACCCCGCAGCCCACCCCGCAGTAACAGCAGATCGAACGCGTGCGCGTGCGCCGCAACTCGGGCGCCGCCGCCGGCACCGTGTCGATCTCCTCGTGCAGCGCCAGATCTTCCATCAAGCCTCGCTCCGCGCGGTGGCGTCGAGCGACAGCCACACCTCGTCGCCGTCGATGCGCACCGGGAACTTGCGCGCGCACCCCACGTCGGGCGCGCAGGCTTCGCCGCTGGCCAGGGCGATGTTCCAACCGTGCAGCGGACAGGTGACGCTGTCGCCGGCGACGATGCCCTGCGACAGCGGCCCGCCCTTGTGCGGACAGCGGTCGACCATCGCGAACACGCGATCACCGGCGGTGCGGAACAAGGCGATGTTGTCGGCCCCGGCCATTTCCAACACCCGCGCGCCCAACACCGGGATGTCGTCGAGCCGGCATACCCGCAGCCAGGAGGCAGTCGATTCCATGGCTCAGGCCTCCGCGTCGACGAGCGTGGCGGGAATGCGCAGCGGCTGGAACTCGCGCGGGCGCGCCCCGGCGATGCGCGCGGCCCAGGGGTCCGGCAAGCCTTCCAGCGCATACAGCAGGCGCTCGAACAAGGCCTTGCGGTTAGCCGCGTCCTCGACCACACGCTGGACGATGTAGTCCATGCCGACGCGGG
Organism: Lysobacter sp. ESA13C; assembly: GCF_019970005.1. Classification (NCBI taxonomy): domain Bacteria; kingdom Pseudomonadati; phylum Pseudomonadota; class Gammaproteobacteria; order Lysobacterales; family Lysobacteraceae; genus Lysobacter; species Lysobacter sp. ESA13C. The sequence goes on along the minus strand of NZ_JAHXYK010000004.1, from coordinate 382,745 downwards.
CGATGTAATGCACGGTGCGGTCGAGGTAATAGGCCTCTTCGCGGTACAGCTGCAGGAAAGCGCCGGTGTATTCGCGCACCTCGTCGCTGGTCTTGACCTTGACCAGGAAGCGCGCGACCTCGGTCTTGATGCCGCCGTTGCCGCCGATGTGGATTTCCCAGCCCGAGTCCACGGCGATGATGCCGACGTCCTTGATCCCGGATTCGGCGCAGTTGCGCGGGCAGCCCGACACCGCCAACTTGACCTTGTGCGGGCTCCACATGTTGGCGAGCATGGTTTCCAGGTCGATCCCCATCTGCGTGCTGTTCTGGGTGCCGAAGCGGCAGAACTCGCTGCCGACGCAGGTCTTCACCGTGCGGATCGACTTGCCGTAGGCGTGGCCGGAATTCATGCCGAGGTCTTTCCACACATCGACCAGGTCTTCTTTCTTGATGCCCAGCAGGTCGATGCGCTGGCCGCCGGTGACCTTCAACATCGGCACCGCGTACTTGTCGGCGACGTCGGCGATGCGCCGCAGTTCGCCGGCATTGGTCACCCCGCCCTTCATCTGCGGGATCACCGAGAAGGTGCCGTCTTTCTGGATGTTGGCGTGGGCGCGTTCGTTGATGAAGCGCGACTGCGGGTCGTCGACCGCTTCGCGCGGCCAGGTCGATAGCAGGTAATAGTTGATCGCCGGCCGGCAGGTCGCGCAGCCGTTCGGCGTGCGCCACTCCAGGAAGGCGTAGGCCGCGGCATGGGTGTACAGCCGGTGCTCGCGGATCGCCTTGCGCACGTCGCCGTGGCTGTGGTCGGTGCAGGCGCACACCGCCTTGGTCTTCGGGGTTTCCTGGAAGTTCGAGCCCAGGCAATTCATCAGGACCTGCTCGACCAGACCGGTGCAAGAGCCGCAGGAACTCGCCGCCTTGGTTTGCTTCTTGACCTCGTCGACGGTGAACAAACCCTGCTCGTTGATCGCCTTGACGATGGTGCCCTTGCACACGCCGTTGCAGCCGCAGACCTCGTCGCGGTCGGTCATGGCGCTGGCGCGGTTCTGCCCGGCGGTGCCGGAATCGCCGAGCGCTTTCTCGCCGAACATCAGCTGGTCGCGGCGGTCGTCGATGCGGCTGCCGTCCTTGAGCAGCTTGAAGTACCAACCGCCGTCGTTGGTATCGCCGTACAGGCAGGCGCCGATCAAACGGTCGTCCTTGATCACCAACTTCTTGTAGACGCCGCCGGCCGGGTCGGACAGGACGATCTCCTCGCTGCCGTCGCCGCCCATGAAGTTGCCGGCCGAGAACAGGTCGATGCCGGTGACCTTGAGCTTGGTCGAGGACACCGAGCCGCTGTAGATGCCGATGCCGTAGTTCGCCAGGTGATTGGCGCAGACCTTGGCCTGCTCGAACAGGGGCGCGACCAGGCCGTAGGCGATGCCGCGGTGGCTGACGCATTCGCCCACGGCGTAGACGCGCGGGTCGAAGGTCTGCAGCGAGTCGTTGACGACGATGCCGCGCGCACAGTGGATGCCCGAGGCCTGGGCCAACTGGATGTTCGGGCGGATGCCGACCGCCATCACCACCAGGTCGGCCGGCTCTTCGCTGCCATCGGAGAAGCGCACCGCGGTCACTTCGCCCTGCTCGTTGCCGATCAGTTCCTGGGTCGCAGTGTTGAGGCGGAACTTCAGCCCGCGCTCGGTCAGCGACTTCTCCAACAATTGCCCGGCGACCGGGTCGAGCTGGCGCTCCAGCAGCCAGCCGGCCAGGTGCACCACCGTCACCTCCATGCCGCGCTGCTTGAGGCCGTTGGCGGCTTCCAGCCCGAGCAGGCCGCCGCCGATCACCACCGCATGCCGCTTGACCTTGGCGGTGTCGATCATCGCCTGGGTGTCGTGGATGTCGCGGTAGCCGATCACGCCCTTCAGGTCCTTGCCCGGCACCGGCAGCACGATCGGCAGCGAACCGGTGGCGATAAGCAGGCGGTCGTACTCGGCCTCGGTGCCGTCGGCGGCGATGACCCGACGCCGCACCCGATCGATGCGGCTGACTTCCTTGCCCAGATGGAGACGGATGCCGTGCTCGGCGTACCACGCCAGCGAATTCAGCACGATGTCGTCGAAGGCCTGCTCGCCGGCCAGCACCGGCGACAGCAGAATGCGGTTGTAGTTCGGATGCGGCTCGGCGCCGAACACCGTGATGTCGTACATGTCCGGGACCAGCTTCAACAACTCTTCGAGGGTGCGTGCGCCCGCCATGCCGTTGCCGACCACCACCAATCTGGGTTTCTTCATGGGTTCGCTCCGGGACCGGTTCAGACGCGCGCGGCGCTGAGCGCCGCCCAACGGTGGCGCCACTGATGACGCAGACTCGCCAGCAAGCCCCAGGCCAACGCCGCGCAACCGGCGAACAGCCACAGGCCGAGCGCATAGCTGCCGGTGTGTTGCTTGAGCACGCCCATGCCGGCGGCGAGCAAGAACCCGCCGATGCCGCCGGCCATGCCGATCAAGCCGGTCATCAGGCCGATGTCGGCGCCGAAGCGCTGCGGCACGAGTTGAAACACCGCGCCGTTGCCGGCGCCCAGGCATAGCAGAGTGAGTACGAACAAGGCCACGGTTGCGACCGGGCCGCCGATGCCGAGCGCGGCGACGGCGACCAGGGTCGCGACCGCGAGATACACCGCAAGCAAGGTGCGGGTGCCGCCGATGCGGTCGGCGATAGCACCGCCGAGCGGCCGCATCACCGAGCCGGCGAGCACGCAGGCCGCGGTCGCCCAGCCGGCGATCTTCGGCTCGAAGCCGAACTGGTCGTGGAAATAACCCGGCAAAGCGCTGGCGAAGCCGGCGAAACCGCCGAAGGTGATCGCGTAGAACAGCATGAACCACCACGAGTCGCGGTTGCCGACCAGCACCCGGCCGTAATCGGCCCAGTGCTTGCTCGGCGTGTCGACCGGCGCGTCCTTGGCGCACACCGCGAACACCGCCCACACCAGCACCAGCGGAATGCAGGCCAGGCCGAACACGTTCTGATAGCCGAACGCGGCCGCCAACGCCGGTGCGAACAAGGCCGCGAGCACCGTGCCCGAGTTGCCGGCGCCGGCGATGCCCATCGCCGTGCCCTGATGCTCGGGTGGGTACCAACGCGAGGCCAGCGGCAAGGCGACCGCGAACGACGCCCCGGCGACGCCGAGCATCAAGCCGAGCAACAAGGCCTGGGCGAAACTGTCGACGCCGAGCCACCACGCTGCCAACAAGGCCGCGATCACCACCGCCTGCGCCATCAAGCCGGCGCGCTTGGCGCCGACGCGGTCGGCGAACATCCCCAGGAACAAGCGCAACACCGCACCGCAGAGAATCGGCGCAGCCACCATCAAGGCACGCTGTTGCGTATCCAGATGCAGCGCCTGGGCGATCTGCACCTGCATCGGCCCGAGCAGGTACCAGACCATGAAGCTCAAATCGAAATACAGAAAAGCCGACAACAGCGTGGGCGTATGCCCGGCCCGCCAGAAGGATCGATCCATCCGCGCAATCTCCGAACGGGGCCGCGGCGGACGCCCGATCCAGGCGTCCCGCAGCGGCCGTGAGGGGGAGAAACGAAAACGGCGCCTTCCCGGTTCGCACCGGAAAGACGCCGTTGTCTTCGACAGGCCGGACCGCCGTTGGCCCGTCTGCCGGAATCAGGTTGTCGCGGATGCGCCGTTGCACCCGCCTACTAGGCTACGCAATAGCCGTGCCAACTATGCGCATCGAAGCGAACGAGCTGCGTTCGTCACGATTTCAGTCACTTGGGTGAGCGATACGGATGCGCGCTCGGTGCCTGGGGAGCGTCGCGCTCCAAAATCGAGCGGGCTTGCACCATGTTTGTGCAACGCAGCATCGGAGGTGTAGGTTCGGTGTCTTTGCCGCTTGGGCCAGCGTCCCGAGCGGATGGCGGTTTTGGCTATGCCCGGGCAGATCCATGCAGCGAGTACCGATTTCAGGCCGCGGCTCTGGCTGTGGCTCTGGCTGTGGCTCTCGCTTTACCGGTCCAATGGAGACCCGGAGGGCGGCGCACAGGACGTGCGCCGTTTTTCGATAAGACAGGGACGTCTTATCGAAAAATCCCGGCGACAGCATCGCACTCGTGGCCTGTGCCCTTGCAAGGAAAGCCCTTTTCTTTGGTTACCTTTCTTTTGGGCTTAGCAAAAGAAAGTAACCCGGCCGCGTCAGCGGACGGAAGCTCTGCACTTGATGTTGCTTCGCTATCCTACGGCCGGAAACGCCGGAGAACGACAGGACGCGGTCGCGACTTGCGTCGCTCCTACCCTGGCCTCCAGCCGGAAGCGACGAGAGATTGAGACGCGTGGTCGTGGCATCTAAGAGTAGGAGCGGCGCCCTACTGGATTTCCTTCGGTCACAAGCCGCGACCGCGTCGTTTCGGTCTTGCGGCGCATCGCTCAAGTAAGATCAGGATCAAACGCTAAGAGCTTCCGCCACTAAAGCGGCGGGTTACTTTCTTTTGTCATAAGCAACAAAAGAAAGGTAACCAAAGAAAAATGCTTTTCTTTGAATCACCGGCCCGCACGAGCGATGCATCCGCGGGGATTTTTCATACGGGACATCCCTGTCCCGATGAAAAACGGCCCGCATCCATGCGGGCCGCCCTCCGGATCTTCGTTTGCCTTCGCGAGTGCTTGGCGACGCACAGCAACAGCACAGGCACAGGCACAGGCACAGGCACAGGCACAGGCAAAAGCATTAGCAACGGCAGAGGCACAAGCAACGCCAGCGGCGCCGGAACTTTGGGTAAAAGCACCCTCCTCCCGACTAGCGCGTCGACTGCACAACAACCGCCTCAAGCCGCTGCGACTTCCTCGCATACCGACCGGGCCGCTCGCTCCAACGCTTTCAGACAATTGTCGTGCAGCAGGGAGACGTGTTGGTCGCTCATGGTGTCGCTGTGCACGATCAAGGTCACCTGGGTGCCCACGCCCAGCCCCGAGAAAACGGTGCTGTGTATGACCTTGGTGCTCGGCGCTTCCGCTTGCGGCTTTGCCTGTTCGATGCTCGGCGCTGCCGGAACGACCGTATTACGACCGACGATTTGGATACTCATGCGAACCTTCCGCTGACGGATCATCTGCAGCTCGATTGACTAGTCGCGATTCCGTTCGCAGGCCCTGGAGAAACCGTGTCGCCGATAGCAAGCCGAAGCCTGTACAAGCGATACGCCCAATGGCTGGCACACTTCCTTATGCCCTTGCCCGACTTCGCAGGCATCACAGCCGTGCTAGGTCTCAAACCCAGCTTACAAAATAAAACGTGATGCAGTACACAATTCGCTTATGAAAATATCAACTCTAGTAAAGTTGGCACACTCAAAGCCGTGCATCCCTGTGATCTTCGGCACACATAGATATGACGAGCAAACCATCCCCGTGTGATCGATAAGCGAATGCAAGTGCGCTACGACATTGGGGCCGATGACTGCGCATGGTTCATGCGCGAACATTCGACAGCGGCATCTGCACGCTACCGCGCGTCTGTATTGCAGTGTGGAATCGGCCGCAAGCAGAAATCGAACAGACGACGAAGCCGCGCCGAATACGATCGGCGCGGCTTCAGCGTGATCCAGCGAAAGTTTCGATCACGACAGCCAGGACAGATCGCTTACTCAGCCGACGACACTGACAGGAAACGAGAGTCCGCCCCTTGCTTTACGCGGTCCGGGTATAGCGCATCACCCAGTTGGTCTCCCAGGTCGCACCGCCGTCGGGCGAAAACGCCTGCTCCCACTGCATGCGGCTGTCGCTGAGGTGGGTGAACACACCGCGCACCCGTACCGGCTTGCCGTCGTGGAGGTCCTCGGAAAAGAAGGTACCGACACGGCCTTCGAATCGTCCGATGCCAGGCGTGTCGATCTTCACCGGGTTGCGGCCGTCCAGCCACCAGTCGGCCCAGGTCTGGCTGTTGGCATCGAACGCGCGCAGACCCATGCCGCGATACACGCCACCGGCCCGATAAGACACGCTGTCGTTGATATTGGCGATGCCTCCGAGCAGGGACTGGCAACGGGTGCTGCCTTCGAATTCCTCCCAGTCGTTATTGCCCGCCAACCGCTTCTTGAGGCGACGATGTTTGACGTCCCAACTGCCGAGAAAGAAATCGAAGTCGCGCTCGGCACCGGCGCGGCGTGCATTCTCCTTCGTGGCCTTTTCGGCGCCGGCAGCGGTGCCGAGCAACATCAAGCCGGGAACCGCCGCGAGCGACCATTGCAGCAGGCGTCGGCGATCGATCGAGTCGGTCATGGGCGTTGTCATCGAGTTCGTGAAGAAGCCTGGCTACGGGACCGCGCCGGCTCAGTCGGCGGCGGCGGTCTTGGTATCGACGCGGATGAAATCGGTGACCCAGTTGAGCTCCCAGGTCTTGCCGTCGTCGATCGAGAACGCCTGCTCCCAACGCGGCGCGTCCGGGCTGGGTTGCGACCAGGTCACCCGCACCAGCACCGGTTTGCCTTGCATCGTGTCCTTGGCGAAGAAACGCCCGAGACCCCGCTCGAAGCGCCCCTTGTTCGGTGGGCTCAGGTCGTCGCCGGGATTGCGTCCGTCGAGCCACCACACCGTCCATTGCCCGGTCTGGGCGTCGTAGGCACGCAGGCTGACCCCGCGATAGGCACCACCAGGCAGGTTGAAGACGTTGTCGCCGGTGTTTCCCCACCCGTCCATCAACGGGCGCTGGCTGAAGCTGCCGTCGAACTCGATCCATTCGCTGCTGCCGACGAAGCGTTGCTTGAGCCGCCGGTGCTTGGTCTTCCAATGGCCGTTCAAGAAATCGAAATCGCGCAGGCCCGACAGATCGGCCGGCTTCGTCGTCTTGGGCGTGTCCTGCGTCGCCATCGCCACCGGGGCCATGACCATTGCCGCCGCCAATAGCGCGGCGCCGAGCGCGTAGCCGATCTGCTTCATCCGACCGTCCTCCTGTGCCTGCCGGAAAAATAGCGGCGCAGTGGACGGCGAAACAGGGCCATTAAGGCCGAAGCCGTAAGGCCAAACGGGTCGCTGCGGAGTCCCGCGCTTACCGGGACTGCAACAGGCGCTCGATTTGCTCGCGCTCGTCGAGCGGACGCTGAAAATCGGCCGGGTACACCGGTTGGTAGTCGTCGCCCTTGAGCAGGAAGATGCCGGTCGAACCCGTCACCTGCTCCTGGATGTCGCCCAGCTCGTAATGCCAGGCCGACCACAACGGCACGCGCAAGGCCGGCGGCAGCACCGGCGAACGGGTGAACAACAGTTCCTCGACCCGCAGATTGAAGCGCATCCGGTTCTTCGATCCCGGCCCAGTGCGCGCCTTTGGATCGATAATCGGCTCGCCACGGCCGCCGACCATGTCCACCGACTCAACCGTCGCGACCACGACGTGATCCGCCTCCCCGACCATCTCTTCGAGAGGCTTGAGAGGTACGGAAGTAGCGCAAGCTGCGCCCGCCAGCAGCAGGGCGAACAGTGCCAGGACGTATTTCATCGCTTGCCTCGGGTAATCACAATCCGGCTCACGCGCCGACCTGTCTTACTTGGATGGATTGAACGAGAGCGTCTGCTTCTTCGACAACCAGTAACCGACCAGCTTCCAGTCCTTGCCGGCCTGCTCGAACACGAAAGTTTCCTTCACGCCTCCGACCTTCGCAAAGTCGGTTTTCACGGCGATCGTCGCGTACTGTCCAGGCGGAGCATTATCGAGTTTCTTCTGAAAACCGAACCCGATGATCTCCCGCTTTCCGGCAGCGCCCAGGGGCTTGCGAATCGTGGCCAGGTGGCCGGTGAATTTTTGCTTCGTGCTGCTAGCCAAAAGCACCGGGCCGACCAGCTCCCAGCTCTCAGCGTAACGGCCCTTGTCCAGCCGATCCGCGAACTTCTCAGCCGCCGCAAGCACCTCGCGCTGCTGCTGCTCAGTACCCGCACTGACCGGCTCTTCTTTCTCCGGTCCGATTCTCACCTTGCACGAGCAAAGCACGAGCACCATCGCCAACATCATTGCCCAAGCGAATTTGCGCGACATCCCTTCCCCCGATCGATGGATCGATCCGCCGTGCACCCAACGCCCCGCAAGGACGTGAATGCACTCCCCTGCCTCGTCCTGAGTCTGGGCCAGTTGCTCGCTTGAAGAGCACTGCATACTCGGCCGGCCTCAGGCCTTACTGTACCCAGTCGCCCAGCCGCAAACCACTCCGCCGCGGGCCCGGCAGGCCTGCGCGAACATGGCCTATCGGCGGACCCGGTACGGTGTTCGCCGTCCGAGCCCATGGCAAGCCTTCCAACCAGGATGAGACGCATGACGGCAGATCCCGCAGTGCTCTTGGTCGGCGAATCCTTCTCGCCGTGGACGCAGAAGGCGCGCTGGGCGCTGGAGCACTGCGGCCTGCCCTTCGGCTATCGCGAATACACCCCCACCCTCAGCGAACCCTGGCTGCGCTGGCGGATGCGGCAATGGACCGGCGCGGTTTCGGTGCCGGTGCTGCTGACCGATGCGCAGGTCGTACGCGGGTCCTGGGACATCGCCCGCCATGCCGATGCCCAGGCCGGCGACGGCCGCCTCGGCGATTTCGCCGCGATTGCGGCCTGGAATGAACTCAGCGAGGCCGCGCTCGCCGAAATCCGCACCCGCGTCGTGCGCGGCGTGCTCGCCAGCCCCCCTGCCCTCGACGAAGCCCTGGCCGGCCTGCTGCCTGCGCCCTTGCGCCCGCCGCTGCGCTTCGTCGCCCGCGATGCCGCGCGCCGACTCGACAGGAAATACCAGCACCTGCTCGTCCCCGGCGCCTTGCGTCATGCGCTCGAACGACTGCGCGAAGGCCTGGATCGCTCCGGCAGCGGTTATCTGTTCGAGCGCTTCGGCTACGCCGACATCGCGATGGCGGTCGTGCTCGAAGGCATCGCCCCCCTCGCCCGTACCGAGCCGCCGCTCGGCCCGGCCCACCGCCGCTGCTGGAGCGACCCGCAACTCGCGCAGGAGTTCGGCGATCTGCTGGACTGGCGCGCCTCATTGGCACGCTCGTCGACAACTTCGTATTCGCAGTTGTCGGCAATCGCGGGCTGATTGCCTACGCGCAAATCCGCTGCAACGCCGCCGGCTATTTCTTGCAACTCGCCGCGGCATCGGCTTTCGTCGCATCCGCCATCCACAGGCAGACGATGCGGTCCAGCGCAAGACCGGTGCGCGAATTGCTGAAGAAGACGATGCCGTCGCGTTGGTGCGGACGCATCAGGAAGTTGGCGCGGAACCCGGCCTGATTGCGGCCGTCGTGGCCGACCGCGGTGCTGCCGTCGCTCAAGCGTTGGATGAAATGGCCCAGCCCGTAGACGGCATCGCCGGAAGCGCGTTCGGTGCTGAGCTTCGCCGGCTCGTACATTTGCGCGAGTTGCCGCGGGGACATCGGGCCGATAGTCGTTCCATCGGCCTGCTCCATGCCGGCGATCATCCATCGAGAGAAATCCTCGACCGTGGTGCTCAGGGTCGAGGGCGCCTGCTCGACGTAGTAGCGCATCGGCACCGGGCTGCCATCGTCGCCGTGGCCTTGCGCCGCACGGACCAACAGTTGCGGCGTCATCGCCACGCTGGAGTGCTTCATGGCCAAGGGCGCGAACACGAACTCTTGCGCGAGCTCGGAGTACTTGCGCCGGGTGCTGCGCTCGATCGCGAGCTGCATCAAGGTGTAGCCGCCACCGGAATACTGAAACTGCGCGCCGGCCGGTGCGAACAGTTCGACCGCGCCGCGTCCGTTGGTCTTGCCGGCGAGGGATTCCTCCAGGCTCGGCAATTCCTTGAAGTCGAGCCAACCTTGGTAGCCGCCGAGGGTGGTGCCGGCGGTGTGCGAAAGCAGATGGCGAAACGTGATCGCACGATGGTCGAACTTGCCTTCGGCCAGCGGCCAAGGCGACAACAGCTCGGCCACCGGCTGGTCCAGGCGGATCTTGCCCTGCTCCACCAGGCTCATCGCCACCCAGGCCGCGATCGGCTTCGACAACGAGGCGGCCACGAATACGGTGTCGGCGGTGGCCGGAACCCGGCCGGCGTGATCGGCGAAACCAAAACCTTTGGCGTACACCAGTTCGCCATCGACGATCAGACCCACCGCCGCACCCTGGATCTTGGCCGACTGCATCAAGGCAGGCACTTCGGCCTCGATGGTCGCGACGAAGGCCGGCGCGGCGGATGTGCGCGCGACAGACGATGCCGGCGCGCCGGTCGCCGTCCCGCAGGCCATGACCAGGGTCAGCGCCGTCGCCCACATCGGCGACGAACGACGGCTCCTGCTGTTGAACGGGTATTGCGCGGACGCGATGCGAGTCATGGATGCCCTTTGAGGAGTTGCGACGAGATGGCGGAGCGAGATCTCGCGTTCGGCGTTACAGCCCCCTGCCGGACACGAATACGGGCTTGGATGCACCGTTCGAGCATTCGGTTGCCACGGGCGGAGCGAAACCGCCGCGCCGACCGGCTGGCTGAACGCCCCCGTTCACCCCTGCGCGCCCAGGGATGCCAAAATGGCCCACCCACGACTTTCCAGCGGCTGGCCCGGCCTCGCGCCCGGCGCCGCCTGCACCACGAAAGACCCCGAACCCGACTCGCGCTACGCTCCGCCTGCAACAGGCGCGGCGCCATGGAACACCGATGATCAACAACGACGTACTGCGCAGCATCCGCTACATGCTCGACCTCAGCGACCTCAAGGTCGTCGAGATCGCCAAGCTGGCCGACCCGAACCTGGCCCTGGAAAAGGCCGATATTCTGGCGTTCCTGAAGAAGGAGGACGAGGAAGGCTATGCCGAGTGCAGCAATCTGGTGCTCGCGCATTTTCTCGACGGGCTGGTGTTCCACTACCGCGGCCGCGACGAAAGCCAGCCGCAGCGCCCGGTGGAAAAACGCGTCACCAACAACGTGGTGTTGAAGAAGCTGCGGGTCGCCTTCGAACTGAAGGACGTCGACATGCACCAGGCCTTCCAGGACGCCGGCTTCCCGATTTCCAAGCCCGAGCTGACCGCCTTGTTCCGCCAGGCCGACCACAAGAATTTCCGCCTCTGCGGCGATCAGCTGCTGCGCAATTTCCTCAAGGGCCTGACCCTGCGCGTGCGCGGCGGCGGCTGAGGCCGCACGGCACTCCGGTTGCGACGAACGGCGGCTAGGCCGCCTTCGCCCGCTCCTGCGTCATTCCCAGACCGTTCCGTCGAACAGCAGGCTGCGGCGGCTGTCGGCGGCCGGCACCGCGACCTGCAATCGCTGCGCCGCTTCGCGATAAGTGTCGAGGCGGTGGATGTTGCCGAGCCGGGTCGCGTCTTCGTCCGGCTGCGCCGGCGCCAGCCAACCCCAGCGGCGGAATTGCCGCAAAAACCAGCGCCCGTCCGACAGCCAGGGGAAGTTGACCCGGCCGTCGTCGTGGAAACGCAGGCCGCTGCCGCTGGCGTCGATGGCGCCGCCCGGCAGCAGACAGGCTTCGATCGACGCAGCGGGCAAACCGATCACCTCCGGTTGCGCCAGCCAGGGCACCGCTTGCCGTCGGTGCCCGGCATCGTCGAGCCAACGGCAGGCGTCGAGCAAAGTGGCGGTCAGCGCCAACGCGAGCTCCGGCTGCAGGGCGGCGAATTCGCGCCGGCAGGCCAATACTTTCTCCGGGTGCCCCGGCCACAGTTGGCCGCTGCGGATCGCCAGCCGGCCGACGCCGAGCGCTTCGGCCTGAGTCGCCCAGGGCTCTCCGGCGCAGTACCCATCGAGTTCGCCGTCGGCAAGCGCCGCCGGCATCTGCGGCGGCGGCAGGGTCAGACTGCGGACGTCGCGCAGCGGGTCGACGCCTTGTGCGGCGAGCCAGTAGTACAGCCACATAGCGTGGGTGCCGGTCGGAAAGGTCTGGGCGAACACCGGCCGCCTCGGCAGCTCGGCCAACAACTCGCGCAGCGGCCGGCCTGCCGCAAGGCCTTGCGCCAACGGCGGCGACAACGTGATGGCCTGGCCGTTCTGGTTGAGGGTCAGCAGGATCGCCAGATCGGCCTGCGGACCGGCGATGCCGGCATCGATGCCGTAGACCAGGCCGGCGAGCGCATGCGCGGCATCGAGTTCGCCGGACAGCAGTTTGTCGCGGATCGCCGCCCACGAGGCCTGCCGCCGCAGTACCAGGCGTAGGCCGTGGCGCCGGTCCAGCCCCAGCCGCACCGCCGCGATCAGCGGCCCGCAATCGATCAGAGGCATGTAGCCCAGGGTCAGCGTCGGCAGGTCGTCGTCGATAGTCATGCGGCCCTCATCCGATCAGGTCGGCCATGGCGATGATCTGGCGCGCCACGTCGACCAGCTTGGCGCCCTGGCGCATCGCCTGCTGGCGCAATGCGGCGTAGGCCTCGCTTTCGCTCATGCCGCGTTTCTCCATCAACAGGCCTTTGGCGCGGTCGATCAGCTTGCGGTCGAGCAACTGTTGCTGGACGTCGTCGAGCCGGCGCCGGATATGCAGTTGCTGCTCGAAGCGCGCCAACGCCACCTGGATGATCGAGGCCAGCCGTTCCGGGGCCAGCCCGTCGACCACGTAGGCGGTGACGCCGGCGCCGACCGCGGCGCGGATCAGCTGGTGGTCGCCGTCGGCGGAGAACATCACCACCGGCCGCGGTGCGTGCTGGTGCAGCATCGCCAGTTGCTCCAGCGAATCGCGCGAAGGCGAGTCGACGTCGACGATCACCACGTCCGGCTGCTGCGTCTCCACCGCCCGCAGCAAGGCGCCGGTGGCGGCCACTTCGTCCAGCACCTCGTGCCCGGCCGCCAGCAGCGCGTTGCGCAGCTGGCCGATCGGCTTGTCGGTGTCGGTGACCAAGAGGACGCGTAGCATTGCAGCCCTGGCTGGCGGAGTTCGACCCCATGTTGCCATGCAACATGAGCGGCCGCGAGCCACCCCCGCCGTCTCCAGGAACCCGCATGGCGCTGTTTCCCCTGTTCGCCAACCTGTCCGGCCGCGAGGTCCTGGTGATCGGCGGCGGCGAGGTCGCCACCCGCAAGATCGACGCCCTGCTGCAGGCCGGGGCGCGGGTCGAGGTGCACGCCCATGCGCTCAACGAAACCCTCCAGCAGTGGCTGGACGAGGGCCGGCTGAGGCGCCGCGAGGGGACCTTCGACCCGGACTGGATCGACCAGGCCTGGCTGCTGATCGCGGCCACCGACGACCACGCCTTCAATCAGCGCCTCGCCGACGAGGCCGGGCGCCGCAAGCGCCTGGCCAACATCGTCGACGACGCCACCCTGTCGAGCTTCCAGATCCCGGCCCTGGTCGACCGCGCGCCCTTGCAGGTCGCGATCTCCTCCGGCGGTGCCGCACCGATGCTGGCCCGGCGTCTGCGCGAGCGTCTGGAGTCGCAGCTCGATCCCTCGCTCGGCGAACTCGCCGCCCTGTTCGAACGCCACCGCGACGCGGTCCGGCAGGCGCTGCCGCAACTCGCGCAACGGCGGCGTTGGTTCGATCAGGTGCTCGACGGCCCAGTGCCGGGCCTGCTCGAACGCGGCGAGAGCGAACAGGCAGAACAGGCGTTCCGGGAGGCCCTGCAACATAGCGACGCGGTTTCGCGCAGCGGCATGGTGCTGCTGGTCGGCACCGGCGGCGGCGACGCCGGGCAACTGACCTTGCGCGCGCTGCGTGCGCTCAATCAAGCCGACGTGCTGTTGTACGGCCCCGACGTCGCCGCGCCGGTGTTGGTGCTGGCACGGCGCGACGCCCCGCGCCGGCCGTTGCCGGCCGATGCAGAGCAGCAATGGCAGTTATTGCTCCGCCACGTCGAAGCCGGCGATTGCGTGGTCTGCCTGCAACCCGGCGATGCCTATCGCAATGCGCCTGGCGACCGTTTGGCGCAGCGCCTCGCCGAACACGGCATCGCCCATGAGGTGATCGCGGGGCTGCCGGCGTAACCGCAAGCACCGGCATGGCACAGCGGACGCGCGACGCGGATCCGCCGAGCAACGCATCCGGCGACTGCATCCGATCTCGCGAATGCATCTCGTCGATCGCAGCCGCCGATGCCTGAATCGAGCGGCCGAGCTCGCCTGGTCGCCTCGGCGATATCGACATCAAGGAGGCGGGCGCAGCTCCAGCGCCGTGCCAAGGCGTCAAATGTGGACCAAGACATATTCACAACGAATTCATGCTTTCGCCCTCGTCCGCTCTCGCTTCCGGACCCGAGGCACGCTGCTGACGCAATTTCGAGGCTAAGCGCGCCGAGCGAATCCGGACGATCCGCCATGCCGGCCGGCACTCGCGTAGCCATCGTTCTCCCACCGCTTAGTAATGTGCCGCGAATTACATTCACTCTGTGGCAGAAGTGCATCACGGAACCTGCCGGGCACCGCGGTTGTTAGACTCCAGGGCGGCTGTTATCCATACCATTCGCTATCGAACGAGCAAGTCACGTCAAAGGACTAAGGACGGTTGGAATGCTTCCTTTCGACACACTGCATTGCGCGTCTTCGCTGATCGGGCCGATCGAACCCGATCGGCCTTGCGGAGAGAACCTCGATCGCGAGGAGGCCTACCTCGGCCTGCTGCGCATCGCGGCCGGTCGGGACCAACCCTTGTGCGGCGCATCCGTGCTCGCCGCGGCGCCGCCCGATTGGGTCCAGGTGGAGCGCGAAGCCTGCGACCTGTTGGCGCGCACGAAGGACCTGCGCATCGCCGCCTTGTTGACCCATGCCTGGTTGCAACGTTACGGCTTGCCAGGGTTCGCCAAGGGCCTGGAGCTGATCGAAGAATGGATGGATCGCTATTGGCTGGAAGTGCATCCGCGGCTCGACGTGCTCGGCCGTTACGACCCGCTGCCGCGTCTGTACGCGATCGCCGCGATCGCCGACGCGATGAGCATCGGCAAGTCGATCCGCAACGCAACCCTGCTGCGCGACCGCCACGGCGTGCTGACCTTGCGCGAGACCGTGCGCACGCTGGTCGAGGCACGCGTCGCAAACCTGCCTAGCGGTTGCAGCCTCGAGCGCAACAGCCTGGCCATCGATCTGCGCAATGCGCGATCCAGCGGACAAACCGAAGTCTTCGCGGTCGTGCACATCCTGGCGCTGCTCGCGCGGATCAAGGCCCGCCTCGGACAGGCGCTCGATCCGAGCCTGGTACCCGACTTCAGCGCGATCGAGGCGCCCTTGCGCGTCGTCCACGTGGTGCTGGATGCGAGCGCACCGCTCGACTCGCAAACCACGCCCCACCTGCACTCCGACGCCTGCGGCGAGCGGATCGTCCGCCAGGCCACTGCGACGATGTTGGAATTCCGCTCGCGGCGCGAGGTGGCCTTGGCGCTCGAACAGGCCAGCGCCTACCTAGAGCGCTACGAGCCCAGCCATCCGGCGCCGCTGCTGATCCGGCGTGCCCTGCGGATGATGGACATGAACTTCTGCGACATCGTGCGCGAGCTGGTGCCGGCCTCGTTGGCGCACGTGCAGAGCCTGGCCGGCACCTCGGTGTACGTACCGGCCGAGTGAATCTTGTCGGGCCGCGAGCTGCAGGCCGTGAATAATCTACGCGCGTTCGCCGTGCTGCACTGCCTGCTCGGTAATACGGACGTGGGCATCGGTCACGTGTACGCCGAAAGTCTCCATATCCGCGAGGCACTCATCGACTTCGACACCGGCCATCGGCTCGCCCTGCCGCATCTCCACGCTCATGAAATGCGACCAAGGAGCGAACTGCGCAGGCAGGTTGGCGCCGGACAGATCGGCGGTAAAGCCGAAAACCCTGCCGGGCCCTCGAAACAAATGTACTTGCATGGTGGTATCCACGATCTTGAAGGATGGCATCCGGGCGAAGCGGCCGGAGCGGCCTGATCCGCTTTAGAGCGACTCACGATAGACGACATTGAGCTGGATCGCGTCCCCGCCCCGGTAGTCGTCCGGCTCGAGTTTGAAGGCCGCCACGACGTACTTCGGCGGTGGCACTCCCTCCCAGCCGTTGAAATGGATGGCGTTCAAGGGCTCCGCCCTGCCTTCCATTCGCAGCACCAGCTTCAGGTGCTTCTCGCTCAGCACGCGATAGCTGACGACCTCGAAATTCCCGGAAAAAATCGGCTCGGGGAAACCTTGGCCCCAGGGGCCGCCATCGCGCAGCGATTCGGCGTGCACGCGATCGAATTCGCCGGTTTCGAGCTCGCCGTCGCTGAGCACGTCGGCCTGCAACAATTCCGGGGTCAGGATGCGGCGGGCGCAAGCCTCGAAGGCCTCGCGGAAGGCTTCGAACGCGTCCAGGCGCAGCGACAGGCCGGCGGCCATCGCATGGCCGCCGAAGCGTTCGATCAAGTCCGGGTGTTGCGCGGCGACATCGGCCAGGGCGTCGCGGATATGGAAGCCGGGAATCGAGCGCGCCGAACCGCGCAACTGCTCACTGCCGGGCTCGGCCGGCGCGAACGCGATCACCGGCCGGTGCAGGCGCTCCTTCATTTTCGAGGCGACCAGCCCGACCACGCCGGGATGCCAATCGTCGTCGAACAGGCACAGCGCCATCGGCATCGCCGCGGCATCGATGGCGACGCGGGCGAAGGCGAGCTCGGCCTCGTCGGTCATCTGCTGCTGCACGGCGCGGCGTTCGGCGTTGATCTCGTTGAGCGTGGAAGCGATGTCGCGCGCCTGCGCGGCGTTCTCGGTCAGCAGGCATTCGATGCCGAGCGCCATGTCTTCGAGGCGGCCGGCAGCATTGAGGCGCGGCGCCAGGGCGTAGCCGATATCGGACGCGGTGAGCCGCCGGTAATCGCGCTGCGCGACTTCGATCAGCGCGCGCAGCCCGGCGCAGCCCTGCCCGGCGCGCAAACGGCGCAGGCCGGCGGCGACCAGGGCGCGGTTATTGGCGTCGAGAGGCACCAGGTCGGCGACCGTGCCGACCGCGACCAGATCGAGCAATACGCTCAGGTCGGGGCCGTTGCCGTTGCCGTTGCCGTCGCCGAAGGCGCCGGCGTCGCGCAGGCGGCGGCGCAAGGCCAGCAACACGTAGAACATCACCCCGACGCCGGCCAGCATCTTGCTGGGGAAGGCATCGCCGGGTTGGTTCGGGTCGACGATGGCATCGGCGAGCGGCAGATGCTCGCCGGGCAGATGATGATCGGTGACCAGCACCTGCCAGCCGCGCCCGCGCGCGGCGGCGATGCCGGCATGGCAGGCGATGCCGTGATCGACGGTGACCAACAAGTCGGGTTGCAGCGCGGCGAGTTCGTCGACCAGGGCCGGCGACAGGCCATAGCCGTGCACGATGCGATTCGGCACCGCGTGTGACACGCGTTTGGCGCCGAGCATGCGCAGGCCGCGCACGCCGACTGCGCAGGCAGTGGCGCCGTCGCAGTCGAAATCGCCGACCACGACGATGTGGCGATCGGCGGCGATGGCATCGGCGAGCAAGGCGGTCGCCGCATCCAGGCCCAGCATGCCGTCGGGCGGAAGCAACTGGGTCAGCCGCGGCTGCGCCTGTTCGACGCAAGTCGCGCCGCGCGCGGCGTAGACCCGGCGCAGCAAGGGCGGAATCGCATCCGGCCACGACCCGGCTTCGGCCGGTTCGCGGCGGCGCAGGCGTGCGACGGGTTTCATCGTGCCATTCAATCCTGCAGTGAACGCAGCGGCTTGCGCCAGAAGCGCCAGCGCTGCGAGCGCGCGCACTCGAAACGTTCGCCGTCGGCGAAGGCCAGGCTGACGCGGTCGAGTGCGCCGGCATCCAGCGCGAGTCCGATCGGCTCGAACCAGTCGCGTTGCAAAGGGGTGACGTCGCGGGCGCCGCGCAGGTCGAACAGCCGCGCGCCCTTGCCCGCGCTCCAGGCCGGCGGCAGCTCGCCGGCGACGATGCCGGCCTGGGCGCCGAACGCGGTCAGGGCCTCGTCGTCGCTGCGCACTTCGCCGTATTCGCTGCGGACGTGATCGGGCAGCGCGCCGCCGCCCCAGAACCACAGCGAATTGATCGGCGCCAGCCCGGCGGCGATGCGCTGGGCGTTGTGCGGATGGTTGTGCAGCAGCACCTGCGCCTCGCTGAGCAAGGCGCGCCAGCGGCGACCTTCGGGGCCGTCGCCTTCGACGCCGGGCAGGTGCTGGAACATGTCTTCGCCGAGCGCCTGCTCGGGCGAGGCGAAACGCGGCAGACGCGCTTCGCGCGACAGCGCCAGATACCAGCGCGTCGGCGTCGGCGCATCGATCGGAAAGCCGGCATCGCCGAACAAAGGCTTCAAGGCCGGCAGCAGCGCGGCGCTGTCGCGTTCGCTCAGCGCCAAGGCCTCGCCATAAGCCAGCAGACGTGCGCCGTTGATGTCCGGGCGCACATAGGCCGGATCGGCGCGCAGCCAGGCGCCGAGCGCGGCATCGCCGACGTCGCGCTGACGCGTCACCGCCGCGACCGGCCAGCCGCGCGGCAGGATGTCGAACACCCGCGCAGCCTGGCCGCCGGCCTCGACGCTGCGATCGGCGCGCCCGAGCCGGCGCCCGAAGGCCTCGCTCAGGCGCTGACCGCCGAAACGCGCCCGTTCGGGCAACAGCAGGGTGACGCTGTTCATACGCGGCGGTTCATGCACGGCGAGCGCGGGTGCGGGTCACGGTCAGCCTTCGTAACTGACGCCGACGATCTCGTACTCGTGGGTGCCGCCCGGCGCTTCGATGACGACGCTGTCGCCTTCGTTCTTGCCGATCAGAGCGCGCGCGACCGGCGAGGAGATCGCGATCAGGCCGAGTTTGATGTCGGCTTCGAGGTCGCCGACGATCTGGTACTTGCGCTCTTCGTCGGTGTCGACGTTGGCCAGCTCGACGGTGGCGCCGAACACGACCTTGGAGCCGGCGTTGAGCTGGCTGATGTCGATGACCTGGGCATGCGACAGCTCGGCTTCGAGCTGCTTGATGCGGCCTTCGATGAAACCCTGCTGTTCGCGCGCGGCGTGGTACTCGGCGTTCTCCTTGAGATCGCCGTGGGCGCGCGCTTCCGAAATCGCGTTGATGACCGCCGGCCGCTTGACCGACTTCAGTTCTTCCAGCTCGGCGCGCAGACGCTGCGCACCCTTCACCGTCATTGGTGCTCTCATTCCAGCTTCCTCATACCGGGCTGTCCCGGCCGATCGAGTTGATTGTTGACCCATTGTGCCGGGAACGCGCGCGCTTGACACCCTTGTGACGGGGCGCCGGGTTCCGGAGCGGCAGCAAGCGGGAGAGGGCGTCCCCTGCCCCGCTCGAAGCGGGAAAGGGGCAAGCGGGCCCGGCCAGCGCCGGGCCCGCTCATTCGGATGGTCCGCGGCCGATCAGGCCGTGGCGGCGCCGATCTGCGCGTGCAGTTCCTGCAGCGACCAGACCGGACCGGTGCCTCGGTAATCCAGCGAGTTCACCAGTGCGCGCGCGCCCGACACCGTGGTCGAGTAGGTCACGCGTTGCTGCAAGGCCTCGCGGCGGATCGAGAACGAGTCCGAGATCGCCTGGCGGCCTTCGGTGGTGTTGATGATGTAGACGATCTCGCCGTTCTTGATCAGGTCGACGATGTGCGGACGCCCCTCGGTGACCTTGTTGACCAATTCGCAGGCGACGCCGTTCTCGCTGAGGAAGCTCTGGGTGCCGCTGGTCGCGACCAGCGTATAGCCGCGACGCACCAGTTCCTGCGCCACCGGCAGCACGCGCTGCTTGTCCGGGTCGCGCACCGAGATGAAGGCCTTGCCCACCGGCGGCGCCTTGATGCCGCCGGCTTCCTGCGCGCGCGCCATCGCCGCGCCGAAGTTCTTGCCGACGCCCATCACCTCGCCGGTCGAGCGCATCTCCGGTCCGAGGATCGGGTCGACGCCCTGGAACTTGGCGAACGGGAAGATCGCTTCCTTGACCGAGTAGTAATCGGGGACGATTTCTTCGAGCGCGCCCTGCGAGGCCAGGGTCTGGCCGACCATGCAGCGCGCGGCGATCTTCGCCAACGCCATGCCGGTGGCCTTGGACACGAACGGCACCGTGCGCGAAGCGCGCGGGTTGACCTCGATCAGGAAGATCGTGTCGTTGCCTTCGGCATCGGTCTGGATCGCGAACTGGGTGTTCATCAGGCCGACCACCTTGAGCGCCTTGGCCAGGGCCACGACCTGCTGGCGCAGGCGTTCCTGGGTGCCCGCCGACAGCGAGTACGGCGGCAGCGAGCACGAGGAGTCGCCCGAGTGCACGCCGGCTTCCTCGATGTGCTCCATCACGCCGCCGATCAGCACGTGGCCTTCGCGGTCGGCGATGATGTCGACGTCCACCTCGACGGCGTTGTCGAGGAAGCGGTCGAGCAGCACCGGCGAATCGTTCGAAACCTTGACCGCGTCGCGGATGTAACGGGTCAGGTCGGCGTCGGAGTAGACGATTTCCATGGCGCGGCCGCCGAGCACGTAGCTCGGGCGCACCACCATCGGGTAACCGATCTGGCCGGCCAGCAGCAGCGCTTCGTCGGGATTGCGCGCGGTGCGGTTGATCGGCTGGGCCAGACCCAGCTCCTGCACCAGTTGCTGGAAGCGCTCGCGGTCCTCGGCCAGGTCGATGCTGTCCGGGCTGGTGCCGATGATCGGCACGCCGTTGGCTTCGAGCGCGCGCGCGAGCTTGAGCGGGGTCTGGCCGCCGTATTGCACGATCACGCCCTTGGGCTTTTCGAGGTCGGCGATCTCGAGCACGTCTTCCAGGGTCAGCGGCTCGAAGTACAGGCGGTCGGAAGTGTCGTAGTCGGTCGAGACCGTCTCCGGGTTGCAGTTGACCATGATGGTTTCATAGCCGTCCTCGCGCAGGGCGAGCGCGGCATGCACGCAGCAGTAGTCGAACTCGATGCCCTGGCCGATGCGGTTCGGGCCGCCGCCGAGCACGATGATCTTGTCGCGGTTGCTCGGCGCGGCTTCGCACTCGTCCTCGTAGGTCGAGTACATGTAAGCGGTGCTGGTGGCGAATTCGGCGGCGCAGGAATCGACCCGCTTGTACACCGGGCGCACGCCGATGGCGCGGCGCAAAGTGCGCACCGCGGTCTCGTCGGTGCCGGTCAGCTGGGCGATGCGCGCATCCGAGAAGCCCATGCGTTTGATCGCGCGCATGCGGGTCTTGTCGAGCGCGCCCAGGCCGCCTTCGGCGATCTCGCGTTCGCTGGCGATCAGCTCTTCGATCTGGTCGAGGAACCACGGGTCGACGAACGACAGTGCGTGCACGTCCTCGACGCTCATGCCGGCGCGGAAGGCGTCGCCGATGTGGAACATGCGCTCCGGGCCCGGCTCCTTCAGTTCGCGGCGCAGCTTGGTCAGGTCGGCTTCGCTGCTCAGGTCCAGGCCAGTCGGGTCGAGGCCGACCTTGCCGGTTTCCAGGCCGCGCAGCGCCTTGTGCAGCGACTCCTGGAAGGTGCGGCCCATCGCCATGACTTCGCCGACCGACTTCATCTGCGTGGTCAGGCGGGCGTCGGCCTGCGGGAACTTCTCGAAAGCGAAGCGCGGGATCTTGGTGACGACGTAGTCGATGCTCGGCTCGAACGAAGCCGGGGTGGCGCCGCCGGTGATCTCGTTGCGCAACTCGTCGAGGGTGTAGCCGATGGCGAGCTTGGCGGCGATCTTGGCGATCGGGAAGCCGGTGGCCTTGGACGCCAGCGCCGAGGAGCGCGACACGCGCGGGTTCATCTCGATGACGACGACGCGGCCGTCGTGGGCGTTGATGCCGAACTGGACGTTGGAGCCGCCGGTGTCGACGCCGATCTTGCGCAGCACCGCGATCGAGGCGTCGCGCAGGCGCTGGTATTCCTTGTCGGTCAGGGTCTGCGCCGGCGCGACCGTGATCGAGTCGCCGGTGTGCACGCCCATCGCGTCGAAGTTTTCGATCGAGCAGACGATGATGCAGTTGTCCGCGGTGTCGCGGACCACTTCCATCTCGAATTCCTTCCAGCCCAGCACCGACTCTTCGACCAGGATTTCGTGCACCGGCGAGAGTTCCAGGCCGCGCTTGGCGATCTCCTCGAACTCTTCCTTGTTGTAGGCGATGCCGCCGCCGGTGCCGCCGAGGGTGAAGCTGGGGCGGATGATGGTCGGGTAGCCGACGCGGGTCTGGATGTCGACGGCCTGCTCGAAGGTGCGCGCGACTTCGGCCTTCGGGCATTCCAGGCCGATCTCGCTCATCGCGATGCGGAACAGCTCGCGGTCTTCGGCCATGCGGATCGCGTCGCGCTTGGCGCCGATCAGCTCGACGTTGTACTTCTCCAGCACGCCGTTGTCGGCCAGGTCGAGCGCGCAGTTCAGCGCGGTCTGGCCGCCCATGGTCGGCAGCAGCGCGTCGGGCTTTTCCTTGGCGATGATCTTCTCGACCGTCTGCCAGTTGATCGGCTCGATGTACACGGCGTCGGCCATGTTCGGGTCGGTCATGATCGTGGCCGGATTCGAGTTGACCAGCACGACGCGGTAGCCCTCGTCGCGCAGCGCCTTGCACGCCTGCGCGCCGGAGTAGTCGAATTCGCAGGCCTGTCCGATCACGATCGGGCCGGCGCCGATGATCAGGACGGTTTTGATGTCGGTACGCTTGGGCATGTCGTCCTCAGTAAAGTCGGTCCTGCCACGCGTCGGGCGCGCGCCAGGTGATCTGCTCGGGCGATCGTGCATCGATCGCCCCATGGTCGACCGCGGCGCGAACTTCGCGCTGCATCGCGGTCCAGGTCGGGGCGGCGGCGCCGAGGCGCGCGCCGATCCGGTTGTTGTGGGCATCCATCGCCCGGCTCGGGTTGCCTTGGCCGCCCCGCTCCATCACCGCGGTGACCCAGTCGACGCAGCGCGGCGACAAGGTGTAGGCGACGATCGCGCTGGCCAGGCTATGGCGGTACGCATCGGCCGGGCCGTTGCGTCCGCCCGGCAGCGCCGCGGCGAACCACTGCGCGTACACCGCGATCATCACGAAAGCGGGATACGCGGCGAGCGCGGCCAGCACCGCCAACGCACGCAGACACCAGCGGCGTCGGCGCGGCGGCTGGGCCGGCGCTGCGCTCATCAGGCCTTGGCCTGCTCGAGCATGGAAACGAAGCGGTCGAACAACGGCGATACATCGTGCGGACCCGGGCTGGCTTCCGGATGGCCCTGGAAGCTGAAGGCCGGCGCGTCGGTCAGGGCGATGCCCTGGTTGCTGCCGTCGAACAACGAGCGGTGGGTCACGCGCACGTTGGCCGGCAACGAGGCCTCATCGACCGCGAAACCGTGGTTCTGCGAGGTGATCATCACCCGGCCCGAATCGAGGTCCTGGACCGGATGGTTGGCGCCGTGGTGGCCGAACTTCATCTTCAGGGTCTTCGCGCCCGAAGCCAGGCCGAGCAACTGGTGGCCCAGGCAGATGCCGAAGGTCGGGATCTTCTTGGCGACGAATTCCTTGATCGCGGCAATCGCGTAGTCGCAGGGCTCCGGGTCGCCGGGGCCGTTGGACAGGAACACGCCGTCCGGATTCAGCGCCAGCGCCTCGGCGGCCGGGGTCTGCGCCGGCACCACGGTGACGCGGCAGCCGCGCTCGGCGAGCATGCGCAGGATGTTGAGCTTGACGCCGAAGTCGTAGGCGACGACATGGAAGCGCGGCTCGACGTTGACGAAGGCGTTGCGGTCCAGGTCGAGCTGGCCGTCGGTCCACTCGTAGCGTTCGCGCGTGCAGACTTCCTTGGCCAGGTCCATGCCCTTGAGGCCGGGGAACTTGCGCGCGGCTTCGAGCGCCTTGGCCACATCGATCTCTCCGGCCATCAGCGCGCCGTTCTGGGCGCCGGTGTCGCGCAGCAAGCGGGTCAGCTTGCGCGTGTCGATGTCGGAAATGGCAACCACGCCGCGCTCGCTGAGCCACTGCGGCAGCGCGACCTGGCTGCGCCAGTTGCTGGGGCGGCGCGGCACGTCGCGGACGATCAGGCCCGAGGCCCAGACCTGGCGCGCTTCGTCGTCCTGGTCGGTGCAGCCGGTGTTGCCGACGTGCGGATAGGTCAAGGTGACCAACTGGCGGGCGTACGAGGGATCGGTGAGGATTTCCTGGTAGCCGGTGATCGCGGTATTGAATACGACTTCGCCGACGCTGAGGCCGGGCGCGCCTACGGAAACGCCCTCGAATACGGTACCGTCTTCGAGGGCGAGGATTGCGGGTTGAGTCACGGGGGTCGCCTTGGCTGCCGAAGGATCTGATCCCGTGCGCGACATCGGCAAAACCGACTTGCAGCAAAGCGCGGACGCGGTGCGGGACCGGTCCGGCGTTCGGGATTCAGGCGAGCCGGAATTCTAGCGGCGATGGGCTCCGGAAGCCAGCTAAAATTTGCCCCGATCGCAGCAGCCAGGCCCGTTCAGGCAGCGCCGGCACGACACATTCGCCGCTGATTTATCGCGATTGCAGCGCTTCCAACCCTATGCAACTGCCTGAACAAAGCCTGGGCGCCCCGCTCCGCCGGCCCCGGCAGGCCTGTCCGAGGCTGGCGCGACGGCCTCGAGGCCGCCGCGCTGCCCGGGCTCAGGTTCCCAGCGACGGCTTGTAGGTCGCGGTCATGTCCTGCATGCGGATGCTTTGGTCGTCCGAAAACGTGTTCATGCACGAGTCGTAGCTGTAGTCCATGAAGTTGCGGATCGGGTCCAGCCCGCCGCCGGCGCAGCTGTCGCGGCCGACCGGGCAGCCCGAGGTCGGGCTGGCCTGCGGCGGGGTGTCGGCGATGTAGTCGCCGGGCGCGCTGCAACCGTTCTCGAAGGTGTGCTCCAGGCCGAGGTGATGGCCGACCTCGTGGGTCACCGTGTCGCCTTCGTTGTAGTTGGTCGAGGCGCCGCCCGGCAGCGAGGAATGCAGGGCCACCACGCCGTGGCGCTTGGACGCTTCGGGATAGGTGTCGGGCACGTAGGCATAGCCCAGGTAGCTGCCCGGGGTGCAGGTGTAGATGTTCAGATTGCGCGCCGGGTTCACCGCCAGCGCGTTCTTCATCTTCATCTCGTTGCTGAGGCAGTTGCCGTACCAGCTGTTGTTCTTGGTGCGGGTGACGCCGGCCAGGGTGAACTGGAAACCGCGCCCGGCGTAGGCCGCGTTGAGCACCTGCATCTGCTGCTGGATGCGCGCATCGGTGACGTTGCCGGTGTTGTCGGTGCGGGTGACCACATGGAACCAGACCGGCACGGTCTTGCTGGCCGCGACGGCCACGCTGGCGCCGAAGCGCACCGGCGAGGATTGGCGGAACTGCCGCAGGCGGCTTTCGACCTGTTGGCGGCGTTGCGGGGTCGATTGCGGCGCACCGCAGCGCAGGCCGTCGCGGACGAAGCCCTGAGCGTCCTGGATCTTGATCAGCGGCTGGCGGCTGTAACCGTTCGCGGTGGCCACGACCGTCTCGGTCGCGCCCGGTTCGGGGGCCTGTTGGGCCAACGCTTGTTGAGCCAGCGCTGGCGATGCAAACAACGACAACGCCGCGGTGGCCGCGAACATCCGGTGGTTAGGCATGGGTCTCTCTCTCCAGAGTGGGCGCCGCAGGTCGCGGCGGTCTCAATCTGGCCCAAGCGCGAACGCCCGGCTCGGCTCAGGCGTGCCCGCGCACGCTGCCGTTCGCGCCGGCGATCACAGATTCGGAAACATCAGCTCGGCCAGCCCGTAGCGCCCCGGCGCCTGGTGGGCGACGCGCAGTGCGGCTTCGAGCGCGCCGCGAGCGAAGATGTCGCGATTGGTGGCGCGGTGGATCAACTCCAGGCGCTCGCCGGCCGCGGCGAACTGGACCGTGTGCTCGCCGACGATGTCGCCGGCGCGCAGGCTGGCGTAATGCGGCTCTTCGCCGCGGCCGATCGCCGCGGCCGCACCGAGGTGCAAGGCGGTGCCGGAAGGCGCATCGAGCTTGCGGGTGTGATGGGCCTCGACCACGTCGCAGTCCCAGCCCGGCAAGGCCGCGGCGGCGCGGCGCACCAGCTCGGTCAACACCGCCACGCCGAGGCTGTAGTTCGCCGCCCAGACCACGGCGATGCCGTTCGCGGCGTCGTTGATCGCTGCGTTCTGCACCGAAGTGAGCCCGGTAGTGCCCGACACCAGCGCCTTGCCGCGTGCGGCGCACAAGGCCAGCACCGGGTCGAAGCCCTGCGGCAGGCTGAAGTCGATGGCGACGTCGAACTCCGGCGCCCCCGACAACTCGCCGACGGCGAAATGCGGCACCCCGTCGATGACCCGCTGCGGCGGCTGCGAACGCGAGTACGCCGCGACCACGCTCAAGTCCGCGCGCTCGGCGGCCAGACGCAACAGGGCCTGGCCCATGCGCCCGGAGGCGCCGTGGATCAGGAGACGGACCGGGGATTTGGTGTGTTCGCTCATGCGCGCAGGCTAGCGGCTGCGCGCCCCCGGCGACAAGCTAAACCGTTCGATCGAATCGCCTGGCGGAACTCGTCGCGGCATTCCCGCCGCGACGGTTCCTTCGCCGGTTCGGCCGCATTCGGCCGCTCCGGGCGGGCGGCCGGGGTTATTGATAAACCACCTGGGCCTTCAGGTTCGGCAACACCTTCTTCGTGAACGCATCGTAGGCCCGGCTGTATTCGCTGCTGCACACCGGCCCCACCGTTGCGTCCTCGATCACTCGGCTGGCCTCGAGCACATTGCCCTTGAGCGTATAAGTCGCGACATAACGCGAACCGCCCGACTCCAGGCTGAGATTCGGAGGGACCGCAATGACCTTCATCGTCGCCGGAAACTCGATGCGGTAGATCTCCTCCGAGCGCCCACCGGTGCAAGTGCTCTCGGCCTCATCGCGGGCTTCCTCGGTGCCGCTGCCGACCAGCGACGCGACCGGCATCGGATTGAAGAAGACCGGGCCGAGCGGGAACGCGCCCGGCACCGGCAATGCCTGTTTGACATCGAAGGTCGCGCTGTAGCGATGTGCGTTGCGCAGCGGCTTGGGATCGTCCTGGGTGAACACCCCTTCGGCGCTGAGGCCGCTGCGCTCGAACACCTTCTTGACCAGTTCCTTGGCGTCCGCGTCGCTGAGGTCCTTCAACCCGGCCCGGGTCGCGATCGCGGGCACGCCGGCCAGCTCGACCTCTACCTTGCCCTTCATCGAACCGTCTTCGAGCACGCTGATCTGGGTGCTGACGCGCTGGCGATTGCTCAGGGCCTTGAAGCCTGGCGTCTTGGCCGCCAGTTCGGGCCGGTCGATGCGCAACACCGGCTTGCCGGCGATCGAGATCGGCAATTCGCCGAACGGGATGCCCTTGGCCGTGGCGTCGACGTACAGGTCCAGGCCCGGCAGATAGTTCAGGACGTGGTTGACGCTGGACGCGACCGGCACGCTCGGCAGCTTGTAGACGTTGCCGGCGTTGATCAGCGCCTGGGTCGCCTCGATGCCCTTGGCCGCCAACAGCGCCTGCAGCAGGGTCGCATGGTCCTTGCAGTCGCCGATGCGGTTGTCGATCACGAACTCCTGATCGCGCGGCACCACCGCGCCCAGGCCGATGCAGTTGCCGGCGTAGTTGATATTGGTCGACACCCACTCGTACAAGGCCTGGGCGACGTCGCGCTGCGAACTCTTGCCGGCGGCGATCTCATCGGCGAGCTTGCGCACCCGCGGCGTCGGCACCGCCTTGGGCAGCGCGCGTTCGCCGTAGGCCTTGGCGATGTCGCCGTAAGTGCGGAAGGTCGAATAGGCGTAGCCGGTGGACTGCTCGATATCGTAGATCGTGCGGTTCTTGTCCTTGCTTTCGACGGGGTTGAGGTTCTGGAAAGACCATTCGACGATCTGGCGATCGCCGACGGTCTCGTCGCGCACCTGCTTGAGCGCGCCGAAGCTGCGCTTCTGGGTCCACATGCCGGCGGGCGCGTCGATCTTGATGCGCATATCGCCCTGATAGTTGTCGCTGTTGAAGCCGGTGATGTCGGAGAAATGGCCTTCGAACATCGGCTTCTTGCCGGTCAGCTTGTAGCTGAGCACGACCGTATCGCCGACCGCCAGGTCCGGATATACCAGGCTGGTGGTGGCGATGTCGGAGAACGCCGGGCCGCCGCCCTCGCGGCCGTCGTTGGTCTCGACCTGGAAATTCGACTTGGGCACGTCGATCCGGCGGCCATCGGCCTTGCGCGTGTAGGCCTCGAGGATGTCCAGCGTCTGGATGCTGGCGCTGTAGCTGACCGATTCGTGCTTGACGTATTCGAGCGCGGCCTCCTGCAGCACTTTAATCGCCGATTCGCGCTGTTCGATATAGGCGCCGTCCGGCTGGACCGTATAGGTCAGGTGCAGGCGCTCGTTGCGCAGCGGCTCGTCCTTGGCCGATTTGGCGCTGGCGGCCTTCGCGGTCCCGGCCGGCGCCTTGGCCTGCTCGACGGACGGAGCGGTCTGCGCCGCGGCGACGCCGACGCCCAGCACGAAACAGATCGCGGCCGACAGCCGCAGCGTAATCATTCGCATCCTTTCTACCCCTGATTCCTTATGAGAGGCGGTTGCCCGCAGCATCCCGCCGCGCCGATCAGCGCGGCAACGTTCTACCACATCGGTCGGCGTTTTGTTGCGCGACGCGGCGCGGCCGATTGCGAAGGAACACCCGGTCGACCCGGCCTGATCTTTCTCCGCTAGCAATGTGCCGCGTTGGCTATGTGCGGACAGATGCAAACGACGCTGCGACGGAAACCCCGCGGTCGCGGCTTGTGACCGAAGGAAATCCCCGTGGGACGCCGCTCCTACCCTTTGCATTCGCCGCTTTCGGGGTAGGAGCGGCGCAAGCCGCGACCGCGAACCACCGGACGCAGTGCACCGCCAAGCGGATGCCGAAACAACAGCGGCTACGGCACGAATACGCGCAAACGATCGCCGTGTTACGAACCACTTCACGTCGCCCACGAAAAAGGGGCCGAAGCCCCTCTTTCTATGCGTTCGAGACGGCGCCCGTCAGGACGTCATGCGGTCCCAGAACCCTTTGACCCCGTCGAGAAAGGTGGAGGACCGTGGCGAGTGCTTTCGCGCCCCCTCACCCACGAACGTAGCCTCGAACTTCTCCAGCAGCTCGCGCTGCTCGGGGGTCAGATTGACCGGCGTCTCGACCACGGCGCGACAGTACAGATCGCCCGGCTTGCGGCTGCGCACCGACTTGACGCCCTTGTCGCGCAGACGGAACAGCTTGCCGCTCTGGGTTTCGCCCGGAATGCGCAGCTCCACTTCGCCACCGAGCGTCGGCACCCGGATGGTGTCGCCCAGCGCGGCCTGCGAGATACGGATCGGCACTTCGCAATGCAGGTCGTCGCCGTCGCGCTGGAAGATCTCGTGCTCGCGCACGCGCACTTCCACGTACAGGTCGCCCGGCGGCGAACCGGTCGGGCCGGCCTCGCCTTCGCCGGTCAGACGGATGCGGTCGCCGTTGTCGACGCCGGCCGGAATCTTCACCGACAGGGTCTTGGTGCGTTCGACCCGGCCTTGCCCGTGACAGTCGCCGCAGGGGTTGGCGATGCTCTGGCCGCGGCCGTTGCAATGCGGGCAGGTCTGCTGCATCGAGAAGATGCCGCGCTGGAAACGCACCTGGCCGCGGCCGCCGCAGGTCGTGCAGTTCTCGACCTTGCCGTCGGCCGAACCGCTGCCTTCGCAGGTGTCGCAGGCGTCGAGGGTCGGGATTTCGATTTGTTTCTCGATCCCGCCGACCGCCTCTTCCAGCGACAGCTCCATCACGTAGCCGATGTCAGCGCCGCGACGCGGCGCGCGCGAACCGCCGCCTCCGCCGCCACCGAAGATGTTGCCGAAAATGTCGCCGAAAATGTCGCCCATATCGGCGTAGCCGGGGCCGCCGCCTCCGCCGCCCATGCCGTGTTCGAACGCGGCATGGCCGTGTTGGTCGTAGGCGCGGCGCTTGTTGGCGTCGGCCAGGACCTCGTAAGCCTCCTTGCATTCCTTGAACGCGGCCTCGGCGGCCGCGTCGCCCGGATTACGGTCCGGATGGTGTTTCATCGCGCAGCGGCGATAAGCCTTCTTGAGGTCGTCGTCGCCGGCGTTGCGCGCAACGCCCAGCACTTCGTAATAGTCGCGTTTGCTCATGGGCTGGGAATCGGGAGTCGAGAATCGGGAATCGTCAAATCAAAAGCGGTGGCCGCTGCGAGGGTGTGAACTTTTCGGCCGTCATTCCCGCGAAGGCGGGCTCTGCCGCTCTTCAGCGGCAGCCGAACATCCAGAGACTTCAGCACCATACCCCGGTGAAGCCCTGGGTCCCCGCCTGCGCCGGGACGACGATCGAAACACCAACGCATCGGCCACTGCCGCGTTGCGGATACGAGAACGGGGAACCGGGCCTTTGGACGCAAATCGCCGCGATGGCGAAAGCCCATTCCCGATTCCCCATTCCCGATTCCCGGCTTACTTCTTGTCTTCGTCCTTCACTTCGGTGAATTCCGCGTCGACCACGTCCTCGGACTTGGCCGAACCGGTTTCGGCGGCGCCGCCGGCGTCCGGCTGCGCGGCCTGGGCCGCGGCGAACAGCGATTGCGCGGCTTCTTCCAGCGCCTTCGACTTGGCCTCGATCTGGCCCTTGTCGTCGCCCTTCATCGCCGTTTCGAGGTCGGCGATGGCCGCCTCGGCGCGGCCGATCTGGTCGCCCGGCAACTTCTCGCCGTGCTCCTTGATCGTGCTGCGGGCCATGTGGATCAGGCCGTCGGCGTGGTTGCGCGCCTGCACCAGCTCGTGGAACTTCTGGTCTTCCTCGCGGTTGGCTTCGGCGTCGGCGACCATCTTGGCGATCTCTTCCTCGGACAGACCCGAGCCGGCCTTGATCTCGACCTTCTGCTCCTTGTTGGTCTTCTTGTCCTTGGCGCTGACGTGCAGGATGCCGTTGGCGTCGATGTCGAACGACACCTCGACCT
The DNA here is from genome assembly GCF_019970005.1 of Lysobacter sp. ESA13C. NCBI lineage: Bacteria > Pseudomonadati > Pseudomonadota > Gammaproteobacteria > Lysobacterales > Lysobacteraceae > Lysobacter > Lysobacter sp. ESA13C. The sequence goes on along the minus strand of NZ_JAHXYK010000004.1, from coordinate 352,024 downwards.
GCGGCATGCCGCGCGGCGAGGGTTCGATGCCGGACAGGTCGAAGCGGGCCAGCGACTTGTTGAAGCGGGCCTGTTCGCGCTCGCCCTGCAACACGTGCACGGTCACCGCGGACTGGTTGTCCTCGGCGGTCGAGAAGGTCTGCGAGGCCTTGGTCGGCACCGTGGTGTTCTTCTCGATGATCTTGGTGAACACGCCGCCCAGGGTCTCGATGCCGAGCGACAGCGGGGTCACGTCGAGCAGCAGCACGTCCTTGACGTCGCCGGCCAGCACGCCGCCCTGGATGGCCGCACCCACAGCAACCGCTTCGTCCGGGTTGACGTCCTTGCGCGGTTCCTTGCCGAAGAACTCGGCCACCGCCTGGCTGACCTTGGGCATGCGGGTCTGACCGCCGACCAGGATCACTTCGGCCACGTCGCTGGCGCGCAGGCCGGCGTCGTTGAGGGCGATGCGGCAGGGTTCGATGGTCTTCTTGACCAGGTCCTCGACCAGCGACTCCAGCTTGGCGCGGGTCAGCTTGATGTTGAGGTGCTTCGGACCCGAGGCGTCGGCGGTCACGTACGGCAGGTTGACTTCGGTCTGCTGCGAGGACGACAGCTCGATCTTGGCGCGCTCGGCCGCATCCTTCAGGCGCTGCAGCGCCAGCGGATCCTTGCGCAGGTCGATGCCCTGGTCCTTCTGGAACTCTTCGACCAAGTAGTCGATGACGCGCTTGTCGAAGTCTTCGCCGCCGAGGAAGGTGTCGCCGTTGGTCGACAGCACTTCGACCTGCATCTCGCCGTCGACCGAAGCGATCTCGATGATCGACACGTCGAAGGTGCCGCCGCCGAGGTCGTAGACCGCGATCTTGCGATCGCCGCCCTTCTTGTCCATGCCGTAGGCCAACGCCGCCGCGGTCGGCTCGTTGATGATGCGCTTGACTTCCAGGCCGGCGATCTTGCCGGCGTCCTTGGTCGCCTGGCGCTGGCTGTCGTTGAAGTAGGCCGGCACAGTGATGACCGCTTCGGTGACCGGCTCGCCCAGGTAGGCTTCGGCGGTCTTCTTCATCTTGCCCAGCACTTCGGCCGAGATCTGCTGCGGCGCCATCTTCTTGTCGTCGAGGGTCGCGACCCAGGCATCGCCGTTGTCGTGCGCGACGATGTTGTAGGGCACCAGGCCGATGTCCTTCTGCACTTCGGCGTCGCTGAACTTGCGGCCGATCAGGCGCTTGACCGCATAGAAGGTGTTCTTGGGATTGGTGACCGCCTGGCGCTTGGCCGAGGCGCCGACCAGGACTTCGCCGTCCTTGGTGAACGCGACGATCGACGGCGTGGTGCGGTCGCCCTCGGAATTCTCGATGACCTTGGCCTTGCCGCCTTCCATCACTGCGACGCAGGAATTGGTGGTGCCCAGGTCGATGCCGATGATCTTGCCCATACGTAGTGCTCCCTCTCGAATGCTTGAATAGTTGGGGCGGTCCGCGCTGTGCGCCGTGCCGCCGATGTTCGTTATTTGGGGCTAGGTGCCGGGCAGTTCAAGCGCCCGTGCCCCGCCCTCGTGACGTCCGTCCCGGCCCTTCCCGGAACGTCCGCTTGCGGCTCGCGCCGCCCCCCGCTTCGGTTTCGCGACCGCGGCGAGCCGCGGCCGGGACCGTCCCGGGACCGTTCAGGCGTCCTGGGCGACCACCACCAGCGCCGGACGCAGCAGGCGCTCGTTGAGCAGCCAACCCTTCTGGTAGACCTGGACCACATGGTTCGGCGCCACGCCCGGCGCCGGCACCATGCTCATGGCCTGGTGATGCTCGGGATTGAACGGCTGGCCGGCCGGGTCGACCGCGACCAGGCCATTGTCGCCGGCGACCTTGAGCAGCTGGCGCAGGGTCAGTTCCATGCCCTGGCGCAGGGCGCTGGCGTCGTCGCCGGCCACGGCCAGGCCGGCCTCGAGGCTGTCGATCACCGGCAGCAGGTCGCCGAGCAGGCGCTCGTTGGCGAACTTGCGCGCCATCTCGACGTCGCGCGACACGCGCTTGCGCTGGTTGTCGAGTTCGGCGCGTTCGCGCAGCGTGTCCTCGCGCAGCTTGCTGAGCTCGGCGCGCAGCGCCTCGACTTCGGATGCCTCGGAGGAGCCCGGGACCTCGTCCTGGGACGCCGGGTTGAGTTCGGAATAAGGATCGTGTTGGTTCATGCCTGGGTCCTGGCGGTTTTTCCGCGACAGGCCAGCTATGGGGCCGCGATGGTGCGGTTCAAGTGCCCGGATCTGCATCGATCGCCCGGCATCGGCGTCGAGCGGCGGGTTTCGGGAGGCATTGCGCACCCCGGCGGCGCCGGCTTATGGGCAGGAGCGGAGCAAGCCGCGATCCACTGAGGTGATCAACCCCGGCTCGGCCCGAAGCCGATGGTCTCCAAAAGATTGGCCCCACCGGAGAGATGGCGGTCGCGGCTTACGCCGCTCCTACCCTGGGTTCCGGCTAAGTGGGATTGGCGGGACGATTGGACCGGCTGCGGAGGCGGAATCGCCCCTCGCTTTAGTCCACTTCGGTTGGTCGCGGCTCGCGCCGCTCCTACCCTGGGTTCCGGCTAACTGGGATGGGCGGGACGGTTGGATCGGCTTCGGAGGCGGGATCGCCCCTCGCTTTAGTCCACTTCGGTTGGTCGCGGCTCGCGCCGCTCCTACCCTGGGCTTCCGGACGGCCTCCCTCAGTCCCCCTCAGTGACGCCGAACGCATCCCCCAGCGCATCCGCGGCCGCCTGCACCACCGGGATCACCCGGTCGTAGGCCATGCGGGTCGGGCCGATCACCCCCAGCACGCCGAGCACGCGGCCGCCGGCGGTGTACGGCGCGGTCACCAGCGACACGCCCTCCAACGGCGCCAGGCCGGTCTCCTCGCCGATGAAGATGCGCACGCCCGGCGCGCGCACGGTGCGTTCGAGCAACTGCAGGATTTCGCGCTTGCGGGCGAAGGCCTCGAACAGCTCGCGCAGGCGGTCCAGGTCGGCCAGCTCCTGCACGCCCATCAGCCGGGTCTGCCCGGCCAGGACCATGTCGTCGTTGTCCGGGGTCAACACCTGCTCGGCCAGCTCGACCGACTGCGCGAGCAAGGTCTGCATCTCCGACTGGGCGTTGCGCAGATCCATCAGCAAGGTGGCGCGGATCTCGGCCACCGGCCGCCCGGCGAAGTGTGCGTTGAGGTAGTTGCCGACCCGTTCGAGTTCGCCGGCGTCGTAGGGGCGGCGGGTCTGGATGATGCGGTTCTGTACGTCCTGGTCGGCGAACACCAGGATCGCCAGCACCCGCTGGGCGTCCAGCGGCACGAAATCGATGCGCCGGAACGCGAACTGCTCGCGCTTGGGCACGCTGACCACACCGACGAAGTGGGTCATCGCAGACAACAGTTCCGAAGCGCTGCCCAGCAAGGCCTGGGTGCCCGAGCCCGACGGCAGCTCGCTGCGCAGGCGCGCGACCTCGCCTTCCGGCAACGGCCGCACCTGCAGCAGCGAGTCGACGAACAGGCGGTAGCCCTGCACGGTCGGGATGCGCCCGGCCGAGGCGTGCGGCGCGCTGAGCAGGCCGACGTCTTCCAGGTCGGCCAGGATGTTGCGGATCGTCGCCGCACTGACGTCGAGGCCGGCATGCTTGGCCAGGGTCTGCGATCCGACCGGTTCGCCGCTGTGGATGTAGCGGCCGATCAGCGTGCGCAGCAGTTGCCGCGCGCGCGGGTCGAGGCTCGGATCGGGCGGTCGGCGGTTCATGCTGTGGATATAGGCGCGGACGCGGGCCGGCGCAAGCGCCATCGTCCGATTCGACGATGGCGGTCCGCATCGGCCGCCCCGCCCTGCGCGCTGCGTCCGCATCGGTAAGAATCCTCGTGCACACTGCCGGCGGCGTACGCGTCCGCTCGCCTCGCCCTGCTCGTCTCACCCTGTGATCCGCATCCGCCCTACCCTCCGGCCCGCTTGCCGCCCATTCCCAGTCTCTCGCCGCCAAGGCACAATCGCCGCCGCATGCTCGCTCACCTCTCGCTCAAGCAATTCGCCGTCGTCAGCGCCGCCGAACTCAGCTTCGGTCCCGGCCTCACCGTGATCTCCGGCGAAACCGGTGCCGGTAAGTCGCTGCTGGTCGATGCCCTCGGTCTGCTGTCCGGCCTGCGCGCCGACAGCGGCGTGGTCCGCCATGGCGCCGACCGCGCCGAACTGGTCGCCGACTTCACCCTCGACGATGCGCCGCTGGCCGCGGCCTGGCTGCGCGACAACGAACTCGACGAAACCGGCGACGGCGAGGCTGCGATCTGCCAGATCCGCCGGGTGATCCGCGCCGACGGCGGTTCGCGCGCCTGGATCAACGGCCGCCCGGTCACCCTGAGCCAACTCGGCGAGCTCGCCGGGCGCCTGGTCGAGATCCACGGCCAACACGAACACCAGGCGCTAATGTCGCGCGCCAGCCAGCTCGGCCTGCTCGACGCTTACGGCCGCCACGACGCGCCGTTGGCCGTGGTCGAAGCCGCGGCGCAACAGTGGAGCGCGCTGCTGCGCGAACGCGACACGCTGTCGGCGCAGGGCGACGTCTCCGACCGCATCGCCTGGCTGGAACATCAGCACGCCGAGCTAGAACGCGAAGTGCTCGAAGCCGAGGCCTTGGCCAAGCTGCTCAGCGACCATCGCCGCCATGCCCATGCCGCCGGCCTCATCGCCGCCTGCGAATCGGCCTTCGCCCGCCTCGGCGGCGACGAAGGCCCGTCGCTGACCCGCCTGGTGCAACAGGTGCGCGGCGAGCTGCAGCGCGTCGCCGAGCACGAGCCGCGCTTGAACGATGTCGACGCCATGCTCGACAACGCCGCGATCCAGATCGACGAAGCGCTGACCCTGCTCGACCGGGTCCGCGACGATCTCGACCTCGATCCTTCGGCCTTCGAGCAGATCGAAAACAAGATCGGCCGCCTGCACGAGCTGGCGCGCAAGCACCGGGTCGCGCCCGAACAACTGCCGGCCACCCGCGACGGCATGGCCGGCGAACTCGACCAATTGCGCAGCGCCGGCGACCGCCTGCAGGTGCTCGACGGCGAAATCCAGAGCGCGCGCGCACAGTGGCGCCGCGCCGCCGACACCCTGGGCGAGGCGCGCCGCAAGGCCGCCAAGAGCCTGTCCGACACCACCAGCGTGCTGATCGGCGAACTCGGCATGGGCGGCGGGCGTTTCGACGTCGCCCTGGAGCCGCTCGACGAGGACCGCCCCGACCCGCAAGGCGGCGAGCGCGTCGAGTTCCTGGTCGCGGCCAACCCCGGCCAGCCGGCCCGGCCGCTGCGCAAGGTCGCCTCCGGCGGCGAACTCTCGCGCATCTCGCTGGCGATCGAAGTCGCGGCCTTCGGCCTCGACGCGGTCGCGACCATGGTCTTCGACGAAGTCGATTCCGGCATCGGCGGCGCCGTGGCCGAGATCGTCGGCCAGAAGCTGCGCGCGCTCGGCGCCAGCCGCCAGGTGCTGTGCGTGACCCACCTGGCCCAGGTCGCGGCCCAGGGCCACGCCCACTACCGCGTCAGCAAGGCCGCCAGCGAAGGCGTGACCCAGAGCGCGGTGCAGGTGCTCGGCGCCAAGCAGCGCGAGGAAGAACTCGCGCGCATGCTCGGCGGCATCGAACTCAATAAAGAAGTGCGCGCCGCGGCCAAGCGGCTGTTGGCCGACGTGGTCTGAGGTCGGGATTAGGGATTAGGGATTCGGAGCCTACATCGAGCTCAGCCTCGGAGCGGCTTCGACCTGGGTCGATCGAGCAAGCCCGTTGGGCTTGGATCGATCGAGCAAGCTCGTTCGACCTGGATCAATCGAGCAAGCTCGATTGATAGCCGACTCGATCCTAGATCGATAGCCGCCTCAATCGAGGTCCGGCAGCCCGGTGAAGAACGCCGCCCGGTGCGGGGTGATGCCCTGGCGCTGTTCGTCTTCGAGCGGATGCCCGCTGTCGACCAGGCGGAAGGTCGGCCGGGTGTCGTCGTGCAACTGCACCCGCAGCTCCAGGCCGAGGGTGCTGAACTCGTAGACGCGCGGGATGTGGTTGGCCAGGGTGCCGGCGAATTCGGGCACGCGGTCGTTGCCGGGCTCGTCCCACATCATCCGCGCCAGACGCCAATCGTGTTCGGCCAACTCGACCCAGGCGCCGATGCAGTAGTCGTCGCCGCCTTCGACCGGCAACGGAATCACCCCGCGCACGAACAGCTGGCCGCCGCCGATCGCGCAGAAGTTCGCGTCGCAAAAGGTGTCCGGCGCGCAGCGCGCGGCGTTGTCGAGGGCGTGGTAAGCGTCCGGGAAGGTGAAGGAGTACTCCATGTCCGACAGCGCGACGAGTTCGCCGCAGCACGAGCACGGCAGCATCGTCTCGCCGGACATGTCGGCCTTCACTTCTTCTTGCGCACGTACAGCACCAGCGAGTGCTCTTCGATCTCGTAGCCGTGCTTGGCCGCGATCTTGCGCTGCAGCTCTTCGATCTCCGAGCTTTCGAACTCGATGATCTTGCCGCTGTCGATGTCGACCATGTGGTCGTGGTGATGGCCGCGGTCGAGTTCGTACACCGACTGGCCGGCCTCGAAGTTGTGCTTGAGCACCAGCCCCGCCGACTCGAACTGGGTCAGCACGCGGTAGACCGTGGCCAGGCCGATGTCCTCGCCCTTTTCCAGCAACATCCGGTAGATGTCCTCGGCGGTCATGTGGCGCGGCTTGGATTGCTCCAGCAGCTCCAGGATCCGCAGGCGCGGATGGGTGACCTTGAGTCCGACGTTGCGCAGGTCCTGCGATTCCATGAGTGTTCCCTTCAGATCGATTCGGCCGGCGCTCGCCGTGCCTGGGTGTTGACCGGCTGGCCGTGGCCGCGGGCGGCTGCGCATGGAGCGGACGGGGCTGGCTGGGCCGGAATGGCGGATGAACGCGAGGGGTCTCCGCGCGCCGTGATCCGCCCTTGGTGGGTGCGGGCTTCAGTGTATCATCGGCCCCGTTGCCTTCGACTGCCGCAGAACCCTACCCGATGCGTAAGCTCCTGCTCGTCCTCTCGCTGTCCATGCTCACCGCCGGCTGCGGCATCATCTACAAGCAGCCGATCTATCAGGGCAATCTGCTCGAGAAGACCGCGATCGACCAGCTCCAGACCGGCATGACCAAGCAGCAGGTGCAGTTGCTGCTGGGCACCCCGTCGATCGAAGACCCGTTCCACCAGAACCGCTGGGACTACACCTCGACCCAGCGCGTCGACCGCCTCGGCCACACCGATCGCAAGAACCTGACCCTGTGGTTCGAGAACGACAGCCTGACCAAGTGGGAAGGCGACTACTTCGCCGAGCAGGACGAGCAGATCGCCCGCGCCTCGGTCAAGCAGTTCGGCCGCAACCTGGCCAAGGACAAGGATAAGGACAAGCGCCGCCGGCGCTGATCCCCGGCGCGCGGCCTCGCGGTCGCGCAGCCTCCCGCTGCAGCGTCACCCCTGCCGGTCCGGCCGCCTTGCGTCCGGGCCGTCGTTGGTTTTGCGCGCGCTTATTTCTTGAGCGGGCGCTCGGCGGCGCGGCGGCGGCGCGCTTCCTTGGGGTCGATCTGCAAAGGCCGCAGCAATTCCAGCCGGTCGCCATCGCGCAGCGGCGTGTCCGCCACCGCCTTGACCCCGAACACCGCGTAGCCGCTGATTTCGGCGTCCGCGCCCCACCCGGCCGCGGCGAGTGCATCGGCGACGGTGGCGCCGTCGGCCAGTTCCACGGTCAGCGCCTCGAAACGGCGCGGCCAGGCCCGGACCAGCTCGATCTTCACTGCGATGCCGCTCAGGCCGGGCTCGGGCCGGTCACCGACGGCAGCGCCGGCTCGGCGCCGCGATCGGCGACCCGGACGAAATCGTCGACCATGCGGTCGGCCAGGCTCTGGAAGCCCAGCGCCATCGCCGGCCCCAGCAGCTTCACCGCCGGCTCGAACTCCAGGGTCAGAGTGACCTTGCAGGCCGACTCGTCCAGCGCGTGGAATTCCCAGCGCCCGCCCAGCTTGCGGAACGGCCCATCGACCAGCTTGAGCTCGATGTGGTGCGGCGGCGACAAGCTGTTGTGGGTGGTGAACCAGGTCCGCAGCGCGCCCAGCCCCAGGTCGAGCCGCGCCACCATGTGGGCCTCGTCGGCTTCGAGCACCAGCGCCTGCTCGCACCAGTCGAAACGGCGCGGGTACGCGGCGACATCGTTGACCAGGGCGAACATGCGCGCGGCGGAGTGTTCGACGAGGGCGGAACGGCGAATCGTAGGCATGTGCTTATCGCAATAAGGTCCGCAAAGCGGATTTCAAGCGGGGGCCTCGGAACGGCCGTTGCCGCAAGGTCGTCGAAAACGTGTCCGAAAGGCCGCGGTTTCGACGGCCCGCTTCGGCAGTAGCACATCCTATCCGGGCCAAAGCCGGTAAGGGCGTCTCGGCCGCCTGCGGATCGTGAAACTTGATCCCAAACCGGGGCGACTCAGCCGCCCCATATCGGAGCGCTTCGCCTAAAACGCACGGCGGCTACTCAAACCGCCTCCGGATCGTGGGGAACTTCAATCCAAAACCGGTCGCGGCTACTCAAACCGCCTCCGGATCGTGGACAATCACTCATGGCTAAAACTACGAACAACAAGGCCGGCAAGGATAAAGGAAAGGGCAGCGCGGGCGGCACCATCGCGCTGAACAAGCGTGCGCGTCACGATTACCACCTCGAGGAACGCTTCGAGGCCGGTCTGTCGCTGCAGGGCTGGGAGCTCAAATCCATCCGCGCCGGACGCGCAAACATCACCGAAAGCTACGCCGTCATCCTGCGCGACGAGATGTTCCTGATCGGCGCGCAGATCAGCCCGCTGATCTCCGCCTCGACCCACGTCGTCGCCGAGGAACGCCGCACCCGCAAGCTGCTGCTGCACCGCAACGAGATCGACAACCTGATCGGCCGCGTCCAGCGCGACGGCTACACGGTCGTGCCGACCGCGATGTACTGGAAAGGCAACAAGGTCAAGCTCGAAATCTCGCTGGCCAAGGGCAAGCAGAGCCACGACAAGCGCGAGGCGAGCAAGGAACGCGACTGGGCGCGCGAAAAACAGCGCGTGATGCGCCGGCACAACCGCGACGCCTGATCCCAAGCCCGCCGACCGACGCGTTTCTCCAAACACCACCGCCCGCCTGTGCGCGTGCTGTTTGTTTACGCGGCCGCGTGGATTTCGCGGTCGCGGCTTGCGCCGCTCCTACCCGGGCAGGTCGCCGCTTTGGGGTAGGAGCGGCGCGAGCCGCGACAGGCGACCGGCACAAGGAACGCGACTGGGCGCGCGAAAAACAGCGCGTGATGCGCCGGCACAACCGCGACGCCTGATCCAAAGCCCGCCGACCGACGCGTTTCTCCAAACACCACCGCCCGCCTGTGCGCGTGCTGTTTGTTTACGCGGCCGCGTGGATTTCGCGGTCGCGGCTTGCGCCGCTCCTACCCGGGCAGGTCGCCGCTTTGGGGTAGGAGCGGCGCGAGCCGCGACAGGCGACCGGCACCTGGCGACGAAAACCGAATGCGCCGGCACAACCGCGACACCTGATCCAAAGCCCGCCGACCGACGGGCTTCTCCAAACACCACCGCCCGCCTGTGCGCGGGCTCTTTGTTTACGCGGCCGCATGGATTTCGCGGTCGCGGCTTGCGCTGCTCCTACCCGGACAGGTCGCCGCTTTGGGGTAGGAGCGGCGCGAGCCGCGACAGGCGAGCGGCACCTCGCGACGAAAAACAGCGCGTGATGCGCCGGCACAACCGCGACGCCTGATCCAAAGCCCGCCGACCGACGGGTTTCTCCAAACACCACCGCCCGCCTGTGCGCGGGCTGTTGGTTTACGCGGCCGCATGGATTTCGCGGTCGCAGCTTGCACCGCTCCTACCCGGACAGGTCGCCGCTTTGGGGTAGGAGCGGCGCGAGCCGCGACAGGCGACCGGCACCTGGCGACGAAAACCGAGGCATCGACCGGCGTTGCCGGACCGCTTCCGCGGCCCCCGCCTCACTCCCCTCGCCCGGCCCCATCGTGCGGCAGGGTGAAATAGAACACCGCGCCCTCGCCTTCGCGGCCTTCGGCGCGGATCGTGCCGCCGTGGCGCTCGACGATGCGCTTGACCGAGGCCAGGCCGATGCCGTGGCCGGCGAAATCCTCGACGCTGTGCAGGCGCTGGAACGGCCGGAACAGCTTGTCGACATAGGCCTGCGGAAAACCGGTGCCGTTGTCGCGCAGGTAGAACTCGCGCACGCCGCTCGCGGTCTCCTGGGTGCCGAACTCGATCTGCGCCGGGTCGCGGTCGCGGGTGAATTTCCAGGCGTTGCCGAGCAGGTTGCCGAGCAGATTGCGCAGCAAGGAGGCATCGCCGATCACCTGCATACCGGGTTCGATCGACACCTCGACCTTGCGCTGCGCGTCGCCCATGCGTAGCTCTTCGATCAACTCGTTGGCGATGCGGCTCAGGTCGACCGATTCGTGCTTGAGCTCGCTGCGCGCCAGGCGCGACATCTTCAGCAAGGCATCGATCAGGTCGCCCATGCGTGCGGCGGCCTTGCGCACCCGCGCCAGGTAATCGTTGCCGGCGGCGTCGAAACGGTCGGCGTATTTCTCGCCGAGGATGCGGCTGAAGCCGTCGATCGCGCGCAAGGGCGCGCGCAGGTCGTGCGAGACGCTGTAGGCGAAAGCTTCGAGTTCCTGGTTGGCCTGGCTGAGCTCGCGCGTGCGCAAGGCCACGCGCGCCTCCAGAGTGCGGTTGAGCGCGTGCACGCGCGCTTCCGCGCGCATGCGCTCGGTGACGTCCTCGACCTGGACCAGGCCGCTGATGTCCTGGCCGACGTTGCCCGGCACCGGCGAATACGTCAGCTGCACTTGGCGCGCGACACCGTGCTGGCGCCGCAGGCGGCGCGTGGCCCGGTGCACGCCGTCTTCTTCGGTGTGGCTGGCGCCGCTCGGCGTGTCGGCGTCCTCGTCTTCGAGCAGGCTGTCGAAACGCTGGCCCAGCAACTGCGCCGGCCCCAGGCCGACGATGGTCGCCAGGGCCGGGTTGGAATCGACGATGCGCCCCTCGCTGTCGAGCAAGGCCTTGCCGATCGCCGAGTACTGCATCGCGCTGCGGAAGCGGGTTTCGCTGCGGCGGAAGTCTTCGGTCATGCGCAGCGCGATGTGGCGCGCGCGCGACTCGGTGCGCGCCAGCATCAAGGCGATGCTGTACAGCAGCAGCGCCGAGAACAGGCCCAGGGCGAACATGTTGCGCAGGCCTTCCAGGCGCGGCACCGCTTCCTCCACCGGCGGCGATTCGTATTCGATGCGCCAGGTGCGGCCGTAGATGTCGAACGCGGCGCGGTGCACGAAGGCCGCGGTGGTATCGGTCTTCAGGTTCGGGCTGGCGTACAACAGTTCGTCGCGCCCGCCGGTTTCATCGAAAATGCGGAAGCGCATGTCGCCGTGGGTGTCGCCCAGCGCCACTTCGACGAAACGCTCCATGCGGAACGGCACGTACACCCAGCCCTGCATTTCCGCGCGCCGCAGCTCCAGGGTCTGCGGGCGCCCGCCGCCGAGGTAGACCGGCAAAGCCAGCAACATGCCGGTGTTCTGCTTATCGCCGTCCTGGATCAACTGGATCTTGCCCGACAGCCAGGCCTGGCCCGAGTCCAGCGCCGCTTCCAGGGCGGTGTGACGCACCTGTTCGGCGTACATGTCGTAACCGATCGCGGCGACGTTCGCCGGCGTCTTCGGCTCCAGGTACAAAATCGGCCCGTACACGTCGCGCCGGCCCTGCGGCCGTATCGACAGCAAGCCGTAGCCGGCGTCGCGCCATTCGTTCTGCAGCTGCACCAGCAGCCGCTGCGGCACGTAGCCGCTGAAGCCCAGGCCCAGCGTCGCCGGAAACCGGCGCTGCATGTTCATGCCTTCGACATAGGCCTTCCACTGCGCCGCCGTCGGCCGTTGCACCGAGGCGAACAGCGACACGCCACCACGCGCGACCAGTTCGTAATTGACCAGGCGTTGCTGGATCAGCTCAGTGACCTGCACGGTCTGGCTGATGAATTCCGCCTGCGCCGAGCGCAGTTCGCGGTCGCGCGCGATCCGCCACGCGGTGAACACCAGGATCAGCGCGCCGATCAGCACCGCGAGCGCGAGCAGATAACCGCGTCGCGGCATCAGGCCGGAAAGTTCGGAGTCGACCCCGTCGTTCGGGGGGCTGGCGTGGGCGGCCGGATCGGTCGTCGTCATCGCCGCAAGCATACCCGCCGGATTGTAGTGACGGCATCACGGCCCCGGCCGCCGATCAACGGTCGCCGGGCGGCTTGCCCTCCTCGTGCCAAACCCCTTCCAGCAACAGGCAATTGATGCACTCCAGGTGCTCGGCCGCGACCTGGCGACACAGTTGCGGCCAGTGCCGCTGCTGCCGTATCGAGATGCCGGCCTCGTGCTGGCGGATCAGGAAACCCTCGATCTCGTCGGCCAGTTGCAGCAGCGCGCGCCCGTTGCGGTCGGCGCGCCAGGCTAGGCGCTCGTGCGGCGACAGGCGCCGCCGCCGTCGCCACCACCACCCGGCCAGCCCCGCCGCAGCGAGCAATAGACACAGCCCGAAGACCAGCGCCGCCGGCTGCAGCAACAGCGCGCCCAGGCCCTGCCCCGCCCCCAGCTCCACCCCCACCCCTGGCCCAAACCGGGCCATCAGCCGTCCCCCTTCGGCAAGGCCATCAGCTCGACCGCCTCGATCCGGAACTCGCAGGCCTGCGCCATCAGCAAGGCCCGCGCCCGGGTCGAGACATAGCCGCGCACCCGCATGCGCCGCAGCATGGCCGCCGACACCCCGGCCGCCGACGCCGCCTCGCGGGCGGTGGCGAAACAGGCGATATAGCGTTCGATGGGATTGGGCGACCCGCCCCGCTCGAGCCTGCGCGCGCCCCTGGAACGGGGCGCCGCCGCGTTCGCAGCGTTGCCGGCACTCCGCCGGGCCTTCTTTTTAGCTCTGCCTTCCATAGCGTGACCTCTGAGTGGCATCCATGCCCAGCCAACTTACCACCGCAAATTGCTCTTTTCAACGACCAAAAAGAGTGATCAATTTCGGGAAGCGTACGCAACAATGAGTTGCGCTATCCTCGCCCGGCCGACAGCCAGGGTGGGCGGCGCCACGTTTCAGCCCTGCAGGATGCTCCGGCGAGACCTCATGACCAACGCGCCTCACCAAGAATTCGCCAATCGGCTGCACCAGGCCCTCGATTTTTCCGGATTTGCCAAAGGCCGGGCCCGCACAGGCGCGCTATCCGCTTACTACGACGTCAGCCGCGAAACCGCCCGCAAGTGGCTGGTCGGCCTGGCCCTGCCCGAACTCGAGCGCATGCTGCAGATCGCCGTGCAGCAGCACGTCAGCTTCGAATGGCTGGCGACCGGGCGCGGCACCATCGAAGGCAAATCGCTGTCGGTGCGCGAAAACGCAGCCAAATACAGCGATCCCGACGAACTGCGCCTGATGGGCCTGATGCGCAAGTTGTCGCGCAAGAAACGCCGCGCCCTGATCGAACTGCTCGACGGCAACTGAGCCGGACCAGGCTGCGCACGCGGCCGTTCCACCTCCACTCGATCGCATCGCGATGGCCGGCGCCTGCCTGTCGTTCGGCGGACACGCGCCCGCATTCGAGGCGCGCGCCTGAATCGCCGGTGCGTCATCGCACGGTAACGCTTGAGAACCCGGCGCCAGCCCCTATACTGAACACGTCAGCGATGGTTGCTGTCCCCGGGGGTGCACTGGCTTCGACGGGGGTCGCGAAATCACTTGGCGCATGCCGAGGGGGTAGCTTTCCTCGTAAATCCAGCTGCAAACTTTTAGTTGCCAACGACGACAACTACGCTCTCGCCGCTTAAGGCGTAAGCCCCGAAATTGCTTGTGTCCGTGCTCGCAATGTAGGGTCATTATCACGGAATCGCCGGGAGTGGTTGCCTGTCAGCACCCGGTCAACTCAAAACAGGCTGGCTCCTGGATGCGCTTTGCGCGCCGTGCTGTTCGGGGGCGAGATCTAACGGAGCGCTAAGCATGTAGTGCCGGGGATGGAGTGCCTTCGGACGGCGGTTCGATTCCGCCCACCTCCACCATTCAAACCCCTGATTTTTCAGGGGTTTTTTATTACCTATCCACCGCGCGGCTCGCCCGTACGGACATGCATTGCCGGGGCGTTGCCAGCTCATGTTGAAGGGCGCACATTGCTGGTATGACCCAGCCCGCACCCGCCCCAGACCTTCAAAACCTGGTCCCCGCTGCCCTGGAAAGCGTCACGGCCATTGACGGCTGCTATCCGGTATTGGCGAAGATGGAGCTTCCTAACGACGAAAGGACGAACGTCGCGATCGCCCTGCTATATGCCTCGGTAGAGCAGGCGCGGTCCGCGTGCTTTCTGGTCGCGCATGACGTACACCAGAGCGTATTCGGCGCATTGATCCTGCTTCGATCCCAGGTCGACCAGCTCATGCGCGCCGCATTCTTCGCCGGGCCTGCTACGGCGGAAGAATTGGCGTTCTACCTCGGCGAAGACGAGCTGCCACGCCGGGATGGGAACAAGCTCGGGCCGCGCTCCCTGGCCCGGATTAACGAAGCGCATTTCGGATGGACGCCTGCCGGTCGCATTCCGATCACCGTGGACAATTCCTGGGCGACGCTTAGCGGCATGACACACGGCGGACGCTCGCTACTGAACTACTATATTGGCGAAGATGGCATCGGCGCCTATCCGCCAAACGATGAATTCGTCGAGGTCCTGACGAACGCCGTCGTGCTATCGCACCTCGTCATCGCGATCGCGCTTTCGATGGCGGAAAACCAGGAAGCCGATGACTTACAAGCAGTGCTTCGGCCCTGGTATGACGCCGGGCACGCATACTTCACGAAGTGGGCGCCGAAGGTAGTCACAAGAACAACAAGTTGACTTTGCCGGACGCGCGCACCGCAATTTATGCTGTGTCGGCACCCCCGCAGCAGGCCCCACCTCTCGGGAGGACCCGCCTTAAGGCCTAGCGGTGCTGACAGATAAATTGCTGTATTCAACAGGCCGCAACCTAGCTAGGAAGCGACCGGCAGATACCAAGCTCGCAGGGGAGAAGATATGAGTAGCGACGACACGACCAAGGCCGCCGAGGCCGCAATTGCCGTCATGAATGCACTTCAGCCGTTGAGTCCCGACGAGAGGTCGCGGGTACTTCAATCAGCGGCCGCTTTGTTCGGAGTATCGGCAATCCTAGCCGTACCATCTGCAAGTCAACGCCAGGGAGAAGGGGCGCCGGCAGCCCAACAAGCCCCCCTTGGCGCGCCTCAAGCGATCAGTGGCGGCAAGCGAGTATCACTTGTGGAACTGCTAAAAGAGAAGGCGCCAGCAACAAACGATCAGCGCATAGCTTGCTTTGCATACTATCGTGAAAAGATCGAGGGAAAGCTGAACTTTTCGAGCATCGAACTCGCCGCGTATTTTCAACAAGCCAAGCTCCCTGCTCCAGGCCCAAACTACGCCAGGGATTACAAGAAGGCGGTTAAAAACGCATGGATTCATGATGAAGGCGCAAGTTCTTACCTAACGCAAGACGGTGAGGCCGCAGTACAGGCCGGCTTTGATGGAAAGCAAAATCCCCGCAAGTCGCCGACGAAGCGAAAGAGCAATAAGTCCAGATGATCGACCCGAAGACTTTACTCGCTAGCATTCCGGAAGCACTTCGGGGCCCACTCATCGATGAGTACAGGAACATTTGCAAGGCATTCAACGAAGGTCGATGGAAGCTTGCTGCACTGGACGCGGGCAGATTCTGCGAGGTCGCGTACACGATCATTCATGGGGCCATTGTCGGAAATTTTGCAGCCTCACCAAGTAAGCCGAATAATTTTGTTGCTGCATGTCGCGCTTTGGAAAGCTTATCACCGATTGCAGTCGGCGATCGCTCGTTGCGTGTGCTCATACCCCGCTTGCTGCCTGCGCTATACGAAATACGCAACAACAGGAATGTCGGCCATGTTGGCGGGGATGTTGTGCCGAATAAGATGGACGCGACGCTAGTTCGTGAAGGTGCTAGCTGGGTGGTCGCTGAACTTATCCGCATCACACACGGCGTAACCACGTCCGAAGCACAGGACGCCGTCGACGCATTGATAGAGCGATCACACCCTTTGGTTTGGGAGATTGACGGCACAAAGCGTGTACTAGCACCTGACATGAAGATGGCCGACAAGGTTCTTATGCTGCTCTATACAACACCGGGCTGGGTTACGCGAACAAACCTCAAGAAGTGGACACGTGACAATATCAACTTGAGCCGCGTACTGAACGGCCTGTTCGATAAACAATACATCGAGCTTGACTCATCGAGAGCGACGATAACGCCGCTTGGTGTTGCTCATATTGAAGGGACGCTCCTTAAGCCCAAATAGGCATACTGGGTACGTGGACACTGCTTTTCCATATGACAGATGCGATTCAAACCAAGCAAGCGGATCATCCCACGTATCGCAAATGAAGCTGGAAACCTAGGGATTTTCGGCTTTTTGTATTACGCCAGGCGAACATCACAGCCCTTAGTACGAGCATAGCCGCGTCACCCAATGCCGCGAAGCCAGTGAGCGCCCACGCAATCCTCACTTCTCGCTCCTAATTACTAGTTATGAGCTCCCAGCTTCCTCCCGCACCCCGCCAACCGCCCCTCGGCATAAGCGATGGCGCGCCGGGCCTGGTCGTAGGCGGTGTCGGCGGCGCGCGGCAGCATGTGCTCGCGGCGGATCGGGTCGGCGCCGTGGCCGTAGGCGTATTCGGCGCGCTCCAGTTCGGTCAGGTGTTTGCGCGCAGGGGCCAACCAGCTTTCCACGGTTTGCCGCTCGCAGCCCGTGGGCAGCTTGAGCAACAGGTCGATGGCTTCGCGGATGCGCCGGCTGGCTTCGCCTTCGAGGCCGGGCACCGCTTCGTACGCGACAGCCGCGGCCTTGTAGGCATTGCCGGTCGCTTCGCTGCCGAGGTCGGAAGGTCGTTCGTGCAATTCCGGACGGAACCGCACCGACGGCGGCGGGCGCGCCTTCGCCGACTGGATGTCTTTGCCGAAGATCGCCTCGGCGACACGATTGACCGAGACTTGGCCGTCTGCGCGTGCGGCCGCGTTCTTGGCCGCGTCGCCGAACCAGTCGTGCAGGGCCGGCGGCTGGTCCCCCAGCGGATTACGGCGCTCCAGCAGCTTCTTGGCGTAGTACTGACTGCGTTCGCTCGGGTCTCCAGGTGCGCGCGGTTTCGGGGCCAGCGCCGGGTCGGCCGGCGCATTGCGAGGGCGCATGCTGAAACGGTCCGGCAGCAGCCAGCGGTTCGGCGGTGCAGGCTCGACGGCCGGGTTCGGCTGAGCCGGTGGCGGTTCGACGACCGCCGGCTTCTGCGGAGAGAGCACTGCATTTTCGGACCGAGGCATCGATTCGCGCTGCGCATTCGGCTTCTTGCCGACCGGCGATGCGGTACCGGGACGTTGCGCTAACGGCTGCGATACGTCAGGCGCCGGTTCGATACGCACGATGCGATCGATCAACACCACGTCCATCGCCGACGCCGTCGACGGCAATGCGACCGGGCGGAACAGCAGCGCGCCGATCGACAAGGTCGTCGCCACCGCGATCGACGATGCGGCGATGCGGACGCTGCGTTCCTGGGAGAAATCGGTCGTGCTCATCCAACCTCGATCTGATGCCGTCGCGGCGGCCGTTACGGCCGGACGACGCGCAGCCGAAACGATTGCCCGAGCTGCACGGCAGCCGGCAAGCGAATTCATGGGGGAACGGACACCTCGGCGAAGAGCGGTGGCGTCTCCTCGCTTTCGGTCTCGACACGGTCGCCGTGCGACGCAGCCGCCGCAGCCGTTGTTCGGGCGCGAGGGTTTGCGACGCGATCGACCCGGATACTTCGCAGCGTTTATGAGCGCTGCATCACGAAGCTCGACCGCGAGCCGAACGATACAGAGAACACCGCCCCGGAGAGAATAAAAAAAGCGTTCGCTCGAACGCCGGAAGCGAATCCGTGCATCGGGCGTTCACGCTTCTCGAACGACCCAGCGCAAGCGACGGCCCGGACGCCGGCAACGCCGTCGCCCAGCAGCTTGTTGCCGCCCCTTCGCGGGCCTATGCGTGAGTGACGACTGGCACAGGTGTCGCCCTGCCCGCTTGGCGCGGACGGGCTTACGAGTCGCCGATGTCGATCGCTAGCGGGATCACGCGAAGGTATCGCGGGCCGGCACTTGCTGCGGCGACCACTCCCCGTCGTGTCGTGTGGAAAGCTCAGGGCGAGGCGCTTCGAGCAGCCCCGCCCGCAGGCACGAGCCAATCGACATCGATGCCGCGCATACCGGTGCGGGCGACCGAGGCCTCGCGCTCGGCCGCGTCGCAATCGTTATGCAAAGCGCCGGGCTCGAACATCCGGTGCACTTGCATCTCGACGATGACGTCGCCCAGTTGCCTGGCGCGCTGGTGCAACTTGCCCGCCATCGCGACCGCCGTGGTCCGGTCGCCGCGCTGGCGCGCATCGGCAACGGCCAGCAGATCCAATCGAGCGCTCAGGAACCAGGCATCGTCGGGAATCAGCTTGCGCACGTTGGCGGCGTGGATCCGGCTGCGCACCCAATCGCCTCGCGCCGCCGCGTTCTCCGCCAGCCCGGTAATGGCCTGGGCCACGAACAAGCTGTAACCGCTGCGCTGCAGTGGCGGCAGCAACTGCGAATAGATGCGTTCTGATTTCTCCGTCTGGCCCAACACAGTCGCCAACCGGGCGACCTCCAAGCCTTGGTTCCAACTGTCCGGCGCGGCAGTCGGCATGGATGCTTCGGCCTGCTCCAGCAAACCGGTGGCCTGGACGGAATCGCCTCCCACCAACGCCACTTGGCTCCGGCCCAGCAAGACCAGGCTGCGCAGGGTTTGCCGGTCGCCTTGCGAGCAACGGTCGAGCTCCTTGCGCACTTCGGCCAACCTGCCCAGGGCGAGCAAATAATCCGTACGTGCGCACCCCAACTGCGCATGCGCCTCCGACCCCTCCTGCCCCGCAGACAAGGCCGGCAACAGACGCTCGGTCTCGCGCGAGATTTCCAAAGCCTGCGCCGCATGTCCACGCATCAGGGCCAGTCCCCCGGCGAGTTGGTTCGACAGCAGACGCAGCCTGCCCTGCAGTTGCAGCTCGCGCAGACGTGCGCTGCGAACGGCGGCGCTGTCGAGCCTGAGCGTCAACAGGTCGTCGTACAGCAAGCGCACGTCCAGCAGCGCCATCGAGACCCAGTCTCCGGACGCGTTGGCGATGGCGGCCGCCTGCATCAACCGCGCGCGATAGCTGTCGGCATCGCCCGCCTTCAGGTACTGATCCGCGCTGGCGACCAGGACGTCGATCTCCAGGCGGTGATAGCCGCCTGCGTTGGCGCGCGCCAGCAATACGTCCAGCGCCGGATCCGCATCGCCCGTCAACGGCCCGGCGATACGCGCCAATACCCGCGCGCGCAGTGCGCCGGTCGAATTTCCGCCCTGCTCGTAGAGCTGGGCCGACTGTTCGTAGGCAGCCGGAACCGGGCGCTCGGGGAACTGATTGCTGTCGGCACGGGCCTTTGACAACAGGGCATCGGCTGTTTCCAATGTCCATCCCGGACCGGCCTGGCGGGCCAAGCGCTCGGCGGCGCTCGCCTGCGTACGCATCCGGGCGGGATCGCCGAGTTTGCCGTAGGCCTCGGCGCGCAACAGATGCTGGGCGACTCTCACCGCGATCGCATGCCGATCGCCGGCGCCGTCGGCCAGTCGTGCCAAGGCCTCCTGCGGCTTGCCGGCCTCGATCGACAGGCGGGCATATTCGAATCGATAAGCGACTTTGTCGGGATGGCGGTCGGCCAGGGAGGCGAACGCCTTCAGTGCATCCTGGCTGCGGCGCGGATCGAGCCCGAGGGCTTGCGCATGCAGCAACGCAACCGCCTCGGCCGGCGCGTTCGCGAGTAACTTTGCCGCGATCTCCATTTGCCCGGCGGCCGCGGAGCCTTGCGAGAGCCGCGCCTGCGCTTGCGCGAGTTGCAGCCGCATCAGGCCGAAGCGCGGTGCCGCCTCGGCCACTTCGCTACCGATCGAGACCGCCGACATCCAATCGCGGCGATCGAGCGCCAACGCGGCCTGCTCGTAACGCCGGGCGGCTTTCGCGCTCAGCTCCAATGCCGGCCACGGCGCTTCGCGAGCGGGCAGCAAACGGGCCAGGACCTGGCGGGACGCAGCATCGACCAGGGCCGGCATGTCGGAAGGATCGCCCTTGAATTCGAGACGTTCTTCCTTCTTGCCTTGCTCGTGGAAACGCACGTACAGCGTCATTCGCTTCGGATCGCCGGGCGACTGCACCGACGATAAAAATACGACCTTGGCGGCCTCCGCCCCCTGCCCGGCGGCCAGATCGCTTTCGCTGAGCAGATCGACCTCGGGCAGGCTGCCCAGCTTCCAGCTCAACCACTCCTCGAGCAGCTTGGCCGGCCATCGCGAGGCGGCCTGTTGGTCCTCGATCGTCACCAGCGCCACCGCCAGTTTCGGCTCGCTCGGCCCGAACCCGCTCCAACGCTGGGCGAACAAGAGCATCGCCGCTGCGACCACAACCAGGCCGGGCACCGCCAACGCCCACACCCGCTTGCCGCCTCGCAGGCCCCGCACCGCAGCCGGAACCGCAGCCGGTATAGGCAGAGGCCCGGAGTCGACGGCGGTCGACAGCGACACGGCATCGAGCACCTGCCCTGCTGCCGAACCCTTCGCGGCGGAAGGCTCGGCAAGCGCCACCTGCCGCGACTCGGCAAATGCGGCGTGCTCGGCGGCCTCGGCGAACGCTTTCGAATCCCCGCGCGCGCTGGGTGCGCCATCCGCCTGCGGAGCCGGCGGCAGTTGCTTGAACCACTGCAGCGGCCCCGGCGGCTCGAACACGTAGCCGCTCTTGGCCACGGTGCGGATCCAGTTCTTGCGCTCCTCGCCCAGGGCCTTGCGCAACAACCAGACGTTCTGCGACAGATTGGTGTCTTCGACGATCGTGCCGGCCCACAAGCGGTCGAACAACTCGGTGCGGGTATGCAGCCGGTTGGGTTCGCTCAGCAGCAACAGCCACAGATCGAAAACCCGCTGCGGCAATTCCACGCTTTGCCCGGAATGCATCAGGCGGCGAAAGCGCAGATCGATGGTCAGGTCGGCCAGTTGCAGATACCAGGCATCCGCGGGCCACGGCGTGCTCATCGTGTTCTCACCTTGGGGTCGCGGTCATGCGGCACTAGGTTGCCAGGATCCATCGTCGGGAAGTTTGGATGCAGGCACAGACTCGCTACCGCGAAGTCCCTCGGCCGGCAGGTCCCGAGAGGTTTAGCCAATCGACGTTGCTGCCGCGCATGCCGGTGCGGGCGACCAAGGCCTCGCGCTCGGCCGCGCTGCAATCGTCATCGAGAACGCCCGGTTCGAACATGCTGTGCACTTGCATCTCCAGGACCGCATCGCCGAGCCGATGCACGCGCGCGTGCAACGCGCTCGCCTTGGCGATGGCCGTGCGCCGGTCGCCGTGCTCTAGCGCATCGGCAATGGCGAGCAGTTCCAAGCGTTTGATCAGGAACCACACATCCGCGGGAATCGTCTGGCGAACCTCGGCCGCAAGGGCGCGGCTGCGCGCCCAGTCGCCCATGGCCGCGGCACTTTCGGCCTGCCCCGTCATGGTTTGGGCGACATAAGCGGTGTAACCGGTCGGCTGCAGCTGCGGCAGCAATTGCGCATGGATACGCTCGGATTTCTCCGGCTGCCCGAGCAGGGTCGCTTGCCTGGCCAGTTCCAGTTGTTGAATCCAGCGCTCGGGCGGTTTGTTCGGCAAGGATTGTTCGGCCTGGCTCAGCGAGGTCGCGGCCTGAATGCGGTCGCCCAGCAACAATTCGATATAGGTCTTGCTGAGCAAGCCCCGCGAGCGCGAGACCACCGCATCGCTCTGCGAACAGCGATCTTGATTGCGACGCGCCTCAGGCACCCGCCCCAGCGCCACCAAGGGCACCACGCGCGTGCATGCCAATTGCGCATGAGCTTCCGACTCGGCATGGCCGGCAGGTACGGCCGGCAACAAACGCTCGGCTTGATTGATGACCTCAAGACCTTCGACATAGTGCCCGCGCAGAAGCAGCAAGCTCGCAGCGAACTGTTCCGAAGCAGTCCCCAGGTTGCCCTGGACCTTCATGGAGCGCAGGCGTTCGATGCGAACCGCTGCGCTGTCGAATCGCAATGTCAGCATGTCGTTTCGCAGCAATCTGAAATCCAGCTGAGCCATCGACAGCAGATCGCCGGAAGCGTCCGCGACCGCCGCCGCCTGCAACAGCCGCGCGCGATACGTGTCGGCATCGCCGGCCTTCATGTACTGGTCGGCGCTGGCGACCAGCACGTCCACTTCGAGACGGTGGTAGCCACCGGCGTTGGCGCGCGCCAGCAACGCACCCAAGGCCGCGTCCGCTTCCCCGGTCAGGGGGCCGGCCATGCGCGCCAATACCCTGGCGTGCAGCGCGCCGGTCGAATTGCCGCCTTGCTCGTACAGCGTCGCCGCCTGTTCGTAGGCGGCAGGCACCGGACGCTCGGGAAACTGCAGGCTGTCGGCGCGAGCCGCCAACAGCAAGGCGTCGGCGCGTTCCAAGGTCCAGCCGGCACCGGCGTCGCGCGCAAGGCGCTCGGCGGCGGCCGCCTGCGTACGCATCCGCGCCGGATCGCCGAGTACCTGGTACGCGTCCGCCCGCAACAGATGCTTGGCGATGCGTAAGCCGATGACGTCCCGGCCGCCGGCATCGGCCAGCTGCGCCAAGGCCCCTCGCGGCTCGCCGGCGTTGACCAGCAAGCGCGCGTATTGCAATCGATAGGCGGCCTTGTCGGGATGCCGGTCGGCCAGGGCCGAGAACGCCTTGAGTGCGTCCTGGCCGCGGCGCGGATCGAGCGCCAGTCGCTGCGCTTCCAGCAAGTCGGCCGCCTCGGGCGGCGCGGTCGCCAGCAACTTCACCGCGACCTCCATCTGCGCCGTCGCCGCGGCGCCTTGTGACAGCCGTGCGTGCGCCTGCGCCAACTGCAGACGCATCAAGCCGAAGCGCGGCGCCGACTCGACGATCTCGCTGCCTATCGAAACCGCCGACATCCAGTCGCGGCGATCGAGCGCCAACGCAGCCTGCTCATAGCGCTGGGCCGCGGCCGCGCTGAGTTCCAGTGCGGGCCATGGCGCTTCACGAGCCGGAAGCAAGCGGGCCACGAGCTGGCGCGACACCGAATCGACCAGGGCCGGCATCTCGGAAGGATCGCCCTTCACTTCCAGACGCTGTTCCTTTCCGTCCTCCTGGAAACGCACGTACAACGCGATTTTCTCGGGGTCGTTGGGCACGCGCACCGACGACAGGAACACCACTTGCACCGTCCCCGAACCTTGATCGGCGACCAGATCGCTTTCGCTGAGCAGATTCACCTCGGGCAGGCTGCCCAGCTTCCAGCTCAGCCATTCTTCGAGCAGCTTGGCCGGCCATCGCGACGTGACCTGCAGATCCTCGATCGTCACCAGCGCCACGGCGAGCTTCGGCTCGCTCCTACCAAACCCGTTCCAGCGCTGGGCGAACAAGACCATCGCCCCGGCAAGCACGATCAAGCCGAGCACGGCGAACGCCCACGCTCGCCTGCCGCCGCGCAGGCCCCGTGCGGGAAGCGGCGCCGGCAGAGGCAGCGGCCTGGGTTCGACGGCCATCGACAGCGGCACCGGATCGAACACCGCCATCGGACCGGCCGAGGCAGAAGGCTCTTCAAGAACTGCCTGCTGCGACTCGGCGAACGCCACGTACTCGGCCGCCTCGGCGAAGGCTTGCGAATCCGCGGAAGCGATGGCCTCGCCAGCCGCCTGCGGAGCCGGCGGCAACTGCTTGAACCACTGCAACGGCTCCGGCGGCTCGAACACGTAGCCGCTCTTGGCCACCGTGCGGATCCAACCCTTGCGTTCCTCGCCCAGGGCTTTGCGCAGCAGCCACACGTTCTGCGACAGGTTGGTGTCTTCGACGATGGTGCCGGCCCATAGCCGGTCGAACAGTTCGGTGCGCGTATGCAGCCGGTTGGGCTCGCTCAGCAACAGCAACCACAGGTCGAAGACCCGCTGCGGCAACTCCACGCTTTGGCCTGAATGAATCAGCCGGCGAAAACGCAGATCGGTGGTCAGGTCGGCCAGTTGCAGATACCAGGCATCCGCGGGCCACGGCGTCGTCATCGTGTTCTCACCTTGGGGTCGCCGTCGTGCGGCGCAAGATCATCAGGAACGTTGGATGCGGGTACCGACGCAGGTCGAGCATTCGTCGCCGGCGGCCGTCCGAGGGTCGCCCACGATCTGAACACGCTGAATAATCATGCGTCCGGTACTGGCGTTCGGCAAGCCCGCTCATGCCCCTCTTGGCGCTTGACGCCGAGGATCGCGCAATGCGGTTTCGCGCGGGTCGCGGACAGGCCGCGGCATGTCCGGGCGATGGAGCGATGGCAGCAGTACGGGCTCAGGACGCCAGGGTGACGATCTCGCGCGGCTCTCGCTGCATGATGCATTCCAGTACGGGATTGGTGTCGTACAGGCGCTCCCGGCAAATCCAGGTCGCCCCGCTCACGCTGATGCGAACGCTCGCAAGGGCCTTCTTGCGTATCGCACGCAGGTATCTCTCGCCGACCAGGGTCGCCCGCGGGCAGGCGAACTGCCTGGGCTGCACCGATGCCGCCCGCACCGAAAGACCGTTCGAGGTCGAGCCGCAGTCGACGAACTTGCTGTCGTCGGCGCGCGTGGCATGGCCCTCGCTCACGCCCAGAGCGATGACCGCCAGGGCCAGGCAGAAACGGCTGAAAACGGTGGCGTTCTTCATGAATGGCTTTCCGGTTGGAATGTAGATCGATTCGAGTGCCCGTCCCCACAGCGGACCGTCCAACCGATTGCATGGAAACCGTGCGCAGCGGTCGAGAGCCGGGCGAAGCAGGGTCGCGGCAGGCAGGGAAAAAGCGCGTCGAACCGTCCGAAATACGGAGGGAGGGCCCGGCCCGACGCAAAGCAGCCGATGCGGCCGCAAAGCGGCCCGCGGGCCGGAGGGGGAGCCGGCCGTGGTACCGCTGTAAACGCCGCAGGGGTGCGGCGTGTCGAGATGGAAGCCTGGCTTCCTTAAACTTACGGGCGCGACTCAGCCCACTTTCAACACACCCCAGCGCCTGGCCATTTCGCCTTCCAGGTCGCTCTCCACCGCAACGGGCTTGGGCGACAGTGCTTCGCCGCGCTTGCGGCGCCAGCGGTTGCTCGCGTGGTAACGCTCGACGCGTTCGCGCAGGCCCTTGGCCAGTTCGCTGTCCATGCCGATGGCGCGTTCCACCGCGATCCAGTGTTCGTTTTCGGACCAACGCAGGAAGCGCACGTAGATCGCCCGCCACGAACCGAAGCCCTGCGGCACGCTGGTCCACGGCGCATTGTTGGCGACCACCCACAACACCGCCTCGATGAAAGTGCGGTAGTCACCGGTGTTGTTGAGAATGCGCGCCTGGTACTGGCGCGGAAGATGCGACGCGACGATCCGCCACTGCTCGTCGGTGAACCTGAATTGCGGCGACTCGACCAAGGATAAGGTCATACGAAGAACTCCGATGAATATCGCTTGCACAACGGGGAGGGACAAACGTCTTCGCTGCGGGTGCGTTCGAGGCAGGTCGGACGAGACACGGCGGCGGCCGAAGCCGCCTGAGACAATCCCGGCGCCGATGCAGCCCGGCCGGCTTACCGCAAAAACCGGCCCGCCTTGCGTACTGCATGCAAGACGGGCCGGACTACGCCTTACTCAGTCGCCCAGCACACCGCTCACGCCGATGTACGCGCCGATGCCGTCGCTGTTGGTCGACGCACCGCCTTCCAGGCTCCAGCGCCCGTTGTCGGCGGTATGCCGCAGGCTGACGCCGAACGCCGCTTCGCTCTTGTAGGCGCCGAAGCCCGCGTAGTACGTCGTGCGACCGGCCACATAGGGCGCCGGCTTGATCGCGATCGCCGTGGCGATGCCTGCATGCATGTCGCGTTCCAGGCGGCGGACGTCGCCGCCGAGCTTCCACACGTCGTTGCGGACCGTGGCGACCTGGCTGTCGGTGTAGCTGTTGGCCGTGGTCACCGCTTGGCCCAACTGGCTGACGTTGACCGCGTCGGTCGGGGCCTTGCCGGCCGCGACGTTGCGCAGGGTGGTCTCGCCGCTGCCGTTCGGGTTGAAGGTCACGCTGTTGGTGTTGTTGCTGCCGTCGGCGTTCTTGTCGTACTGCAGGCCGCCGGTGGTGAAGCCCTTCAACTGCGCGACGTTGACCGCATCGGTGTCGGCCGTGCCGGCCGCGACATTGCTCACCCGGCGTTCGTTGCCGGCCGAACCGACCGATACGGTGCCCTCCTGGTTCGCCACCGAACCGGCGCCCAGGGCCACGGCATTGTTCGCCGAGGCGATGGCGCCGTTGCCGAGCGCCGTGCTGCCGCTGCCCGAAGCCACCGCACCGGCACCGCCGGCCGAGGCATTGGCGCCGCTGACCGTCGGAGCCGCGGTGTTGTCCTGGCTCACCTGGAACAGACCCGCCGAGCCGTTCTTGACGTTGTTGACGTCGCCTTCGACGGTGCTGATGCGGTTGTCGTACTGAGCGACGTTGCCGGCGATCTGGTCGACGCGCGTGTCGGTGTAGGCATTAGCCTGGGTCACCGCATTGGTAACGCCGGCTTGCAGCTGGGCGACATTGACCGCGTCGTCCGCCGCCGAGCCCGCGGCCACGCCGCCGATGGTGCGGCCGCCGACCTGGACCTGGCCGGTCGAGTTGCTGCTGCCGACATAGGCCGCGTTGTAGCCGCTCTGCGCGCCGGCCGTGGTCGACGAACCGGCACCGAGCGCGACCGAGTTGGCATGGCCGGCGACCGAATCGCGACCCACCGCCACGGCGTTCCCGGCCGAGGCGGTGGCGTTGTAGCCCACCGCACTCGAACCCACCGCCTGTGCATGCGCATCCGCCTCGGCCAGGCCGGTGTCGTTGGTGCGCGCATAACGCGTACCGCGGCCGTTCTGACTGATGTAGGTCGCATCGTTCGGGCCGGCGACGTTGTAGAGCTGGGCACCGTTGACCGCATCGGTCGACGTGGCCGACACCTCGCCCTGGGCCAGGTTGGTGATCTTGCTGCCGCCGGTCGCACCGCCATCGGTGCTCACCGGGCCAGCCAGGGTCGCCTTGCTGTAGTCGACTTCGCCCGGATCGATCTGGCCGTCCGCATCGAGGTCGTTCCAGTCGTACTTCACCGAACGCTGCTCGGCCTGGGTGGCGCTGGTCGCCACCGCCTTGAGCTGGCCGACGTTGGCCGCATCGGTGTCTTCCGAACCCGCGGCGACGCCGGTGACGCGGCGGTTGCCGACGTTGACCTCGCCGGTCGCGGTGCCGCCGACCAAGTAGGCCGCATTGCCGAGCGTGCTGCCGTTGGCGACCGAACCTGCACCCAGCGCGACACTACCGGCATGGCTGGCCTGGCTGTTGCGACCGATCGCGACTGCATCGGCAGCCGAGCTGGTGGCGTTGTAACCCACCGCGGTCGAACCCACGCCCTGGGCGTGCGCATCGTCCTCGGCCAGGCCGGTGTCGTTGGTGCGCGCATAACGCGTACCGCGGCCGTTCTGCTGCAGGTAGGCCGGATCGGTCGGGCCCATCTGGTTCTTGATGTTGGTGATGTCGCCTTCGTTGGTGGTGACGCGGTTGTCGAGGTTGTTGATGTCGCCCTCGGCGGTGGTCACCCGGGTATCGAGCGCGGCCACGTCCTGGTTGGTCTGGAACAACTGCGAGCCGTTGACCGCATCGGTGCTCGCCGCGCTCAGATCGGCCGGCGCCACGTTGACGATCTTGTTCGGGCCGGTGCCGAGATGGTTGGCGTTATACGCACCGGTACCGCCGTTCGCGGTCGGGTCCCACAGCAGCGAGTCCTGGCCCAACGAGGTGATCTTGCTGTCCACCGCCTTGAGCTGGCTGATGTTGGCCGCATCGGTATCGACCGCGCCTGCCGCGACGTTGGACAGGCGGCGTTCGTTGCCCGCGCTGCCGATCGACACCTCGCTAAGCGCGGAGGTAGCGGCGACCGTGTACGTTGAGCCATCCGGCACGTAAGCCAGCTCGCCCAGCGTGGCGCCGTCGGCGATCGAATTCCAGCCCAGCGCCACGCTGCCCGCGTTACTGGCCCGGCTATCCAAACCGATCGCCGTCGTGCCCAATGCGCTCGCATTTGCTCTATTGCCAAGGGCCGCTGCCCCGACTCCCGCAGCACTGCTTAGAGCACCCAGCGCAGTGGCGCCGGTGCCACTCGCAACCGCCCCCAGGCCCACCGCCATCGCCGACTCTGCGCTCGCATTGGCGGTATCGCCCACAGCCAACGAGAATCTGCCGCTGGCCGTAGCTTCATCGCCGATGGCAATCGCATAATCGTTCGTCGCCTCCGAGCCCGAGCCGAGCGCCAGGGCACTGAGCGCGCTGGCCGCTGCGTTTTCGCCGATCGCGAGGGTTTCCTCGGCCGATGCCCGGGCGTTGTAGCCGACCGCGGTGGAGTTGGCGCCGGTCGCGAACGCATCCGACTCGGGCAAGCCGGTGTCGTTGGTGCGCACATAACGCACGCCGTGGCCGTTGGCGTCCTGGTAGGCCTGGTCGGTTGGGCCGACCACATTGTTGAGCGCGGCGATGTTGCCCTCGTTCGTGGTCACGCGATTGCCCAGCGCCACGGCGTCCTGGTTGGTCTGGAACAGCTGCGAACCGTTGACCGCCTCGGTGCTCGCCGCGCTCAGCTCCGCCGCGGTGACGCCGCTGATCTTGCCGGTACTGCCGTCGTTGACGATGACGTTGCCGAACTTCGGCGAATCGGCCAGTTGCACGTTGATCGCGCCGGTGGCCGGGTCGGTCACCGTCTTGATGTTGCCGCCGCTGTAGCTGCCGGCAGCTGTCGCGTCGCCGCGGATCGACAGGGTCTGGCCCAGGTCGCGATGCACATCGCCGGCGGTCGCGTCGTTGCCGGTGAAGTTCATGCCCAGCGTCGTGGAGCCGCCGGCCACGGCATCGAGCTGGCTCTTGTTGACGCCGTCGGTGCCGGCAACGCCCGCCGCAACATTGGTGATCACCTGATTACCGGCGTTGATGCCGGCCGAGGTCACGCTCGGGCCGCCGGCGATGGTCAGGCCGGTGTTGTTGAGCGTGGTGGCACCGGCCGTGACGCTGTTGACGGTGATGTCGTCGGCCAGGTCGAAGGCGACGTTGTCGTCGGCGCCGGTCTTGCTGACCACGATGTTGCCGTCGCTGTTGCTGAAGTCGACGGTCTCGCCCGGGGCAACGTTGGTGCTGTTGGCGCCCTGCGCACTGACGTTGAAGCCCGCGTTCGCGGTCGCGCCGACCGCATCGAGCTGGCTCTTGTTAACCGCATCAGTCGCCGCCGTGCCGGCGGTAACGCCGCTGATGCGGCCGCTGCCGCCGTCGTTGATCACGACGTTGCCGAACTTCGGCGAGTCGGCCAGTTGCACGTTGATCGCGCCGGTGGTCGGGTCGGTCACCGTCTTGATGTTGCCGCCGCTGTAGCTGCCGGCAGCGGTCGCATCGCCGCGGATCGACAGGGTTTGCCCCAGATCGCGATGCACATCGCCGGCGGTGGCATCGTTGCCGGTGAAGTTCATACCTTGCGTCGTGGCGCCGCCGGCCACTGCATCCAACTGGCTCTTGTTGACGCCGTCGGTCCCCGCGACGCCCGCGGCGACATTGGTGATCACCTGGTTGCCGGCATTGATGCCGGCCGAGGTCACGCTCGGGCCACCGGCGATGGTCAGGCCGGTGTTGTTGAGCGTCGTGGCACCGGCGGTAACGCTGTTGACGGTGATGTCGTCGGCCAGGTCGAAGGCGACGTTATCGTCGGCGCCAGTCTTGCTGACGACGATGTTGCCGTCGCTGTTGCGTAGGTCGACGGTCTCGCCCGGGGCGACGTTGGTGCTGTTGGCGCCCTGCGCACTGACGTTGAAGCCCGCATTGGCGGTCGCGCCGACCGCATCGAGCTGGCTCTTGTTGACGCCATCGGTCGCTGCAACGCCCGCCGCAACATTGGTGATCACCTGGTTGCCGGCGTTGATGCCGGCCGAGGTCACGCTCGGGCCGCCGGTAATGACCAAACCGGTGTTGTTGAGCGTGGTGGCACCCGCGGTGACGCTGTTGACGGTGATGTCGTCGGCCAGGTCGAAGTTGACGTTGTCATCGGCGCCTGTCTTGCTGACGAGGATGTTGCCGTCGGTGTTCTTCAGATCCACCGTTTGGCCCGGAGCGACGTTGGTGCCGTTGGCGCCCTGCGCGCTGACGTTGAAGCCCGCATTGGCAGTCGCGCCAACCGCATCGAGCTGGCTCTTGTTGACGCCGTCGGTGCCGGCGACGCCCGCGGCGACGTTGCTGATGACCTGGTTGCCGGCGTTGATGCCGGCCGAGGTCACGCTCGGGCCGCCGGTGATGACCAAACCGGTGTTATCGAGCCTGCTGTTGCCGGCGGTGACGCTGTTGACGGTGATGTCGTCGGCCAGGTCGAAGTTGACGTTGTCGTCGGCGCCGGTCTTGCTGACCACGATGTTGCCATCGCTGTTGTTGAAGTCGACGGTCTCGCCCGGAGCCACGTTGGTGCTGTTGGCGCCCTGTGCGGAGACGTTGAAGCCCGCGTTCGCGGTCGCGCCGACCGCATCCAGCTGGCTCTTGTTGACGCCGTCGGTGCCGGCAACGCCTGCGGCGACATTGGTGATCACCTGATTACCGGCGTTGATGCCGGCCGAGGTCACGCTCGGACCGCCGGCGATGGTCAGGCCGGTGTTGTTGAGCCGGCTGTTGCCGGCGGTGACGCTGTTGACCGTGATGTCGTCGGCCAGGTCGAAGTTGACGTTGTTATCGCCCGCGACCTTGCTGACGGCGATGTTGCCATCGGTGTTGCGCAGGTCGATCGCCTCGCTGGGGTCGACGTTGGAGCCGTTGGCGCCCTGCGCGGTCAGGCCGAAGCCGGCGCCGGCGGCCTGCACCGCCTGGTTGGTGGCGAACAACTGGCTGCCGTTGACCGCGTCGGTGCTGGTGCCGCTGAGACGGCCGGCAGCGACGTTGGTGACGGTGCGTTCGGCACCGGCCGTGCCCACGCTGACCGTGCTGGTCGGGGCGGTGCCGGCGAAGTTGTAGGTCGTACCGCGGATGACGGTGCTGGCGGTGCCGACCGCGGCGGCGGTCGTCGAACCGCTGCCCAGTGCGACGCTGCGCGCGATGCCGGCCGAGGCGCCGTCGCCGATGGCGACTGCGCCGGCCGGGACGGCGGAGCTCGAATTGCCGATGGCCACCGAGCCCTGCCCGTTCGCGGTGTTGAGATTGCCCAGGGCCACGGCGCCCTGGCCGCTGGCGTTGTTGTCCGCACCGACCGCCACCGCACCGGTGCCGGTCGCGGTATTCGGATCGCCGATGGCGACCGCACCGTTGCCGTTGGCGGTCTGGGCGCGGCCGATGGCCACGGCGCCGCCGATGGCGCTGCTGCTGTTGGCGGTGGTGCCGGTAGAACCGATGGCGACGTTGCGGCCGGTGGTGCCGGATACGACGCCATCGCCCTGGGCGATGCCGAAGGCGCCGTTGACCGTGGCGCCGCGGCCGAGGGCGATGCCCGAAGTGTTGGCTGCGCCGACTACGGCCGCCCGGCCGATCGCGACGGAGTCGACGGCGTTGGCTTGAGACGCTGCTGCTGCGCTGGTACCCGCGCCGAGAGCGACCGCGCCTGCGCCGGTGGCTTGGGCGAACTCACCGAGAGCGACCGATTCGACGCCCGTTGCGTCGGATTCGGTGCCGACTGATGTGGATCGCTGCCCCGATGCCGTTGCCAAGTAGCCTACTGCGGTAGCGCTGAGAGCCGCGGCGTTAGCCGAATCCCCGAAGGCAGAGCTGTACTGGGCCGATGCCGTGGCCGATTGACCGAGTGCGACAGCATCCAGGGCGTTGGCTTGCGCCTTATTACCGATGGCGATGCTGCCGACACCGGTCGCACTGACGCCGGCCTCGCGACCGATCGCGATGGAATCGACGGCGTTCGCATGCGCCGCTGCAGTCGTGCTAGTGCCTGCGCCAAGGGCGACCGCGCCGGCGGCAGTCGCTTGGGCATACTCACCGAGGGCCACCGATTCGTCGCCGGTCGCATCGGACTCGGTACCCACCGCAGTGGAACGCAAGCCCGATGCGGTTGCCACGTAGCCCACCGCGGTAGCGCTGAGCGCCGCAGCGCGGGCCGAATCGCCGAAGGCCGAAGAATATTGAGCCGATGCCGTGGCTGACTGACCCACCGCGACGGCATCTAGAGCACTGGCCGTGGCCTTGTTTCCGATGGCGATACTTCCAGTAAATGTCGCATCGACCTTGGCCTCGCGCCCGATCGCGATGGCGTCATCGGCCAGGGCGTTGGCGGCCTTATTCACACCACCGACATCAAGCGCACCGCCAAGAGCAATAGCGCCTGTCCCGGTCGCTTGCGCCTTGTTACCGATGGCCGTCGATTCCTGGCCAGTCGCATCGCTCAAGGTGCCTATCGAAGTAGCAGCCTCTTTGCTTGCATTCGCTTGGTAGCCGACCGCAGTTGCCGAGGCGCCTGCTGCTTGGGCCTGCATGCCGAGCGCAGTGGCCGCCGAACCAGCGCTGTTAGCGCCCGCGCCGATAGCGGTCGACTGATTACCGCCGGCACTCGACTGGTGTCCAAAGGCGGACGCTTGCTGGGATGCTGCCGTAGCCCCATCGCCACACGCCGTCGCATTGGTTCCGGCCGCAGTCGGGGCAGCCGTAGCTCCCGTCATGTTGCAGACGGCTCCTGCCAGAGCCTCGGGCGTCGCCCCGGCGATCAGCATGAACGCCACCGCCGAGACCACCGCCGACGAAGCCTTGCGCGCCTGCTTCTTCCCGCCCTTAGCCAACTCCGAAGCCACCACCCAGGTTCCCAGGCTCTTGCTCCACACCTTGCAGTAAATAAAGTTCATCGGTCATTCCCCTTCGCCTTCCCGGCGATTCGCTCAGTTGTGAATACCGATCTCGGACCGATATCCGCCCGCGGTTAAGACGCCCCGTGAAAGGCGAACCGTGTAATGGAGGGTCTTGAATGCCGATGCGCTGCCGTTCGATTGCTCGAACCGAGGCCGTCCCGGGTTTGGCCGATGGGCCTGCCATCGAATCCCCCCGCGAGCAGCAGCCACTCGGCTGTGTCGCTGTCCCTATGGCGGCCAGACTAGGGACGCCGATCGAAGCGGGCATCTAAGGAGATATATTTTTTTTGTGATTTTTTCGGGCCTTTTGCGCACCTCCTTCGACGACAAAGCTGAATGCCCTGGCGGCTTTCGCCCAGGCTGGGAAAGCCTTTCGCGGCCTGGGCCGACGGGGCGCGGCGGCCTGCGCGGGCCGCTCGCGGGCCCGGAAAAACGAGACTTGATCCACAAAAAAATGTGCGCCAGTACCGCTACGGAGATCTCGAGAAGAAAAATTGATCTTTCCCCGCAAGCGTTCCGACGCGAAATGAACGCTACTGGGCGGATGCCCCACCCCCTCGGACGGCTCACGGCGGTCCGCCCTGCACGCTCACCGAGAGGACGGCCTTGCCAGAGCCGGCAACCGCCCATCCGTTGCCCACCTGACGGAATCCTCCGCCGCCGCGTCGCCGCGCAGCGCGCGCCTTCACCCACCGAGAGCGTCATGACCGAAGCCGAGTTCGAGATCTTCATGGATTCCCTTCGCGTCCCGGGCTCGACCCATATCTCGCCGAAGCGGGTCATCACCGCCCTGGGCATCCGGGCCAAGGACCTCACCGCGATCTCCAACCCGCACGGCAACGCGACGATCCGCAATCCGCACGGCTCGGCGAAACTGCAGCTCGCGCTGCGCAACCTGGTGCGGATCCTGTCGGCGGCCAAGGCCAACCACGAGAACGCCGAGCAGATGCTGTATTGGTTCATGAATTACCCGATTCCGCAGTTCTATTACCGGACCCCGTTCGAGCTGTACGCCGACGCGCGCACCGAGGAACTGCTGTCGCTGTTGTCGATCAGCGCCCACCATCAAGCGGCCGGCGACGTCGCCGAGGCGCGCAAAGGCTGAACCCGATACGCAGGCGTACAGGGCTCGATCTCGCTCGGACATAAAGAAAGCCACGACGGTCGCGA
Source organism: Lysobacter sp. ESA13C (assembly GCF_019970005.1). Taxonomy (NCBI): domain Bacteria; kingdom Pseudomonadati; phylum Pseudomonadota; class Gammaproteobacteria; order Lysobacterales; family Lysobacteraceae; genus Lysobacter; species Lysobacter sp. ESA13C. Next base: position 317,838 of record NZ_JAHXYK010000004.1, on the reverse strand, counting down.
CCGCCGTGGCTTTGGGTGCCCCCTCGGGTCGGCTCAGAAGCGCAGCGAGTAACGCGCGTTGATGCCGTGGTCGTGCGCTTCGTCTGCGAATTGGCCGCTGTAGTTCAATTCCAGCAGGCTGCTCGGGCTCAGGCGTGCCGCCAGGCCGGCTTCGACCAGGGTGGCGTCTTCGCCCAAGGGCGCGCCGGCCACGCTGAAGCTGTCGCCGCCGCGCCAGGCCACCTGGGTCTGCGGCGTCAACTCGCCGCCGGCATGGCGGCGCGCCAGGCCACCGCGCAGGCTCAACCAACTCTGATCCTGTTGCGCCCCCTTCAGGCCGACATCGAAGCGCAGCCCCAGCGTCGACAGGTCGACGCGGCTTTCGCCGGCGCGACCGCTCAAGGCCGCGGCGCCACCACTTTCCTGGAACGAATCGCTCTTCACCCGCACCTGGGCGAACTGCGCATAGGGCTCGAAGCCCCAAGCGCCGGCCTGCAAGCGATAGGCGCCTTCGACGAAGCCCTGCCGCGTGTCGGCGTCGTAAGACGCACGGGTGCGATCGGCGAAACCGTCGAAGCCGATACGGCGATCGAGCTCCACGCTCTGGCGCGCGACGGCGGCACCGGCGCTGAGGCCGAACCCGCCCCAGTGGCGGCCGCCATACAGGCCGAACTGGGTGCCATGGATCCGGCCCCGGTCGAGACGGCCGTTGTCGCTGTCGATGCGGCCGCGGCCGGCGAGCGCACCGAGACGCCAACCGCCGTCGAAGCGATAGTCGTAACCGAGCAAAGTGGTCGAACCGCGGTACTCGTTGCGCGCGGCATTGCCGTCGCCATCAAGGGCGCCGCCGGACTTCAACAGCTCGATCCACGCTCCTTGCCTCAGCTCGTCACTCACGCCGTCGCCCTCGCCCGCCCATCCGCTGCCGTTGCGCGCGCGCACCAGCGCGGCTTCGCGCAGGTGGCGGCTGTCGTCGAGCAGGATCGAACGCAGGCTGGCGTGGCCTTCGCCGCTCAAGCCATCGAGCGCGGCCAGCGCCTGTTCCGGGAACAATTGGGTCAGCGGTTGCGGCAGGCCCTGCCCGACCACGAGGCGGTCGGCTGCCGCCGCGGCGGCGAGTTGATTGCGGGTGCGCGCCACCGAAGCGAACGAGGCGCCGCGTACCACGCTCAGATCGACCTGGCTGGCCGCATAGCTGAGGCCGAACTTCAGAAACGGCGACAGCCAGGCCTGTTCCAGGGCCGCGAACTGCCCGGCGACGCCGCCGGCTGCATTGATGACGTTGAAGCGCTGGCCGAGCAAGTACTGCCCCGGCGCATACGCCACCTGCAAGGCGCCGCCTTCGATGGTCGCCTTGCCGCTCACCTCGATGCGGTCGGCGCGGCCGTCGGACGCCAGCTCGACGAGATAGCTGGAACCGGCGGCCTGCACGTAATCGCCCTGCACGCTCAAGGTGCCGATGGAATTGCCGGGCGACACCCGGCCCTGCATCAGCACATCGCCGACGATGCGGCCGCTGCCGGCGAGTTCGCCCTGGGCCCGCACCGGCAGCGATGCGCTCGTCAGGCTGCCGTTGACCAATAAGGTGCCGCCTTCGACCTGTGCGGGATAGCGGTTGTCGCCGGTGAGTTCCAGTACGCCCTGTTTGACGTTGAGGCCGCCGAAGGCGTTGTCGCCGCTCAGGCGCAACCAACCCGCGCCGGACTTGCTCAACACGCCGGGGCCGCCGATGTCGTTGCGCCAGTCGTCCCAGGCATCGCCTTCCCACACCTTGAGGCCGCCGGCGGCGCGGTCCATCGCCACGTCGCTGTCTTTCAGTATCTGAGCCGGCCCGTCGATCGCCTTCTTCAGGTCGATCAGGCCCCAGCCGTAGATCTCGTCCACCCCGGCCACGCCGAGGTCGGTCGCCGTGGTCAGCAACACGTCGCGCACCTGCGGGCCGCTCAGGTACGGGAAACGCTCGAACAACAAGCCCATCGCGCCGATCGCATGCGGCGCGGCCATCGAGGTGCCGCTGAGGTCGGCGTAGTTCAATACCGGCTTGGTCTGGCCGAGCCGGATCTGCAGCGCCTGCTCGCCGCTGAGCTCGCCTTCGATCTGACCCTGCAGGGAGCCGCCGATGCTGGTGGAGTTGATCAAAGTGCCCGGCGCGGCCACGCACCAGTCCTTGGTGTAGGCGCAGATGCTGGAACTCGGCGAGATGACGTAACCGCCGGCGCCGGAGCGCTGCACGTTCGCCACGCTGAGCCAATACGGCTGCGCTTCGGGGCGGAACGCCGCCATGCCGGGATAGATGTTGGCAATGCGGCCGGAGTCGTTGCCCAAGGCGACGACGTTGACGATGCCGTGCCGGATCGCGCCGTCCATGTACGCGTCGTAAGAGGACTGATAGTCGCGATACGTTTGTTCGACCGCGGCCAGGGTGTTGGCTTGCGGCGAGTTGGCGATCGGCAACCAGATCTCCAGGTTCGCCGCACGCACACCGTGCGCACTCAGTTGCCGATAAAAATCCGTAACCACCTCGGCCTCGCCGCCAACGCCGCTGCTGGCGATGGCGGCGCGCTTCCAGGTGCCGTCGGCGCCCTGGTCCCAACGATAAATGGTGTCGCCGAAGAAACGCGCTGTCACCAGTCGCGAGCCCATCGCCACGCCGTGCATGCCGACGCCGTCGCGCTGAGCGACCATGGTGCCGGCCACGTGCGTGCCGTGGTTGCCGTAACCGGCGTATTGATACGGCGCGGTGCGGGCGGGATAGACGAAACTGAATTCGCGCGTGGGCGCATCGCCGCGCGTCGAGAAACAGCGGCTCGGCCCGCGAAAGACGATGACGCCTGGGTCGGAAATACAGCCCGATGCGCCCAGGCTGAGACTGACGTGCCCGCGCCCGGCGAATTCGGCATGGTCCAGGGCCACGCCGCTGTCGTACTGGCCCAAGGCGATGCCCGCGCCGGTCAGGCCGCGCGCGTAGGCATGATGGGCGTTGATCGCGCCCAGGCCCCAGTCCCTCTCGAACTCTTTGCTGCGCCAACTGTCGGCATCGCCGTAGCGGCCGTCGTGCTCGCCGGGTGCGGCGACTTGCGCCGACGAAGGCGCGGATGCGAACAACAGGACACAAGCGATGGCGAGGGACAAAGGCTGAGCGCGTGCGCCGAGCGCTCGCGGAACCGCAACCGGAGCAATACGGGATGGCATGGAGCGAGGTTCCTCTTCGGTAACGACGATGAAGGACGGCGACGAAGGCCGCCGACAGTGGATTCCGATCTGCCGATCGACAGCTGCCGATCAGCAGTTGCCGACTTCCGACGGCCGCTTTCGCGGCTTGCCGGTTCGCCTCGGTCGGTTTGGGTCCCGTGAGTGGGCGCCCGCTGCAATAACGTGATGACCGCCGTATCCCCCTACACCGACGCGCGCCATGCGTGACGGTTTTCTCGCTCGCGGTGATCGCGGGCACGCTGGCGACGGCTTGCACTCGAAGCCGAAGGCCGCAAACGTACGCGCGAATCGAAAGCAGGAGCCGACCGTACTCTTGCGAATACAGGCGGCATTGCTTCGCCGGGACGCCGCTACACCGACATCGAACGGCGTCCCGATCTTGTAACGCATGCAAGACAACGACACCCCAACGCTGTCACACCTGTAGTCGTGCGCATCGATAGTGTTCGTTCAGGCGCTTGCGCGGTCGCAGCCCGGTCTGAAACGAATCGCCGATGCCGATGCCGGCATCGGTCCGTTTGCAGAACGTCGCCGTCGATTACCGCGAAGGCACTGCGCGGCCTGTCCCAGTCGAATACCTGCACCGGCAAGGACGACTCCGGCGGCGGCAAACCCGATACAGCGGACCGATCTCGTCACCGCACCGCGGCCTCGCCGACAACGGGTTTCACCGCATCGCCTTCGATACCGTGCTCGCCGGTCGGGGCCGCTCCGCCATCGCGCTTGGCCTCACCCTTGGCGCCATCGATATCGCCCGCCACGTAAAAGCTGAATTGTTCCGGCTTGAGGTATTTCCGGATCGCGGCATTCACCGATTCGGCGCTGAGCGCGGCCATTTTCCGATCGTACTCGGCCAGGAAATCCAGGCTGCGGCCGTAATACATGAGACCACCGAGCACGGAGGCCAAGCCGGCATCCGTAGCGCGGGCCTGTTCCTGCTCGGCGCGCATCGCCGTCGCCACGGTGCGCACTTCATCGGCTCTCACGCCATCGCGCAGCAGGCGATCGAGTTCTTCGCGTACGCCGCGCTCGACCTGCGCGAGATTCTGCGGAGCGGACGTCGCGTGGACCATCCAGCTGCCTGCATCGTCGCGGCCGTCGAGGCTGGGCTGGGCGTCGAGCATACTGGCGACGCTGTAACTCAGCCCGCCCCGGTCGCGAATCCGCTGTCCCAACCGCGAATCGATGGTATGGCCGCCGAGAATCCGGTTCGCCACCCTCAACGCGAACGCGTCGTCGGTGTATTCGATCAAGGGAATATTGCTGCGCGCCAGCAGCACGCCACTGTCCTTGTCGGGCGTCGCGAAGCTGCGATGCTCGGCCGGCACCGCGACATGGCGCCTGGCGACCGGCGCATGGGCGCGCGGGGCCTTCCAATCGGCGAACAGCCGGCGCAATTCCCGCTCGGCCTCGACCGGATCGAAATCGCCGACCACGCTGATCACCCCGTTCGCGGTCCCATAGAAGTCCCGATGAAACGCCCGCACTTGTTCGCTGGTGAGGGCGCGGATGTCGGCCAGGGATCGTTCGGCATCGGCCTGGCGCATCGGATGGCCGACCGGCCAGGGATCGAAATGACGCGTCATGGCATCGCCGACGATGCTGTTCGCATCCTCGCGAGCGGCTTGCAGGCCGAGCGTCGCGCGTCGTTTGTATTGCTCGACCTGGGCATCGCTGTAGCGCGGCGTGCGCAACAGGCGCTCGGCCAAGGACAAGGTCTTGCCCAACTGCCCACGTTGCGTGTTCAGCGACAAATGCGCCGATTGCAAGCCGCCCCCGAGATCGATCGTGGAATTGAGTCTGGCCAGTTCCACCGCCAGTTCCGCGGCGCTCATCTTGAAGTTTCCGTCGCCCAGGAGCTCACCGGCGGCTTGTGCCGCCGTATCGCGGCCGCGCAGGCTCTCGACGTCGCCGAAACTGAAGAAGGCCTCGACCACGACCTTGTTGCCGCGACTCTTCTTGGGCAACAAAGCCAGGCGCAATCCATCACCGGAGCCCGTGTCGATGTGCACGAACCGGGTGCGTTGTCGGATATTGGAAAGCGATGCATCGAAGCGTTCGACCCTGTCGGCCTCGGCTTTGCCAGCGTAATCCCATAACAGGGATGCGGGCGACGGTGCGTCCGGGATCGCGACTCGCTGCGGCGATGCGGTCGCCAGCAAGCGCCCCAGGGTACGGTTGGCCGGCCGCAGATAAGTACGCGCGACGCGGTTCACCTGCTCGGCGTCGACGGTCTCCAGGCTATCGCGATAACGGAAGTACAAACGCCAATCGCCGACACTGATCGCAGGGGTAAGCGCCATCGCAAGCCGGCCGGCGTCGGTGACTTCGCGAGCGAAATTCTGCCGCAGAAGCTGTTTGGCCGCGTCGACTTCCGCGGCAAGGATCGGCCGCTTGTCCAGCCCTTCGACTTGAGTCAACAGAAGGTCCTGGGTGGCCGCGAGGTCGGAGTCCTTCGCTAAAGTCGCGTAGGCCATCCACAGCCCCGGGGCTCGCAGCCACTGCGTGCTTGCGCCCGCGCTGACGGCATGCCGATTGCCTACCACCGTCGAGTACAGACGCTCGCCGACCGGACCCTGCAGGACTTCGCCCAGGATCTGCAGCGCCGCGGAATCGGCGTGCGTCGCCGCCGGCACGTGATACGCCGCCAGAAGCTGGCTGTAGCCGCCGACACGCCGCACCGTGACCTCGCGCTCGCCGGCTTGCGCGGGCTCGGCCGTGTACAGCGTCTGCATCGGCGCATGCGGCCGGGCGATCCTGCCGAAACGGCGGGCCGCCGAGCTCAAGGCCTGCGCCGGGTCGAAACCGCCGGCGATCACCAGGGTGGCGTTGTCGGGCCGGTACCAGGCGCGATAGAACGCTTGCAGCCGTTCGATGCGCAGGTTTTCGACATCGCTGCGCGCACCGATGATCCGTTTCCCGTAGTGGTGCCACTGATAGGCGGTGGAGGCCACGCTTTCGTAGAGTACGCCGGACAGATCGTCGTCGCGATTCTCCATCTCGTTGCGCACTACGGTCATTTCCCGATCGAGATCCTCGCGCGCGACGCGCGAGTGCACCATGCGATCGGCCTCCATGCCGAGCAACCAATCCAGCTTGGCGGCGTCGGCGGCGAACGAAGAATGGTAGTTGGTGTAGTCGGTCGTCGTGGTGGCGTTGGCGTCGATGCTGCGCTTGCTCAGTTCGGCGAAGATATCGGCGTGAGTAGGCGTGCCCTTGAACAGCATGTGTTCGAGCAGATGCGCCATGCCGGCTTCGCCGTAATTCTCGTGCGCCGAACCGACGCCGTAGACCAGATTGACGATCAACTTCGATTCGCTGGCATCGGGAAGCAACAGCACGCGCATGCCGTTGCCGAGCCGATACTCGCAGACCCCTTCCATGCAGGCGCCCGCGCTCGCCCCCTTGGGCAGTTTGAAGGCGCCGGGTTGCGCGGCGAGCGCGGGAAACGACGAGGCGGCGAACAAACACGCGGCCAATAACCAACGTTTATTTAATGCCATGGGCTTTCCTAAAATCTAACGAAACGCCCGATCGTTGCGGGCGAGGTTCGCGATAGACGGAAAGCCATCGGGTATAGTTCCCGCTCCCGGCCGCCACAAGTGTGACTGCGGAAGCCGAGCATTAATAGAACGCGCCCTATTCGCCTCCGCCGGAATCGGACTCGACGGCATTCGTTGATGGCGGAGAACTATCAATCCGCGAACTGGCTTCGGACTGTGCTGGCCCGTCGTTGATCGCTAGCGGGACAACGGCGCACCGACGTGCTCAAGTGCCGGGCGATCGAGAGTCGCCAATCCGAGTTCGGCGGTCTTGGACATGAGATCCACGGTCGCGCCGAATTCCGGCACGCAGGCGGCCCAGCCCAATTCATGCTCGATGCGAACACGCAGCCGGTCGGCCGCGTTCGGTTCGCCGTGTGTCACGAACACCGCGCGCGGGCGGACCGGGCCCGAACGCAGCCAAGCGATGATCTCAGAAGCATCGGCGTGCGCGGACGCCGACGCCAGCTGCCTGAGCTCGGCATTGATTTCGACCTCCTCCCCATAGATGCGCACACGGCGCGCCCCACCGGCCAAAAGCGCGCCGCGCGTGCCGCCTGCTTGGTAGCCGCACAGAATGATCGCGTTGAGCGGGTCTGGAGCGAACGCGATCAGGTGATGGAGCACGCGCCCGCCGGTCACCATGCCGCTGGCCGATACGATCACCATCGGCCCCTTGCGGCGATTGAGCTCTTTGGACTCCTCCGGGCTGTTGATGATCCGGGTGTTGCGATACATCTTTTCCAAAGCCGTTTCGTCTAGGCGCAGCTGACCGGAATACTGCCGGTACAGCGAAGTCACATCGGTCGCCATGGGGCTGTTGAGATAGATAGGTGCGGCGGGAAGCTCCTTGTCTTCCTGCAGCTGCGCGATCACATGCAGCAAGGACTGGGCCCGACCTACCGCGAATGCGGGGATCACGGCGACGCCGCCCCGTTGCAGCACGGGCTTCAGCGCTTCGCACAGCTCCTGCCTCATGCCGCCCACTGGATGCTCCCGATCGCCGTAGGTCGACTCGGCGACGATCCAGTCGCTTGCCGCCGGCGCGCTCGGCGGCTGCATGACCGGATCGCTGTAACGGCCGATATCGCCGCTGAAGGTCAGGCGCACGCCGCGGTATTCGAGGGTGACGGCGGCGGCGCCGAGGATATGTCCCTGGCTCCTGAAACGAGCGGTCACCCCGGGCACCGGTTCGAACGGCGTCTCGAACTCCCAGGCGCGCATCCGTCGCACGGCCGTATGCGCGGACGCCACCTCGTAAAGCGGCTCGGCCGGATGGTGCCTGGTCGTGCCGAGCCGGTTGGCGTGGCCTGCCTCCTCCTCCAACAGATGGGCAGAATCGGGAAGCAGGATTCCGCACAGCCTGCGCGTCGCCGGCGTGCACCAGACGACGCCGTCGAAGCCTTCGTCCACCAGCCTGGGCAGGTAGCCGCTATGGTCCAGGTGCGCATGCGTGAGCACGATCGCATCGATCGACGCCGGATCCACGGGGAACGGCGCCCAATTGCGCAAGCGAAGCGTTTTGTAGCCTTGAAACAACCCGCAATCCACGAGCAGCCGCTTGTCGCCGGCTTCGACCAGGTATCTGGAGCCGGTGACGGTGCCGGTCGCACCCAGGAAGGTCAAACGGAATACGGAGGCTTCGGACGTGGCGATGCCCATGGCGCGTTACCTCTTTCGTGTATGGGTCGTGGATCCGCGAACAGTCCCAAGGCGACAACGCCATCGGTATCCGACTCGCCGGAGCGGACCGAGCCGGCGCGCGGACTCATCGCCCGCTCTTGCCCTCGACGTACCGAGGAAACGGGGCCGTGAACAGGGCCGCGGGCTGCAGGGCCAGATTGCAGTCCGACTGGCGGCGCGGCATTGATCTGGGTCAGCCCCCGGACGAAAGGAGTTGACCTGGATCAATGCAGCCGGCAGCCGCCGGCCTAGCCTGAAACGACCCTCCGGGAGCACGTCATGACTACCCAATCCTTATCCGCCTCAGACGTCATCGGTCCCGATACGCCGCGCTGGTCGGACACCTTGCGCGACGGCCGCCAGGTGACGATTCGCCCCATCGCCGCGAGCGACGGCGCGGCCGAACGCGAATTCATCGAAGGACTGTCGGACCAGAGCCGGCGTTTTCGCTTCCTCGGACAGACCCGCCGCCCCAGCGACGCGTTCATCCGCCAGCTGACGGACATCGACTACACCCACGATGTCGCCTTCGCCGCGTTCGACAGCGCCGACGAAGGCAGGATCGTCGGAGTCAGCCGATACAGCACCGCGCAAGACGGATCGCAATGCGAGTGCGCGGTTACCGTCGATGACGAATGGCAGAACAAGGGCCTGGGAGCGGTGCTGATGAAGCACCTGATTCAGGTCGCAAAGCTCCGCGGCATCCACAGGATGTATTCGGTCGACTCCGCCGAGAACCGGCAGATGCACGAGCTCGCCGCCTATCTGGGCTTCCGCACCGTGACCGACCCCGACGACGCCAGCCAGGTCATCCACGAACTGACCTTGTGAGGCCTGCCCATGGACCCGGCACTGTGGCCCGGCTTCCTGATGTGGTGCGCGATTTTCAACTACGGCCTGTTGCTGCTCGGATTCGTGGCCTTCGTGATGTTTCACGACGCCATGTATCGGCTGCATCGCCGCTGGTTCCAGCTCTCGGCGGCGCGCTTCGACGCGACGGCCTATCTCCTGTTCGGGCTGTACAAGATCGCGATCTGGATGTTCGTCATCGTTCCCTACCTGGTGCTTTGCTTCATCCGCTACACCCCGTATTTCTGAGGCCGGGCGGGTCGCGACGGGCCGGGCGACGGCCTCGCGCATGAGCGCCGTCGAGCCAGCGAGGACGAACGATATGGAATCCAGCCAGGGGGCCCGCGCCCACCCGACAGGGCTGTCGAGCGAAGAGGCCGCGCGCCGGCTGCAGGCCGGAGGGCCGAACCGGCTGCCGGAACCGGACCGTCGCAACTGGCTGCGCATCCTGGCCGGCGTGTTGCGCGAGCCGATGCTCCTGCTGCTGATCTTCGCCTCGGCCGTCTACCTGCTGTTGGGCGATGCCGAGGAAGCCTCAGCGCTGGCCGCTTCGGTCGCGCTCGTGATCGGCCTGACCGCGTACCAGGACTATCGCTCCGAACGCGCGCTGCAGGCCCTGCGCGAGCTGAGCACGCCGCAGGCGCGAGCGATCCGCGACGGCCTGGTCCGGTCGGTGCCGTCCTCGCAGCTCGTGGTCGGCGACGTGATTCTGGTCGCCGAGGGCGACCGCGTTCCGGCGGATGCGCGGGTGCTGGACGACGGCGACCTGATGCTCGACGAGTCCATGCTCACCGGCGAATCGATGCCGGTGCAACGTGGCGCCGCGGCGGCGGCCGAGCCGGACAAGAACCTCATCCATGCCGGCACCCTGGTGGTGCGCGGGCATGCCGCCGCTCGCGTGACCGCCATCGGCATCGCCACGGCGGTGGGCCGGATAGGCGAAGCGCTGCACACCTTGCGCTCGCCGCCGACGCCGATGCAGCGGGAAATCCGCTATGCGGTGCTGGTGTTCGCGGTACTGGGCCTCAGCGTCAGCGCGCTGGTCGCGCTGCTGTACGGCTGGACCCGCGGCGATTGGCTGCAAGGCCTGCTGGCCGGCATCACCCTGGCCATGGCCAATATCCCCGAGGAATTCCCGGTCGTGCTTACCGTGTTCCTCGCCTTGGGCAGCTGGCGCATGGCGCGCCGTAACGCCCTGATCCGGCGCGCGCCGGCGATCGAAGCCCTGGGGTCGGTGACCGTGTTGTGCACGGACAAAACCGGCACCCTGACCACCAACCAGATGACCCTGGTCGAGCTGGCGCGGGGCGACGAGCGCTCGAACCCGACGGCGCGACTCTCCCCCAGGCTGGCGGCGCTGCTCGATTGCGCCGGCCGCGCCTGCTCGGAGCACTCGTTCGACCCGATGGACCTCGCCATCCGCGCCGCCGTGGCCGGTTCGGCCGCGACCGCGCCGAGGACGGGAACGCACCGCGTCCGCGAATACCCGCTTTCCAAAGACCTGCCTGCGGTGACCCACGTCTGGCAGCTCCCCGACGAACCCGGCCTGGCGGTCGCCGCCAAGGGCGCGCCGGAAACCATTGCCGAGCTGTGCGCGCTGAGCCGCGAACAGCGATCGGCCGTGATGCAACTCGCCGCGGACATGGCGCGCCGCGGCTTGCGCGTCATCGCCGCGGCCTCGGCGGTCTGGCAGGACGGCCCTGCCTCGCTTCCGTCCACGCTTCACGGCTTTCGCTTCGAGTGGCGCGGCCTGCTCGGGTTCGAGGACCCGCTGCGAGCGGGCGTTCGCGACGCGGTCGCCGAGGCCCAGGCGGCCGGCATACGGGTCGTGATGCTGACCGGCGACCATCTCGATACCGCCCGCACGATCGCCACGCAGGCCGGACTGCGACGGGCCGACGCCGCCATGCTCGGGAGCGAGCTGGAAGCGCTCGACGAGAAGACCCTGGCCCAGCGCGTGCGCGATACCGATGTGTTCGCGCGGGTGAAACCGGATCACAAACTGCGCCTGATCGATGCATTGAAGCGGAACCGCGAGGTGGTGGCGATGACCGGCGACGGCGTCAACGACGCGCCGGCGTTGATGGCCGCCCACGTCGGCATCGCGATGGGCAAGCGCGGCACCGATGTCGCCCGCGAGGCGGCGTCCATCGTCCTGCTCGACGACGACTTCGTCACCGTGGTCGAAGCGGTGCGCCAGGGGCGCCTGATCTACGACAATATCCTGCGCGCCATCCGCTACATCCTGGCCGTGCACGTGCCGATCACCGGCCTGGCGCTGCTGCCGCTGATCATCGCCGCGCCGATGATGCTGATGCCGTTGCACGTGGTGTTCCTGGAGCTGATCATCGACCCGGCCTCGGCGCTGGTGTTCGAGCGCGAGCCCGCATCGGCGCAGATCATGCAGCGGCCTCCCCGGCCGCCTTCGCGGCGTTTGCTCGACCTGCCGACCCTGTCGGGCAGTCTGGGCCGGGGCATGGTCGTGTTCGCGGCGGTGGCGGCCGTTTACTTCCTCGGGCGCAGTGGCGCCCTGCCGACGCCGCAATTGGCGGCGCTCTCCTTCATCGCATTGATCTCGGGAAACCTCGGGCTGATCGTCGTCAACCGCGGCTTCGGCTATGCGCGCTGGTTCGGCCCGACCGGCAAGGCGTTCTGGATCCTGGTGGTGTCGGCGCTGAGCCTGCTGTTGTTGATCACGCGTTTCCAGGCGCCCGGCGCCTGGTTCCGCTTCGCGCCGCCTCCGCTCGGTCTGTCCTGCCTGGCCTTGCTCATGCCGCTGGCCGGATTGGCAGTGGTCGAGCTCGGCCGCAACGGGCTCGCCCGCATGCGCCTTAGCCGCCAGCGCAGCGGCTGAGGCTCAGGGCCAGGGCAAGGCGGTCGCCACCGCGCACACGGATGCGATCTCGGCTTCTTCGTCCACGTCCACGCGCCACACTTTCGTCCGGCTCTGCGGGCTTTCGAGCCGCGCATCGCCGCGGACATTGGCCGCCTCGGCCAGGCCGATGCCGAGCCATCCCAGGTAAGCCGCGATCGAACTGCGCACCAACGGCGCGTTGGCGCCTATGCCGCCGGAAAATATCAGATGGTCGATGCCGCCCAGCCGGGTCGCCATGGCGGCGATGCCTTGCGCGGTGCGCAAGGCGAAGATGTCCAGGGCCAGGGCGGCCTCGACGCTGTCGGCGGCGAGCAGATCGCGCGTGTCGCCGCTGAGCCCCGAGATTCCGCGCAGACCGCAGTCGCGGTACAGCGCACGTTCGACCGCGTCGGCAGTCAGGCCGCCGCTGCGCAGCAGATAGAGCAGCGCGCCGGGATCGAGCGTGCCGCTGCGCGTCGCCATCGGCAAGCCATCGAGCGGCGTGCTGGCCATCGTGGTGTCGATGCTTTGCCCATCGCGCACCGCGCAAAGGCTGCAGCCGCTGCCCAGGTGCGCCAACACCGCGCGCTCGCGGCCGAGCGAGGGATGCGCGGAGCGGATCTGGCGCATGGCCGAAGCGAAGGCCAGGCCGTGGAAACCGTACCGGCGGAGGCCGAGTGCATCCCAGGCCCGCGGCACGGCCAGCCGGCGGGTGTTTGCCGGAAGGTTGGCGTGCCACACGGTATCGAACGCCGCGTATTGCTCGACGCCGGGCCAACGATCGGCGACGGCGTCCACCAACGTCAGCGCGGCCGGCTGATGCAAGGGCGCCAGGCCGGACAGGGCGCGCAACCGCTCGCGTTCAGCGGCATCGAGCACACGCGCCCGTGCGGCATTGCCGCCATGGACGATACGGTGCCCGACCAAGGCCGGAGCGGCGGCCAATTCCAGGGTGTCGATCGCCTCGGCGAACGCGGCGCCCAGGCCGGGATTGGGATTGGGATTCGAATTCGGATCGGGATCGGCCCATGCGATCTGGATCCGCCGCGACAGTCGTGCCGACCCAGCCGCCGACGAGCCGCTCATCTCGTAGCGCGCCGCCTTGAGCGTGGACGAGCCGAGGTTGACGACCAACAAGGTGCGATCGCCCGGCTCAGTCATCGCTCTCGTCTCGGCACAAGTGCTCCGGCGCGCCCCGGCCCAGGGCGGCATCGTATTCCTGCGCGTCGAGCCAGGCCGCCGCGCTGCGCTTGAGCAGGGTGCCCGCGGCCAGGAGCGCATGAGCCCAGGTGCAGCGGTTGGCGAACATCAAGCCGTCGACGTCGAAGGTTCCGCCGCGATTGCGATAGCCCAGGGCGGCGGTGAGCGCCGGGCCGTCGTCGAGCCTGCGCAACGCGCCCAGGAACGGTTCCGGACGCGTGTGGGTGAGAAACACCCGGGGCCGACCGGGGACGAACCAGCGCCTGACGGTCTCGTCGTCGTGTATGTATTGCGCCTCTTCCTCGTCGCGCGGGGTCCTGAACCGTCCCGGCTCCGCGAGGTAGATCAGGTTCGTCGCCACGCCGCGCGAGCGCAGCCGGCGCCAGGCCCTGCCCGCGGCCGCCAACTGATAGGCCCCGGTGGCCACCAGGTCGATCTCCGCGTCGACCGATCGCTCCAGGAATGCAGCGCCGTCGTATTGCAAGGCCATCGCCTGCTCGGCATCCAGTGCGACCGGCACTTCGCGTTTCGGCACGACCAGGGCGAAGATCCTGCCGTGATCGGCATAGGCCGCCTGCAGCGCCGTGCACGCGCAGTTCGCGTCCGGTGGAAACACGATGCGTACGCAGTCCTGCATTTCCCCCAACAAGGCCTCGACCAGGGTCGGGTCTTGGTGCGACTGCTCGTTCTTGGCGTTTTCCCAGGTGTGCGAGGTCAGCACCAGCGGAACCGACAGCCAGCCTGGGGCCCGACCGGCGCGGCGCAACTGGCGAGCGAACGTCAGCTCCTGCCGCAGCGCGCCGAGCATTTTCACCGCGAAGGCTTCGTAGGTGACCACCAGGTTGATGCCGCCCTTGTTGGCCAGCGCCGCACACACCACCGCCTCTTCGTTGAGCGCGGTAATGACGCTGCCGGCATGAGATTCGGCCACGCCGGGCTCGGGCGATTGCACCCGATGCTTGAGCAGGTCCAGGCTGCGGTCCAGGCGATTGCTGCGCAGTTCGTCGGGATTTCCGACGCGCACGCGCAGGTCCGGGTTGGCGGCGGCTATCGCGACGAACTGCTCGTCCAGCGCCGCCATCGGCGAATGGGTTTCTCCGCGCGCGCGCCAGCGCGGCGTCGGCGACGCCGGCGGACGCACCTGACGCGTGGCCAGGGCGTGGTCGCGCTCCAGCGGACGCCGCTGCTGGCCGTGGGTGGCCAGAACGCCGATCGCCTCGCGCAGTTCCGCTTCCGCCACGTGCAGTGTCGCGCAGGCGGCGTTGAACAGCTCGCGCGAGGCCTGGTCGCTATGCGGATTTCCCGGCAACGGCAGGTTGTGCGCGCGGTTGCTGCCGGCACCGGGGAAGCCGTAGCCCTTGGGCGCTTGCGCGATGCCGTAGCGCAACGGCGCGGCGGTGTCGAACCCGGCGGAGGCGAACGCCTCGATGCGGGTCTGCTGGCGCAACTCGATCTCGTGGATGCCCCAGGCGATGCTGGCCGGGTCGCGACCATCCAGTCCGACCGGCTGAAAACCGTTGAGGCGCAGATGCGCGTGCAGCCAGCGCTCGCCGCCTTCCTGTGCGATCTGGCTGCGCTGCTCGATCCGCCGCCCGTTGAGCACCATGATCGGCGAGACCAGCCCGCTGTCCTGCGGACGCCACCAACGCGGCGCCCAATCGCTGCCGCGTTGCTCTTCGAACGCGCCGTCGCTGAGAAACGCCACCAGCCGTTCGCCCGGCAAGGGCGCATGCACGTAGTGCAGTTCCGCGAAGCCGAGATAGCCGCCTTCCTGCAGGCTGCCGCCGGTGTAGGCGTTGACGTGCGAGCCCAACGGCGAGCTGGGATAGCCGTCGGCGGTGACGCCGTAGGCATAGAAATCGCCGACGAAGTCCGACAGGCGGCGGTCGTCCAGCCCGTAGCGTCCGGCGTGCTCGGGCGTCATGTTCCCGCTCAGCAGGTTCAACGCGTCCACGGCGGCGACGCAGTGCCCCTGGCCCATCAGCCAGGCGCGGGTATCGCCGGTCAGGGCATTGATCGCCAGATAGCCCGCATAGGCCGGCACCATGTTCAACGAACCGCCGGTGTGCCCTTCGGGGTGGCGCTTGAAGTCGTCCGCGCCGAGCGGACTGCCGTCGAGGCGAACGCTGCGGGCATAGGTCATGTGAACGACCAGCCACATCGCGGCGCTGGCGATGCGGTCGGCGGCCGCCAGGCGACGATAGCCGGTCTGCGCATCGGGCAGGATGCGCTGGCCGACCAGGGTCTCGATCAACGCACGAACCCTTACCTGGGTCAGCGCGTCGTGGACGATCGCGCCGTAGCCTGCGGCCCAATGGGCGAAATCGCGATCGTTCGCACGCCGTCCCGCCGCCTCGGCTTCGATTCGGCGCCGCAGCGGGGCGTCCAGCGCTTCGCTGGTG
Source organism: Lysobacter sp. ESA13C (assembly GCF_019970005.1). Classification (NCBI taxonomy): domain Bacteria; kingdom Pseudomonadati; phylum Pseudomonadota; class Gammaproteobacteria; order Lysobacterales; family Lysobacteraceae; genus Lysobacter; species Lysobacter sp. ESA13C. Next base: position 302,116 of record NZ_JAHXYK010000004.1, on the reverse strand, counting down.
CCGCAGGCAAGGACGCATTCGTCCGGGGTCGCGTCATAGATCATGGCTCGGTTCCTCTCTCGATCCTCGCCAACTGTCCGGCGATGGCGCGCGCGATCGGTCGGGTCAGGCCGATGCCGTTGCTGGGATGGCGGATGCTGTCGGTGCTGACAATGCGCTCCACCCCGGCCCGCTTCAGCAGCTCATGCGCGTTGTCGCTGAAGAGCGGATGGATGACCACGCACACCGGCGGCGGCAGCCCGAGCCGCCGCAGATGTTCGGCGGCCGCGATCAGGGTCCGCCCGGTCGAGACGATGTCGTCCACGAGCACCGGCGTCGCATTGCGCAAACGCTCCGGATCGGGGGCGCTGACCTCGACCTGACGGTCGCCGCGACGTTGCTTGTGCAGCACTTGGTACGGTATCCGCGCTGCGCCGGCGATGTTCGCCACCCATTGCGCGCTCTCTTCGTCGGGACCGACCAGGACCGGATCGCGAACCTCGCGACGTATCCATTCGGCCAACTCCGGCGCCGATTCCACGCATGCGACCGGAATCCGGTAGAGGTCCTCGAGCGCGGCGATGCGGTGCAGGTGAGGGTCGACCGTCACCAGCCAGTCGACGCTCTGCTCCAGGAACCGGGCGAATACCCGGGCGGCGATCGCTTCGCCGGGACGGAAGCGCGCGTCCTGGCGCATATAGGCCAGGTAAGGCGCCGCCAGCCCGACGCTGCGCGCGCCGAGTTCTCGCGCGGTGTCGGCGACGAAGCGCAACGGCAGGGCCTTGCGATCCGCGCCGTCGAGGCTGGCGAAGACCACCACGTCGGCGCCCGCGAGCGTCTCCTCGATCCTGAGCAGCGACTCGCCATCGGGGAAATGCCGCCACTCGAGCGACCCCAGCCTGGCCTGCAGTTCTCGGCTCACCGAACCAGCCAGCCCGGCATCGTCGGGAAAGGACAGCAGCACCGACTTCATGACGGCGGGCTCCGCACGCTCAAGGTGTCCGGGTGCGCCGCAGCGTAATCCAGCGCATAAGCCAGCTCGCCCCTGGAGCCGGCATGGACCAGGAACAACGGCATCCCGCGTCGGATCGTATCGCCCTGACGCAGCGTGCAGACCACGCCGGCGGCCGGGGTGCGCGGCGCTCCGGCGAGCTTGGCGATACGCGCCAGTTGCCGATTGTTGATGCATGCCAGCACTCCGTCGGAGCGCGCGATATAGGGCTCGACGAAGCGTGCCCGCTCGGGCTCGCGAAAGCCGCCCTGGGCGCTGCAGATCGCCAGGAACTTCCTCAGCGCCGAGCCCGAAGCGAGCGCGCCCGCGGCCTGGTTTCGTCCGCTGCCGGGGGCGATGCCGGGCAGCAGTTCGAGCACCGCTCCGGCCACGTCGAGCGCGCGCTCGCGCAGGTCGCTCGGCGCCTGCGGCGAGTTGCGCAACACCTCCAGCACATCGTGCGCTTCGAGCGCCGGGCCGATGCCGCGCCCCACCGGCTGGCGGCCGTCGGAGATGTGCACGCCTATGCGCAAGCCGAGCGCTTCCCCGACGAAGGCCAGGCGCCGGGCGATCGCATCGGCGGCGGCCATCGTGCGCACCTTGGCGGTGTCGCCCACCGGGATGTCGATCAATACATGGGTAGAACCCGCCGCGGCCTTCTTGGACAGGATGCTCGCGACCATCTGGCCGTCGCCGTCCAGGTCCAAGGGACGCTCTATCTGAATCAGGACGTCGTCGGCCGGGCTCAGGCGCATTTTTCCGCCGGAGGCCATGCAGCCGCCCTCGCGGTTCACCACGTCCCGCAGGGCCGCGATGTCGAGATCGACGACGGTCATGGTGGCCATGACATCGGCCGTTCCGGCGGGCGAAGTGATCGCCCGAGACGAGGTTTTCGGAATGCGATGGCCCAGCGCAGCGACGATGGACACCACGATCGGGGTGGTCCGGTTGCCGGGCAGGCCGCCGACGCAATGCTTGTCCAGCACCGGCCCCACGCCCCAGTCGATGCGCTCGCCCACCGAGACCATCGCGCGGGTCAGCGCGACCGATTCGTCCAGATCCAGCCGGTCGCCGGCGCAGACCGTCACGAATGCCGCCAACTCGATGTCGGACAATCTGGCGGTGAGCGTGTCGCGCAGCACCGCCTCGAACTGGGCCTCGTTCAAACGCTTTCCGAACACCTTGGCGCGCAGCACGCTCGCCGACCCCGGCGGTTCGGCATGGGCCAGGGTGGCGATGGCACCGGGCTCCGGCGCGAGCATTTGCCAGGCGGCATCGGACAACGCGGCCTCGTCCTTGCCCAGCCAGTCGCCGGTAACGATGTTCAGCAGAGCGACGACTTCGCGCTCGCCGCATTGCACGCTGACCCGGGTCAACGCGGCGAAGCCCTCGGCGCGCGACACCAGGCAGTCCCGGTGCAGATACAGGACCGGCTGCCGATAGGTGTCGATACCGGCTCGCCGCACCGGCAGCCGGGCGCTCGGCGGCTCGAAGTCGGGGCGCTCGTCGCGTTGGGTCGATCGCATGCCGGAGTTCCGAGAAAGCCCGGTCCCACCCTAGAGCGGTGGCGCGAACCGGCATTGATCTCGATCAATACAGGGGCACGCGCGGGCAATGAACGCCGTTCGGCATGCCCCCTGCTCCACTCGCGTGGCCTGGTCAGTTCCGCGCATGCGGGCGCTGTTCGATCACGCTTTTCAGTATCAGGCGGACGAGCGAGGCATCGCCCGCCGCCTGATGTTCGGTGACCTGCAGGACATAATCGTTACCGGGCCGGAACGCGAAACCTTCCACCTGAGCGCACAACCGCACCCAACCATCGCGGCCTCGTTCGACCACTTGGTACGGCAGGACGGGCTCCCGCCGACCGCACACTTCGCTGGATACGGCATATACGCGCTTCTCGACCGTAGTGCCCGCAATGTGCTCCTCGCCGCGGGGGCCGCCGTCGAGGAAGATCTGCGATACGCAGCCGGTCAGCGAAGCCGCCAACACGGGAAGCAATAGTCGGTTCATGATCGATACTCCCGGGTGGCCGTGGTGGAGCGGGATCGGCCCTGCAATGGAACGACTTGCGAACCGTCGTCACAGGCTAGGTCCGCCGTCATCGGTGAGGGCTGACCCAGATCAAACCGGAGGCATGCGCAACCGATCCCACGCTCGCCGGCAGGCTGCCGCGCCGCGCTTCGCTACCGACACGGTGGGCCGAACAGACGCTAGCGCCCGCCGCCGCTACGGAATATCGAAAGCAGGAGCCAAATGCCGGCGAGCGAAGCTCCGGCAAAACCGACCAATCCGAACAAAGGCAGACCGAACAGTGTGGGACCGCCCTCGACCGTCATCGCGATGGACGAACCGACGATCAGCGCGGCGATGACCATGCTGCCCGCCAGGCGATTGGCCGAATGCGCCATCTGGCTGCCGAAGTCGCGCAGCTCGTCCATCCCGATATGCAGCCGCGCCCCGCCCGTACGCATCGCACGCAGCGCGCGCCGAAGATCCTGAGGCAACGTCGCCAGCACCTCGACGGTGTCCGCCAGCGACTGCACGCCGCGCCGCACGACCCGGCGAGGACGGAACCGTGCCGTCATGGCGCGGCGCAGGAAGGGCCGCGCCTGAAGCGCCATGTCGAATTTCGGATCGAGGCTGCGCCCCATTCCCTCCAAGGTAAGGCAGACCTTGATCAACAGAGCCAGGTCGGAAGGCAAGGCCAAACGATGCGATCGAAGCAAACTCACCACTTCGAGCAGCATCGCCGCCAGGTCGAGCTGCCCGAGCGGGACTCCGTGATAGCGGTCGATGAACGCATCGATGTCGATGGCCAGTTGCGCTTCGTCCACATCGGCCCGCCCGGTCCAGTCGAGCAATACCTCGGTGACGCGTTCGGGGGCGCGTTCGACCAATCCGAACAACAGGCTCACCACCTCCGCGCGGCGCGCTGGCGACAGTCGCCCCACCATGCCGAAATCTATCAGGGCGATGCGCCCGTCGCGCAACACGAACACGTTGCCCGGATGCGGATCGGCATGGAAGAAACCGTCGTCGAGCATCATTTTCAAAACGATCTGCGCGCCGGTGCGCGCCACCCGAGCGCGATCCAGTCGGGCGGCATCCAGTGCGGCCAAGTCGGCTACGGCAATACCGTCGACGAAGTCCTGCACGTTCATCCGTTCGCTGGTACAGAGCCAATGCACCGCCGGAACGACCAGGCGTTCGTCGCCGGAAAGATTGGCCGCGATACGCTCGGCATGCCGGCATTCGGCGGCGAGATCGAGTTCCCCCTGCAGCGATGCGTGGAACTGCCGCACCATGCCGACCGGATGGTAGCGGCGCATATCCGGGAATTTCGCTTCGATCTTGCTTGCCGCGTATTGCAACAGCCGCAAGTCGGCCTCGATGAGCGGTCGGATATCGGGACGCCGAACCTTGACGACGACCTCTCGTCCGTCGGGCAAGCGTGCCCGGTGTACCTGGGCGATCGACGCCGCCGCTAACGGCGAAGGATCGAGCCAGGCAAATGCCGCCTCTGGGACGTGGCCCAGCGCCGCCGACATCTCCGAGCGGATCGCCTCAAAAGGCACCGGCGGGACAGCGCTTTGCAGACGGCTGAACTCGGCGATCCATTGCGGAGGAAAGAGGTCCACTCGCGTCGCCAGGACTTGGCCGAGCTTGACGAACGTCGGCCCCATTTCCTCGAGCGCGCAGCGCACCCGCACATGCGGAGGCAGGGCCACCAACTCCTCGAGGTGCGCGAGCGGCAAAACCTTGCCCGCACGCGCGAGCGTCTGCGCAAGCCCCAGCCGGCGCGCCAGATCGCCGAACCCGTATCGCGCCAGGATGGCGACCAAGCCGTGCAAGCGGGCGAGGTCCTGGCTGGCGGTCAGCGTCTCCCACATGCGCGAGGACTCCTCGTAGTGTCGCTGCAGCGCGAGCGTTGCCGCCGGGCGGTCAGCGCACGATGGTCAATGGCACCGAGCAACTGACCAGCACTTTGCTGGTCACCGAACCGAGAAACAGACTCTTCAGCGCCGAACGGCCGTGCGACCCCATGATCACCAGGTCGCATCGGTTGGCCTTGGCGAACTTGAGAATGGTGGCCGCCGGATCGCCGACCACCAGATGCTCTTCGCAAGCGGCCTTGGCCCGCTTGAGCATGGCCCTGGCCTTTTGGGTCGCCCCTTTGCCGTTGTCGGTGTGGTAACGGGCAGCGCCCTGCAACCCGAGGCTGAGCGCGACGCTGCGCATGAGCGGCTCATCGGCATACAGCAAGTGCATCTCGGGCGGTTCTTTGAGATCGCCCGCGAGTCTTATCGCATGGCGGACCGCGCGCAGCGCGGCGTCGCTGCCATCGACCGCGATCAGGATACGCATAACGTTTCTCCTCGAGGTTTGGATGCCGCCAGGATCCGACCGACGCTCGCCCAGCGTCTTGATCGAGATCAACGCAAGCGCCGGCTGTCGGCCCGGCCGCAGTCGGACAGGCCGGGCCGACCGCCAGCGGCTGGGCCGGGCCGCCGCGGTTCGCCTAGAAACTGCGTGCCCACATCACCGCCAGCCCCGCCATCGCCGGCCACAACAGCAACGGGTGCAGCAACGCCCTCGCCCAAGGCCGCACGGGCCGGTAGCCCACGCCATGGACGAAGCCCGCACAGATCGACAGCATCAGCGGGCTCAGCCAACCGTGCGCAGCCGTCGTCATCTCCCCGCCGCGCATCGCCGGCAGGAATAACAAGCCCAAGGACAGGGCCGATGCCAGCAGCAGCGAGACGGCGCGCGCCATCAGTCGTCCTCCAGCACTTCGCGGCGATCGCGCTCTTCGTCGCTGCGCAACTCGAACCACATGGCGTTGAGCACACCAAAACTGCAGGCCAGCGCAAGGCCCAATATCCAGGCGAAGTACCACATCAGTAGGCGCCTCCGGCGTCGTCTTGCGATTCCACATGGGCGCGCGTCACCGTGCCGCGCATGACCCGGAAAGCCCAGCCGGTGTACGCAAGGATCAGCGGCAGGAAGATCGCCGCGGCGACCAGCATGATGCCGAGCGTGCGTTCGCTCGACGAAGCGTCCCAGACGGTCAGACCGTGCCTCGGATCCGTCGCAGAAGGCATCAGGAACGGAAACATCGCCAGGCCCGCGGTCAGGACGATGCCGGCCACGGCAGTTCCGCTGGCCAGGAAAGCCATCCATCGTTTGCCGACCAGCACCACGGCGATCAATGCCGCCACCGTCGCCACCGGCACCGCGCTCATCCAGGGATTCAGGGCATAGTTCGCGTACCACCCGCCATCGATCATAAGCACGTGCTTGATCAGAGGATCCGACGGCGCATCCACGCGCATGCCGCCGACGATGGCCGGCGCCGGCAGGAAACGCAGCCACACGCCTGCCCCAACGAAGGCCGCCGCGGCCACGGCCGCGGCGATGCGCGCAATCCGCCTGGCGCGGGCGCCGACCGGGTCTTCGACCCGCATGGCAGCGAAACACGCGCCATGCATCACCAGCATGGCCAGGCTGATCAGGCCGGCCAGCAGCGCGAAGGGCCGGAACAGGCCGATGAAGTCGCCGTCGTAGATCGGCAGCAGTTCCGGGGTGAAATGGAACGGCACGCCGAGCAGCAGATTGCCGAACGCGACGCCGAACACCAGCGACGGCACCGCGCCGGCAATGGTCAGCGCCCAGTCCCAGGCTTCGCGCCATCTCGCCTGCGGCAGGCGGTTGCGGAAGGCGAAGCCCACCGGCCGCAGAATCAAGGCCACCAACAGCAGCAGCATGGCGAAATAAAAGGACGAGAACGACGCGGCATACAGCAACGGCCAGGCGGCGAACACGGCGCCGCCGCCGAGAACGAACCAGACTTGGTTGCCTTCCCAGTTGGGCTCGATCGATTCCAGCGCCATGCGCCGCTCGACGTCGTCGCGACCGATCAAACGCAGGATCGCGCCCAGGCCCAGGTCGTAGCCGTCGGTCACGGCAAAGCCGATCAACAGCACGCCGAGCAGCACCCACCAGATCTCGCGCAGTAGCGAGTAGTCGATCAGGTCGATCATGGCGCAGTCCTCAGCGGCAGACGGCGTTCGGCGGCCTCGCGCGACGCCGGCCAGAACCTCAGTTGGTCGGGCCCGGAACGGATCGCCCGCAGCATCAGCATCACGTCGACTACGGCCAGACCTGTATAGAGCACGACGAATCCGACCAAGCTCGCGAGCACTTGCGTGGAGCTGGTCGAGGACACGCCGAGGAAGGTCGGCAGCACACCGTCGATCGCCCATGGCTGGCGGCCGTACTCGGCGACGATCCAGCCCAGTTCGGCCGCGACCCACGGCAGCGGCAGGCTCCACAAGGCCACCCGCAGGAACAGCGGCCGTTCCAGCCGTCCACGCGCCGACAGATAGAAAGCACCAGCGAACAGCGCGATGAAAAAGATGCCCAGGCCGACCATGATCCGGAACGACCAAAACAGCACCGGCACATTCGGTACCGTGCTCCAGGCCGCCCGCTCGATGACGGCCTCGTCGGCCAGCGCCGGATCGGCGACGTAGCGCAGGGTCAACAGGCCGAAGCCCAGATCCTCGCGCAGCGCCAGAAAAGCGGCGGCCTTGGCCGGGTCGTCCCGGTCGGCGCGCAGCTCGCGCAGGGCCGCGTATGCGGCGATGCCACTGCGAATGCGCTGGCGATTGCCCTCGACCAACTCGTGAATTCCGGGAACTTCCTTGTCCAGCGATCGCGTCGCGATCAGGCCCAGCGCCCATGGAATACGCACCGCGTGCGCGGTCTCGCGGCGCTCCATATCGGGCAAGCCGAACACCGTGAATGCGGCCGGCGCCGGATGAGTCCTCCATTCCGCCTCGATCGCTGCGACTTTCATCTTCTGGTTTTCGGAAGCCGTGTACCCGCTTTCGTCGCCGAGCACCGCCACCGACAACGACGCGGCCAAGCCGAAGCTGGCGGCCACCACCATCGAACGGCGCGCGATCTCGACGTTGCGCCCCCGCAGCAGATACCAGGCGCTGATCGACAGGACGAACATCGCGCCGGTCACATAGCCGGCGCTGACGGTATGCACGAACTTGGCCTGGGCAACCGGATTGAACACCACCGCGGCGAAGTCGGTGATCTCCATACGCATGGTCTGGAAATTGAACTCCGACCCGACCGGGTTCTGCATCCATCCGTTGGCGATCAGTATCCACAAGGCCGAGAGGTTGGCGCCCAGCGCGGTCAGCCAGGTGACGGTCAGGTGCTGCAACTTGCCAAGTCGGTCCCAGCCGAAGAAGAACAGGCCGACGAAGGTGCTTTCCAGGAAGAAGGCCATCAGGCCCTCTATCGCAAGCGGCGCGCCGAATATGTCGCCGACGTAGTGCGAGTAATAGGCCCAGTTGGTGCCGAACTGAAACTCCATGGTGATGCCGGTGGCGACGCCCATGGCGAAGTTGATGCCGAACAACATGCCCCAGAAGCGGGTCATCTGCTTCCAGATCACCCGATCGGTCATTACGTACACGCTTTCCATGATCGCGATGATCAGGGCCAAACCGATGGTCAGCGGCACGAACAGGAAGTGGTACAGCGCGGTCAGCGCGAATTGCAATCGGGACAGATCGACGACGTGTAAGTCCGGCATGGCGGTTCACCTAGTGGGTAACAGGCGTTGGTCGACCGCGGCATCGTCGATATGCGGGCGGTGCGACGGCGAGAAAAACAGCAGATACAGCACGACCAACAGCGCCAGCTTCGCCGCGATGGTCGCGGCGATGCGGCGCAGCAGCGTGCGCGTGGGCCGCGACGGCGCCTGCGGCCCGTGCACGGATGCCCGCGGCGGGCCGGACTCGGTCACCGCACGCGCACTCGGTTGTCTACGTCCTTGACTCCGGCGACCAGCCAGGCCGCGTCTTCGACGGTGTTGCGCGCCTGCCAATCCTCGACCTTGCCCTTGAGGGTCACCTTGCCGGTCTCGTCGACGTCGACGCGTATGTTCGAGGCTTGCACGTCGGCGCGCCGGTGCATCGCGTCCTTGATCGAACGTTTGACGTCCTGCTTGCAGGAGATGCTACGGATCGCGATCTTGTTGTCGATATTGATGACACCGGCGAGGCAACGCAGGTCGTTCTCAATCTCGCTGCGCTGGAACTGCCAATCGACGGTGCCGGTCAAAGTCAGGCAGCCCTGGTCGACGGCCACCTTGACCGCGCCCCTGGGCAGAGTGGTATCCCACTCCAGCACGTCGGCGGCGCGCTTGGCCAGCACCTCGTCGGAAACATGCGAATCGGGCGGGCTGCGCACTTCGAGGTCGAGCACCACCCCGCGCACGCCCTTGACCCGCTCGACCGCCTCGGCAACCGCGATCTTGTCGGCGAGACTGTGGACATGCCCGGTCAACTTGACGATGCGTTCGTCGACGCTCACTCCGATGCCCGATGCGTCGACCCGCGGGTCGAAAGCCAATTCTTCCAGGACGTATTTGCGCAACCGCTCGCTGTTCATGGGCGACTCCGGATAAAACCCGAGGCCATTACGCCCAAGCCGGCGACCGGCCGGCTTGATCCAGATCAAGTGCCTGCCGCATCGCCGCAGTCCGGCCTGCACGGCCTATGCGGGTTATCCAGGTGTCACGCCGCGCGTCCCGACGCCGAGCGTTGACCCAGATCAATACGCGCGCTCTGCGCCGGATTGGAATGAGGGCGACGCCGATCGCGGCTGCGGAGAATGCTCATGTACAAGGACCTGATGATCCCGATGACCGGCAGCGACGGCGACGCCGATGCGTTGACCTTGGCCATGGCGCTGGCGAAATCGAGCGACGCCCACCTGACGGCGCTGGAAATGGTCGACTTGCCCATGCCGATGACCCATCCTTGGGGGCTGACGCCCGACGCGGCAACCGCCGATCTCCACGCGGTCTTGCGAGAACGCGGCCAACTCAACCTCGCGAAGCTCAAACTGCGGCTGGCGTCCGAATGCGCTTCGGCGGAAGCCCTGCTGATGGAAGCCCTGTACTCCGAGGCGCCTCGCTTGGCCGCCAAGCAGGCCTACGACGCCGACCTCACGATCGTCGCTGGCGCCGTCGGCGATACGGTCGAGTCGATCGTGCCGCACGACTATTTCGTCGCCCTCCTGCTCGAATCCGGGCGGCCGGTACTGGTGGTTCCGCCGCGCTGCGTCCTAACCGTGCCGCCGCGCCGCGTGGTGATCGCCTGGCAACCTACCCGCGAAACCACGCGCGCCGTCCACGATGCACTGCCACTGTTGGCGGCCGCCGAAACCGTGGAGGTGCTGACGGTGGAAACCGACGATGGCCAGGATATCGAGCCGTCCGCACGCCGGATCGTCGAGCATCTGGGACGCCATGGAATCAGGGCTTCGCGCCTCGCACGGCCGGCCCTCGGGCAGACCGTCGCCACCGCGCTGCTGTATTACTCGCGCGAAATGCGTGCGGATCTGCTGGTAGCGGGCGGTTACGGGCATTCGCGCTTGCGCGAGTGGGCGCTGGGCGGCGTCACGCGCGAGTTGCTGATCGCGTCCGACCTTCCCGTTCTGTTCGGGCACTGACATGGCCGGCCTTGCGGGTGTCCACCGCCCGTCCTTCTCAGGCGTCCGCCATGCATCGCGTTGATCCGCCTTCTTCGGAATCCGCCGATCTCGAAGCGGCGCTGCGGCTCCAGTTACGATGGATCGAAGACGATGTCGCGGCCACCCTGCTCGGCCCCGAAACCGCTCCGGCCGCGGCGCCGGCGCCGGTGGACGCAGTCGAGCAGCGTCCATCCGCCGCCGCGGCACCGGACGAACGCACTGTGCTTGCGCGCCTGCGCCATCGATCGGCCGCATTGCTACGGAAATTGTGGCGAAGGTTCTGACGCCCCTCCCGCGGCGTGTCCCGCAGCATCCGCGCGGAACCTTCGCTCAGCCGACGGCCTGGACCGCCCCACGGGCTCCTGTCGATACGCAGACCGGCGCGTCGATCCACGGCTGGACGGCAGCGCGAATCGCACGCGCGGCCAGTTGCAGCCCCGATCCTTCGCGTTCCAGTGCGGTCGTCTCCGCAGTCCGTGCCGGTTCCAATGCATCGCTCGCACCGTTGGCCAGGCAGGCCAGTTCCGGGTGCGACTCGACCCGGGTCAGGGATTCATAGCGCAGGTTTCGCGCTGCCGCTTCCGCCAGCGACGCCGGCAAGCCCCGATACATCCATAGCCCGGCAAGCCCGACGCCGCCGGCTGGGCTGCCGCGCTCCTCGGCCAATTGCAGCGCGCCGTGCAGGCAGCCGAACGCCAGACTCCGCGCGATCGCTTGCGCTACGGCGGGAGAGCGGCCCGAGGTGTACGCCAGACCGAGACGGTCCAGTGCATCGCCGACCCCTATCATGCCGATGCAGAGCCGCAGCGGCTGATCGTCGCCGGGGCCATAGGCCATCGCCGCATCGTCGAGCATGCGCACCGCCAGGGCGGCGGCCGCACCGAAGCGCTTGTGATCGAAACGGGCCTGGCGCGTGTGCGGATCGGAGACGAAGACCCCTGCGTTGACCACCGCCTGCGGTTCGTTCAAAGGCGGAACCGGCGTGTCGGTGCCTGCGTAGCGCAGCAGCCGAGGGTCCGGCAGTATCTGCCAACTTCCGAACGCGAACGCGTAACGGCTGCACCAGTAAGCGCCGCCATTGCCTTCGGTCGCGGCGAGCGCCTGGGCGACCCTTTGCCAGGTCGCATCGATGGTCCGATCGCATAGCCGATCGCCGCTGCGCCAGCGGAAGCGGCTGTCCCAGAGGTCGACCGCATGCGGGTCGGTGAATCGCGTGAGAAGGGTCAAGGCGGTTCCTGACGGCTCGATGCCGGATGGTCTGCGCTGTCACTGTGCCCTCGCCGGGCAGCTCCGCCTTGACCGGGATCAAGCTTGCCGCTTCGCCGCGCTCGCGAATCGCCGGGACGGAAAGGGGCTGTTACAAAACGTTACCGGCGGTTACCGGTTTGGAATCGTCCGGCACGCCGGCATGGCTAGCCTTGCCTCAACCCCGTCGCGGAATGCCGCCATGTTGCTCGATACCCTCCAACGCTCAGAGCCGTCCAGCGAGACCTGCTTCGGCGCATCCTCGAGCGGACGCGCCCACGAGACCCACAGCCTGGAGCGGTTGTTGCAGGCTTGGCCCTTGCAGCGCCGCCGGGTCTGCGCGAAACAGTACGTATTCCGCGCGGGACAAGCCCGGCACGCCCTGTATCTGGTGCATGCCGGCTTCTTCAAGACCGCCGTGGTCAGCGAAGACGGTCGCGAGAAGATCACCGGATTCCGCATGCGCGGCGACCTGCTCGGCCTGGATGCCCTGGACATGCCGACCTACGCCTGCGACGTCATGGCGCTGGACACCGGGGAGCTCTGGGAGTTGCCGTATGCCCGGCTGCGCGACGAACTGCCGCAATTCCAGGAACGCGTCACCGCGCTGCTCGCCGGCGAGATCCGTCGCGACTGGAGCTGGATGCTGACCCTGGGCACGCTCGGCGCCGAGCAACGCGTCGTTACCTTCCTGTTCGACCTGGCCTCGCGCCTCGAACTATTGGGGTTCAGCCCGAACCGCCTGCAACTGCGCATGACGCGCGCCGAACTCGGTAATTTCCTGTCGCTGACCCTGGAAACCGTCACCCGCGTGCTTTCGCGGCTGCAGGCCCGGGGCCTGATCGGCGTCGCCGGGCGGGAGATTTGCATCAAGAACCGTAACGGCCTGCAGAGCGTACTGCGCAACGACACGGCCTATCACTGAGGCGCGGCACGCTCATCGGCCAGCGGATCCAGCGCCCGCGCGACCGCCGCGGCCAATTGCTCGCGCCGGTAAGGCTTTCGCAGCAACTCGAAGGCTTCCGCCGTCGTCGCTGGCTCGGCGGCAGCGTCGGTTTCGTAGCCCGAGGTCAGCAATATCGGCAACCGCGGCCGCAACCCCCGCGCGGCGATGGCCAGTTCCTTGCCGTTCATGCCTTCGCCGAGCATGACATCGCTGAACAACAACGCGATCGATTCGTCGTCCGACAAGTGCTGCAGCGCAGCTTCGGCGCTTGCGACCGCCAGCACCCGATAGCCGGAAGAACGCAGGAACGCCACTGCGATATTGCGCACCGCCCCGTCGTCCTCGACGACCAGCACGGTCTCTCCCTTGCCTTGGGCGCGGGTCGCCGCGACCGTCGAGGCGGCCGCAGCGAGCGCCTTTGCGGCCGGAAGAAACAACGCCACGCGAGTGCCGTAGCCCAGGGTGCTGTCGATGCGCAGATGACCGCCGCTCTGCTTGGCGAAACCGTAGGCCATGCTGAGTCCCAGCCCGCTGCCCCGCCCGGCTTCCTTGGTGGTGAAGAACGGCTCCATCGCGCGGGCCAGGATTTCCGGCGCCATGCCGCGCCCGGTATCGGTCACGCTGATGCGCACATAGCGGCCGGCAGCGAGTTCTCCGTCGCCGGCATGATCCCCGACCTGGTGCACGCCTGCCTCGACGGTGATCTCGCCGCCGCGCGGCATGGCGTCGCGAGCATTCAGGGACAGGTTGACCAGCGCCGCGTCCAGTTGGGTCGGATCGACGTAGGCCGGCGGCAGATCGTCCTCGCAACGCACGTACAGGCGCACGCTGTCGCCCAGAGTGCGTTGCAACATCGTTTCGACGTCGCGCAGCAGCGCCGGCACGGCGACGGCTTGCGGCATCAGTCGCTGCCGACGCGCAAAAGCCAACAACTTTCCGGTGAGTTCCGCGCCCCGGCCTACCGAACGCAAGGCGCTGGCGATCAGCTCGCTGGCCTCCGGCTTCTGCTCGCACTCCATCTCCAGCAGTTGCAGGCTGCCGGACAAGACCGTCAACAGGTTGTTGAAATCGTGAGCGATGCCTCCGGTCAGCTGACCGATCGCGTCGAGCCGTTGCGAATGGGCCAATTGTTCTTCGGTACGCCGCCGTTGCACGAAAGCCGCGATCAGGTTGGCCACCGATTGCAGCAAGTGCAGCGCGTCGTGGTCGAAGTGGCGCGGCTGCGACGACACCACCAGCAGCGCGCCCATCGGACGCCCGCGGTCCGACAGCGGCAGCAAGGCCGCGCTGCCCGAGCCCGCCGCGACCAGCGGAAAGCGGCCGCCGGCATCGTCGGCGAGGTCCTCGACGACCAGAGTCTCGCCCTCGGCTATGCGTGCGAGCAGCGCTTCGCGGTCGAAACCGATCGGCGAGCGCGAAGCCGCGGCGGCTTCATCGAGCCCGATCGAGGCCCGTGTCGCTACGCTCTGACGATCGTCGGCGACGAACACGACCGCGACCACCGGGGTATCGAGCGCGGCCGCCAACAGCGCCGGGACGTGGTCGACCACTGCGGACTCGTCCTGAGCCTCGAGCGCAAGTTGGCCGATTCGCGCGGCCAGCGCATCGTAGCGGGCGCGTACCAGGGCCTGGCGGGCCCGTTGCGTCTCGGAGATGTCGCGCACCGATGCCAAGTAACGCGGCCCCTGGCCGCTGTCGATCGGACTGAGCGCGATCTCCACCGGAAACTGCGCACCGTCGAGCCGCTGACCGATCAGGCTCTGACCGGTCACCCCCATCGGTCGTACGTGCGGTTGCCTCATGTAACGCGCACGGTGATCGCGATGGCGATCGCGCGCGGACGCAGGAATGAGCTGCTCGATGGCGACCTGTTCCAGGTCGCCTTGTGGATACCCGAACAGGCGCTCGGCCTGCGCGTTGGCCTGCACGATCCGCCCGTCGCCGTCGACGACGATGAGCGCGTCCGGAACGGCTTCGAATAAGCCCGGAAACAGCGTGCTTTCGCTCATGCGTTGCGAACCTCGGCCGCGAACAGATAGCCGGCCCCACGCACCGAGCGTATCAATCGCGGCTCGGCGGGATCGTGTTCGATCTTGCGCCGCAGCCGGCCGATGCTCACATCGATGCTGCGGTCGAACGGGCCGGCCTGCCGACCGTGCACTCGGGTCATGAGCTCGTCGCGGCTGAGCACCTGCCGGGGTCTTTCCAGCAATGCCTTGAGCAACTCGAATTCGCCGGTCGTCAAAACCACCTCGGCCCCGGCGGCATCGGTCAGGCGTCTTGCCCCCAGATCCAGGCGAAACCCTTCGAAAGCCAGTCCGGCGGCTGTCGCCATCGCTGACGCCCGGGTGGTGGAGCGGCGCAACACCGACCTGGTTCGCGCCAGCAGCTCGCGCAGGTCGAACGGCTTGGTCACATAGTCGTCGGCACCGAGTTCCAGCCCCACGACGCGTTCGACCGCCTCGCCGCGCCCGGTGATCACGATGACCGGCCCTCGCCACTCGGTCTGCAGGTGCCGTAGAAGCGACAGGCCGTCCTCGTCCGGAAGCCCCAGATCCAGCAAGATCAGCTCGACCGTCTCCGAAACGATCAACGCACGCGCCCGGGCCGCGCTCGAAGCACCGATCACCCGATAACCGTTCGCGCCGAAGTATCGCGACAACAAGGCGACGATGTCGGCATCGTCGTCGATTATCAGCAGCCTGGGCAGGGGACCCGCCGAGGAGGTCGCGCCCTTCGCTTCCGATGGCATGGCGGTCGTTGGACTCGTAGGAAACGTGGAAAGAATGGGCCGATCCGGCGGCGCCCGCAAGCTCGGTCGGCGTCGATTGATCTATATCAAGGCATCCATGGCGCGCCTGGCCCAAAGTCGAGAACGACTCAGTCCGAGGGACGTTCGATGGACGGTACGATGCGAGCGGCGGTCGCGCACCGCCTGGGCGTTCCGCTGACGGTCGATCGCCTGCCCATTCCCACGCCCGGTCCCGGCGAGATTCTCGTCAGGATCCGCGCAAGCGGCGTCTGCCACACCGATCTGCACGCGGTGCAGGGCGATTGGCCGGTCAAGCCCGCGCTGCCTTTCATTCCCGGGCACGAAGGCGCGGGCACGGTCGCCGAGGTCGGGGCCGGAGTAAAGCACCTGCGTCCGGGCGATTCCGTCGGCATCGCCTGGCTGCACCACGCCTGCGGCCGCTGCGAGTACTGCATCACCGGCTGGGAAACGCTGTGCGAGCTTCAGCGCAACAGCGGCTATAGCATCAACGGCACCTTCAGCGAGTACGCGATCGCCGATGCGGCGTACGTCGCGGCCCTGCCCCACCGCTGCGACTTCGTCGGTCTGGCCCCCATTCTTTGCGCCGGCGTCACCAGCTACAAGGGCATTCGCGAGACCGAGGCGCGTCCAGGAGAGTGGATCGTCATTTCCGGCATCGGCGGTCTGGGCCATCTGGCGATCCAGTATGCCCAAGCGATGGGCCTGCACGTGGCCGCGATCGACGTGCGCGAAAGCAAGCTCGAACTGGCGCGTTCGCTCGGCGCCGAGATCGTCGTCAACGCCAACGATCTCGGCGCGCTGGAAGACGTACGCCGAGGCACCGGCGGCGGAGCGCAAGGCGTGCTGGTCACCGCCGTTTCGCCCAGCGCCTTCGCCCAGGCGCTCGGCATGGTTCGGCGCAAGGGCACGATCAGCATGGTGGGGCTTCCGCCCGGAGAGTTCGCGACCCCGATCTTCGATGTGGTGCTCAAGCGCGTCACCCTGCGCGGCTCGATCGTCGGCAACCGCCAGGACCTGGCCGAGGCGATCGCGATAGCGGCCAGCGGCAAGGTCGAGGCCATGGTCGAGCCCTATCCGCTGGATCAGGTCAACGCCGTACTCGACCGCCTGCGGGTCGGCGAAATCGAAGGGCGTGCCGTGTTGGATATGAGCCTGGTAGCCTGACGTGGCGTCTTGGCTTACAAGTCTGTCGCGATGAACCTTTTCTCGCCCGAGATCAATGGCTTGGTCGTCGCTCTGGGCATCGGCTTGCTGGTCGGCCTTGAGCGCGAGCGTGCCAAGGGCGGCGGTCCGCTGCGCGAGCCCGCCGGCATCCGCAGTTTTATCCTGTGCAGCTTGGCCGGAGCGGTCGCCTCGAGTCTCGGAGGCATGGCGTTGTTGGTCGCAGGCGCGTTCCTGGGCGCGCTGGTCACCGCCGCCTACCTGAGCACGCGCGATCACGACCCGGGGCTCACTACGGAAATCGCGCTGCTGGCCACCCTGCTGCTCGGCGCCCTATCGATGCGGTCGCCGGCCACGGCCGCTGCGTTGGGCGTTATCGTCGCGGTCGTGTTGGCCAGCCGACAGCGCCTGCACCGCTTCAGCAAACACGTATTGACCCGGCAGGAATTGCACGATCTGCTGCTCCTGGCGGCGGCGGCCTTCGTGGTCCTGCCGCTGCTTCCGGATCGGAGCATCGATCCCTGGGGTTCGCTCAACCCGCGCAGGCTGTGGATTCTGGCAGTCGCCGTGATGGCCATCGGCTCGGCAGGCTATATCGCCTTGCGGTTGTTCGGGGCCAGACTGGGTTTATCGATCGCCGGGTTGGCCGGCGGCTTCGTTTCGAGCACAGCGACTATCGCCGTAATGGCCGATCGCGCTCGCGCGACGCCGGAGCTAGCCCCCACCGCCGCCGGCGCGGCGCTGATGTCCAATGTCGCCACGGTCGTGCAGTTGGCGGTCGTGATCGGAGCCTTGTCGCCCGCGATGCTCCATTGGGCTACGCCGGCCCTGGTGGCGGCGGGCATCGTCGTGGCCGCGGCGGCGTGGCTATCGGCCGCATCGTCGCCGTCGACAGCGGCTCCGGTGCGAAAACCGATTTCCAAGCGGCCGTTCGAACCGCTGGCGGCGCTGCGCTTCGTCTTCCTGCTCGCCGCGATCATGCTGGGCGCCGCCATCGCCCAGGCGTATCTCGGCGCAGCCAGCCTGCCCTGGGTATTGACCGCCTCCGGATTGGCCGACGTGCACGCCGCCGCAGCGTCGGCCGCTCAGTCGATGACGCGTCTGCCTGGCGATGCCGCTTTGGCGCAAGCGGGGCTGATCGGCGCATTCGTCGCGAACTCGACGGTGAAATGCCTGGTCGCCGCGATCAAAGGCGGCCGACGCTTCGCACTGCGGCTGATCCCGGGCATCGTCGCGATGACGACTGCCTTTGCGTTGGCCGCTCACCTGGCCTGAAGCGCGGGCACCGGCTCGATCGCCCCGTCACGGCTGGCGCGCTTGCCGGGCCAGCAGTTCGTAACGCTGCCGGTAGAGATCCAGAGTTGCCTCGTCCAACTCCTCCAAGTCCATCAATCCGTTGCTGGCCGCTTCGGTGACGCGGATCAATTCGTCGAGCTTGATCTGAATCGCCTCGGTGTCGCGACTCTGGGTGTTCTGGATGAGAAAGACCATCAAGAAGGTGATCACGGTGGTGGCGGTGTTGATGACCAACTGCCAGGTATCGCTGAAATGAAACAAGGGGCCGGTCACCAACCACGCCAGGATGATCGCGACGGCTGCCGTGAATGCCAACGGCCGTCCGGCGAAGCGCGCCGACAGCTTTGAAAACCGGTCGAATGCAGGTATCCAGCCCATGACGTCCGCCTCGCACTCTTCGCTTCTTGGAAAACGCCGCCCGGCTCGATCCGGTCACAAATACAGTTCATGGATCACTTGACTGACATTGTCGGGATCGATTCGCACATGGAAACCGAGATAGATCGCGAGATCGCGCATTTGGACGTTCTCGGCCAGATCGATCGAGGACATGCGGCGGATGCCGCGCTGCCGCGCAATCTCGATCAGATGCTTCATCAACGCACTGCCCAACCCCTTGTTCTGCCAGTCGTCGAGCACCGTGACGGCGCATTCGCAACTGTTTCCGTCGGCCAAGGCACTGTAACGGCTGACGCCGACGATACGCTCCGCGCTGCCGTCCGGCACCGCCGCGACGAACGCCACTTCGCTCGCCGGGTCGATATCGACGAGCCGATCGATGAGCTGCTCTCCCGGGCACTTGATCTGACCGAGAAAACGGAAGCATCTGGCTTCGGAAGAAAGTGCTTCCAGAAAGTTCCGTTCGGCGGTTCTATCCTGCGGCGCGATCGGCCGTATCAGCACTTGGCTGCGGTCGCGCAGCGTCTGCGACCAGCGACCGGACAGCGCCGGCAACGAAGCGGAGAAAGGGGTGGATGACGTATTCACGGAGAGCTCCTGCGACCGGTTCGTACCGCACGTTAGCTCTCCGACGGCCGGGCCCATTGACCTGGATCAAGCACGAAACGGCTATCGGCCACCAATTTGACCGACATCAACACCGCCAGGACCGAGGCAATCAGGATGAACACGGCGAAACGGAGACGGCAGCATGTTCAAGGACATACTGGTTCCCTTATTGATGGGCGACATCCCCTGCCCGGCTCTGCGTGCGGCCTGCGCTTTGGCATCTACGTGCGACGGCCAGGTAACCGCCTTGGTGGGCGTCAGCCAGATCGCTCCGGTCGCGCAGGCCTGGAAGCACTATCCACCGGGGATCTATCGGAACATGCGCGAGTGCGCCATGGCCACCACCCAGGCCATGGCCGACGCTGCGCGACGCTGGATGGTCTGCGCACAGGTGCATTTCGAAATAAGCCAGTCGCAGGAGTTCTGGTGCACGCCGGGCGAAATCTGCATCGGACCGGCGCGCCGGTCCGATCTCATCGTCCTAGGGACCATCGACGGCGACGAACGCGAAGCGCGGCAGCGCCTGCTGTCCGAGATATTGCTGGGATCCGGGCGGCCGGTGCTGATCATCCCGCCGTCCGCCCCGCCCCCGACCAGCTCCGGCAAGACCAGTTCCGGCAAGGCGGTGATCGCTTGGAAATCCTCGCGCGAATCCGCGCGGGCGCTGCACGACGCGCTGCCGTGGTTACGGCAGATGCGCTCGGTCGATCTGTTGATGGTCGACGAAGAGCACGAGGCCTCGAATCGTCATTGCCTCGATGCTTTGATGATCGGCCATCTCGAGAACAACGGTATTCAAGCGCGCCTGGTCAGGCGCCGGGCATCGGCCGGCCAAGTCGGCGCCGTCGTTGCGGCGCACGCCGTGGAAGCTCAGGCGGATTTGCTGGTGGCCGGAGGTTACAGCCGGTCTCGGTTACTGGAACAAGTACTCGGAGGCACTACCCGCTACCTCACCGAATACGCGCCGGTGCCGACTCTGCTTTCTCATTGAGCGCGGCGCGGGTTGTTCCTGCGACCGGACCGCGCCCATGGGATCGGCAGCCAGAGCACCGAGGCGCCGGCTCAGAACACCTCTCGGATATCGGTGATCTTGCCCTCGGTGATCGTGATCAGCACGCTCTTGCCGGTCAGGTAATACTCGAAACGTTCGGCAATGGTCGCGCCGTATTTGTTCTGGATGGGGACGATGCGATCGGGCTTGCCGGCGACGTGCTGGAGGGTGCCGACGGTGTCGCCGACGTTGATCAATTTGTTGCCGAACGATACCGACTGAGCCCAGGCCGGCATGGCCAGAGTGGTGGCCAGGGCCAGGGCGATGACGAGACTGCGCATGGGAACTCCGTTTCGCGTGGGGGAACCGCCGACCGCGCGTGGCTTGTCGTCGGCCGGCGATGATGGAGGCTCGACGCCCGCGTTACAGCTAAGGCGACCAGGCCGGTAATCGCCGTTAACGTAATGCCGGATGGCGGGTCGGCGATGTGATGGCGTTCGCGGTGTTACATGCCGCTACGTCCAATCGACACATACGGCCAATCGGCAAGCAATAACAAGCCTGCTCCCCGCGAGCGAGGAGGTTCTTCGCCGGTACGGATGGCCCGAATCCGGCTCCGGATCAGCGCTTGCGTCGCGCCAGACGCCGGTGGTTGGCCGACACCGTGCGCGCGACCGGCGCCAGCCCGGCCGAGAGGATGCGTTCGCCGCTCTGGGCGCCGCGCACCCACCAGTCGGCCGGCGACGGCATCGACCAAGGCGTCCAGGCGCCGCTCATGAGGTTGGACCAGGCGTCGTAGTACGCCTCCCACAACGCCCCCGACATCGCCCACGAGCCTTGCAGAGCGGCCGTCCACTTTTCCTCGAGCATGCGCTGCCACTCGCGTTGGTCGAGGACCGAAGGATCGGCGCCGGCCGCGGCGAAACGCATCAGGCGCTCGGCGATGACGAAGGGTGCGGAATACGCGACGCTGGACAATTGCGTGGTCGAATGCGCGCGGCGTGTCATGGCTCATCCCATCGGATCGGAAAAATCCAGTCTGACAGGGCCGTGCGTTGCCCACGTGACGAGGCATCGCATTGCAGCGACCAAGCCACTGGCTGAACGATTAAGCCGACATCGCGGCATCCCTGTTTTGCATAGGCAAAAAAAACAGGCCCGCCATTGCCGGCGAGCCAAGAGGAGAGACGAGATGAGACATGAGATGAGAGATACGGAGATGAAAGGCTGCGCAGATAAGGAAGGCGCGGATGCTTAGGCGGCAGGCCACCCCGGCTCGTCGGAGCCGTCCACGCGATTGAACAGATGGTCGACGCGCTGGAAGAAATCGGAGATGTTCTCGAACACCTCGTGACGCAGCACCAGGCCGCCGGCCTCGCGAACGAAGTACTTGAACACCCAGCCGTTGTCGGCGCGCTCGAATTCGCCGGTCTTTTCCGCAGGGGTCGGGGTCATGTCGATCTCCATGAAATGCCGGCATCCGTCCCTGCCGGCAGGGTGTAGGCGTTGCGCCCGATGCATTATCGCAAGCCGCACTCGCACCGCCTGAGATGGCCGAAAACGCGAAAACCCCGGCGCGGGCCGGGGTTTCGGGGTCGTTGAACCAGTGTTGGCGAGGAGTGGATGCGGAACTCATCACCGGTCGGTGTTCAAGCTTGCGGCCGCGTCATCGCACGATGCCGTATGCGGTTCGCATCGCCTGCGGCCGCTTCGGCCCAGGCCACGCCGCGCGCCGGATCAACGCACCAAACGACCGCGGAACGCCGGCACCAAGGCCCCTTCGGCCAACTTGCCGTTCGGCTTCCAGACCACGGTCTGGGCCGGAAAGGATTTGTCTTTCGCATAGGCTGCGACCTTGCCGGCGAGCAACTTGACCGCGCCGCGGGCGCCGGGATTCCAGGCGAACACGCCTTCGCGGCCGTACCAGACCACCGGCGTCTGCGAGTCCAGGCGTCGGTCCGGGCACAGGGCGTAGTTGCGTTGCTCGATCACCCGCAATGCCGCGACGGGAATGCTTCTGATGCCGGGTCCGCTGCGTTCCGGCGAATGGTCGGGACACACGCGCGAGGCGCGCGCGATGGCTTCGTCGTAGACCTGGCGGTCGCCCGGGGCCGCCTGCGCCACGGACGCCGCGGCCAAGGCCCATCCGAAGCAAGTGGCGAAGATCTGCGCTTGGCGGTTCATGGAAACTCCTTACGTTTAACGATTGCGTTGACGCGTTTCGAGCGACGGCCCAGCCGGCCATGCAGAGCATAGCAACCGTAAATGGCTCTTCGATGCAGTACCAATGGCGGATGGACTCCATCGCAAACCAACGCGGAACGGCGGCGATGCAGGCCCTGCGAGCGGCTGGAAACACCGTTCGTCGACCGCCGCCGACGCTACCGGAAGCCTCGGGCCGGGCATGTGAAATCCGCGCTCCTCGCACGCCGGCCGCTGCCTTTCCGGCGTTCGCTCAGCCGGGAAAACGGCTTGCCATCAATTTACGGCGTAGCCGTCTCAAGGCCTGCGCCCACGCCCGCGTTTGCGCCGGGCGCGTAGATATCCGGTACGTACCGCTCCATGAAGGTCTGCGGGTAGCGCGGCGCGGTGAAGCCGTAGCGGGCGTAAAGCCCGTGCGCATCGCCGGTCGCCAGGGTGAAACGGCGCAGCCCCTGCAACTGCGGATGCGCCAGCACCGCCTCCATCATCTGCTTGCTGAAACCGCGGCCGCGGCATTCGGGCAACACGAACACGTCGACCAGGTTGGCGAAGGTGGCGTAGTCCGACACGACGCGTGCGAACGCGACCTGGCGGTCGCCGAGGAAGCCGCCGAAACACAGCGAGTGGGCGATGGATTTCTCGACCAGGGCCAGCGGGATGCCCTGGGCCCAGGTGCTGTGCTTGGACAAAAACCGATGCACGAAGCCGATGTCGATATGCTCGCGTTCAGAGGTGATGCGTAGTTCGTTCATTCCCCAGTCTCGATGGATGGCCGATCGCGGCGGCAAGCCGATCCATCCGCGACGATGGATCGCTGCCCATGAACCGGTAATTTTGCCGCCGATCGCCGGCGCACGCATCCGCCTGCGTTCGCGGCCGATCCGGGGCGCCGGACCGGAACGCCGGTCGGCCCCGGACAGGCTCGGGCGGGCCAGGCGCCACTTGTGATGGCCGTCCAGTTTTGTGCTAGAGTGAGTCCCGATCCAGACAGAGCCCCGCCATGAGCAAAGCCGCCAAGAAGCCCTCGCCGGCCAAGCCGCTCGCCAAGTCGGCGGGGCGCGCGCAGTCCAGCGTGCACGAAAGCAAGCTCGGCCTGCAGGAATCGCAGGCCTACCCCGCCTCCCAACGCCAGCGCGGCCTGTCGGTCAAGGAGCCGCCGCTGGACGTCCACGGCGCCCCCGCCACGCTCAAGGGCTATGTCAGTTATCTGCGCTCGGCCACGCCTCTGCAGCGCGTAGCGGCCGAACGCCAGGGCGTGCCGGCCCAGGTCGTCAAGCACATGGCCGCGAGCATGGAGTTGCCGGCAGTGCGCATGTTCAACATCCTCGGCATCGCCAAGGCCACCGCCGAAAGCAAGGCCGCACAACAGGCGCGCATCGCCGGCGCCAGCGGCCAGGCCGCGCTCGGCATCATGCGCTTGCTCGGCATCACCGAGGCCATCGTCGACGCGAGCACCGCCGAAGGCGCGCGCGGCTTCGATTCGGCCAAGTGGCTGGGGCGCTGGATCGAGCAGCCGCAGCCCGCGCTCGGCGGCCGCAAGCCGGCCGACCTGCTCGACACGCCGACCGGCTTCGACGTCGTCGCGCGTTTGCTCGGCTCGCTCGAAAGCGGCTCTTACCAGTGACGTCCGGCGCAGCCGCAAGGACGAGGCCGGCCTCATGAAACTCTGGCGCATCGCCACCGAAACCCGCGCTTATCGCGCCGACGATCTCAGCGGCGCCGGCGCGGCCGCGCGTCCGGGGCGTTGGAACGACGACGGCCAGCGCGTGCTCTACACCGCCACCTCGCTGGCGCTGGCGGCGCTGGAAACCGCGGCCTATGTCGACGCGCACGGCCTGCCCTTGAATCGGCACGTGGTGTCGATCGAGGTGCCGGCGGCGGTATGGAAGGCGCGCCTGCAACTGTCGCCGCAAGAACTGCCCGGCGCCTGGGACGCGGTGCCCGCCGGCATGGCCAGCGTGCGCGTGGGTTCGCAATGGCTGGCCAGCCAGGCCTCGGCGATTTTGCTGGTGCCGTCGGTGATCGTGCCGGAGGAATACAACGCCCTGATCAATCCCGAACATCGCGACGCCAAGAAGCTGCGCGCGACCACGGGCCGGCGCTTCCACTACAACGTGTTGTTCCGGGTGGCCTGAGCCGCAGCGACGCAGTGTGGCGCCGCATCGCGCGGCGCCCTCGCCCAACCCGCGCCAGGCCGTCCATGGCCCCTGCGCCGTCCTTGTCGGCGCTTCCTTGCGCCCCTCCCCGCGTCTCCTTCGCCGGTCAGACCCGCGCCGCTTCCATGCGCTCGAAGGTTCCGTCCTGATGGAACAGCGGTCCGAACCACGGGTGCACGACATCGATCGTGACTTCGAAATGCGCTGCATCGAGGTCTCTATGCACAAGAACGAAGCGGCCCGGCCAGAGCGGCCGCGGCAACGGCAAACGCAGGCCGCGCCAGTGCAGGAAAAACCCCTGATCGACGAACACCAGCCGGTTCGGCAGCACCTCCAGGCGCACGCGCATGCCCAGGCCGCCGCCGAAATGCTCGAGTAATTCGCCGTTTTCGCCCAGGACCATACGCGAGCGGAAACTGAACACCTCGTCGATGAAGTGATAGGTGCGGGTCTTGATCCAGCCCAGGCCGCTGCGCAAAGGCTGCACGTCGAAACGGAACGGCACTTCGTCGGCGTTCTGGTGCGGCAGCACGCGCGCATAGCGGATCGCACGCGCGAACAGGCCGCCCAGGCGCGTGCAGCGCACCTGGTGCATGTTGCCGACGTACTCGGCCTGGGCCTCGCCGTCGCCGAGGGTGAAGCGCGCTTGGATATGCGGATGCAGCAGCTTCCAGCGCGCTCCGAGCGCAGCCCGCAGCAAGGCGGCGAGATCGCTCGATGCCTCGGGTAAACGCGTTTCGCCGCGCGAACCGGCAAGACCGCGGTCGCTCGCCGCAGCGGCGCTCACCGAAGCTGCAGTGGCTTGCGGCTTCGAAGGCAGCGGGCCGGTACCGGCCGAATCGAGATCGGTGGGCTTAAAACAAGCCGGATTCAACAGTTCCATGTTGGTCCCCTGGGTGTTCGTCACCCGAATGAGTAGAACGGCAAGCGCGGTCGCTACCGGCGCTCAGTGCGCCGTCGAGATCGGGATGCAGGAAGCGGTAGCGCTGATCGAGCAAGCGACGCGGTTCGACCTTCGGGCCGTCGAGCAGCATTGTCGACATCTCGCCGAGCGCGAGCCGCAGCGGCCAGGCCGGCATCCGCAGAAAGGCCGGCCGATGCAGGCTGTGCGCCAATGCGCGGGTGAAATCGGCCTGGCTGCAGCCGCCCGGCGCGACCAGGTTGTAAGGACCGCGGATACCGGCATGTTCGACGGCTTGTTCGACGAAACGCAGCACGTCGTCCAGATGCACCCAGGCGAACCACTGTTTGCCGTCGCCGAGCACCGCGCCGGCGCCGAGCGAGGCCGACAACGACAGCATCGGCAACACGCCGCCGCTGCGATGCAGGACCAGGCCCAGGCGCATCGTGGTCAGGCGCACGCCCCACTCGCTGACCGGCGCGGCGGCGCGTTCCCATTCGCAGCACAACTCGCTGGCGAAATCGCCGGCCTGCGCCGCGGGCTCGCGCAGTTCCGGGCCGCTGCGCGCATGCGCGCCGTACACGCCGATCGCGCTGGCCTGCAGCCACAGCGCCGGCTTGCGTTGTGAACGCTCGCACCAGGCGCGCAAGGCATGGGTCGTATCGATGCGGCTCGCGCGCAACGCACGCTTGCGCGCCGGCGACCAGCGCGGGCCGACCACCGGTGCGCCGGCGAGATTCACCACCACGTCGATGGCCTCGTCGTCGCGCAATTCGGCGGTGTCGGCGATGCAGCGCACGCGGCCGCCGAAACGCAAGGCGGCACGTCGCGGATCGCGGCTGAGCACGGTCACGCGATGGCCGCCGGCGATCAAACCTTCGACGAGAGCGGTGCCGATGAAGCCGGTGCCGCCGCTGATCAAAAAACCGGTCTGCGGCTGCCCGGCGAGCAAGGCGCGCGGCGCCGGTTCGGCGGCATTGACGCCTGCGGCGAGTCCGTCGCGCAGCGCCGATACGCCGATGCCGAGCGCCGCCGCGGTCAGCGCCCACGACGCCCAACCGTGCGAGACCGGCAGCAAGGCGCTCGGCGCGCTCCAGTCCTGTGCGGTCGCCAGGGCATACACGGCGAACATCGCGCCGCCGTTGACGGCGAGGATGGTGTGCAGCACGCGCTCGGTCGGCGGCAGCAGGCGCGTCGCGTCCTCGACGACGAAATCCCACAAGGTGATGGCGACTTCCACCAGCACCAGCGCCCACACCAGCGCCAGCCACAGGCCTTGCGGATGCAGCCAGGCGAACACCAGGAACAACGCGCCGTAGATGAAGGCGCGCGCCGAATGCAGTTTCAGTTCGAGCGCGGCGCTGCGGCGATTGGCGAGTTTTTCCATCAGTTCGTGATGGGCGACGGTGTCGATCGCGCCCAGCACGACCTGGATCAGCAACAAGGCGATGAAGACACGTTCCATGATCGCGCTCCGCTCAGAAGTGGGTCGGGCAATGCTCGTTGTCGCAGCGCGGCGCAGGCTCGTGCCCGGCTTCGCGATAACCGAGCCAGCGCGACACGCGGTGCCGGTTCGGTGCGATCCAGCGGTAAGCGCGCGCAGCCATGCGTCCCGCTCCCGGCACGCGCAGCGGCCAGGTCAGCCAGCCGAGGCCGACCGCGCGATAGGCCTCGGCGATGCCGGGCACGCCGATCCGCCATTCGCCGTTCGGCAGTCGCACGTGCAGGGCATTGCGCAGCGCTTCGAGTTCGAAACCCCATTGCGCGGCGTCGAACTCCGGCGCGGCGATGTCGACCAATTGCAGGCGGCCGCGGCGGTCGTGGGCCTTGAGCCGGTGCATCTCGGTGCGGCACAGCGGACAGGCGTGGTCGTACAGGGCGATGACGGCGTGCGGGACGGGATCGTGCTTGCTCATGGCCTGCTCCTACAGTTATTTCGGTAATTAGAGAAATTACTGGGCAAAAAAACGCTCAGGACGGGTCGTCTCCGGCGCGCGCGCGGCCGGCTTCGGGCTGACGCGTTTCGGGGTGGCCTGCTTCGGGATCTGCTTCGGAGGCGGCGCCCGCTTCGGGATAAGGCTCGACCGGCGGAGCTTGGGGCGGCGGCAGCGGCTTGACCGGGCCGCGCACGTATTGCTGGATGCGCGCGCCCATCTTGAGCAGCTTGATCAGGGTCTTGGGGTCGAGCCGGTTCATCTCGTCGATCCAGCTGGTGCCGGTCTCCATGAAGTCCAGCACCTCGCGCATGCGCTCCAGGGTGCGCTGGTCGCGCGGATCGGCCGGGTGGCTGGCGCTGTCGAGCACCGAGCTGCGCAGCATGCTCAGGGTCGGCTCGATCTCGCGCCGGCGCCGCTCCTGGACCACGGCGCGGAAGATGTCCCAAACGTCCTTGTAGGTCTCGAAGTGGTCGCGGCGGTCGCCAAGCACGTGGGTGACCCGGGCCAGGTTCCAGCCCTGCAGTTCCTTGAGGCTGGTGCTGACGTTGGAACGCGCCAGGCTGAGGGTTTCGCAGATCTCGTCGGCGGTGATCGCGCGCTCGGACAGGAACAGCAGCGCGTGGATCTGGGCGACGGTGCGGTTGACGCCCCAGCGGCTGCCCATCTCACCCCAGTGGAGGATGAATTTCTCTTGGAGCGGGCTGAGCTGCATAGGTTTTCTCTTATTTCTGTTTAGACAGAAATTAAAGAATGATCCGGCGGGAGTCAATCTCCGTTCGTCGGTTTAGGGGCCGCTCGGATCAAGGGCTTCAAGGGTAGGAGCGGCGCAAGCCGCGACCACTCGAAGCCCGAATACGCAGGCCCTACGAATCATTCCGAAGCTACGCAGCTTTCGGCCGGCGACGACCTCACGGCCCGAGGTCGCGGCTTGCGCCGCTCCTACCCCGAAGCCCAAAGCACGAAGCGGGCTGTCTCAGCCTGCGCGACCGCCCCGACGCAGGCTCGCGCTGCGAGCCGGACCATCCGTCGGCTGCTTCGATCAAGTCTTACCGGCTTGCCCATTTGTTACTAAGATTAGTACATGAGCCTGACCGACACCCGCCGCGCCCTCCTCGCCTACCTGCGCGAACGCATCGCCGCCGACGGCCTGCCGCCGTCGCAGCAGGAGATCGCCGCGCATTTCGGCTTCCGCCAGAACCGCTCGGCCGGCTACCACCTGCAGGCCCTGCAGGCCGAGGGGCTGATCGAGCTGCTGCCCGGCCGCGCGCGTGGCATCCGCCTGGTCCACGAGGCCGGTCTGGACGGCGAATTCGATACCAGCGGCTTCGACGACAGCGACCGTGCCGATGCCGCCGCCAACGACGATTCGCGCCTGTCCCTGCCGATCCTCGGCCGCGTCGCCGCCGGCGCGCCGATCGGCGCCGCCGCCGAGGCCGAGAGCCACGTCCTGATCGACCGCCTGCTGTTCTCGCCGCGCCCGGACTATCTGCTGCGGGTCAAAGGCGATTCGATGCGCGAGGACGGCATCCTCGACGGCGACCTGGTCGCCGTGCACCGCACCCGCGACGCCGCCAACGGCCAGACCGTGGTCGCGCGCATCGGCGAGGAAATCACCATCAAGCGCCTGAAGATCACCGCCGACGGCATCGAGTTGCTGCCGCGCAATCCCGACTACGCGCCGATCGTGATCGCCGCCGACGCCGACTTCGCGATCGAAGGCATCTACTGCGGCCTGGTACGCCGGGCCTGAGCGCGGCCATGAGCCACATCGTCGCGCTCGACCGCTTGATCGACACGCGCCAGGTCTGGCGCGGGCAGTCGGCGAACCTGGCGCCGTCCTCGCAATCCACCGGCCACGCCGCGCTCGATGCCGCGCTGCCGACCGGCGGCTGGCCCAAGGCGGCCCTGAGCGAGTTGCTGCTGCCGGCCAACGGCGTCGGCGAACTGGAACTGCTGTGGCCGGCGCTGGCGCGGCTGTCGCAGGACGACGCCCTGCACGGCGGGCGGATGATCGCCCTGGTCGACCCCCCATTCGTGCCGTATGCGCCGGCCTGGCGCGATGCCGGGGTGGCGCCTGCGCGCTTGCAATGGATCCGCGCCCAGCATCGCGACGCCTTGTGGGCGGCCGAGCAATGCCTGCGTTCGGGCGCTTGCGCGGCGGTGCTGTGTTGGCCGCAGCGCGCCGACGACCGTGCGCTGCGCCGGCTGCAGGTCGCCGCCGAGACCGGGCAATGCCTGGGCTTCGCCCTGCGCGACAGCCGCGCCGCGTTGAACCCTTCGCCGGCGGCGCTGCGCATCGCCATCGACACCGCGCCGCGGCAACTGCGCGTGCTCAAGTGCCGCGGCGGCAATGCGCCGGCCCGGCCGATCGCCTTCGCCCATGGCGCGCACAACGGCATCGCCGATGCGGCAGTATCGACGCGTATCGAAACGATCCGCAACGAAAGCGAGCCGGGCCGGAACGAACCCGCCATTTTGCCATCGATCCGCCTCGCCGCGCAGCCGAGCCGAGGCGGGCGTCTCGATCTTGCACGGCATGAACCGTCGCCCGCGCCGCATCCCGCGCCGGTCCTGACCCTGCGCCCGCGTTGAGCCGGCCGACATGCGCTGGGCCTGCCTGCTGTTGCCGCAATTGGCGTTGGACGTGGTCCTGCGCGGGCATGCACAGCCCGAGCGCGCGCTGGCCCTGGTCGACGGCCCGCAGGCGCGGCGGCGCCTGTATGCGGTCAACGCCGGCGCACGCGCACTCGGCCTGAAACCCGGCATGTCGCTGATCGCCGCGCAGGCGATCGCCGACGGTTTCCAGACCGTCGACCACGACCCGCAAGCCGCCGAACAGGCGCGCCAGTTGCTCGCCGCCTGGGCCTATCGTTACAGCTCGCAGGTCAGCACCGCCTTCGCGCATGCAATCGTGCTCGAAGTCGGGCGCAGCCGGCGTTTGTTCGGGCCCTGGCCGCAGTTGCGCGAACGCCTCGCACAGGAATTGCACGAGCTGGGTTTCCGTCATCGCATCGCCGCCGCGCCGAACCCGCATGCCGCGCGTGTGCTGACCAATATCGAAGACGGGCTGTGCTGCGACGACGACCGGCTCGAAGCGATGCTGGCGAAGTTGCCGATCGAACGTTGCGGCTTCGACGCCGACACGGTCGAGGCGCTGCAGCGCATGGGCCTGCGCAGGCTCGGCGCGGTCTTCGCCCTGCCGCGTGCGCCACTGGCCCGGCGTTTCGGTCAGGACGTGCTGACTCGCCTGGACGCATTGCGCGGTGCGGCGACGCCGCCGCTGATCTATTTCCAACCGCCGGATGCCTTCGATGCGCGCATCGAACTGGGCCACGAAGTCGAATCCAGCCAGGCCCTGCTGTTTCCCCTGCGCCGGCTCACCGCCGACCTGTCGGCGTATCTGTCCGGCCGCGACGGCGGCGTCGAACGCTTCAAGCTGATCCTCGAACACGAGCGCCACGCCCACCATCTGAACCACCCGCCCAGCGAGGTCGTAGTCGGGCTGCTCGCGCCGGAACGCGATGCGACGATGCTGTTCGAACTCGCACGCGGGCGTTTGCAGCAGGCGCAGCTGCCGGCCGCGGTGGTCGGTTTGCGCCTGCTCGCCGAGGCCTTGCCGCCGTTCGTGCCGGCACGCCGCGACCTGTTCGACACCCGTCCGCAACAGGCACTGCCGTGGACGCAATTGCGCGAACGCCTGCGCGCGCGGCTCGGCGACGACGGCGTGCAGGGTCTCGCGCCGCAGGCCGACCATCGCCCCGAGCGCGCCTGGCGCAGTCTGCCCGGCGACATCGCCGCGCGCGCCGCCCCGCAGGCCGGCAAAGTGCCGCGCCCGGGCTGGCTGCTGCGCGAACCTGAGCCGCTGCACGACAAAGT
The DNA here is from genome assembly GCF_019970005.1 of Lysobacter sp. ESA13C. Taxonomy (NCBI): domain Bacteria; kingdom Pseudomonadati; phylum Pseudomonadota; class Gammaproteobacteria; order Lysobacterales; family Lysobacteraceae; genus Lysobacter; species Lysobacter sp. ESA13C. Next base: position 271,087 of record NZ_JAHXYK010000004.1, on the reverse strand, counting down.
CGCCCAGGTCCTGGCCGGCCCGGAGCGCATCGAATCGGGCTGGTGGGACGAAGACGACGTGCGCCGCGACTACTACCTGGTCGAAACCGTCAAAGGCCAGCGCGCCTGGGTCTACCGCAGCGCCGGCGGCGACGGCCCGCTGATCCTGCACGGCTGGTTCGCATGAGCGCCCTGCCCGACCGCGCCCTGCCCGATTACGCCGAACTGCATTGCCTGTCGGCCTTCAGTTTCCAGCGCGGCGCCTCGATCGCCAGCGAGTTGTTCGAGCGCGCGCAAGCCTTGGGCTATCGCGCCCTGGCGATCACCGACGAATGCAGCCTGGCCGGCATCGTGCGCGCCTGGCAGGCGGCGAAGCAGACCGGGCTGGCGCTGATCGTCGGCAGCGAGATCCGCATCGACGGCGGGCCCAAAGTCGTGCTGCTGGTCGCCGAGCCGGTCGGTTACGCCTCGCTGTGCGGGTTGATCACCAGCGCGCGGCGACGCGCGAAAAAAGGCGAATACCGCTCGCTGCGCGAAGATTTCGACGGCCGCTGCGAAGGCCTGCTGGCGCTGTGGCTGCCCGACGGCGATGCCCATGACGACGCTCACGCCGATTGGCTGCGCGAGCGTTTCGGCGCACGCCTGTGGCTGGCGGTGGAACTGCATCGCGGCCCCGACGACGACGCGCGCCTGGCCCAACTACAGGCGCTGGCCGCGCGCCACGGCCTGGCAACTGTGGCCGCCGGCGACGTGCACATGCACGAGCGCGCTCGCCGTCCGCTGCAGGACGTGCTGACCGCGATCCGCCATCGCACCACCGTCGCCGAGGCCGGCCATCGTCTGTTCCCGAACGGCGAACGCCACCTGCGCATCCGCAAGGCGCTCGCGGCGATCTATCCGCGCGCGATGCTCGAAGAAACCCTACGGATCGCGGCTATGTGCCGCTTCGACCTCAAGCGCGACCTCGAATACCAGTACCCGCACGAACTGATTCCGGCCGGCGAAACCCCGAAGACCTGGCTGCCGCGCCTGGTCGAAAAAGGCGCCGCGGCGCGCTGGCCGCTCGGCGTGCCCGCGGATGCGCAAAAACAGATCGAACACGAGCTGCGTGTCATCGCCCACCTCGACTACGAGTCGTATTTCCTCACCGTCCACGACATCGTCGATTTCGCCCGCTCGCAAGACATTCTCTGCCAGGGCCGCGGCTCGGCGGCGAATTCGGTGGTCTGTTACGCGCTGGGCATCACCGAGATCGACCCGATCCGCATGGGCATGCTGTTCGAGCGCTTCATGTCGATCGAACGCAACGAACCGCCGGACATCGACGTCGACTTCGAGCACGAACGGCGCGAGGAAGTGCTGCAGTACGTGTTCAATCGCTACGGCCGCGAACGCGCGGCGCTGACCGCGGTGGCGATCAGCTACCGCGGCCGCAGCGCGGTGCGCAACGTCGCCGCCGCCCTGGGCATGCCGCAGGACCAGATCGGCGAGCTGGCGCGCACGCTGGACCGCTGGAGCGAGGACGTACCCTTGCCCGAGCATCTGCGCGAACGCGGCTTCGACCCGGATTCGCCCCTGCTGCGGCGCGTGGTCGCGCTGTCCTCGCATCTGGTCCAACACGGTTTCCCGCGCCACCTGTCGCAGCACCCGGGCGGCTTCGTGATCTCCGAGCGGCCGCTGCACACCCTGGTGCCGGTCGAGAACGCGGCGATGGACGATCGCACCGTGGTGCAGTGGGACAAGGACGATCTCGACGCCCTGGGCATCCTCAAGGTCGACTGCCTGGCCCTGGGCATGTTGACTGCGGTGCGCAAGACCTTCGCCTCGCTAGAACGCCAGGGCCACGGCCAGCTCGACATGGCCGGCATCCTCGCCCGCGGCGAGGACGCGGCGGTCTACGACATGATCTGCGAGGCCGACACCATCGGCGTGTTCCAGATCGAATCGCGCGCGCAGATGTCGATGCTGCCGCGGCTGCGCCCGCGCACGTTCTACGACCTGGTGATCGAGATCGCGATCGTGCGGCCCGGGCCGATCCAGGGCGACATGGTTAATCCCTATCTGCTGCGGCGCAAGAATCCCGACTTGGTCGAATACCCGTCGGAAGCGCTGCGCACGGTGCTGGTGCGCACCCTCGGCGTGCCCCTGTTCCAGGAGCAGGTCATGCAGATCGCCATCGTCGCCGCCGACTACACGCCAGGCGAGTCCGACGAGCTGCGCCGCTCGATGGCGGCCTGGAAACGTCACGGCGGGCTCGAACCGCACCGCGACAAACTGCGCAGCGGCATGTTGAGAAACGGCTATACGGAAGACTTCGCCCACCGTATCTTCGAGCAGATCAAGGGCTTCGGCAGCTACGGTTTTCCCGAGTCGCACGCCGCCAGCTTCGCCCTGATCACCTACGTCAGCTGCTGGCTAAAGCATCACCACCCGGCCGCGTTCGCCTGCGGCGTCATCAACTCGATGCCGATGGGCTTCTACACGCCCGGGCAGATCCTCCACGACGCGCGCCGGCACGGCGTCGCGGTGCTGCCGGTCGACGTGCGCTACAGCGAATGGGACTGCACTCTGGAGCCGGTGCACGGCCGGGTCGGCAAGCATCCGCATGCGATCCGCATGGGCCTGCGCCTGATCAACGGTTTCGACGAAGCCTCGGCCGAGCGCATCGCCGACGCGCGGGTGCGGGCGCCGTGGCGCGACGTCGAAGACCTGTGCGCGCGCGCCGCCATCGACGCCCGCGTGCGCGCCCTGCTCGCCGATTCGGGCGCGCTGCGCGCGCTCGCCGGCCATCGCCACCGCGCGCGCTGGGCGGTCGCCGGCGTCGATACCCAGTTACCGCTGTTCGCCGGGGTGGCCCGCGACGAGGCGCCGGTGTCGCTGCCGTTGCCGACCGCAGGCGAAGACGTGCAGGCCGACTACGCCCTGCTCGGCACCACTCTCGGTCGCCATCCTTTATCGCTGTTGCGCAGTACCCTGCACGCGCGGCGCTGCCGGCGTTCTTCGCAACTGGCCAAGACCGAGTCCGGCACCCAGGTGCGTTTCGCCGGCCTGGTGACCGTGCGCCAGCATCCGGAAACCTCCGGCGGGGTGACCTTCCTCAGCCTGGAAGACGAAGACGGCACGGTCAATGCGATTGTCTGGCGCGATCTCGCCCAGCGCCAGCGCCGGGTCCTGGTCGAAGCGCGGCTGATGGCGATCGACGCGCGCCTGGAACGCGTCGACGGCGTGCAGAACCTGATCGTCTCGCGCATGGAAGACCTGACCGTCCTGCTCGGCAGCCTGAGCACGCATTCGCGCGACTTCCACTAATCGGCCAGCTGCGCACGCCGCCTTCGACGCAGGACACGCCCACGCAAGGACTTCGATCAGGGCTTGGGGATACGCAAGGTCTTGCTGATCATGAGCGAGCCCGACAGCGCGAACATCAGCACCAGCGGATGGAACTGCCAGGGCCCGAGCTTGAACATGCCCAGCCACAGATCGGCGCCGATGTCGCCCTGCACCGCGGCGATGGCGAGCACGATCACCAGCAGCAGGCTGGTCGGGATCGGCGTGCCCTCGAAGTATTTGACCTTGCCCTCGTCGCCGGCCAGGGCCTCGGCGGTGACGTTGTAGCGCGCCAGGCGGCTCACGCCGCAACCGACGAAATAGCTCAGCACCACCCAGTCCCAGCCGCCCTGCAGGCCGCAGGCATAGGCCAGCGCCGCCGGCGCGACGCCGAAGGAGATCACGTCGGCCAGCGAATCCAGTTCGCGCCCGAGCGTGGACGAGGACTTGCGCCAGCGCGCGACGCGGCCGTCGAGGGCGTCGAAGATGAAGGCCAGCGGGATCAGCGCCATGCCGATCATCAAATCGCGCACGCCGCCTTCCTGCAGGAAACGCATCGCGGCGAAGATCGCGCCGGTGCCGCAAAAGGCGTTGGCGAGGGTGAACCAGTCCGCGAGATGGAATTCGCGGAGCATCGAAAAATGACGCGCCATGCGGTGCTGCTCCGTGGCGAACGGCCGCAGGGCCGTCCAGTGAGGGCGTTCAGCCTGCCAAAGCCGATGCGCCCGCCGCAAGAGGCAGAGGTCGCAAAGGCATCGATCCTCGCCGGTAGCGGCCCTCGGCACGCCCCTCGCAAGCGCTAGCGTCCCAGCCGGCGAACCACGCAGCGAGCCGCGTCGGGCCTGCTTCAGGCCTGCATGGCGGCGGTTGCTGCGCGGATGAACCCCATGTTCGCGCCTGGCTTGCGCGCGGATGAACGGCGCGCCGGCGCCTCAGCGCGGAATCGCCAGGTCGGCGGCCTTCAAGGCCTGCCCTTGCGCGCGCGGCGCGGTCTGGATCAGCGCATCGGCCGGCAAGGGCTGGTCCCGGTCGAGGTGCGCGTCGACGCGGTCGAGCGCCTCGTAGACATAGGGCAACAAGGGCAAATAACGCGTGCTCAGCGCCGGCAGGCCGAGGAAGGCGTCGAAGTGCTGGACGTTGCGCACCTGCCAGTAACGCACCTGCGCGCCGGCCTCGCGCGCCATCGCCACATAGGGCGCGCTGCTGAAGGCCGGCGGGATCAGGCCGTCGTCGAGGCCGTGCACGACCACGATCGGCAGGTCCTTGCGCGGCGCCGACGCGCGGGTCGCCTCGATGCCCTTGCGCACGCGTTGTTGCGCGGCGGCGAGCGCGGCGCCGCGCCCGGGCTGTTGCTCAGCGAGCGGTTCGCCGTTCCACAACTCGCGCAGGCCCGCCAGCGGCGCGAGGCGTTGCTCGGGCTGCGCCGCATTCGGGCCGAACAGATACACCCCCGCGCCCGGCGGAATGCCGCTGGCATCGGACCACCAGGCCGCGCGTTCGGCTTCGCTGGCGGCGCGTTCGCTGATCGGCGCGCCCGGAGCGACCTGGCCGGCGCTGTAGACGTAGCGGACCCAGGGCTGGTCGGGATTGCGCGTGCGCGGCTGCTGTGCCGCGCTGAAGCGGCCGTAGGCCGAGGCATAGGTCGCCGCGACCGCGCGCCACAGATCGAAGTTGACCGACAAGGCGCCGGCGCGCAGTGCGTCGTCGCTCCAGCCGTTGCCGCGCATGCGCTCGTAGGCGGCTTGCGCACGCACCTGCGTGCTCGCCTGCTTCGCCGCCTCGCCGAGCAAGCCCAGGGCGGCGGCGTAGTTGCAGAACGATTCCGCGCTGTCGCCGCTGATCGGCGCCACCGGCATCGCACCCAGCGGCTTGTGCAACAAGGCGCAAGGCATCAACAAGGCGGCTTCGGTGGTGTAGTCGTACAAGGGCCGCGCGCCTTCGACGTAGACGTTCGGCTCGCCGGCCACGACCGCATCGAGCCAGCGACCCTCGCGCCCGCCCTCGTCGTCGAGTTCGGCCGCGCGTAACACCGCGCCGCCGCCGTTGGAAATGCCGACTGCGATCACCCGCGTATTGGCGAAGGTGAAAGGCGCCTGTTTCGGAAAGGCTTGGTCGAGCGAGCGCAAGCCGAACTGCGCGGCCTGACGCACGTGCCGGCCCCAATCGGCCTCCGGGTTGTCGCGCGAGTGCGCATGCTTGAAGGCGACGCCCTTCGAAGCTTCGCGTTCGTTCGCATTCGGAGTGAAGGCCAGCCCGCCTTCGGCGACCGGGCCGGTGGTGCCGTCGGCACGCACGCCGATGCCGGCATCGAAATCGAAATAGTCGGTGCCCGCGCCCTTGTCGGTGTAGGCCACCGCGCAGCCCTTCGGCAGGCCCCAGGCGCCGGCGACCGCGATCGAGCCGTAGACGCCGCGCGAGCCCGACGAGGCGCTGACCACCAGGCAACGCTTCTTGGCATCGAACTCGTCGGGCACCTGCACCAGTACGCGATGCGGCTGATGGGCGCCGGGCAAATTCGCGAACGCGCTGAACTCGCGCCCGGGCACGCGCGCGAGGCTGCCGTACAGCTCACCGTAGCCGCCGCCCGGGGCGAGGTCGGCGATGCCGCGCCAGTTCGCCCACAAGGCGCGCCGACGCAACTCCGCAGCGGTGGGATGCGCGGCGTCGGCGAACGCCGGCGGCAGCATCGCGCGCAAGCCGTCGAGGCCGAGGCCTGCGCTGAGCAGGTCGTCGTGCTCGCCGCGATGCTCGGTCTGGCGTTCGGCGCTGAACATCGATGCGGATTCCTGGCGGGCGTTCGGGGCGGCGGAGCGCTGCTTGGCGGCGACCGCCACCGGCGATGCCGCGCAAGCCAGCAAGACGAGGGCGGCGGTGGCCGCGGCGGTGCGAAGGGATTGGGCGCTCATCCTCTCAGGCTAGCAAGTCGCGCGCAGCGCCTCATCGTACTTTCGTACAGCCGTGCACGGCGGCCGCGGCCGGTGCGCCGGGCCTGTTAGGCTAAAGACGATGCCGACCCTGCTGATCGCCGACGACCACCCGCTGTTCCGCGCCGCACTGCGCCAGGCCGCGGCCGATGCCGTGCCCGACACCATGATTCGCGAAGCCGGCACGCTCGACGACACCCTCGCCGCGCTCGAAGCCGAGCCCGGCATCGACCTGGTTCTGCTCGATCTGCACATGCCCGGTAACCACGGCCTGGCCGGGCTCGCGGCGATCCGCGCGCAGTACCCCGGCACCGCGGTCGCGGTGGTGTCGGCCAACGACGATCCGCGCGTGGTGCGGCGCGCGCTCGACCATGGCGCCGCCGGTTATCTGCCCAAGAGTTCCGGCCTGGACGAATTGCGCGATGCGATTCGCGCGGTGCTCGCTTGCGAGCAGTGGCTGCCGGCCTCGTTGCGCGCCGCGGTCGCGCGCACTCACAGCGAGCGCGGCGACGCCGACCTCGCCTCGCGCCTGGCCAGCCTGTCGCCGCAGCAGTTCCGGGTGCTGACCCTGGTCGCACAGGGCTTGCTCAACAAACAGATCGCCGATCGCCTCGACGTGCAGGAGCGCACAGTCAAGGCGCATCTGTCGGCGATCTTCGACCGCCTCGGCGTGCGCAACCGCACCCAGGCCGGCGTGGTCTTGCGCGAACTCGAATTGTCCGACCCGGCGCGGCGAATCGAAGACTAAGCGCTAGCGTCGGCTCGGACGTTCCGCGCCCGCCGCTCGACCCCGGATTCCTTGGTGGCGTCTAGCGTCGGACACTCGCGCCGTCAAGACTGCGCACGCCATCGCGGATCGTGATAGGCCTGCGACGAAGCACGCGGCACAGACCTTGGCACATTCAGGCTGTTTATCGTTTTCGCGGCCCGTGTTGTCCACACAGCCTGTGGACAAGCCTGCGGACAGTTCTCTTCCAACCACTCGCAACGCATTGCTACACAAGCATTGCAATAGGGTTGGCTAGAAAATGACCACCAAATTTCCTTGACTTTGCTCACGCTTGGTCACCACCCGAATTCGGCGCGGCGATGGCGCTCAGCGCTCGATTCCGCCGGCGGCGAGCAAGCGGTCGAGCACCGATTTCAGGGCCAGCGGCTTGACCGGTTTGGCCAGCAGCGACCAGCCGGCGGCATGCACCGATTGCCGCACCGCAGCACCGGTGTCGGCGCTCAGCAGCAGGCAAGGCCGTGCGCCGAACTCGTCGCTGAGGCGCTGCGCCAGGGCCACGCCGGTGTCGTCGTCGTCGAGGTGGTAGTCGAACAGCCACAGCGCCGCGGGCTGCTCGCGCATGGCCCGGCGCGCGTCCTCGCCGACGCTAGCGGTGACCACGGCGCAGCCCCAGCGCCGCAGCGTCTCGCTCAATGCGCCCAAGGCCTGCGGATCGTTGTCGACCGCGAGCACGCGCAGCCCGGCGATGCCGCGCGCCGCGCCGGCGGACGCGATCGGCTGCGATGCGATCGGCTGCGGCACGGGCAGGCTCGGCACGCGTACGCCGAACGCGGTGCCGTGGCCGACGCGGCTGTGCAGGCTCAGCGGCGCGTCGAGCAATTGCGCGATGCGGTCGGCGATCGACAGGCCCAGGCCGAGGCCCTGCCCCGGCGCGTCCTCGCCACGGCGGAATTCCTCGAAGATCATCGTGCGCTGGTCGGCCGCGATGCCCGGGCCGCTGTCGTGCACTTCGATCGACAGGCCGCCACCGCGCCGACGCACGCCGATCAACACCCGCCCCTGCGCGGTGTAGCGCACCGCATTGGCGAGGAAGTTCTGCAACACGCGGCGCAGCAACTGCGGGTCGCTGCGCGTCCACGCGCGCGAGGCGACATAGCGGAAACGCAGGCCGCGCGCGGCGGCAATGGCGCCGAACTCCGAGGCCAACGGCTCCAGCACTTCGGCCAGCGGAAACTCGCGCGGCTGCGGCACCAGGCCGCCGGCCTGCAAACGCGACATGTCGAGCAAACCGGTCAACAGATCGCCGGTGGAATCGAGCGCGCCGCCGATCTGGGCCACGGTTTCGCGTTGCGCCGGCTCGGCGACCTGCTGCGCCAAGGCATCGGTGAATAACTGCGCGGCATGCAAGGGCTGCATCAGGTCGTGGCCGACCGCGGCGAGGAAGCGGCTCTTGGCTTCGTTGGCGCGCTCGGCCTCGCGGGTCGCCACTTCCAGGTCGGCGGTGCGCTCGGCGACGCGCTGCTCCAGGGTTTCGTTGGCCTGGATCAGGCCGGCCTCGGCGCGCCGGAACGCGGTGACGTCGGTGAAAGTCGCGACGAAGCCGCCGCCGGGCATGGGGTTGCCGCGAATTTCGATGATGCTGCCGTCGGCGAGCACGCGCTCGGACAAATGCGCGGTGCCCGCGCGCATGAAGGCCAGGCGCCGTTCCAGCGAATATTCGATATCGGCCTGCATCGGTAAGCGCTGCATCGCCCAGCGCGCGAGATCGGCGATCGGCCGGCCGACCTGCAGCAACTCGGCCGGATAGCCGAACAGCTCGGCATAACGGCGGTTCCAGGCGACCAGGCGCAGTTGCGCGTCGACCACGCTGATGCCTTGGCTCATGTTCTGCAACGCCGCTTCCAGCAGACGCTGGTTGAAACGCAGGTCGGCCGAGGCCTCGCCGACGATCGCCGCCACGGTGTCGAGATCGCGCCCGGCTTCGCGCCGCGCCGCGTCCAGCAGCACCCGCGCCGAGGCCGAACCCAGCACCGCGGCCAGTTCGCGCTCGACGCCGGCTTCGACCGTGGCATCGACCGCGCCGCCGGCCGGCACCCCGTCGAGCAATTGCGCGACGCGTTCGCGCGACAGAAAGCGCAGGCCGGCGTCGCGCAAGGTCTGTGCATCGAGCCCGCGGCGCGCATGGCGCGGCGATTCGCGCCGCCACAGCGCCGCCAGCACGGTGGTCAGGGTGCCGATGAACAGGCTGACGCCGACCGCGCGACCGAGCCGGCTCCAGCCGGTCAGGCCGAACAAACGTTCCGGCGCCAGCCAATGCCAACCGAACGGCCCCTCGTGCAGCCACGACGGCGCGATACCGCGCGCTTCGTACAACAGCGGCAGCAGCAACACCCAGACCCAGGCCGCGAAGCCGGCGACGATGCCGGCGAAGGCCGCGCGCGCCGGCGTCTGCGGCCGCCACACCGCGAACGCGAGCGCCGGCGCCAGGGTCGCCAATGCCGAGAACGACACCGCGCCGACGTCGGCCAGCGCCTCGCTGCCGGCGATCAGGCGGCTATAGCCCCAGGCCAACAGCATGATCGCGACGATGCCGGCGCGGCGCAGCGCGAGCACGCGCCCGCGCAAGTCGTCGTTGCGCGCCCACGCGCCGCGCAACAGGCCCGGCGCGAACCAGTGGTTGCCGATCATCAGGCTCAGGGTCAGGGTGCTGACCACGACCATGCCGGTGGCGGCGCTGAGCCCCCCGAGGAAAGCGAACAGCGCCAGCGATTCGTGCCCTTGCGCCAGCGGCAGGGCCAGCACGTACAGGTCCGACGGCACCTGGCTGCCGAGCAAGGACTGGCCGACCTTGGCCAGCGGCAGCACCGGCAACGCGATCAACAACAGATACAGCGGGAACTGCCAACGCGCGGTGCGCACGTCGGCTTCATCGCGGCATTCGACCACCGCGACGTGGAACTGATGCGGCAGGATGAACATCGCCAGCCCGCCGAGCAGCACCAGCGGCACGAAACCGCCGGCCGGCTGCGCCGGTGCGTCGACAGCGACCGCCGCGGCCTGCGGCAAATCGCCGAGGCCGAACCAGACGAAGGCGCCGAGCGCGAGCATCGCGGCGAGCTTGAACACCGACTCGAACGCCATCGCCAGGACCAGGCCGCGGTTGTGCTCGGCCGCGCTGGCGCGGCGGGTGCCGAATAACATCGCGAACAAGGCCATCGCCAAGGCCACGTACAGCGCACTGTCGCGCCAGGCCGGCAGCGCGCCGCCGTCGGTCGCGCGCGTGGTCAGCATCGCGAAGCTCATCGCCACGGCCTTGAGCTGCAGGGCGATGTAGGGGATCAGGCCGAGCGCGGCGATCAAGGTCACCAGCGCGGCGAGCCAGGCGTCCTTGCCCAGGCGCGTGGCGATCAGATCGGCGAGCGAGGTCGCGTTGGTTTCGCGCGCCAGCTTGACCAGCTTGACCATGAAGCCGAGCGCGAGCGCGTAGAACAGGATCGAGCCGAGGAAAGTCGGCGGCAACGGCCAACCGTAGCGCGCCGCCTGGGTGACCGTGCCGTAGAAGGTCCACGAGGTGCAGTGCACCGCGAGCGACAGCGCGTAGATATGGCGCCAATGCCGCGCCAGCACGTTCGGCCGCCGCTCGGCGAACAGCGCGGTGCCGAACATCAGCGCCAGCCAGGCCAGGCTGGCCAGCGCGACGACGGTAAGGCTCAGCATGAGGCGGCGACGGGAGGCATCGGCGCAGGATAGCGCAGCGGTTCGGTGCGGCGGATGGGGTCGTAGAGAGTGAGGGGCGCTTTGGCTAGGCGAGGCGAAGGCGGGGCAAAAGCAAAGGCAAATCCCCCCTGCCCCCCTCAACAAAGGGGGGAACGGCACGGGTTTTGGGTGGGGAACGAATCTCCCCGAAGCACTTCCCTGTTTACAAGAGAGAACGGCACGAGCTTCGGGATCGAACGAATCGTCCCGAAGTACCTCCCCCTTTGGAAAAGGGGGACCGAGGGGGATTTGCTCTCGGCTCTCGGCTCTCGGCTCTCGGCTTTCACTTCTCAATATCCGACCCAAGCCAAACAAAACGAATCCCCGCCATCCGTGGCAGAGGATTCACGCCGTCACGGCGACGTCGTCGGTCGCCGCGGCAACGATCAGAACGCGTACTTCACCGACAGCGTGTACTGACGCGGCGGGCCGTAGAAGCCGGTGTAGACGCCCAAGGCGGAATTGAGGCTGTAACCGGTGGTGCGGTATTCCTTGTCGGCCAGGTTGGTGCCCTGCAGCGACACCGTCCACGGGCCCGGGCTCTTCCAGGTCACGCCGGCGTTGACCAGGCCATAGCCGTCCTGGGTGATCGGCACCGCGCCGGTGCGGATGATCTCGGTGGTCGCCACCACGTCGCTCTGGTAGCTGTAGCCCACGCGCGCCGACAGATTGCTGCCGTTGCTCAGGTCGGTGCGGTACTCGACGTTGAGCGCGCCGGAGAAGTCCGGGGCGTTGGTGAACTCCTGCTCGTCGGCGATGTTGACGCCGGCATAGATGAATTCGTCGTACTTGGCGTCGAGCCAGGCCAGGTTGCCCGAGATCAGCCAATGCTCGTTCGGCAGCCACTGGTATTCGACTTCCAGGCCCTGCACCGTGCCGGAGCCGGCGTTGGTGAAATCGCCGAAAAAGGCATCGTTGGTGCCGTCGCCGTTGCTGTCGTAGGCGGTGAACACCGACAGCTGGATGTCTTTGTAGTCGTTGTGGAAATAGGCCAGGTTCAAGAACAGGCGCTGATCGAAGAAGGCCATCTTGCTGCCGACTTCGAAGCTGTCGACGACCTCGTCGTCGAAGGGCTCGGCCGAACGCGGCACCGCGGCGGCCTGTGCGCGGATGTTGTAGCCGCCGGACTTGAAGCCGCGCGTGGCCAGGCCGTACAGCAGAATGTCGGGCGCGATCTGGTAGTCGAGCGAGATCTTCGGCGAGGTGTTCTTGAAATTGATCTTGCGGTCGAAATTCGCCGCGACCAGGCCGTTGGGCACGCTGAAGCTGGCATCGCGGTAGCCGCGGTTCAGCACCTTGGCGCGCTTGTCCTCGTCGGTGTAGCGCACGCCGACGTCGAGCTTGAGCTTGTCGGTGAGATCGAAGGTCCAGTCGGCATAAGCGGCGATGCTCTCGGTGAAGACCGTGCCCTGGGTGTCGCCGAAGCTGAGGTTGAAGAAGTTGTTGAGCACCTGGCCGCCGGCCTCGCCGTCGAAGGCGTACACGCCCATGACGCCGCGGGCGCGGCCGCCGCCGTCGTAGTTGGCCTGCAGCTCGTGGGTGATCTGCTGGTCGCTGTAGAACGCCTTCACGTCGGCGATCTTGTTCTGCAGGGTGTCGAAGTCGATGTTGGTCTCGGTGTCCGACTCGCGCTTGGCCAGCACGTACTTGAAGCTCCAGTCCTCACTGGCGCGCCAGTTGACCGTCGCCGACGCGCCCTTGATGGTGGTGTCGTTGATGTTGGGCATGCCGCTGCGGATGTCGTAGCGCGAATTCAACGGCGCCTGGCCCGGGGCGAAGCGGTTGGCGGCGAGCATCTTGGCGCCGCGCACGCCGGACTGGTCGTCCATCCAGTCGAAGGCGAACTGGATGTCGAGGGCATCGCTGACGTAGGCGCCGAGGCTGCCGCGCAGGGCGAGAATCTCTTTATCGCTGACGTCCTGGCCGGTAACCACGTTCTCGCCAAAACCGTCGCGGTTGAGGCTGGCCACCGAGAGGCGGCCGCGCAGGGTGGCATCGCCGCCCTGGGTGCTGCCGCCGATCGGGCCGGCGATCGCCGCCTTGACGTCGAGCTGGCCGTAGTTGCCGACCGTGACCGAAGCGAAGCCGTCGAGCGAAGTCGGCAGGCCGCGCGAGATGTACTTGATCGCGCCGCCGATGGTGTTCTTGCCGTACAGCGTGCCCTGCGGGCCGCGCAGCACCTCGATGCGCTCGACGTCGAACACGTCGAGCAAGGCCCCCTGCGGACGGGCGATGTAGACATCGTCCATGTAGATGCCGACGCCCGGGTCGACGCCCCACAGCGGATCGGACTGGCCGACGCCGCGGATATAAGCGGTGATGGTGCTGCTGGAGCCGCGCGCGGCGTAGATGGTCAGATTGGGCACCTGCGCGTCGAGGTCGCTGAGGTCCTCGACGTTGAGCCGGTCCAGCGCCTCGGGCGTGAACGCGGTGATCGCGACCGGCACCTCCTGCAAGGTCTCCTCGCGCTTGCGCGCGGTCACGGTGATCGAACCCAGCGTCTTGGCCTGCGCCTCGGCGGCCGGCGCGGCTTCCTGCGCCCAGGCGGCCGGCGCCAGCAACGCGCCGGCGATGGCCAGGCTCAACGTGCTGTGGCCGATCTTGCTGCGTGTCTGCTTGCCTTGCTTCACGTGTGTCTCTCCCCTTGTAGCGGCCGTTTGCAGCAGCCGTTCGTAGCGATCGCGATGGGCCGGTGTCCGCACCGCCGCCATTCCGCCCCCACGCGAGAATGGCGGCGGCAGCTGGACGAAGGCCCCCGTCATGCCGCGCAGACTATGAGGACGCGGTCACGTCCGGCAGCTGTACCTTCGGACAATGCCCCGCCCGCCCGCGCTTGCCGACACTGCGCGCACCGACGGGCCTGGACGTTCGTCACGGGGAAACAAACCGATGGCGTTCGTGATCGTGCTGGCCGCGCTGTGCTTTCTGATGTATGTCGCCTACCGCGGCCACAGCGTGATCCTGTTCGCGCCGGTGGCGGCGCTCGGCGCAGTGCTGCTGACCGACCCGAGCCTGGTCGCGCCGATGTTCACCGGCCTGTTCATGGACAAGATGGTCGGCTTCCTCAAGCTGTATTTCCCGGTGTTCCTGCTCGGCGCGGTGTTCGGCAAGCTGATCGAGGTCTCGGGCTTCTCGAAATCGATCGTCGCCGCGACCATCCGCCTGCTCGGGCGCGAACGCGCCATGCTGTCGATCGTCGCGGTCTGCGCCCTGCTCACCTACGGCGGCGTGTCGCTGTTCGTGGTGGTGTTCGCGGTGTATCCCTTCGCCGCCGAGCTGTTCCGCCAGAGCGACATTCCCAAGCGCCTGATCCCCGGCACCATCGCGCTCGGCGCGTTCACCTTCACCATGGACGCGTTGCCGGGCACGCCGCAGATCCAGAACATCATCCCGACCGCGTTCTTCGGCACCGACACCTGGGCCGCGCCCTGGCTGGGCCTGATCGGCGGCGTGTTCATCCTGATCGTCGGCCTGCTCTATCTGAACTGGCGCCGCCGCGTGGCGCTGCGCGCCGGCGAAGGCTACGGCGAGAATCTGATCAACGAGCCGGCGCCGTTCGCCGGCGGCCGCCTCGCCCATCCGGCGGTCGCGATCCTGCCGCTGCTGCTGGTCGGCCTCGCCAACAAAGCCTTCAGCGTGTGGCTGCCGCAGGTGTACGGCGCTCGACACAGTTTCGACCCGGCGGTGATCGGCGACGCCGCACCGGTGGTGCAGGAGGTGTCGAAAATCGCCGCGATCTGGGCGGTCGAAGGCGCGCTGTTGATCGGCATCGCCGCGGTGGTCGTGTTTGCCTGGAAGCCGGTGACGGCGAGCTTCGCCGAAGGCAGCAAGGCGGCGATCGGCGGCGCCCTGCTCGCGGCGATGAACACCGCCAGCGAATACGGTTTCGGCGCGGTCATCGCCGCGCTGCCGGGCTTCCTGGTGGTCGCCAATGCCCTGGCCGCGATTCCGAACCCGCTGGTCAACGAAGCGGTCACGGTGACCGCCCTGGCCGGCATCACCGGCTCGGCCTCGGGCGGCATGAGCATCGCGCTCGCGGCCATGGCCGACAGCTTCATCGCCAACGCCAACGCCGCCGGCATCCCGATGGAAGTGCTGCACCGCGTCGCCGCGATGGCCTCCGGCGGCATGGACACCCTGCCGCACAACGGCGCGGTCATCACCCTGCTGGCGGTGACCGGCCTGACCCATCGCCAGGCCTACAAGGACGTGTTCGCGATCACCCTGATCAAGACCATGGCGGTGTTCGTGGTGATCGGGGTGTTCTATGCGACCGGGGTGGTGTGAGGCCGGCGTTGCGGCGGCTCATCGATCGTTCGTTGCGTATCGATCTGCCCTTACCTCACCTCATCCGCCCTCACCCCCACCCCTCTCCCGCACGCGGGAGAGGGGCTTTAAGCGGGTAGGAAGGCTCAAGCCGCGCAGTTGTAGCAGACCAGGGCGAAGTCCTGGTCGGTGTCGTCGCCGGCGTTCGGCAGTGCGTTGGAGTTGATGTCGGTCGCGCGCACTTCGACGTTGACGCTGCCGCCATGCTGCGCGGCCTGCAGGAACACGCCCTCGCCGTTGTTCCTGGCATCGGCGCTGCCGCCGGTGACCGACCAGCCGCTGCTGGAGAAAACGTTACCGAGGTAAGTGCTGGCGCCGGCGGTGACGCGCAGATCGAGGTTATTGTTCCAGGCCGGGGTGGTGCCGCCGAGGCCATGGCCGGGCGCATCGGTCCAGACCAGCATGATCCGGATCGGCTTACTCGGGTCGGCCGCGGTGAAGGTCCTCGTCCAGGTCTCGCCGCTGGCATTGAACACACGGCTCTGATCGACGTACTGCACGCTCTGCGCCGGCTGCAGCACCGGCTTGATCAGCATCCGCCCCCAGCCCTGCTTGCTGTCGGGCGCGGTGCCGAGGGTGCCGCCGTCGGCATCGAGACGGCCGATCAGGTTCTGCGCGACCGCGGTATAAGCGGCCTTGGTCAACGCCGGGCTCGGGTCGACGCCGAAGCGTGCGCGGTAGTACTGCACGAACAAGGCGCTGGCGCCGGCGACCTGCGGCGAGGCCATGCTGGTGCCGCACATCAGGCCGTGGCCGCTCGCGCTGTTGGCCGAGTCGATCGAACACCCCGGCGCGACCATGCTCGGTATGCGCCGGCCATCGAGCGCCGGCCCGTGCGCGGTGTTGCTGGACAAGTCGTTTATCGCGGTCAGCTGCACCGTGGCCGAGGTCTGTCCCTTGGTCGAGCCGATGGTGAAGGTGTTCTTGGCTTCGTCCGGCGTGCCCTGGCTCTGGGTGCCGCCGTTGCCGTTCATGAACGACAGCACGTAGTTCAGCGGCTGATCGCCGGGCGCATCGGGGTCGGCATCGCGCACGCCGACATCGACCTGGCGGGTGGCGTTGTCGTAACCGCGCGGCGAACCGGCCGGGCCCCAGCTGTTGCCGGAGATCACCGCGCGGTTGCGCACCGACTGGGTCATCAACAGCAACATGCCGCCGGCCTGGCTGTAGGTCGGCGAATAACGCTGCTCGACCAACTTGGCGCCCGGCGCCACGCCGAGACCGCGGCGGAAGCTGCCGTTCGGCGTGGTCGCGTTGACGTTCGATGCGCCGTCGCCGGCCATGATCGCCGCGGTGTGGGTGCCGTGCGCGCTGCTCGCCGCCGCGCCGCAGGTGCTGCCCACGCAGGCGGTCATGCGCGCGGCCAGGTCGGGATGAGTGTGGTAGATGCCGCTGTCGACGTTGGCCATGGTCACGCCGGTGCCGTCGACGCCGATGGACGTCAGATAAGCGCGATAACCGGGCAAGGCGAAATTGCTCGCGTTGACGTTGCCGGCGTTGATCTGGCTGCTGATCTCGCCGCGCAGGCCGCCGTCGGTCGGCACGCTCTGCACGCTGTAAACGCCGGGCGTCTGCGCCAGTGCCGAGAGGCGGTCAGCCGATATCCGCAGAGTCTGCGCCTGCAAGTGACGATCGATCGCGCGCGCCTCGGCGCCGACCTTGCTCGCACCGAGCACGTTCAATGCAGTGACGAAGCCGGAGTTGCCGCGGCGGCTGACGACATCGACCTCGACCGCCCCGGTCGCGGCCTTGCGCAGTTCGGCCTTGCGCAGTTCGGGCTGCACCCGATACGCCGGCAGGAAATCGCCGCTCCAACGCACTTCAGGACGGCCGGAGAGCCGCGCCAAGGCATCGCGACGGCCCCAGGCGACATAGGTGTAGGGATGGACGTACTGCACCGGCTCCAGGCCGGCACGACGCAGTTCGTCGAGCCAGGCCTGGCGCACCGGGCCGCCGAACTGGATCAGGCGCCAGTCTTCGCCATCGGCGCGCGCGCGGCCCCAGGCGCTGCTGGGCTGCACCGGCGTGGATGCGAGCGGGTCGAAACGCAATCCGCCCAGATCGAGTTCGAAACGCGGATCGGCGCCCGGCGAGGCGGCCGGAGCGGAAGAAGCGGTGGCGGCGAAGCCGATCGCTACGGCGATGGCGAGATGCAACAGACGACGGTCGGTCATGCGAGTTCTCCGATGGATCGATGGAACGCCGTCGGCGACGACGGCGGCTCGGGTTAGAGAAGTGCTGAAGAGCGACTGCGGGCGTCCCTGCTGCTGGCGTCGTGGGACGGCTACCGACACTGCGCCCGCGCCGGGGCGGCGTCCACGTGAATACGAACGGCGTTCCGCCGGCGACGTTGAGTGGCATCACAGAAAGCGATGCGCGCCGTTGGGTGCCGGCGGCCCGCGGCCGTGGCCTGAGACGGCGGTCGCGGCTTGCGCCGCGGCGGGGTTCGGCCGAAGCCAGGCCATCGGCCTTCAGCGCGACCGTCCGGCCATCCAAAAAATTCCAAACGAATCGAAAAATATTCGCCCTGGACGACGTGTCGGCGAGCGCAGCAGCGAAATCATCGGGGACCCGATGCGTTTCGACGATTTCGACAATGCCAAAACCGCGCGCTGCCGCTGCGCCGGCGCTGTGCGCGACGCGCGCGGCGTCCTATAGTCGGGCGGTCGCCGCTGCCCTACTCGTCCATGCGCCTGCTCTTACTGCGTTGCCTGTTGTCGATCGTCTCGCTGCTGTCGCCCTTACTCGCCTCGGCGGCGGATGCGCCGCACGCATTGAATCCGCGCGCGATCGCCTTCTACTACAACTGGTACGGCAGCCCGACGCTCGACGGCGCGCCGCTGCATTGGGCACACGATGTATTGCGCGAGAACGACCGCGACCGGACGGCCAAGCGCCTGCCCGGCAACGGCGACATCTCGGCCAATTTCTATCCGCAACTCGGCGAATACAGCAGCGCCGACCCGGCGGTGATCGAGCGCCACATGGCGATGATCGCCTCGGCGCGGATCGGTGTGATCGCGGTGACCTGGCTCGGCGTCGACGACCCGAGCTACAAGAGCCTGCGCCCGCTGTTCGAAGCCGCACAGCGCCACGGCGTGCGCATCTGCTTCCAGATCGAGCCGGCCGCGCGCAAGACCGCCGCCGACGCGCGCGCCTCGATCCGCTATCTGGTCGAGACCTTCGGCGCGCATCCGGCCTTCTATCGCGATCCGGACAGTAAACGCCCGCTGTTCTTCGTCTACGACTCCTATGTCATCGACGCCAAGGACTGGGCCCAGGTGCTCGGCCGCGACGGTGCCGACAGCATCCGCGGCACCGCTTTCGATGCCGATGTGCTCGGGCTGTGGGTCGGCGCCGACGAGCATGCCTTCTTCGAGCAGTCCGGCTTCGACGGCTTCTACACCTATTTCGCCAGCCGCGGCTTCAGCTACGGCGCCACGCCCGAGCATTGGCCCGAGTTGCAGCGCTGGGCCAAGCAACACGGCAAGCTGTTCGTTCCTTCGGTCGGCCCGGGTTATATCGACACCCGCGTCCGCCCCTGGAATGCCAAGAACACGAAGGAGCGCGACGGCGGCCGCTATTACGACGCGATGTTCGAGGCGGCGATCGACAGCGGCGCGCCGTTCATCGGCATCACCTCGTTCAACGAATGGCACGAAGGCACCCAGATCGAACCGGCAGTCGCGTTCAAGCACGCCGCCTTCGAGTATCTGGATTACGCACCGCGGGCACCGGAGTATTACCTCGAACGCACCGCGCATTGGCTGCAGCGCTATAAGTCCGCCGCCGAATAGCGCCTCACCGCTTCAAGGGTAGGAGCGGCGTCCCACGGGGATTTCCTGCGGTCACAAGCCGCGACCGCGCCGCCGCAGAGCCGGCGCAACGCGATGTAAAAGGTCGTGGCTGAAGCGTTCCCCACCCTACCGGGCTGACGAAGCCGCTTGAGATAGCGCGGTCGCGGCTCGCGCCGCTCCTACCCTTTACAGGCGCCGCGTCTTGCGGATTCGTCGCGGCTATCGCTCGCGCACCGGCCGTTTGGCCAGGCGCCGCTGCAGGGTACGCCGATCGACGCCGAGCACGCGCGCGGCGGCGGAGACGTTGCCGCCGCATTCGGCCAAGACGCGCTGCACGTGTTCCCAGCCCTGGCGCCTCAACGACGGCGGGTCGAGCGGCGGTTCCGGCGGCGGCGCTTCGGCCGCGGGCGACTCGAACGACTGCGCCAACGCTTCGATGTCGAACGGCTTGGGCAGGTAGTTCCAGGCACCGCGCCGCATCGCGTCGACCGCGGTGGCGATGCTGGCGTAGCCGGTCGCGAGCACGATCCGCGCCTGCGGGCAGCGCTCGCGCAGGTCGCGGATCAGCAGCAGGCCGTTGTCGGCGCCGAGCTTGAGGTCGAGCAGGATGCCTTCGGGCGCGAACTCGTCCAGCGCCGCCAGCGCACTCGCCGCATCGTGGCGCGCCTGCACTTCGACGCCGCGACGCTGCAGCAAGCGCGCCAGCACCTGGCAGAAGGCCAGGTCGTCGTCGATCAACAGCATGCGTGCGGGCAGGCTCATGCCGGCGCCCCGGTCAGCGGCAGATCGACTTCGGTAACGCAGCCCCCGCCCTCGCGTTCGAACTGGCGCACGCGGCCGCGGCTGCGTTCGATGCTGGCCTTGGAGATCATCAGGCCGATGCCGAGCCCCGGCCCCTCGCTGTCGTGGCGCGGGCGCGCGGCAATGCCGGCGGGGCCGGCGCCGCGGTCGAGGATCGTCACCACCAACCAGCCCTCGCGCACCTGCGTGGCGACCTCGACCGGCTCGTCGCGGCCGCGCGCGGCATTGGCGTCGGCGGCGTTGTTGATCAGGTTGATCAGCGCCTGCGGCAAGGCCGCGTCGATGCGCACTTCGCGATCGGCGGCGCCGCCGCGGAACACCGCGGTCGCGTTCGGCCGCAGCAAACGCCAGCGATCGACGCAGGCGTGGACGAAACGGTCGGCGTCTTCGACGGTGGCTTCGCCGGCGGCGCCACGGCGCGCCATCTCGGCCAGCGCGCGCACATGGTCGCGGCAATGCGCGAGCTGGCCGCGCAGCAGTTCGACGTCCTCGCGCGCCGGCGGCGCGTCGCTGGCGATCCAGTCGTCGACCAACAGGCTCATCGTCGCCAGCGGCGTATTGAGTTCGTGCGCGGTGCCGGCGGCGAGCGAACCCAGCGCCGACAACGACTCGTCGCGGATCGCGCGTTCGCGCGCTTCCGACAATCGGCGGCGCTGGTCGCGCACGATGCTCATGAAGCGGCTCAGGACTACGCCCATGATCACCGCCGAAAGCAGGAAATTGACCCACATGCCGGTCACGTGCAGCTCGAAATCGCCGCCGTGCACGTGCGGCAGCGGCACGTGGTGTTGCAGCAGCCAGGTGTAGAGCGCCGCAGTCAGCACGGTCAGGCCGAGCATCGGCGCGATTTCCAGGCCGATCGCCGCCACCGCCACCGGCACCAGGTACAGCGACACGAAGGGGTTGGCCGGGCCGCCGGAGAAATACAGCAAGGCGGTCAAGGTCAGCAGATCGACCAGCAACTGCAGGATCAAGGCGCGCGCACCGGCGTTGCGATGGCGCAGCCACCACACATGACTGACGACGTTGAAGGCCAGCAGGCCGGCCGAAATCGCCAACAAGGGCCGTGCCGGAATCGGCAGATTCAGGCGCTCGACGACATAGGCGACCGTGAGCACCTGCCCGGCCACCGCCATGTATCGCAGGTAGATCAGCAGGTGCAGCAAAGGCGGAGTCCACGGAGCGGGAGCGGCGATTATCGCATCCGCGCCAATGCGCCCGCGGGCCGCCCCGGAGCCTGCGTCATCCGGTCGCAGCCGCGGCCCGCGGCCGCGGCGGGGACTCGTGACGGCCCTGTCAGTTCCGACAGCCCGCGGCCCCGCCCGATATCCGCGCGTTATCCTCGGCCGGGCCAGAATCGTCTGGCCACTTCAGGAACGGACCTCATAAAATCAAAGGGATTGGCTCTCATGAACACCCTGTTCGGCAGCGCGCTCGTCGCCGCCGCGGTCGCCGCCTCCGCATTCGCGCCGGCGGCCGCGCAGCAGATCGCACCCCAAGCCATCACCGGGCCGGTGCTGTATTGCTTCGTCAGCCCCAACGACCAACCGCCGGTGGGCAACTTCGGCCGCTGCACCTCGTTCTATCCGGCCAGCAGCTACACCGCCACGTTCGAGATCCGCAATCTGCCGGCCGGCAGCTACAGCTATGTCTGGACCACCGAGCTGGGCCTGGTGCTGCCCTGCACCACTTCGCGCTGCAGCCAGCAGTACCGCGGCGGCATGGCGATCTCCGACATCGTCAACGTGACCTACACCAACCTGGCCACCGGCGAAGCCAAGACGCTGAGCCGCTCGCTGGCGATCAACGGGCCGTTCTGAGCGCAGGTTCGGCCACGTCCGCCGGATAAGAAAAAGCGGGCCGAGGCCCGCTTTTTCTTTGTCGATGCAGGACTCGCGCCTGTGCCGCGTCCTCAGCGGAAACGGTAGTCGAGCTCGAGCCAGAACTGACGGCCGTAGGGGTCGTAGTTGCCGACCGGATAGAACGGCCAGCCGCCGCCGCTGCGGTCCGCCGGCGGCTTGGAATCGCGCAGGTTGTTGACGATGAAGGCGATCGAACCGCGGTCGTTGAAGCGATACGAAACGCTGCCGTTGTAGCGCGTGTACGGCGCGATGCGGCCGCTGCCGTCGCTGTTGGGCAGGCTGCCGTAGCGCAGGGCGACGAGGTTCGAGCTCCAGGGGCCGATGTTCCAGGTCACGCCGGCATTGATCTTGCTGCGCCAATCGGTCGCGTCGAGCGAATCGCGGCGATCGGTCTTCTCGTCGTCGGAGAACTGCTGGTAATCGTGCTTGAGCACCAGGGTGTAGCCCAGGCGGCTGCTGAAGTCGCCGTAGCGGCCGGCGTTCCAACGGAAGTTGGTCTTCAGGTCGATGCCGTCGGTGCGTTCGGACGCGGCGTTGATCGCATTGATGAGCACGCGGCGAACCTGGTTCGGCTGCACCGCGGCATCGGCCGGGTTGCGCAGCACGCGGCTCAGCGCGTTCTGGCACAGCGGCGAGTTGATGTCGCGGCCCTCGCCGCCGACGGTCGCGCCAAGACGGCAATCGGCCTCCTCGCGCAGGATGCGGCTGCTGCTGAGGTTGGTGACTTCGTCCTCGAGACGGATGCTGTAGTAATCCAGCGAAACGTCGAAGCGTTCCGACGGCGACCAGACCAGGCCGAAGCCGTAGGACTTGCCGCTTTCCGGCTTCAGGTCGCGGTTGCCGGCGCTGGTGTAATCGATCGCCAGCCCCGAGTAATCGCAATTGTCGTAAGGCTGGCCGGCGGTGCGGCAACGCCAGTAGTCGGTCATGCCCGGGTTATAGCCGCGTGTTTCCGCGGCGAAGATGTAGTTCATGTCCGGCGCGCGGAAACTGGTCGAGGCGCTGCCGCGCAGCAGCAGGCTGTCGAAGGGGCGGTACTCGAGGCCGACGTTCCAGGTGCCCTTGCCGGATTTGCGCCCGGCGAAGCGGAACTCGTCGTAGCGCGCCGCCGCCGATGCGGTCAGGGTGCTGAAGATCGGCACGTTGATCTCGGCGCCGATCGCATAACGGTCGCGCTCGCCTTCGGCACGCGTACCCGAGCTGGTGTTCCAGAACGTGCCGTCGCCCAGGCGCGCATCGGGGCGGTTGCTGTAGCCCTGGTTGCCGGCTTCGAGCACGCCGGCGAAGCCGACCGTGCCGGCCGGCAGCTCGAACAGGTCGCCGTTGACGGTGAAGCTGAGGTTCTGGATCCAGGCGGCGTTCTCGCTTTCGTAGAAGCCGGTCAGGCGCTGGTAGTCGGCCGGCGTCAGCGGTTGGTACAGGCGCGAGGGACTCGGGTTGTACACGCCGATGCCGTTGCGCGTGCCCAGGCGCGGGCCGAGGTAGAACTCGTTGATGCCTTTCAGGAACTGGCGGCGCTTGGTGCGGTTCTCGTAGCGGCCGCGGTTGTAGGCGACCTCAAAGTCCCAACCCGACTCGCCGAAGCTGCCGCGCAGGCCGGTGGTGAACGCCCAGGAGCGTTCGAGGAAGCGATTGTTGTTGGCGTGCGCCGAGCCGATCTCTTCCGGGGCGATGCGGCGGTACCAGATTTCGTTGAGGCCGCTGGCCTGGTTGTAGAAATAGTTGTTGTCCGAAGTCCAGCTCGGCGCGCGGGTGTTGTTCTCGATGCTCGAAATGCCCAGTTGCAGGTCGGCGAACACCTCGGTGCGGTCGCTCAGACGCCAGGTCAACGAACCGTAGGCATCGGCGTTTTTCTTCTGGGTCTGCACGGTCCAGAACGCCGGCGAGGCCTCGTTGCTGCCGCAGTACCAGCCCTGGCGAGGATTGCGCGTGCGCTGCACCGAGCCGTGGTACAGCCCCGAGACCGCATCGCAGGCCGCGCCCGGGTCGATGAAACCGTTGCTCTGCGCGTTGCGGCGGAACGCCACCTGGGTCGGCAGCAGCGCGGTGCCGGAAGGTTGATCGAGCAAGGAGTCCATGAAGTCGCGCTGGTCGCCCCAGATCGCTTCGCGATGCAGCAGCTCGACGCCGAACACCGCATCGAACTTGTCGCCCGACAAACCGCTGACCACCTGCAGGCGCTGGTTCTGGCCGCCGCCCTGCTCGGTGCCGCCGACGCGCAGATTGACTTCGGTGCCTTCGAACTTGTCCTTGAGGATGATGTTGACCACGCCGGCGACCGCGTCCGAACCGTAGATCGCCGAAGCGCCGCCGGCCAACACTTCGATGCGCTTGATCAGCGCGGTCGGGATGTTGGCGAGATTGACGACGTTGACCGAGCCTTCATAGGCCAGCGGGTAATCGACCAGGCGCCGGCCGTTGACCAGCACCAGGGTGTGGTTGGGACCGAAGCCGCGCAGGTTGATGGTGTTGGCTGCCGGCGTGAAGGTATTGCCGAAATCCTCGCCCTGCACCGAGCCGGTGTTCTGGGTCAGCGCGCTGATCGCATCGAAGGCGCTGCGATAACCCTGCGCGTCGATCTCTTCCTTGCTGATGATGGTGACCGGCGACGGCCCTTCCAGGGTTGCGCGCGGAATGCGCGAGCCGGTTACGACAACTTGTTCGAGATTGGTCGCGGCCCGGTCGGCCGGCGGTGCCTCCGCGGCCTGGACAGCGGACGCGGCCATCATGGGCAACGCCAGGGCGAGAACGACGGAAAGCGGACGGCGTTGCAGCCGCAGGACAGCGTGCATGGGGAATCCTTGGCAGAGGGGTGGGCCAGGCCGCCGGGTGTTGCGATCCCCGGACACTGGCGACTGGCGTTCGATTCATCTTTGTTGCTATGCAGCACACACAGAAATGAAGGCGCTGCATCTGCATATGGCGACCGGGAATTTGCTTTGCGACGCAGAGCCTGCCGAGCCCGTCGAAACGGCGATGTGCGCTTGCGCACGAAGCCGATGCGAGCCGCTCGTGAACGTGGCGTCGGCAAATCGACAGAATCGGCAAAGCCGCACGCAATGCGATTCGATAAGTGCTCGTTATCTGCGTGACCGTTCGCACGTTGATGGGGATAACTGCGCCATCGTGGTGAATTCGCCGTCGCCTGTGCGCATTCGAACAGTGACGTAGCGCATCCCACGACACATTGATCTGTGACGCAACCGGGACTTTGCGGCTTGCCGGCCGACATAAGCTCGCGCTCCCCGACACGACCGATGACAGGAGCGCGCCGATGACCCGCTCGATAACCGCCTCCGAACAGGCCGCGATCCGCACTCGACTGCAGGATCGTTACGGCACGCTCGGACGCAGCACGCCGTCGAAAGCCGCGCGCGCCAAACTCGACGCGACGCAAAGCGCCGCGCCGGACGTGCAGGCCTCGCCGCTGCTGGTTTCGCCGCTCGACCTGCCGCGTCCTCCGTTCGTGGTGCGCGCGCTCGCCAGCCTCAGCTATGGCGCCACCGCGCAATCGATCAGCGAGTTCAACGCGCTCGGCACCACCGATACGCAACGGCTGGCCAACTACGTCGACTGGCAACTGGACTGGGCCAACATCGACGACAGCGCGGTCGAGACGCGTTTGCTCAACGCCGGCTACACCACCCTGGGCAAATCGCTAACCCAGTTGTGGGCCGACCATGTCAAGCCGAACCCGGCCTACGAAGTGCGCATGCGCCCAGCCTGGGAAGCGCAACGCGCTGCGCTGGTGCGCGCGGTGCATTCCAAGCGCCAGTTGCGCGAGGTCATGGTCAATTTCTGGCACGACCATTTCAACGTCACCGCCAGCGACTACGACGCCGGCCCGGTCTACGTGCATTACCAGCGCGACGTATTGCGCCCGCATGCCTTCGGCAATTTCCGCGCGATGCTCGAGGAAGTCGCCAAGAGCACCTCGATGCTCTACTACCTCGACAACGCCTCCAACACGCGCGCCGGCCCGAACGAAAACTTCGCCCGCGAATTGCTGGAACTGCATACGCTCGGCGCCGAGCATTACCTGGGTTTCATGGACCCGTTCCAGGTTCCGCCCGATGCCGAAGACCCGACCTACCCGGCCGGCTACACCGACATCGACGTTTACGAGACCGCCTCGGCCTTCACCGGCTGGTCGATCAAGAACGGCCACTGGCAGTACCCGACCGAGAACGACGGCAGCTTCGTCTATCGCCAGGCCTGGCACGATGCCGGCCCGAAGTTCCTGCTCGGCCGCATGCTCTATCCCGAGCAGCCGGCGCTGAAGGACGGGCGCGACGTACTCGACCGCCTCGCCAGCCACCCCGGCGTGGCCCGCTTCATCTGCAAGAAACTCATCCGCCGCTTCGTCAGCGACACGCCCAGCGCGGCTCTTGTGACCAGCGCGGCGGCGATCTTCCGCCAGAACTGGCGCAGTGCCGACCAGATCGCGCTGACGCTGCGCCACATCGTCTTGTCGAGCGCGTTCGCGCAGGCCTGGGGCCTGAAGTCGCGGCGCCCGTTCGAGGCCGTCGCCGCGGCGATGCGCACGCTCGGCAGCGACTGGACGATTGCGGTCGGCACGCCGAAGAGCGACGAGTTCGCCTGGCGCATGGGCTTCACCGGCCACGCGCCCTACGAATGGCCGGCGCCGAACGGCTATCCCGACACCCAGGCCGCGTGGTCGGGTTCGGGCAGTTATGCGATGACCTGGAAGATCCTCAACTGGATCACCGAAACCCAGGACGGCGGCGTGCCGATGGCGCCGATCCTCGCCACCACGCGCAGCAAGGTGCCGTCGTGGACGCCGACCAAGCTGGTCGATTTCTGGTGCAAGCGCATCCTCGGCTATCTGCCGACCGCGGCGCGCCGCCAGACCTTGATCGCCTTCATGGCCCAGAACGGCGACCCGCTCACTTACGTGGTCACCGACACCAACACCTGGGCGGCGAGCGACCTCAAGCGCCACTACAACCAGGACCGATTGCGCAGCATGGTGTCGCTGATCCTGATGTCGCCCGAATTCCTCAGCCGCTAGCAGGCCGCCGACATGACGCTGACCCGACGCGAGTTTCTCAAAGGCACCGCCGCCGTCACCGCCGGTGCGGTGGGCGGCCCCGCCCTGCTGTTCGCCAACCCCGCCTTCGCCGCCGCCAACGGCCACGACACTGTCGTGCACCTGTTCCTGCGCGGCGGCCTGGACGGCCTCAACCTGGTCGTGCCGATCAGCGGCAACGACCGCAGTTTCTACGAGCAGGCACGGCCGAATCTGTCGATCGCCGCGACCGGCACCTACGGCGCCTTGCCGTTGACGCTCGGCACTGGCGCCGCCACCGGCTTCGGCTTGCATCCCTCGGCGAACGGCCTGCGCGATCTGTGGAACGCCGGGCACCTGGCCATCGTGCACGGCTGCGGACTCGCTACTAGCGTGACCCGCAGCCACTTCGATGCGCAGCTCTACATCGATCTGGGCACGCCCGGGCAGCAAGGCATCGGCAGCGGCTGGCTGACCCGTGCGATGAACACCCAGCCGAACCTGAGCGGCGCGGAAAAACTGCCGGCGCTCGGCGTCGCTTCGCGGCAACCGGCCGGGCTGTTGGCTTCGGTGCAGGCGCTGACCATGGCCAGCCCGAGCGATTTCGCCCTCAACGCCGGCGCCTGGTCGTGGCAGACCGCGCGGCCCGATTCGCCGGTGGGCTTTCGCGGCGTCAACGAAACCCTGGCCAGCCTGTGGGCCGGAACGACCGCGCTCGAACTCGGCGGCCAACGCGCCGACCGCGCCTTGCAGGTGATCGCGCGCCAGTCCTACAGCGCGCCGCCGGCGGGCTGGCCGAGCAGCGGCTTCGCCCAGCAACTGTGGACCATCGCCCAGTCGATCCAGTTCGACCTCGGCCTGCACTACGCCACGCTCGACCTCGGCGGTTGGGACACCCATGACGGCCAGGGCACGGCCGGCAGCGGCTATCACTACTACCAGAACAAGATCGCCGAACTCTCGCAGGCCTTGTCGGCGTTTTATGCCGCGCTGGATGCGAGCGGACACGCCTCGCGCGTGACCGTGGTGGTGCAGTCCGAATTCGGCCGGCGCGTGCGCGCCAACGCCAACGGCGGCACTGACCACGGCTACGGCAATCCGGTGCTGGTGCTGGGCGGCCCGGTCAACGGCCGGCGTTTCTACGGCACCTGGTCCGGGCTCGATCCGGAAATCCTGTCGCCGCATTTCGGCGACGTGCCGGTGACCACCGACCACCGTCAGGTGCTGTCGGAAATCTTGGTGCGGCGGATGGGCAATACCGACCTTGCGACGGTATTTCCCGGATACACCGGCTATGCGCCGCTCGGGATCATGCGCGATTTCGGAACGCTGGCGAAACCGCTGCCGGAGCTGCGCCGGCTGTACAAACCGGCGACGAAACCGGCGGCGGCGGACGATCCGGATTTGCTGGAGCGTTTGCTGCGGTATATGCGGCAATTGGTGGACTGACGCCGGACCGTCCGCGCGCTGGCCGAGGGACGTTGCTTCTTTTCGCGGGGCGAGCAAGAGCAAATCCCCCGCGCTCTGCCTTCGCGGTCTTCACCGATTTCCGTCGGCGCCGCCCCCTTCTACAAAGGGGGCCATCGGTCAGCGCTCGCTGTCCCTTGCTTGATGCAACCCAAGTTCTTCCCCCCTTTGAAAAAGGGGTCTAAGGGGGGATTTGCTGTTGCTGTTGCTGTTGCTGTTGCTGTTGCAGCGCCCACCCCACTACTCCGCCCCGAACTTCTCCGCGAACAGCACCGACACCCAGTCGACGAACACCCGCACCCGCGGCGACAGCTGCCGGTGCTGCGGATACAACACCGACACCGGCACGCCCGGGCTGCAGTAATCGCCCAACACTTCCACCAGGCGGCCATCGCGCAGGTGCGGTTCGATGTGATGCCGCGGCAACTGGATCAATCCGCAGCCGCGCAAGGCCGCGGCGACATAGCATTCGGCTTCGTTGACCGAGATCCACGAGCTCAGCGGCACCTCGCGCAATTCGCCGTCGACGATGAACTCGAACGGATACCGCACATCGCGGTTGCTGGAGAAAAACCCCACCGACTGGTGCGCGGACAATTCGTCGGGATGTTTTGGGGTGCCGAAATACGCCAGATAGTCGGGGCTCGCACAGGTCGCTTCCGGCATCACCGCCAGGCGCTTGGCGATCAACGACGAGTCGCGCGGGTTGCCGGCGCGCACCACGCAGTCGATGCCCTCGCGCACCAGGTCGACCAGGCGGTCGCCGCTGCTGATCGCCAGGTCGATATGCGGGTAACGCGCGCGGAACTCGTCGATGCGCGGCAGGATGATCCCGGTCGCGTGCGAGCCGTGCAGGTCCAGGCGCAAGGTGCCGCGCGGATTGCTCGCGACCGAACGCAGCGCCGAATCGGCATCGTCGAGTTCGGCCAGGATGTGCACGCAGCGTTCGTAATAGGCCTGGCCGTCGAGGGTCGGCCGCACCTGGCGCGTAGTGCGTTCGAGCAGGCGCACGCCCAGGCTCGCCTCCAGCTCCTTGATCGCATGGGTCGCGGTGGCCTTGGGCAGGTCGAGCACGCCGGCGGCGCGGGTGAAGCTGCCGAGCTCGACGATGCGGGTGAACAGGCGCAGGGCCTCGAAACGGTCCATGGCGGGCTCCCGGGCGGCCGGCGGCGACATTGTTGTCAATTATTGAATTGTATTGCCAATCCAGCATGGTTTATCCAACCCAAGACAATCAGCAGACTGCCTCCACCGCGGAACCCTGGCATCCCGCCCCCGCCACCCAACCTGGAGTCCAGCCATGTCGTCCACCCAGCCCGTCCAGACCCAGACCGCCCTCGTCACCGGCGCCTCGCGCGGCATCGGCCGCGCCATCGCCCTGCGCCTCGCCGCCGACGGCTACGCGGTCGTCGTCAACTACGCCGGCAACGCCGCCGCCGCCGAGGCCGTGGTCGCGCAGATCCGCGACGCCGGCGGCCAGGCCATCGCCGCCCAGGGCGATGTCGCCGATCCCGCCGCGATGGAGCGCGTGTTCGCCCTCGCCTTGCAGACCTACGGCCGCCTCGACGCGGTGGTCAACAGCGCCGGCATCATGCCGTACGTGCCGATCCAAGGCGGCGACCTGGCCGAGTTCGACCG
This sequence comes from Lysobacter sp. ESA13C, assembly GCF_019970005.1. Lineage (NCBI taxonomy): Bacteria > Pseudomonadati > Pseudomonadota > Gammaproteobacteria > Lysobacterales > Lysobacteraceae > Lysobacter > Lysobacter sp. ESA13C. The sequence continues at coordinate 241,451 of NZ_JAHXYK010000004.1, read as the reverse complement.
CGTCATCGGCACCAACCTGCGCGGCAGCTTCGTCGTGCTCGGCCTGGCCGCGCAGCACCTGCGCGACGGCGGCCGCATCGTCGCCCTGTCGACCAGTGTGATCGGCAAGGCCTTCCCTACCTACGGCCCCTACATCGCCTCCAAGGCCGGCGTCGAAGGCCTGGTGCACGTGCTCGCCAACGAACTGCGCGGCCGCAACATCACCGTCAATGCGGTCGCCCCGGGCCCGGTCGGCACCGAGCTGTTCCTGCACGGCAAGAGCGAAGAACAGATCGCCCACTTCCGCGGCCTGGCGCCGCTGGAACGCCTAGGTACGCCGGAGGAAATCGCCGCGGCCGTGTCCTTCCTCGCCGGCCCCGACGGCAGTTGGGTGAACTCGCAGGTGCTGCGCGTCAACGGCGGCTACGTTTTCTGATCGTCGGCGGCGCGGTCTTCGCCGCGCCGTCTCCCGCTACCCATCCCCTTCATCCCGGGCGTCGACGACGCCCGTCAGCGGAGCTTTGCCATGAACCAGCAGATCGTTCTCGTCACCGGCGCCTCCAGCGGTTTCGGCGCCCTCGCCGCGCGCGCGCTCGCCGACGCCGGCCACACCGTCTACGCCAGCATGCGCGACACCGCCGGCCGCAACGCCGTCCAGGTCGAGGCCGCCCGCGCCTATGCCCGCGAGCACCGGGTCGACCTGCGTGCACTCGAACTCGACATCGCCTCGCAGGCCTCCGCCGACGCCGCGATCGCGCACGTCGTCGCCGCGCATGGCTGCCTCGACGTGCTGATCCACAACGCCGGCCACATGGCCTTCGGCCCGGCCGAAGCGTTCATGCCCGAGCAGTACGCGCAGCTCTACGACACCAACGTGGTCGGCAGCCAGCGCGTCAATCGCGCCGCCCTGCCACAGTTGCGCGCGCAAGGCCGCGGCTTGCTGCTGTGGGTGTCGAGCAGCAGCGTGCGCGGCGGTACCCCGCCTTATCTAGCCCCCTATTTCGCCGCGAAGGCGGCGATGGATTCGCTGGCGGTCAGCTATGCCGGCGAACTCGCGCGCTGGGGCATCGAGACTTCCATCGTGATGCCGGGTGCGTTCACCTCGGGCACCCATCACTTCCTGAATTCGGGCACGCCGGCCGACAGCGCGCGCAACGCCGACTACGAGGCCGGCGTCGCCGCCGGTTTCGGCGAGGAGATCCTGGGCAAACTCGCCGGCACCGTGCCCGAGGACGCCGACGTCGCCAGCGTCGCCGAGGCCATCGTCGAGATCGTCGCGAGCCCTTACGGCCGGCGTCCGTTCCGCGTGCACGTCGACCCGGCCGGCGACGGTTGCGACGTCGTCAGTGCGGTCGGCGACCGCATCCGCGCCGAGTTCCTGCGCCGCGTCGGCCTGGGCGACCTGCTCGGAGTGCGCCTGCCGTCGAATACCCAGCCGCAGCGCGACCGCGGCTGAGCGCGCGACGGCCGGCATGCGGCCGCCGCCGGCTCAGTTCTCGGGCTTGGAAGCGTCGAGCTCGAAACAGTGTTCGCCGGCCGGATGACGCCAACTGCGCGGATGCCATTCGTTCGTAGCTCGACGCTTGGCATCCTCGCGCCCGGTGTCGGTGGCGAAGCTCGCGCACAGGCGAAAGCGGCCGGCCTCGCCGGCGAGGTAGCGGTAAGGCGCGGCGGTAACCGGATCGACCGTGCTCAGGGCCACGCCCGGTTGGTTCGCCAGGCTCGGCAGATCCGCCGGCAGGCGCGCCTGCTGTTTCCAATAGTCGCGCACCTCGTCGTTGATCCGGTCCAGTTCCTGCGTGCGGCGCTGATCGAGCTTGGCCTCGCGCTGCGAACCTGGGCCGCCCATGACCACGATCGCCGCCGTCACCGCCGCCGCGATCGCCACTGCGGCTGCGATCAGCAGCCAACGTCCGACCGGTGCGCTCATGCCTGGCTCTCCTCGCGACGCAGGTCCCACAGGTAGTAACCGAATACGCTGCCGGCGATCGTCGCGACCACCAGCACCTTGAGCACGAAACGCAGGCTCAATTCGCCGCCGAGCAGGTTGTAGACCAAGGCGGTCATGTCGCCGATCAACACCGTCGCGGCGATGAACAAGGTCAGGTAAGTCAGCCAGCGACGCACCGGCGACAGGCGCTTGATCGGATGCCGCGCAACGTCCTGGGCGACCCGGTGGGCGACGAAAGCGAACACCGGGAAAGCGATCACCAGCGCCGACACCGACCAGCGCAGCGAGTCGTCGACGCTCTTGCGCCAAAACTCGTAACCGTTGTCGGCGGCATCCGGCCAGGCGATGTTGATCAGATCGAACAACAGGCTGCCGAGGTGGTAGGCGACGAAGTACAGGGTGGTGAACATCACCAGGTAGGCGAAGGCCTCGCGCGCCGACAACGAGGCGCGCGGCTTCGGCACCGGCAGCACGAAACCGACGTCGGCATAGGCGTCGAGCGCGCCGCGGGTCTGCTCGGCACTCCAGCCGGCCGCCGCCAGCGCCTGTGCGGTCGCCTCCTTCGATTGCCCACGCAACAAGGCTTCGCGGACGAAACCCTCCAGTTCCAGACTTCCCGAGGCCATGGCCACCGCTCCATAAAGGGACGCCCGGAATGTAGCAGTGCCGGGGCTGGCCGGCGCAGGGATCGGCGAGGTAGCGGAAAACGCTACCCGCGGGGGACCGACGTCGCTACGCCGAGTCTTCGCCGCGCAGACCTTGCCAACAAGCGTCCGCGCGGCGGCGGCCTGCACCGCCGCTCGTCGAGCCTGGCCGTCGTCGTGCCCGAATGCGGCTATATTCCGCGAACGCGCCATGGACGGCCCGGCGCAAGCGCAGGAGCCGGAGCCATCGCCGCCGCACAGGGGACATGCTCATCACAGCAGGCCCATCACACAGCAGGCCCACTAAAGCACGCCCACCACAGGTCGAACCATGCGCCACACAGACGATGCAAGGCCAGCACGACTGTTGATGCTGGCATCGGCTTTTGTCCTGCTGCTGCCGTGGTGCAGCGCCGCAGCGCAAGCCCAAGCCGCGCGCCCGCCCGCGCCGGAAGCGAGCAAGCTCGTAGCCACGGCCTCTCCGGAAGACTATGCCGCCGTGCGCAAGGTCCTCGACCGCTATATCGAGGCCGGCCGCCAGGGCAAGAGCGAGCTCATGCGCCCGGCGTTCCTGCCGCAAGCGACCATCCACGGTCTCGCGGCCGACGGCAGCATCGGCGGCGGTCCGATCCGCAGCCTGTTCGACTACATCGACAGCGCGCCCGCGGCCAAGCAACTGCAGGCGCAGATCGTCTCGATCGAGATCGTCGGCACCATCGCGCAGGCACGGGTCGAATCCGACCAGTGGAACGGCGCGCGCTACAGCGACCTGTTCCAACTGCTGAAGGTCGGCGGCGAGTGGAAGATCCTCAGCAAGATCTACCACACCCACTGACCTTCATACTCTGGAGTAGGAGCGGCGGGAGTAGGAGCGGCGCAAGCCGCGACCACGCGGCTGCGGTCGGCGACGTACGATCCATCGGGAACCAAGCCCCACGACCTCAGGCGCTGCCCGTCTCCGGGGTTTCGCGTTGCCGGACCGGCCGCGTCACCTGCTTCTCCACGCACGCCGGCAGCCCGTCGCCCGCCTGTGCGGCCTCGCGCCGATAGACGCTCGGCGGCACGCCGACCAGTTCGGCGAACCGCGTGCTGAAGGTGCCCAACGATGAGCAGCCGACCTCGAAGCAGATCTCGGTGACGCTGAGGTCGCCGCGGCGCAGCAAGGCCATCGCGCGCTCGATGCGCCGGGTCATCAGATACGAATACGGCGACTCGCCGTAAGCGGCGCGGAACTGCCGGCTCAGATGCCCGGCCGACATGCCCACGCCCTGGGCGAGCGCCTCGACGTCGAGCGGCTGCGCGTACTCGCGGTCGATGCGGTCGCGCACGCGGCGCAGGCGCGCGAGGTCGCGCAGGTAAGTCGTGGCATCGGGGCTGTTACTCATCGGCGCGATCCTGCCATGCCCGGCGCGAGCCGCCTAGCGCGATCGGCCTGGTGCGATCGGCCTCGTCCAAGCATCGGCGACGCTGGTTGCGCCCGCGCTCCATCGAAGCGCGATCCGAAACTGCGGACGGCTGCTCTTAAATCGCCCTCCGCGCGGGCGCAGGCCTGGGTTGTGCGCTGCCGGGTTCCACTAATCTCGCGATTGGATCGATCTAAACCGTTCCGGTCGGTCCCCGTCGCGGCGGCGCCCCGCCGTTCCTGGCCAGTTCCAGTCGTCCCCTGCTGCAGCCCCTTCGCGGCAACGATCGTCGAGCCGGCCGCCTTCGCACCGACAAGGACATCCTCATGCCATCGAGACAGAGCGCTCCACCCCGGCCGGGCCTGCACACAGGCCTGACGTTGACGAGCCTGCAGTTGACGAGCCTGCAGTTCACTAGCCTGAAGTTCACGAGTTTGCAGTTCGCAAGCCTGTTGCTATGTCTGGGCTTCGCCGGCACGGCCTCGGCCGCCAACCTCGCCTTGAACAAACCCGCCACCGGCTCGGCCGCCTGCAACGCCAACGAAGCGCCGGCGAAGGCTTTCAACGGCAGCACCGGCGGCGGCAACAGCGACAAGTTCTGCTCCGCGGCCAGCAGCCGCTGGTTGCAAGTCGATCTCGGCGCCAGCCGTTCGATATCGAGTTTCGTGATCAAGCATGCCGGCGCCGGCGTCGAACCGGCGTCGTTCAACAGCAAGAGCTTCAACATCCAGACCTCGGCGAACGGCAACGCCTGGAGCACCGCGGTCAGCGTGAGCAACAACACCGCCAACGTCAGCACGCACCCGATCGCGGCGACCAGCGCGCGTTACGTCCGCCTCAACATCGCCACGCCGACCCAGGGCAGCGACAGCGCCGCGCGCATCTACGAGTTCGAGGTCCACGACGCGCCGCCGGCCACCGAGAAGCTGGTGCAGGTGCTCGACCAGGTGCCGCAATTCGGCATCTATCGCAGCACCGAGCCGACCACCTACACGCCGCCCGCGGGCGTGCTGATGTGGAAGCGCGGCACCGAGTACGCGCGCAAGCTCAGCGACGCCGAGAAGGCCAAGATCGGCGACGACGTCGCCCTGCGCATCGTCTATCACGCCCAGTGCGACCCCTACGATCGCTTCGCCTCGGCCTTCTTCATCAGTACGCCGAAGGGCATTGCGCCCACCGTCGACACGCCGCGGGTGACCTTCACCGATTTCATTTCGCCGTTCAGCGACATGTGGCAGGGCGCGAAAGCGACCCGGCTGTATCCGGATGCGCCGATGAACCCCTATGCCGCGGCGCTGGCCAACCCCGACCGCGACATCTGGGTCGGCATCAGCGGCGGCGCCAATCCGCAATACGGCGGCGATGCCTGCGAACAACACGGCGTGACCGACCCGGCGATCGCCGAAGTCGGCTTCAAGTACTCGCTGGCGTTGGTCTCCACCCAGGCGCTCACGCCCGGCAGCGACCCCGACGTGATCGACCTGCTGTCGCGCTCGTCGGAAAAGGACGACAGCATCGCCACCGCCACCGTCTCGCACACCGCCAACCTGGGCATCGCCACCCTCGCGGTCAGCATCGCCGGCTACGGCGCTTCCAGCGGCGGCCAGGAATACACCAACACCAACATCGCGGTGAAGCTCAACGGCACGCAGATCGCGACCTTCAGCACCAAGATCGATTGCGCGAGCTACGAGCAGTTCAGCCCGCGCGGCAACCCGGGCATCTTCCGAAACAACAACACCACCAACCCGCGCAGTTGGTGCCCGGGCGCACTGGTGCCGATGCGTTATTTCGACCTCGGCAACATCGCCGGCAAGACCCTGCAGGTCGGTCTCGGCGTCGGCAATCCCTCGCCGTGGACCGCCGACTCGCAATACGTGACCAGCGTGAGCGTGCTCGAACACTGATCGCGCGCAGGACGCCGGCCGCTCGCGACGGCCGGCGTCCTCCTGGGTCGATGGAATCGCCTTGGGATGGGCCGCGGCATCGGCGCAGCGGACAGGCGCGTCCCGGCGCCGGAATGGACCGTTTGCGGCCGGTTACGGCGCCTCGACCTCAAAGCCCTTGGCCTGCAGCTTGGCGACGACGCCGTCGGCCTTGAGCAACTGCGATATCGGCAGGACGGTGAAGACCACCCGCTGTTCCTTCAGCGCGCCGTCGACGGCGTGATACCAGTGCTCGGCCATCTGCGCCTGGACATCGTCCATACCGAGCTTCTGCGAGAAGCCCGAGCCGGTCAGTGCGTTCAGACAAGCCTCGTGCTGATCTTCGTAAGGCAAGGCACGCAGCGCGTCGATGTCGCCGGTGGCCCAGGCATTGGCGCGCGTAGTCATGATCGCCAGGTCGGTTTCGAGCCGGTCCAGCGTCTTGCGGAAGCAGGCCACGTCGTCGAGCGTGGTCGCATTGAAGGCCTTGAGGGTCTGTTTCGGATCCTCGACCTTGAGCGGCAGGCTGGTGGAGCGCGTTTCGATCCCGGCCGCCTCGACCGCCTTGCGGATCGCCGGCCCGACGATGCCGGTTTCGTCGAGACCGCTTTTCTTCAGCGCCGCACGATACAGCTCGCTCGCCGCGAACAGCGGCCGCCAGTTCTCGACGCTGTTGTCGCGGCCGATGTATTTGAGCTTCAACACCTGCCAACGCGCATACAAGTCCGCCGGCAGCACGTCCTGCAGTTTCGCGCCGCCGGGGTTCTTGCGCAGTTTCAGCATCGAAGGCAACAACGACAGGCGCCCGAACAGGCCGATATCGGCGCTGACCGACAGGCGCGGCGGCTGCAATGCGAGCTGCGATTGTGCGATCGCGGCATCCATGTCGCGCGACAGCCAGGTGATCTCCTTGGGCAGCGGCGACAGCGTTCCCAGGATCCACAACACGCGGTCGCCCTTGTGGAATTTCCACAGGCCGGGCCCCGGCTGCACGCCGGAAACCACCACCACCTCCATGTCGACGATGGGCGGCGGCGCCACGGCCGCCACGGCCGCGACGGAGGACGGTGCACCGCCTTGCGTTGACGACGGCTGCGCCGCCGCGGGCGCGGCCAGCATCGCGGTCGCCAGACCTAACAGCAGCTTCCTTCGCATCTCGGCGTTCTCCTTTGGTCGAACCGCAGTCGAGGCAGGGTTCGGCCACGATGGAAGCCCATCCGCGAGCCCGGCGCAAGTCGATCCGCCGCGACTGTCCCAGGCAATGCCTGCCGGTATGTCGCCGGCTGCTTCCGCCGCAGGCGCGAAGCTAAACGGCGCACAAAAGAAAAGCGGGCCGAAGCCCGCTTTTCTCGAATCCGACGTTGCGCGTGCCGATTACTCGGCGACGACGCCCTCGCCTTCTTCGACGGCCTTCATCGACAGGCGGATACGGCCCTGCTTGTCGACTTCCAGCACCTTGACCTTGACCACGTCGCCTTCCTTGAGCTTGTCGCTGACCTTCTCGACGCGCTCGTTGGAGATCTGCGAGACGTGGACCAGACCGTCCTTGCCCGGCAGGATCGTCACGAAGGCGCCGAAGTCCATGATCTTGGCGACCTTGCCTTCGTAGATGCGGCCCGGCTCGACGTCGGACACGATCTGGTCGATGCGCGCCTTCGCGGCCTGAGCGGCGGCGGCGTTGACCGAAGCGATGACGATGGTGCCGTCGTCCTGGATGTCGATCTGGGTGCCGGTTTCCTTGGTGATCGCCTGGATGGTCGAGCCGCCCTTGCCGATCACTTCGCGGATCTTGTCCGGGTGGATCTTCATGGTCAGCAGACGCGGCGCGTACTCGGACAGCTCGGTGCGCGATTCGGTGAGGGCGTGAGCCATCTCGCCGAGGATGTGCAGACGGCCGGCCTTCGCCTGGCCCAGCGCGACCTTCATGATCTCTTCGGTGATGCCCTGGATCTTGATGTCCATCTGCAGCGCCGAGATGCCCTCGGAGGTGCCGGCCACCTTGAAGTCCATGTCGCCGAGGTGATCTTCATCGCCCAGGATGTCCGACAGGACGACGAAGTTGTCGCCTTCCTTGACCAGGCCCATCGCGATGCCGGCGACCGGCGCCTTGATCGGCACGCCGGCGTCCATCAGCGCCAGCGAGCTGCCGCAGACCGAAGCCATCGAGGACGAACCGTTCGACTCGGTGATTTCCGAGACGATGCGGATGGTGTACGGGAATTCTTCCATCGTCGGCATCACGGCGAGCACGCCGCGCTTGGCGAGGCGGCCGTGGCCGATTTCGCGACGCTTCGGGCCCATCATGCGGCCGGCTTCGCCGACCGAGTAAGGCGGGAAGTTGTAATGGAACAGGAAGTGTTCCTTGTACTCGCCCGAGACGGCGTCGATGATCTGGCCGTCGCGCGCGGTGCCGAGGGTGGCGACCACGATGGCCTGGGTCTCGCCGCGGGTGAACAGCGAGGAGCCGTGGGTACGCGGCAGCACGCCGACGCGCGAAGCGATCGGACGCACGGTGTCGAGGGCGCGGCCGTCGATGCGGACCTTGGTGTCGAGCACCGAGTTACGCATGGTCTGGTACTCGAGCTCGCCGAATTCCTTCGACAGCTCCGAGGTGCTCCAGCCGTCGGCTTCGGCGCGGCCGGCGAGGCTCTGCAGCACGTCCTTCTTGATCGCGCCGATGGCGTCGCGGCGCTGCAGCTTGTCGCGCACTTGGAAAGCGGAGGCGAGCTGGCCGCCGACGGCTTCCTTCAGCGCGGCGATCAGCGCCTCGTTCTTGGCCGGAGCCTCCCACGTCGACGGCTTGGTGCCGGCTTCGACGACGAGCTCGTTGATGATGTTGATGACCTTCTGCATTTCGCGATGGCCGAACATCACCGCGCCGAGCATGACGTCCTCGGACAGCATCTTGGCTTCGGATTCGACCATCAGCACCGCGTTCGAGGTGCCGGCGACGACGAGCTCGAGCTCGGATTCGGCCAGCTCGGCGGCGGTCGGGTTGAGCAGGTACTGGCCGTTCTTGTAACCGACCTTGGCCGCGCCGATCGGGCCCTGGAACGGGGTGCCGGCCAGCGCGAGCGCAGCCGAGGCACCGATCAGGGCCGGGATGTCGCCGTCGATTTCCGGATTCATCGACATGACCGTGGCGATGATCTGGACTTCGTTACGGTAGTCCTCCGGGAACAGCGGACGGATCGGACGGTCGATCAGGCGCGAGATCAGCGTTTCCTTCTCGGTCGCACGGCCTTCGCGCTTGAAGAAGCCGCCCGGGATGCGACCGCCGGCGTAGAACTTCTCCTGGTAATCCACGGTGAGCGGGAAGAAGTCCTGGCCTTCGCGCGCGCTCTTGGCGGCGACGGCCGTCACCAGCAACACGGTGTCCTCCATCTTCACGATGACGGCGCCGCCGGCCTGACGGGCGATTTCGCCGGTCTCCAGGGTCACCTGATGGTTGCCGTATTGGAAGGTCTTGGTAATTTTTGCCACGGGTGGGTTCCTTCGGTATCTATGCGTTCCGGTCGGGGCCCTTGCCCCGCTCCGGTCGGTCGCCGGCGCCGGCGACCAATAGGTGGGTGTGCGTTGCGCCGGTCCGACCGGCCGCGTTGCACGTGACCCGGTTTCGCCAGGTCGAAGCCATGCGCTCATCAAGCGCAGGCGGCGTTGCGTCCTGCAGCGCCACGCGGGTTTTCATGCCCGCCAAAACAAACCGCGGCGCATCGCTGCGCCGCGGTTGGGTGTCCGGTTAGCGGCGCAGACCGAGCTTTTCGATCAGAGCCTTGTAGCGATCGCCGTCTTTGCGCTTGAGGTAGTCAAGCAGGCTGCGACGACGGTTGACCATCATCAGCAGGCCGCGGCGGCTGTGGTGATCCTGTTTGTGCTGCTTGAAGTGGCCGGTGAGCAACTCGATGCGAGCGGTGAGCAGGGCGACCTGGACTTCCGGCGAACCGGTGTCGGCGGCGCCGCGCTTGTTGTCTTCAATGATCTTGCTGGTGTCGATCGACATGACTTATGTTCTCTGTAGATGCGGGGCCCGCAGAAGCGAATCGGTCGCGACAAAATCGCCCCGACGCACCGCCTGGCCCGCCGCTTGCTTTAGTGAGGATTGCCGTCCAAGCAGGTCCCGTTTGGAAGTGCTTGAAAAGCGGCGGGATTGTACCAGCCCGCGGCGGCGAATGCGACCCGTGGGTCACTGGGCGGTGCCCGCCCGGACAGCTGCGACACCCGTTCAGTTACTGGTCGCCGGCTCGGCCTCTCCCGCCGCCTGCCCGGCCGCTTCCGGCGCCCAGGGACTGCCTGGCCGCGAACGCAGTCGCTTCAACAAATGGCGTATTTGCTGGAAATCCTTGGGCGGCTGCAGCCGCCAGCGCCCGTCGACCTTGCTCAGACTGATGATCCGCATCTCCCAGGCCGGACCGGCCCCGCCGCTTGCGTCATAGGTCGCCCGTCCCACCGCGTGATACAGGTCGGCCCCTTCGTAGAGCCCGCCGATGAGAGTCAGACTCTTCACTCGCTGCACCCCAGGCTGCCGGGTGAGGCCTGCCAGGAAGGTCGCGAAGAACTGGGCATCGTCCAGCGCTTTCAGTTCCGCTGGCGTCTTGCCGCCCAGCACCTCCAGGAATTCCAAGGGAATGAACTCGGGCTCGACCTGCTCGAAAACCTCGGTGAACACCTCGCGAATGTCCCTGAGCACCGCTGGATCGGCGAGATAGGCTGCACACAACCCGTCATTGGAGACTGCGCAGCCGCGCGCCTGCTCGGCGACCGTTTCCGGGCGGCTTCGATCGAGCCGCTGCAGCCATTCGGGCTCATCGGCGAATACCGGAGCAGCGATCGCCAGCAAACCGGCCAGCGCCGCACAAACGATGGATTTCATTGCGGCCCCCGCCCGTTGCGATTCGGTTCTGTGGTTGCTGCCGCCTCGCGGCAGCCGCTCAGCCGCCTTGCGCCGCCCAACGGAACAGGCGCTGCGGCTGCAGCCGCCCTTCGGCCTGGCGTAAACCGAGGCCCAGGCAGCGCCCGGCTTCGCCGAACACCGCCACCAGGCCCGGTTCGCCGGGCTCGCAGCTGACCGCCTGGCCATGGCCTAGGCGCTCGGCCGCGGTGGCATCCAGGCTGACCCGGCCGAAACCGCTCAGCCCGGCCTCGATCGGCAGCAGGCAGGCGTCGAGGGCGGGGTCGCTGCCCTGCTCGGCCAGTTCGCGCAACGCATCCAGGGTGATCATGCGCGGCTGCATGAACGGCTCGACCCAGAGCCGGCGCAAGGTCGCGACGTGAGCGCCGCAGCCGAGCGCCTCGCCGAGGTCGCGGACCAGGCTGCGCACATAGGTGCCGGAGCCGCATTCGATGTGCAGCTCCAGGCGCGGGCCGTCGCGGCCGGTCACGCTCAGAGAGTGGACGACGACGTCGCGCTCGGGCGCTTCGATGACTTCGCCGCGGCGGGCCTTCGCATACAGCGGTTCGCCGCCCTGCTTGAGCGCGGAATAGATCGGCGCGCGCTGGCGGATCGGGCCGCGTAAGGGCGCCAAGGCGGCTTCGATCGCCGCGTCGTCGAATTCGGGCACCGGACGTTCCAGCAGGGGCGCGCCGTCGGCGTCGTCGCTGTCGGTGGTCAGGCCGAGCACCGCGGTCGCGCTGTAGGCCTTGCGCGCGCCGAGCAGCAGCCCGGCGATCTTGGTCGCTTCGCCGAAGCACAGCGGCAGCAGGCCGGTCGCGAGCGGGTCGAGGCTGCCGGTGTGGCCGCCCTTCTCCGCGCGGAACAGATGACGTGCCTGCTGCAGCGCCTGGTTGGAGCTGATGCCGGGGGGCTTGTCGAGCAGCAGCAAGCCGTCGACGTTGCGCCAATTGCGTTTACGCGTCGTGTTCAAGCAAGCCGTCCGCCCCTGCCTGCGCGATTTGCGCGTCCTGAACCGCCTGCATCCCGGACACGCCGATCGCACCGATCAACTCGCCGCCCACGATCAGGGGCAGCCCGCCATCCAACGGCAACAGACCATCGATTCCGAGCAGTCGCAGGCCCAACCCGCCGGCAGCGACCGCGTCTTCGAATGCCTTGGTCGGACGGCGGAACTTGACCGCCGTCTCGGCCTTGGCCTGGGCCACGGGAATGCTGCCATATTGCGCCTGATCGAGCTTGTGCAACATCACCAGATGGCCGCCGCTGTCGACGATGGCGATCACCATCGGCCATTGCAGGCGTTCGGCCTCGGCCTGCGCGGCGCGCATGACCCGGCCGGCGGCCGCTAACGAAATCGGCGCGCCGTAACGCGGCGGTGGCTGCGACATGCGAGGGCTCCTGCTCGGGCAAGAAAGAAGGGAAAGAACGCCGCGCGAAGGCGGTCGGGGTGCTGCGAGACGCGCCGCGCGCGTGGATCGGACAGAGCCACGATCGAGTCCTCGCGGATCGCGAACGACTGCGCCGGACTTGGCGGCTTCGCGCCGGTACCGACCGACGGACCGGGCGCCAGCGCCTGCCTGCGCTTACTCCGGCTTGGCGTCGCCGTCGCTTTCGCCGGCGGCCTGATCGCCGTCGGCTTCAGCGTCGGTTTCCAGCGGCGGCAGATCGCGCAACAGGATGCCGATGCGCTCGCCGCGATCGACCGAATCGTCGTAATGGAAATGCAGTTCGGGTACGTGACGCAGCTTCATCGCCCGGCCCAGCTGGTAACGCAGCTCGCGCGAGAGTTCCTTGAGCGCCTTGACGGCCTCCTTGGAACGCTCGGCCTGCAGCGCGGTCACGAACACCTTGGCATGGGCCAGGTCGCGCGAGACCTCGACGTCGGAAACGCTTACCGACGGCAGGTTGTGCTCGCGCACAGCCTCATGCACCAGCGTCCCGAGCTCGCGGCGGAGCTGGGCGGAAACGCGGTCGGTGCGATGGAACGATTTGCTGCTGGGCATGTGGATCCGGGAAACGAGAAACGGGAAAGAGAATCGGTAGAGCGGAAGGGGGAACCGGTTGCCGATAACCGCCTTGCGATTCCCGACTCCCGATTCCCGATTCCCTGTCTTACAGCGTCCGCTGCACTTCGATTCGCTCGAAGCACTCGATCTGGTCGCCCGGCTTGACGTCGTTGTAGGCCTTCACGCCGATACCGCATTCGGTGCCGTTGCGCACTTCGTCGACGTTTTCCTTGAAGCGGCGCAGCGATTCCAGCTCGCCCTCGAAGACCACGGCGTTGTCGCGCAGGACGCGGATCGGCTTGCTGCGCTTGACCACGCCTTCGACCACCATGCAACCGGCGACCGCGCCGAACTTGGAGCTGCGGAACACGTCGCGCACTTCGGCGATGCCGATGATTTCTTCGCGGATCTCGACGCCGAGGATGCCCGAAGCCACCTGCTTCACCTGGTCGATCACGTCATAGATGATCGAGAAGTAGCGCAGGTCGACGCCGTTGCCTTCGATGATGCGGCGCGCGGAGGCGTCGGCGCGGACGTTGAAGCCGATCACCGTGGCCTTGGCCGTGGCCGCCGCGTTCGCGTCGGACTCGGTGATGCCGCCGACGCCGGAGCTGATCACGTTGATGCGGATCTGGTCGTTCGACAGCGCCATCAAGGACTGGCGCAGCGCCTCGACCGAACCCTGCACGTCGGCCTTGATGACCAGGTTGAGGCTCAGCTGGCCCTCGCCCTTGCCCATCTGGGCCATGATGTCTTCCATGCGGTTGCCGGCAGCGGCGACCAGGCGCGATTCGCGGCGCTTGGCGTCGCGCTGCTGGGCGACGTCCTTGGCCAGACGCTCGTCCTCGACGACCACGAAGTCGTCGCCGGCATCGGGCACGCCCGACAAGCCGAGCACCTGCACCGGGATCGACGGACCCGCTTCCTGCACCTGCGAACCGGTTTCGTCGAACAGCGCACGCACGCGGCCGTACTGCACGCCGCAGACGAGGTAATCGCCCTTCTTGAGCTGGCCCTGCTGGACCAGCACGGTCGCGACCGGGCCGCGGCCCTTGTCGAGCGCGGATTCGATGACCGTACCGGTGGCGCGGCCGATCGGCACCGCACGCAGTTCCAGCACTTCGGCCTGCAGCGAGATCGCGTCGAGCAGATCGTCGACGCCGTCGCCGGTCTTGGCCGACAGCTCCACCATCTGGGTCTCGCCGCCGAAATCTTCGGCGACGATGCCCTCGGCGAGCAGCTCGTTCTTGACCCGCAGCGGATCGGCGCCGGACTTGTCGATCTTGTTGATCGCCACGATCAGCGGCACGCCGGCCGCCTTGGCGTGCTGCACGGCTTCCTTGGTCTGCGGCATGACGCCGTCGTCGGCGGCGACCACCAACACGACGATGTCGGTCAGCTTGGCGCCGCGCGCGCGCATCGAGGTGAAGGCGGAGTGGCCCGGGGTGTCCAGGAAGCTGATCACGCCGCGCGCGGTTTCGACGTGGTACGCGCCGATGTGCTGGGTGATGCCGCCGGCTTCGCCCGAGGCGACCTTGGTACGGCGGATGTAGTCGAGCAGCGAGGTCTTGCCGTGGTCGACGTGACCCATGATGGTCACCACCGGCGGACGCGCGACCTTGTCGCCCTGCACTTCCTCGGCGTGCGCGATCAGCGCGTCCTCGGCGGCATTGGCGTTGGTGCGCACGACGGTGTGGCCGAGTTCTTCGGTCACCAGCGCGGCGGTGTCGTGGTCGATGCTCTGGTTGATGGTCGCCATGACGCCCATCTTGAACAGCGCCTTGACCACGTCGCCGCCCTTGAGGGCGAGCTTCTGGGCCAGGTCGGCGACCGTGATGGTCTCGCCGATCGCGACTTCGCGCACGATCGGTGCGGTCGGACGCGAGAAGCCGTGCTGGCCGCCGCCGGAGCGCGACTGCTCGGACTGGCGACGCGGCTGCGGCCGCGACTTGCCGCGCGAGCTGCTGGTGCGACGGGCGCGGTCGGAGGCGCTCAGATGCAGCTGGCCGGCGAAGCGGTTGGCCGCATCGTCGTCCTCGACGCCGGCGACCATCGCGTGCGAGCCGCGGGTCTTGTGGCGCGGCGCGTTGTGGTCGACCCGGGCCGGAGCCGGCGCGGCCGGCTTCGGATGGCCGTGACCGTGGGTCGTCGGCGGCTTGCGTACGGCCGTGGTCGTCTCTGCAGCGGCCTCGGCGGCCGCGACGACGACGCTGGCGTCGGCGAGCTTGGTCTTCTGCTCTTCCTCGGCCTGCTCGGCCTTGGCGCGCGCAGCTTCCTCGGCGGCGCGACGCACCGCATCGGCCGCGTCGGCGCGACGCTGGTCGTCGGCGGCCAGGCGCTGCTGTTCGGCGAGGTTGCGCTGCTTGGACTCTTCGAGCTTGCGCAGGATCTCGGCGCGTTCGTCGTCCGGCGAGATGGATTGGCCGGATTCGTTCGGCTTCACCAGCGTCACCTTCTTGCGCACGACCACGTCGACGGTGGTGCGGTTCTTGCCGCCACCGACGGTGATTTCCTGCTTGCGGCTGCGATTGAGCGTGATCTTCTTCGCCGCCTCGTCGGTCTCGGCCGGCTTGTCGACCTTGCCGTGAGCGCGCTTGAGGAAGCCGAGCAGCTTGACTTTCTCGATGCTGGTCACGACCTGGTCGGGGCCGCTGAACTTCATGCCGGCCTCGGCCAGCTGTTCCAGCAACTTCTCGACCGGCGTGTTCACCAGTTCGGCCAGCTTGCGGATGGTGGTTTGCTGCGACATTCGGTTTCCGTGTCCTCGTGGCGCGGGACGAGTCCCGCGCGTGATGGCGCCATTCTAGCTCCGCGCGCGCCGCACGACCGGCTCGCACAGACCTTTTTGGCCTGCCCGCGGACCGGGCCGATGCCCGATCCTGCGAATCCGAGGCCGGCCAGGCCGGTCTCGGTGTGCCGCAAGACGCTCTTTGAGCCTCTTGCGACGTGTGTCACCTCATTCGAACCAGTGCTTGCGCGCTTCCATGATCAGGGCGGCGGCACGTTCCTCGTCGACGCCTTCGATATCGGTCAACTCGTCGGTCGCCAGGTCGGCCAGGTCGTCGCGCGTGACCACCCCGCGCGAGGCGAGCGTGAAGGCCAGCGACTCGTCCATGCCTTCCAGCGACAGCAGATCGGCGGCCGGCTGGTGCTCGTCGAGCTCTTCCTCGGCGGCCAGCGCCTCGTTGAGCAGGGCGTCGCGGGCGCGGGCGCGCAGTTCCTCGACGATGTCCTCGTCGAAGCCCTCCACCGCCAGCAGCTCGCCGACCGGCACGTAGGCGATTTCCTCGACCGTGCTGAAGCCTTCCGAGACCAGGATGCCGGCGATTTCCTCGTCGACCTCGAGCTTGTCCTGGAACAGCTGGCGGGCCGAGGACTGTTCGGCCTCGGACTTCGCCGTGACCTGGTCCTGGGTCATGACGTTGAGCTGCCAGCCCGACAGGCGGCTGGCGAGGCGCACGTTCTGGCCGCCCTTGCCGATCGCCTGGGCCAGGCGGTCTTCGGCCACGGCCAGGTCCATCGAATGCTTTTCTTCGTCGACGATGATCGACTGCACTTCCGCCGGCGCCATCGCGTTGATGACGAACTGGGCCGGGTTGTCCGACCACAGCACGATGTCGACGCGCTCGCCGTTGAGCTCGTTGGACACCGCCTGCACGCGCGAACCGCGCATGCCGATGCAGGCGCCGATCGGATCGGTGCGGTTGTCGTGGGCGAGCACGGCGATCTTGGCGCGGTCGCCCGGATCGCGTGCGCAGGCCTTGATCGAGACCAGGCCCTGACCGACTTCCGGCACTTCGAGCTTGAACAGCTCCATCATGAATTCGGGGGCGGCGCGGCTGATGAACAGCTGCGGGCCGCGCGGCTCGGTGCGCACGTCGAACAGGAAACCGCGCACGCGGTCGCCGGCGCGCAGTACGTCGCGCGGAATGCCCTTGTCCTTCGGGATGATCGCCTCGGCGTTGCCGCCCAGGTCGACGTAGATGTTGCCGCGCTCCACGCGCTTGACGATGCCGGTGACCAGCTCGCCGACGCGGTCCTTCCACTGGTCCACGACCTGGGCGCGCTCGGCCTCGCGCACGCGCTGCACGATGACCTGCTTGGCGGCCTGGGCGGCGATGCGGCCGAAATCCGGATTTTCGATCTGTTCTTCGATGTAGTCGCCGACCTCGACGCCTTCGACTTCGTCGATCGCGTCCATCAGGCGGATCTGGCGGTCCGGCGACTCCATGACCACGTCGTCGGCGACCACTTCCATGCGGCGGAAAGTCTCGTAGCTGCCGTCCTTCTGGTCGATGCTGACGCGGACCAGCACGTCCTCATCGTGGTAGCGCTTCTTCGCGGCCGAAGCCAGCGCGGCCTCGATGGCCTCGAAGATCACTTCGCGCGGCACGCCCTTTTCGTTGGCCACCGCGTCCACTACCAGCAACAGTTCCTTGCTCATTTCGTCACTCCGCACGGGTCGGCTCGCAGCCGCCGGCTATTGGGATTGGTAATTGGCTGAATCTGAATCGTTGTGATCACTTCTTCTTCGAAGGCTTGGCCTTCGAGGACTTGTTCTTGGGTCGGCCCTTGGCCGGCGCGCCTTGCGGCTCGCCCTTGCTCGGGGCCAGGCCGAGCGCGGCCCAGTCGGGCACCAGACGGCCCTTGTCGATATTCGCGAACGGCACGGTGAACGTCGCGGCCTCGACCGTGAACACGACCTGCTCGCCTTCGATGGCGACGATCCGGCCCTGCAGGCGACGGCGGCCTTCGTGCGGCAGCTTGAGCGCGACCTTGACCGTTTCGCCGACCAGGCGGCGGTAATGCTCGAGCGTAAACAGCGGGCGGTCGATGCCCGGCGACGACACTTCGAGGGTGTAATTGCTGCTGATCGGGTCCTCGACGTCGAGCTGCGCCGACACTTCGCGGCTTACCGCCTCGCAGTCCTCGATCGACACCGAACGCGGCTCGGCGCCATCGGCGCCTGCGGCCGCTTCATCGGCGGGCACATCGATATAAATACGCAGCACTGCATTGCCGGCGGCCGGCAGATATTCCACGCCGAGCAGTTCCACGCCCAACGACTCCACCGTCGGGGCGAGCAATGCAGCGATTTGCGTTGCCTTGTCCGTCACGCGCCTGACTCCTGACTCGGGGTTGCGACTGGTGTAACCAATCCTGGTGTAACCAATGTTCGATATGTCATGTTTCCGCTGCCATCCGTTTCGCGGTCCGCAAGCGCATGAACGCGGGACGCCATTCGAAACGAAGCTTCCGGAAACCCAAAAACAACAAGGGGCCCATCGGGCCCCTTGTCCGTACAACTGGATTTCGGTGTGTTCGCGCGAGCAGAGCGCGATCACAAAGCCCGAGCTTCGCGGCCAAAAAAGAAAGCCTCTAGAGAGGCTTTCGATTCGCCAGCCGAAGCTGGTAGCGGGGGCAGGATTTGAACCTGCGACCTTCGGGTTATGAGCCCGACGAGCTGCCAGACTGCTCCACCCCGCATCAGGCCGACCATCATAACGGCCGGCGTTACTTTCTGCAAGCCTGCAATCAGATCTTCATGATTGCCGCTTACCGCTGCATCGAACCGGTGGATTCCCTTGGGAATTCGCGGCGTTGGTGCAGGCCGCAATATTAATGCGCATTCAAATATTTTCAAGTCTTTTTTGCGATGGGCGTTGCAATCGGTCCGGGCCGACAGAAAAACCTGTCGCAGATTTCAACGCCAGGCCATGCTGGGCCTGGTTGTCCGGCGCGTTCGGCGGCCTCGCAACGGGTGTCCAGTGGCGTCTGCGGCGAAGCCCCACCGTGCTCTTCGAGTTCGCCCGGCCCGTCATTCCCTCGAAAGCGAGCTCCGCCTTATTCCGGCGTAGCCGAATATCCGGGGTTTTATCGCAACATGACTCTGAAGTCTCTGCGGCCCGGCCGGAGCGCATGGCGCCCTGGCGTTCATGGATGCGCGAGCCTATGGCTCGCGAGCGCATCCATTTACCCGCCTCCGCGGGGATGACAGCAGAAAAGGCGATACCTCGCGGCTTTGCCTCATACGTAGGCTCAGAGGCCGAAAACCGAACGAGCCCGGCACATCTGCTTTCGATGCCGTCCACAGCCCCCTCGCCTTCCCCGGCGAATCGCAGATACGAATCCCGCCCTCGCTACCCGCTTCGGCCGGCGCTGCGCCGAGACGGCCGCACAGCCGCGAGGATCGCGCGCCACAAACGCATCGGGCCGGCAAAAGCCGGCCCGATGCTGAAAGTGTCAGCGAAACCGTCGAAGGTTTCGGATGCGGCCGTCGATCAGGACGGGAACGCGCGCATGCACCAGTCCATGATCGGGTTCCAGGCCAGGCCCAGCGCCAACAGCGCGAGCGCGTTGACCCCGAACACCACGCGCAGCGGACGGTCGTCGCTCGGCGGCGGCATCTTGCCGTCGGGCTCGTCGAAGTACATCGCCTTGATCACGCGCAGGTAGTAGAACGCGCCGATCACCGCGAACACGATGCCGACGATCGCCAGCCACAACATGTCGCCCTGCAGCGCGGCCTTGAGCACCGCCAGCTTGGCCCAGAAGCCGAGGAACGGCGGCAGGCCGGCCAGCGAGGCCATCACGCACAGGACCATGCCGGCCAGCCACGGGCTGCGCGCGTTGAGGCCCTTGTAGTCGTCGATCTTGTCGGCGTCGAAACCGCGGCCGGACATGACGATGATCGCGGCGAAGGCCGCGGCCGACATCAACGCATAGCTGATCGCGTAGAACATCGCCGCGGCGAAGCCCTGGGCGCCGCCGCCGGCCATGCCGAGGAACAGGAAGCCGACGTGCGAGACCGTCGAGTACGCCAGCAGGCGCTTGAGGTTGGTCTGGACCAGCGCGCTGAGGTTACCGATCGCCAGCGACAGCACGGCCAGGCCGGCCAGCAGCAGGCGCCAATGGTCCTCCTGCCCCGCCGCACCGACTTCGAGCAGGCGGTAGGTCATGCCGAACGCGGCCAGCTTCGGCGCCGAACCGATGAACAGAGTGATCGGGGTCGGCGCGCCCTGGTAGACGTCCGGCAGCCACATATGGAACGGCGCCGCACCGAACTTGAAGGCGATGCCGGCGACCACGAACACCACGCCGGTGATCATCATCAGCGAGGACGGACCGACCTGGGCCGCGATCGCGATCTGGTCGAGCATCAGGCTGCCGGTGGCGCCGTAGATCAGCGACAGGCCGTACAGCAGCAGGCCCGAGGCCAGCGCACCGAGCACGAAGTACTTGATCGCCGCTTCCGAGGCCAGCGGGCTGTCGCGGTCCACCGCGACCAGCGCGTAGGAACACAGGGCCAGCATTTCCAGGCCGAGGTAGACCATGACCAGGCTGCCGGCCGAGACCAACAGCATCATGCCGGCGATGGCGAACAGCATCAGCACCGCGACTTCGCCCTTGTACAGGCCGCGCGAACGCAGGTAAGGCCAGGTGTAGATCATCGACAGGATGCCGACCACGCCGATGCCGAGCTTGAGGCCGTCGGCGGCGGTGTCGCGCACGAACATGCCGCTGAGCACCGTGCCCTGCCCGCCGACATCGAAGGCGATCAGCGCCGTCGCCACCGCGACCACGACGATCGCGAACACGTGGGAAACGATGCGGTTGCGCTCCTCGATGAACAGATCGAGCATCAGCAGCGCGAACGCGCCGATGATCACCACCAGTTCGGGCAGCAGGGGCATCAGGTCGGCGATGGTCCGTACAGGCATGTTCATTAGTGAATCTCTTGGCGGATCCGGCCCTGGGCGAGCCTTGCTCTAGGAACGAGTTCAGAGGAGTGAGAAGTGAGCTGCCGCGTTCGCGCTTCCTACTCGTTCCTCACTACTCGCTTCTACTCACTTCTCCACCGCGCGGGCCTGAGCCCACGCGGGGTTCACAACTTACTGGCGACGATCTGGCTGGCCAGGTTCGCGATGGCGGGTTCCATCAGGTCGGTCAGCGGCTTCGGCCACAGGCCGAGCACCAGCACACCGGCCGCGAACACACCCAGCACCAGCGCTTCGCGCGGGTTGATGTCTTCCAACTCGGCGACATGGGCGTTGCCGACGTCGCCCCAGATCACCCGCTTGACCAGCCACAGGGTGTAGCCGGCGCCGACGATCAGGGTGGTGGCCGCGCCGAACGCGATCAGCGGGTGCTGCTGGAAGCTGGCCACGATCACCATGAACTCGCCGACGAAACCCGAGGTGCCCGGCAGGCCCGAGTTGGCCATCGCGAACAACACCACGAACGCGGCGAACCACGGCATCACGTTGGCGACGCCGCCGTAGTCTTTGATCATGCGGCTGTGCATGCGGTCGTAGAGCACGCCGACGCAGGTGAACATCGCGCCCGACACGAAGCCGTGGCTGATCATCTGCACCATCGCGCCCTGCAGGCCCAGGCGCGCGGCATCGGTGCCGTGCGCATCGCCGTTGTGGACCAGGGCGAAGGCGATGAACGTGCCCAGGGTGACGAAGCCCATGTGCGAAACCGACGAGTACGCGATCAGTTTCTTCATGTCGTCCTGGACCAGGGCGACCATACCGACGTAGATGATCGCGATCAGGCTCAGGGCGATCACCAGCCAGGCCCACTCGTGGCCGGCGTCCGGCACGATCGGCAGGACGAAACGCAGGAAACCGTAGCCGCCGATCTTCAGCATGATCGCAGCCAGGATCACCGAACCGGCGGTCGGCGCCTCGACGTGCGCGTCCGGCAACCAGGTGTGGACCGGGAACATCGGCACCTTGACCGCGAAGGCGATCAGGAAGCCGAAGAAGATCCACATCTGCTCGGCCGCGTTGAGCTGCAGCGCGTACATGTCCGACAACTGCCAGCTGCCGCCCTTCAGGTACAGGTAGATCAACCCGACCAGCATGAACACCGAGCCGAGGAAGGTGTACAGGAAGAACTTCACCGACGCGTAGACGCGGCGCGGGCCGCCCCAGACGCCGATGATGATGAACATCGGGATCAGCATGCCCTCGAAGAACACGTAGAACAGCATCGCGTCCAGGGCCGAGAACACGCCGACCATCAGGCCTTCGAGGATCAGGAAGGCGGCGTAATACTGGCTGACGCGCTTGTCGATCGAGGTCCATGCGCTGATCAGCACCAGGCTCGAGGTCAGCGTGGTCAGCGCGATCAGCGCCGCCGAGATGCCGTCCGCGCCAAGGTGGTAGCGGATGTCGTAGGTCGGGATCCAGGCGTGGTCTTCGACCAACTGCATCGCCGCGCTGCCGAAATCGGCATGGGTGAACATCATCACGCTCAGGCCGAGCGTGACGAGGGCCACCACCAGGGCGAACCAACGCGCGGCGTTGGCGCGCTCGTTGCCGAACGCGAGGGTGGCGAAACCGCCGAGGATCGGCAGCCAGATCAGAATGCTAAGCAAGGGCACGGGGCTCACGTCGGGTGTCCTTGTCGGATTAGTGCCAGAACCGGATGACGACGGCGAGCAATGCAATCAGGCCGAGGATCATCGCGAAGGCGTAGTGGTAGAGATAACCGGATTGGACGCGGCGGGTCAGGTTGGCGACGAAGCCGACCAGGCTCGCACCGCCGTTGACGACGGCGCCGTCGATCAGCTTGCTGTCGACCGCGCGCGAGGCCTTGCCGATGCCCACGCCGCCGGCGGCGAAGCCGTCGATCCACAGATTGTCCATGCCGTACTTGTTCTCCAGGATGCGCACCGGCAGCGCGAACAGCTTGCGCGCCTTGGCCGGCAGCTCCGGCTTCCACCAGTACATGACCGTGGCCAGGGCGAAGCCTGAGAACGCGAGCCAGAACGCCGGCGCCTGGAAGCCGTGCAGCGCGAACGCCACCGGACCGTGCCAGGCCTCCTCGCCGACCATCGCGATGGTGTCGCGGGCGGCGTCCAGGTCGATCGCACCGAGGAAGAACGGCAGCTGCTTGACCTTGTAGTCCAGCCAATCGGTGCCGAACAGCATCGGGCCGGCGGTGAAGAAGCCGATCAGCACCGACGGGATCGCCAGCAGGATCAGCGGCACAGTGACCACCCACGGCGATTCGTGCGGCTCGTGCGGGCCATGATGACCGTGGTCGTCGTGCGTCTCGTCGTGCTTGCCGTGGCCATGATCGTCATGGGCGTGCGCCGCATGGTCGTCGTGACCGTGCCCGGCATGCGCGTCGCGGAAACGCTCCTTGCCGTGGAAGGTCATGTACAGCAGGCGGAAGCTGTAGAAGGCGGTCACGAAGGCACCGAGCAGCACCGCCCAATAGGCGTACTGGGCGACCCAATTGGCGTGCTCGCCGTGCGCGGCGTGGTGCGCCGCCTCGATGATGGTGTCCTTCGAGTAGAAACCGGCGAAGAACGGCGTGCCGACCAGGGCCAGCGTGCCGAGCAGACTGGTCCAGTAGGTGATCGGCATGTACTTGCGCAGGCCGCCCATCTTGCGCATGTCCTGCTCGTGGTGCATGCCGATGATGACCGAGCCCGCGGCGAGGAACAGCAGCGCCTTGAAGAACGCGTGGGTCATCAGGTGGTAGACCGCCGCCGAGTACGCCGACACGCCGAGCGCGACGGTCATGTAGCCCAGCTGCGACAGGGTCGAGTACGCGACCACGCGCTTGATGTCGTTCTGGACGATGCCGATCAGGCCGGTCCAGAACGCGGTGGTGGCGCCGATGAAGAGGACGAAGTTCAGCGCCGTCTGCGACAGCTCGAACAGCGGCGACATGCGCGCGACCATGAAGATGCCGGCGGTGACCATCGTCGCGGCATGGATCAGCGCCGAGATCGGGGTCGGGCCTTCCATCGAGTCGGGCAGCCAGACGTGCAGCGGCACTTGCGCCGACTTGCCCATCGCGCCGATGAACAGACAGATGCAGATCACCGTCGGCAGCGACCAGACGATCGGGTGCTCGCCGCCCCACACCTGGATGGTGCGGTCGGCCAGGGTCGGCGCGTTGGCGAACACGGTGCCGTAGTCGAGCGAGCCCAGCGCCCACATCACCGCGCAGATGCCGAGCAGGAAGCCGAAATCGCCGACGCGGTTGACCAGGAACGCCTTCATGTTGGCGAACACCGCGGTCGGCTTCTTGAACCAGAAACCGATCAACAGGTAGGAGACCAGGCCCACCGCTTCCCAGCCGAAGAACAGCTGCAGGAAGTTGTTGCTCATGACCAGCATGAGCATCGAGAAGGTGAACAGCGAGATATAGCTGAAGAAGCGCTGGTAACCCGGGTCGTCGGCCATGTAGCCGATGGTGTAGACGTGGACCAGCAGCGAGACGAAGGTGACGACCACCATCATCATCGCGGTCAGCTTGTCGATCATGAAGCCGACGTGGGCCTCATAACCGCCGACCTGGAACCAGGTGTAGACGTTCTCGTTGAACGGCGAGGCGCCCAGCCCGGCCAACTGCCAGAGCACGTACACCGACATCGCGCAGCTCGCGGCGACGCCGAGGATGGTGATCGTGTGCGAGCCGGCGCGGCCGACCTTGCGTCCGAACAGGCCGGCGATGATCGAGCCGAGCAACGGCGCGAGCACGATCGCCAGCAGGATGGACTTGGAGATTGCGGGTTCCATGCCGGATCAGCCTTTCATCGTGTCGATTTCAGCGACGTTGATCGTGCGCCGGTTGCGGAACAGCGTGACCAGGATCGCCAGGCCGATGGCGGCCTCGGCGGCGGCGACGGTCAGGATGAAGAACACGAACACCTGACCGGCCGGATCGGCCAGCTGACGCGAGAACGCGACGAAGTTGATGTTGACCGCGAGCAGCATCAGCTCGATCGACATCAGCAACACGATCACGTTCTTGCGGTTGAGGAAGATGCCGGCGACGCTGATGCAGAACAGCACCGCGCCGAGGGCGAGGTAATGGCCCAGCGCGAGGCCCGACCCAAAGAATTCGCTCACGGCTTGGCCTCCTGCGCGGCGGGTTCGGCGGGCGCCGGCACCACCGGTTTGACCGCATCCATCTTGATGAGGCGGACGCGGTCGCTGGCGCGGACGCGGGCCTGGGCGCTCGGGTTCTGGTGCTTGGCGCCCGGGCGGCGGCGCAGGGTCAGCATGACCGCGGCGATCACCGCCACCGTCAGGATCACCGCGGCGATCTCGAACGGCAGCAGGAAGTCGGTGAACAGCGCATGCGCCAGCCACTTGGTGTTGGAGGCGCCGGCGGCGTCCGCGGTCAGCGGCGTGGCCAGGTTGGCCTTGACCCCGATCAGGGTCAGCATCTCGACCAGCATCACCACCGCGACCAGCAGGCCGAACGGCAGATAGCGCACGTAGCCTTCGCGCAGCGGCGCCACGTCGATATCGAGCATCATCACCACGAACAGGAACAGCACCATCACCGCGCCGACGTAGACCAGGATCAGGGCCACGCCGAGGAATTCGGCGCCGGCGATGATCCACACGCAGGCCACCGAGAAGAAGGTCAGCACCAGGCTGAGCGCGGCGTGGACCGGGTTTTTCAGGCTGATCACGGCCACCGCCGACAGCGTGGCCGCGGCGGCGAAGACGAAGAAAGCGATCTGGGCGAGATCCATATCGTGTGTACTCAGCGGAAGGCGGCGTCGGCAGCGCGGCGTTCGGCGATCTCGGTTTCGAGACGGTCGCCGATGGCCAGCAGCTGCTGCTTGTTGACGATGTTCTGTCCGCGTTGGTCGAAGTGATACTCGTGGATGTGGGTTTCCACGATCGAGTCGACCGGGCAGGACTCTTCGCAGAAGCCGCAGAAGATGCACTTGAACAGATCGATGTCGTAACGCGTGGTGCGGCGGGTGCCGTCGGCGCGCTTTTCCGAGTCGATCGTGATCGCCAGCGCCGGGCACACCGCCTCGCACAGCTTGCAGGCGATGCAGCGCTCTTCGCCGTTGGGATAACGGCGCAGCGCGTGCACGCCGCGGAAGCGCGGCGATTGCGGGGTCTTCTCCATCGGGTACATCAGCGTGTACTTGGGCTTGAACAGGTACTTGAGCGTCAGCCCAAGGCCCTGTGCGAGCTCGATCAGGAGCAGGCTCTTGAAATAGGAAACGATGCGGTTCATTAGGATGCCTGTCTCACTGTCCCGGCTGGAAGACGCCGTAGTACGCCATCACCGCGACCACGCAGATCCAGGCGATGGTCAAGGGGATGAAGACCTTCCAGCCCAGACGCATGATCTGGTCGTAGCGATAGCGCGGGAACGAAGCGCGGAACCAGATGAAGCAGCTGGCGAAGAAGAACACCTTGACCAGCAGCCACCACCAGCCGTCGACCGACAGCAGCGGAATGCCCAGGCCCTGGAACGGGCTGAGCCAGCCGCCGAGGAAGAACAGCGAGGTCAGGAAGCTGATCAGGATCATGTTGGCGTATTCGGCCAGGAAGAACAGCGCGAACGCCGACCCCGAATACTCCACCATGTGACCGGCGACGATTTCCGACTCGCCCTCGACCACGTCGAACGGCGCGCGGTTGGTCTCGGCCACGCCGGAGATGAAATAGACCACGAACAGCGGCAACATCGGCAGCGCGAACCATTCCAGCGCGCCGGCGTTGCCGGACTGCGCCATCACGATGTCGGTGAGGTTGAGGCTGCCGGCGCCGACCATCACGCCGACCATGGCGAAGCCCATGGCGATTTCGTACGAGACCACCTGGGCCGCGGCGCGCATCGCGCCGAGAAAGGCGTACTTCGAGTTCGACGCCCAGCCGGCCAGGATGATGCCGTACACGCCGAGCGAGGTCATCGCCAGCAGATACAACAGACCGGCATTGGCGTTGGACAGCACC
The DNA here is from genome assembly GCF_019970005.1 of Lysobacter sp. ESA13C. NCBI lineage: Bacteria > Pseudomonadati > Pseudomonadota > Gammaproteobacteria > Lysobacterales > Lysobacteraceae > Lysobacter > Lysobacter sp. ESA13C. The sequence continues at coordinate 214,910 of NZ_JAHXYK010000004.1, read as the reverse complement.
AGCTTGGTGTCGAACGGCACCACCGCCCAGGCCGCGAACGCCGGCGCCAGGGTCAGCAGCGGCGCGAGCTTGTACAGGAAGGACTCGGCCTTGGTCGGCTGGATCACTTCCTTGAACAGCAGCTTGAACACGTCGGCGAAGGCCTGGAGGATGCCCATGCCGACGTACATCGGACCGCGGCGCACGTGCATCCAGCCGATCAGCTTGCGTTCCCAGACCACGTAGAAGGCGACGGTGATGATCACCGGCATCGCGATCAGCAGGATCTTGAGCACGATCCAGGCGACCGTGCCGGCCATGCCGAACGACTCCAGCCATGCGTGGAAGGGATCGACCACTTGGGCGATTGCGGTGGCAGTGTTCATCGCACTCATGCCCTCACCACGTTGACGCGGGCGGCGCCGAGCGGCGCGGTGGCGCCATGCCCGCTTTCGATCCAGACCGTACCCGGCGCGACCTTGTCGCTGATCGCGACCGGCAGCGTGGCGGTGCCGGCGCCGGCGCTGAACTTGCCCACCGCGCCAGCGGTGAAACCGAGCGCGGCGGCATCGCTGGAATGCAGCACCGCACGCGGCTCGAGATTGAGCGGGTGCGATTGCAATGCGGGCGCGCGGCGCACGGTGGCGTCGCTGCGGTAGATCGCGGTCGAGACCGCGACCTCCATGCCCTCGCCCGCCGCCGTCGGCGCACGGCCGGCGGCCGGCTTGACGTCGCGGCCTTGCAGACCGGCGCGCAGGCCGTCGAGATCGGTGAACTCGAAGCCCTTGGCCGCCAGTTCGCCGCCGAGCGCGCGCAGCACGCGCCAGCCCGGACGCGCTTCGCCCGGCAGCTTGCCGCCGGAGACCGCACGTTGCTCGATGCCGTCGAGATTGGTCAAAGTGGCGTCGACTTCAGGCAGCAGACCGATCGGCAGGATCACGTCGGCGACGGCCTGGGTCGAACGGCAGGCGTAATGGCTGAAGGCCACGACCTGGGCCGCGCCGAGCGCGCGCAGCGCACTGGCGGTGTCGGCGAAATCCAGACCCGGCTCGATGCCGTAGAGAATGTAGGCGCCGCGCGCTTCGTCGAGCATGCCGCGCGCATCGCGGGCACTCGGCAGCACGCCCTGGCGAGCCAGGCCGACCGCGTTCGCGCCCTGCGGAATACGGCACAGACGCGCGCCGGTGGCGTCGGCGAAAGCCTTCGCGGCGGCGCGGATGGCGGCGGCGTAGGGGCCGTTCTCGGCCAGCGCACCGACGATGACCGCCGCATGCGTGGCGTTCTTGGCGGCTTCGCGCAGCGCCTCGTCGCCGAGCGCGGCAGCGAGCTGCGACGGCGCGACGATGCGCTTGCCGGCGACGTCGAAGGTGAAATCGAAGTCGACCGGATTGACCACGTGCACCTTGGCGCCGCGGTTGAAGGCCTTGCGCACGCGCTGATGCACCAGCGGCAGTTCGTGACGCAGGTTGCTGCCGACGATCACCACCAGGTCGGCCTTGTCGATCTCGGCGACCGGCATGGCGAAGGTTTCGGCCATGGCGGCGTCGGACAGGTCGTGCTGGGAGATGCGGTGATCGAGATTGCCGGTGCCCAGGGCCTCGGCCAGACGAGCCAGCAGCGCGCCCTCTTCGTTCGAGGTCGCCGGGTGCGCGAGCACACCGAGGTTATCGCCGCCGTTGTCGCGCAGGATCTTAGCGGCGCGGGCCATGGCCTCGTCCCACGAGGCCTCGCGCCACTCGCCGCCGTCCTTGACCATGGGGCGCTGAGCGCGGTCTTCCGCGTACAGGCCCTGGTGCGAATAACGGTCGCGGTCCGACAGCCAGCACTCGTTGACCGCTTCGTTGTCGCGCGGCACGGTGCGCAGCACGTCGCCGCGGCGCACGTGCAGGAACAGGTTGCTGCCGAGCGCGTCGTGATAGCCCAGCGACTCGCGTGCGGTCAGCTCCCACGGGCGCGCCTTGAACTGGAACACCTTGTTGGTCAGCGCGCCGACCGGGCACACGTCGATGACGTTGCCCGACAGCTCGGTGGTCAAAGGCTTGCCGTCGAAAGTGCCGATCTGCAGGTTCTCGCCGCGGTACATGCCGCCGAGCTCGTAGGTACCGGCGATCTCGGCGGTGAAGCGGACGCAGCGCGTGCACTGGATGCAGCGCGTCATCTCGGTGGCGACCAGCGGGCCGATGTCCTCGTCGGGCACCACGCGCTTGCGCTCGGAGAAACGGCTGACCGAACGGCCGTAGCCCATCGACAGGTCTTGCAGTTCGCACTCGCCGCCCTGATCGCAGATCGGGCAGTCGAGCGGATGATTGACGAGCAGGAACTCCATCACGTTGCGCTGCGACTTCAGTGCCTTTTCGCTGCGCGTGACGACCTTCATGCCGTCCATGACCGGCGTGGCGCAGGCCGGCGCCGGCTTGGGCATCTTCTCGACTTCGACCAGGCACATGCGGCAGTTCGCCGCGATCGCCAGCTTGTCGTGGTAGCAGAAACGCGGGATCGCGATGCCGGCCTTGTCGGCGGCCTGGATGATCATCGAACCCTTCGGCGCGGCCATCTCGACGCCGTCGATGAAGACGGTGACGTGGTCCGGCGGCAGATTGGGATTTACCGGTTGAGCGCTCACAGCGAGCTCCCCATCAAAGCGAGGAACGAGCCCCTTGAGTCAAGGGGCGCATTGTTCGGACGCATTGCGTTCGAACAATGGGGGTTGTGGTAGTGCGCCGCGCTCATGCCGCCATCTCCACGTTGCCGGCGGCCTGATCGTCGACCAGGAAACGCTTGTTGACGATCGCGTACTCGAACTCGCTCCAGAAGTGATGCAGGAAGCCCTGCACCGGCCACGCGGCGGCTTCGCCGAACGCGCAGATGGTGTGGCCTTCGATCTGGCCCGCCGCGGCGCGCAGCATCTGCAGATCGTCCAGGGTCGCCTGCTTCTCGACGATGCGGGTCAGCATGCGGTACATCCAGCCGGTGCCTTCGCGGCACGGCGTGCACTGGCCGCAGCTTTCCTTGAAATAGAACCGGGCGATGCGCTGGCAGGCGCGGACCATGCAGGCGGTCTCGTCCATCACGATCACCGCGCCCGAGCCGAGGCCGGAACCGGCCTTCTGCAGCGAGTCGTAGTCCATCGTGCAGGCCATCATCGCCTCGGCCGGCAGCACCTTCATCGAGGAACCGCCGGGGATCACGGCCTTGAGCTTGCGCCCGCCGCGCACGCCGCCGGCAAGTTCGAGCAGGTCGGCGAACGAAGTGCCCAGGCGGATCTCGTAATTGCCCGGCTTATTGACGTGGCCGGACACCGAGAAGATCTTCGGGCCGCCGTTGTTCGGCTTGCCGAGGTTGAGGAACCACTCGGCGCCGTTGCGCAGGATCGCCGGCACCGAAGCGTAGGTCTCGGTGTTGTTGATCGTGGTCGGCTTGCCGTACAGGCCGAAATTGGCCGGGAACGGCGGCTTGTAGCGCGGCTGGCCCTTCTTGCCTTCCAGCGATTCCATCAGCGCGGTTTCTTCGCCGCAGATGTAGGCGCCGGCGCCGAGCGCACCGTAGATGTCGATGTCCACGCCGCTGCCGAGCACGTTCTTGCCCAGCCAGCCGTGTTCGTAGGCTTCCTTCAGCGCCTGCTCGAAATGCTCGAACGGCTCGTGATGGAATTCGCCGCGCAGGTAGTTGTAGGCGACGGTCGAACCGGTCGCGTAGCAGGCGATCGCCATGCCCTCGACCACCGCATGCGGGTTGAAGCGCAGGATGTCGCGGTCCTTGGCGGTGCCCGGCTCGGATTCGTCCGAGTTACACAGAATGTACTTCTGGGTGCCGCTGCCCTTGGGCATGAAGCTCCACTTCAGGCCGGTCGGGAAGCCCGCGCCGCCGCGGCCGCGCAGGCCCGACGCCTTGACCATGTCGACGATCTGCGCCGGGTCGGTCTTCTCGCTGAGGATCTTGCGCAACGCGCTGTAACCGCCGGTCTTGAGATAGTTCTCGTACGACCAGGGGGTTTCGTAGTGCAGTGTCGTGTAGACGACCTGGTGCTCCTGCGGAGCCGGGCCGACCGGGCCGTAGCCCTTGGAATAATCGTGGTGATCGTGATGCGCCATCGGGGCCGACCTCACTTCAAACCGTCGAGCAGCGCGTCGACCTGGGTCGCGTCGAGCTTCTCGTGGTAATGACCATTGACGACGACCACCGGCGCGCCGCAGCAAGCGGCCAGGCACTCTTCCTCGCGCTTGAGGAAGACGCGGCCGTCGGCGGTGGATTCGCCGAGCTTGCAGCCGAGCTTCTTCTCGGCGTGCCGGACCAGGTCCTCGGCGCCGTTGAGCCAGCAGCTGATGTTGGTGCAGAAGGCGACGTTGTTGCGACCGACTTTCTCGGTCTCGAACATCGAGTAGAAGCTCGCGACCTCGTAGGCCCACACCGGCGGCAGGCTCAGGTACTTGGCCACCGCGGCGATCAGCTCGTCGGTCAACCAACCGCCGTTCTGCTCCTGCGCCGCATGCAGCCCCTGCAGCACGGCCGAGCGCTTACGGTCCGGCGGAAACTTGCTCAGCCAGTGATCGATGTGCGCACGCGTCTTGTCCGATAGCGCGAGCATCGGATCGACGTGCTGGGTGGCTTCGAAATTGCCTGTCGCTTTCATAAGGGTAAAGCCGGGAATCGGGAATGGGGAATCGAGAGTCGGGAAAAGCGGAACAGCGAGAAAGCGGAGCGGGCGAATCGCAGAAGCTCGGCGCAAAACCGCACGGCCTCAGCTTTGTCGATTCCCCATTCGCGATTCCCGATTCCCGCCTTCACCGATCGATCTCGCCGAACACGATGTCGTAGGTGCCGATCATCGCCACCACGTCGGCGAGCATGTGGCCCTTGACGACCTCGTCCATCGACGACAGATGGGCGAAGCCCGGCGCGCGCAGCTTGACCCGGAACGGCTTGTTGGCGCCGTCGGAGACCAGGTAGCAGCCGAACTCGCCCTTGGGCGCCTCGACCGCGGCATAGGTCTCGCCGGCCGGCACGCAATAGCCTTCGGAGAACAGCTTGAAGTGATGGATCAGGGCTTCCATGTCGTCCTTCATCTCCTCGCGCTTGGGCGGGGCGACCTTGAAGTTGTCGACGATCACGGGGCCGGGATTGGCGCGCAGCCACTTCACGCACTGCTTGATGATGCGGGTGGATTCGCGCATTTCCGCGACGCGCACCAGGTAACGGTCGTAGCAGTCGCCGTTGACGCCGACCGGAATGTCGAAATCGACCTCGGCGTACTTGGCATAGGGCTGCTTCTTGCGCAGGTCCCAGGCGATGCCGGAGCCGCGGATCATCGGACCGGTCATGCCCCAGGCCAGGGCCTGCTCCGGCGAGATCACGCCCACGCCGACGGTGCGCTGTTTCCAGATGCGGTTATCGGTCAGCAGCGTCTCGTACTCGTCGACGCGCTTGGGGAAATCGTCGGTGAACGCATCCAGGTAGTCGAGCATCGAGCCTTCGCGCCACTCGTTGAAGCGCTTGAGGCTGCTGCCCTTCTTCCACGGCGATTCCTTGTACTTCGGCATCCGCTCGGGCAGATCGCGATAGACGCCGCCGGGACGGTAGTACGCGGCGTGCATGCGCGCGCCGCTGACCGCCTCGTAGCAGTCCATGAGCTCTTCGCGCTCGCGGAAGGCGTACAGGAACACCGCCATCGCGCCCAGGTCGAGCGCGTTGGAACCGACCCACATCAGGTGGTTCAGGATGCGGGTGATTTCATCGAACATGGTGCGGATGTACTGCGCACGCTCGGGCGCCTCGATCCCCATCAGGGTTTCGATCGCGCGCACGTAAGCGTGCTCGTTGCACATCATCGACACGTAATCCAGACGATCCATGTAGCCGATCGACTGGTTGAACGGCTTGGACTCGGCCAGCTTCTCGGTGCCGCGGTGCAGCAGGCCGATATGCGGGTCGGCGCGCTGCACGACTTCGCCGTCCATTTCCAGGATCAGGCGCAGCACGCCGTGCGCGGCCGGATGCTGGGGGCCGAAGTTGAGCGTGTAGTTGCGGATCTCGGCGTTGTTGAGGCCCGAGGTGCCGCTGTTGACGAACGGCATCGTGGTGGCGGGGTTGGACATCACTTCACCTCGCCGCGCTGGGCGGCTTCGCCGACGGCGGTCTGGTAGCGCGCGTCGTCGCGGATCACGCGCGGCACGCCGACGCGCGGTTCGATCGAGACCGGCTCGTAAACCACGCGCTTCTTCTCGGCGTCGTAACGCACTTCGACGTTGCCGATCAGCGGGAAATCCTTGCGGAACGGATGGCCGACGAAACCGTAGTCGGTCAGGATGCGGCGCAGGTCCGGGTGGCCTTCGAAGATGATGCCGTACAGGTCGAAGGCTTCTCGTTCGAACCAATTAGTGCCGGGCCAAATGGCGCTCAGAGAAGCGACCACAGGTAGGTCGTCGTTCGCAGCGAAGGTCTTCAGCCGCAGACGCAGATTGTGCTGGCACGACAGCAGATGGGCGACCGCGGCGAAGCGGCGCTCCGGCGTCGAGGCGTCGCCGTTGGGCGACTCGCCCCAACGGAAACGGCCGGCGCTCTTGCCTTCGACGCCGCGCGAGAAGCCTTCCGAGGACACGTCGGTGTCCCACTCGTCGCCGCCGTAGCTGAGGTAGTCGACGCCGCTGACGTCGACGCATTGCTCGAAACCGAACTCGTCGCGCAAGGCGCGCGCCGCGGCCAGCCAGGCGGCCGGGGAGACTTCGAGGGTCAGCTCGCCGCGCGGTTCGGCCACGACGACCAGAGCGTCGGCGAAACGTTCGCGCAGACGCTCGGCAAGGTTCGCAGTGCTCATTCGCGGACGCCCTGCTTGTGATCGCCGAAGTTGGTGCCGCGGCGGATCTTGCGCTGCAACTGCAGGATGCCGTAGACCAGCGCTTCGGCGGTCGGCGGGCAGCCGGGCACGTAGACGTCGACCGGCACCACGCGGTCGCAACCGCGCACGACCGCATAGGAATAGTGGTAGTAGCCGCCGCCGTTGGCGCAGCTGCCCATCGAGATCACCCACTTCGGGTCGGGCATCTGGTCGTAGACCTTGCGCAACGCCGGGGCCATCTTGTTGACCAGGGTGCCGGCGACGATCATCACGTCGGACTGGCGCGGCGACGGGCGGAACACCACGCCGTAGCGGTCCAGGTCCAGGCGCGAGGCGCCGGCGTGCATCATCTCGACCGCACAGCAGGCCAGACCGAAGGTCATCGGCCACATCGAGCCAGTGCGCGCCCAGTTCCAGAGCGTGTCCAGATTGGTCGTGACGAAACCCTGCTGCAGCAGCGGATTTTCGCCTTCCGGGCGCAGGATGTCGTCGAGGCGGCCTTCCGGGATCGGGTTGTGCATCAAGCCCGAAACCTTGTCGCCAGCGGTTTGGATCACTCCCATTCGAGCGCTCCCTTCTTCCAGACGTAAACGAAGCCGAGCAGGAGCATGCTGGCGAAAATGCCCATCTCGATCAGGCCGATCGGTCCGAGGTCTCGGAACACCGTGGCCCAAGGCACGATGAAGATGATTTCCAGGTCGAAGATGATGAACTGGATGGCGATCAGGTAGTAGCGCACGTCGAACTGCATGCGCGCGTCTTCGAAGGCTTCGAAGCCGCATTCGTACGGAGACAGTTTCTCCGCAGTCGGACGCTTGGGTCCGAGCGTATTGCCTACTACCAACAGGGCGACGCCAATGACGCTGGCGACGATCAGGAACAACAGAGTCGGCAGGTATTCGGCCAGCACGCGGTGTTCTCTCGGCTACTTGTTCGGCTACATGGGCGCGTTTCCGCGACCTTGGCTTGGCGCCCGGGCGCCCAGTCGTTGGGACGGCGGGTCGCGGCCCGCCGTGCGTGCCGCACCTGCGTACCGTGGTGCGAGTTGCGAATTGCTTGGAGCTAGGAGTGTGAAGCTAGGAATGGAATGGTGCCCAAAGGGGGACTCGAACCCCCACGACCTAAGTCGCTACCACCTCAAGGTAGTGCGTCTACCAATTCCGCCATCTGGGCACTGTATCCAACCAAGCCATCCTGGCTTCGACTTCACAAGGGTCTTGCGAAGTCGCTCGGTCATCGCTGACCTGCCCCGCCATCCGAGCGGGGCGCTGGAACTCTATTTTAACCTGTTTATCTCAGCCGCCAGTAGTCGGCTGCTTTGCCGGGGCTGCCTGCTCGGCCGGAACCTGCGCCGGAGCAGCGGCCGGGGCCGCCGGAACCTGGGTCGCGGGTGCCGGAGCCGTCGCCGGAGCGGACTGGCTTGCCGGAGCCTGCGGCACGCTGGTGGCCGGAGCCGCCGGGGTGCTGGTGGCCGGAGCAGCGGTCGCCGACGGGGCCGGAGCCGTCGCCTGCGGGACGTTGCCCATGAGGCCGACGCTGGGCTTGTCCGGGGTGACTGCGGTGCGACTCGCCTGCCAGGCCATGAAGAGGCTGATCACGAAAAACGCGATCGCCAGCCACTTGGTGGCCTTGGACAGGAAGTTCGACGAACCGCGGGCACCGAACACGGTCGCCGAGGCACCGCCGCCGAAGCCCGAGCCCGCCTGCGCACCCGCGCCGCGCTGCATCAGGATCAGCGCGATCATGGCGATCGCGATCAACACATAGATGACGTTGAGGAACAACAGCATCGTTAAGGATTCTTCGATTCGGACTGCTTGTTACGACCGTGCCGGGCCCGCGAGGTTCATCGGGCCCGCTCGATCAGGGTGCCGCCGCGAGTGCGATGGCGTTGAAGTCCGCTGCGACCAGGGAGGCGCCGCCGACCAGGCCGCCATCGACGTCCGGCTGGGAAAACAGCGCGGCGGCGTTGTCGGCTTTCACGCTTCCGCCGTAAAGGATCGGAAGCGAGCCAGCGATTGTAGCATCGTGTGAAGCGATTTCGCTACGAATGAATGCGTGGACTTCCTGGGCCTGCTCGGGCGTCGCGGTCTTGCCGGTGCCGATGGCCCAGACCGGTTCGTAGGCGAGGATCGCGCCTTCCAGCGCGGCCACGCCGAGCAGCTCGAAGATCGGGGCCAATTGCTCCTGCAGGCGCCACTGGGTCTGGCCGTCTTCGCGTTCGGCCAGGGTCTCGCCGATGCACAGGACAGGCACCAGCCCGGCGGCCTTGGCGGCGGCGAACTTGCGCGCGACCAGCTCGCTGCTTTCGGCATGGTACTGGCGGCGCTCGGAGTGGCCGACCAGGCCGTAGCCGGCGCCGACGTCCTTGAGCATCGCGGCGGAGACTTCGCCGGTGTAGGCGCCCTTCTCGTTGCTGCTCACGTCCTGGGCGCCGAAGCTCAGGCCGCGCTCGCCGTAGTGCTCGATCAGCTCGCCCAGGTACGGCAGCGGCGGTAGGATCAGGCGTTCGACACCGGACGGCGGCGTTTGCGCTGCGACTTCGTCGAGCAAGGCGAAAGCGAACTCGCGGCTGCCGTGCAGCTTCCAGTTTCCGGCGACGATTCTGCGGCGCATGGCGACTCCCTTGATGCTGAGGCGCGCAGTTTACATTCAACGACCAGGACTGAGTGGAGAGCAGTGAGGAGTGAGCCAAAGCGGCCCCACACACTCGTTTCCGGCGCGCCCGCCCTTACTTAGCCAGGCGCCACCCCACTCACTCCTCACTTTTCTTTACTCACTTTCCTTCCGCCCCGCATGAGCCCCACGCCCTCGCCCACCCTGCACAGCTTCGCCCCGATCGAGGCGCCGGACGCCAAGGTGCTGGTGCTCGGCAGCATGCCCGGCGTCGCCTCGCTGACCGCCGGGCGCTACTACGCCCATCCGCAGAACCGCTTCTGGCCGATCATGGGCGCGGCGGTCGGCGCCGGCCCCGAACTGGCGTACGAACAGCGGCTGCAGCGCCTGCGCGCCGCAGGCATCGCGCTATGGGATGTATTTGCCGAATGCGAACGCGAGGGCAGCCTGGACTCGGCGATCCGCGACGAAACCGCAGTCGCCAACGATTTCCCCGGCTTCCTGGCCCGTCATCGGCAGGTGCGCACCCTGCTGTTCAACGGCGCCAAGGCCGAGCACGCGTTTCGCCGCTTCGTCCTCAAGCCGCTGGCACGCCCGGACCTGATCCTGCGTCGGCTGCCCTCGACCAGCCCGGCCAACGCCTCGCAGCGCAATGAGACGAAGTGGACGGCCTGGCGCGAGGCCCTGCGCGAAGCCGGCGTCTGCGTAGCCGACTGATTCCCGGGCTCGTTCCTGGACTGATTGCCGGGCTGATTGCCGGGCTGAACGCCTGGCCGATCGGCGCCCTCGCCGGCCGATCCGGCCGCGAAACCCGCCTCGCCGCCATCGGTGACCGCTCGGCTGCGCCCTGCGGATCGCGGTACGGGTGATTCACGTCTGCAACATCCGCGGCCCCGGCCCGAACCGGGCCCGCACCACTGAAACCCGCGCCGCCATGGGCTTTCAGCCTGACGAAAGCGGCCCCGTCCCTGCCCGCCGGAGACCCGGCCGGCGACTTTTTTCCTTCTGCCCCTGTCCTGCGCTCCAGGGCACCGCCGTTTGTTGGGGTTAACCGCCCAGCAGGGCCCACCACCATCACTCGATCGCTTGCGGCCCTCCGGGCGCCGCGGGAAGCGGAGCTTTTCGTCCGCACCCACAGGAAGTCGCTGCGCCGTCGTCGTGATCGACACCAGCAGCGCCGAAACGCCGTTCGCGCCGTCCGGGTCGGAGCGCGAGCGGTCACACAGGGACCGACCCGTTCATCCCTCAGGGAAGCGCTACCACAAGGAGCTCCACCATGAAGACCCATCGCCACCGTTCCGCCTTGCAGCTCGCCGCGTTCAGCGCGCTCGTGCTGCTCTCCTCCACCGCCTCGGCCATCGCCGGCGAGACCGTGATCCGCACGCCGCAGGGCGACATCGCCGCGATCGACGCGCCGAAGTCGCAGCAACTCAATGCCAAGAACGCCCACGCCCATCCGTTCGCGACCGAACGTCAGCGCGCGGCAGCCAAGCCCATGGTCTGGACCGACCGCGGCAACGACGCAGCGCCGCAGGCCGCGGCCCTGACCGACAAACTCGTGCGCGCCGCCGGCAGCGCCCCGGGCGGCAGCGCCCCGGCCTTCGGCAATTACCTGGCCCGCAGCCATTTCCGCGCCGGCTGGGACAAGCTCGACGCGCTGGATGCGCGCCAGGGCGCGGCGGCGGACGCCTCGATCTCCTCGGAGAAAGACGGCGCCCACTACCCGTACACGCGCTTCCTCGGCAACTACTACACCACCCAGTGGAAGGCCTCGCCGTGGAACAAGATCGGCAAGCTCTATTTCACCAAGCCCAACGGCAGCACCTCGTACTGCACGGCCAACGTCGCCAGCGGCAACTCGGTGCTGGTGACGGCCGCGCACTGCGTGTACTCCTTCGGCCAGGGCTGGAACTCGAACTTCCTGTTCGTGCCGGCCGAGCGCTACGGCGTGGCGCCGTACGGCAAGTTCGGCTGGAGCGCCGCGCGCGTGCCGACCAACTGGATCAGCTCGGGCACGCGCCGCTGGGACGTGGCGGTGATCAAGCTGACCGGTGAACAGACCAGCGGCCTGCCGGTGACCAGCTATGTCGGTTGGCTCGGCCGCGCCTGGAACCAGCCCTACTCGCTGTACACCTACTCGCACGGCTATGCGAGCAACCTGAGCACGCAGTACACCAACATCTGCGCCGGCCAGACCTACGACTCGCCGACCGAAGGCACCAACGTCCTGGTCCAGGGTTGCGACATGACCTACGGCGCCAGCGGCGGCGGTTGGCTGATCAACTACACGCCGAACTCGAGCAGCGGCAACCACGTCAACAGCGTGGTCAGCGGCCCGCACATCGGCGCCTTCGGCACCGCCTGGGTCGGCGCGCGTTTCAACGACGACAACATCGTCCCGCTGTGCACGGCGATCGGTTGCTGAAGCCGGGATTCGGGAATGGGGACTCGGGATTCGTTCGCGGTCCCGGAACCCTGGCCAGGGACTGGCCGAGGCTGTAAAGAAAAAGCCGGCGCGAGCCGGCTTTTTCTTGTCTGCGGACAGCACCTGCGAAATCGACTACTTCAGCTTGATCTCGCGCAGGCGCTCTTCGAGATAGCCCTGGGCGGTGATCGGCTCGGGGTAGCGGCTCGGGTTGTCCGGGGTGATCGTCGAGGGCAGCACGTCGATCAGGAAATCCGGGTTCGGGTGCAGGAAGAACGGCGTCGAATAACGCGGCTGGCGCGCCTTCTCGCCCGGCGGGTTGACCACGCGGTGGGTGGTCGAGGGGTATACGTGGTTGGTCAGGCGCTGCAGCATGTCGCCGATGTTGACCACGATGGTGTCGGCATCGGCGGTGAACGGCACCCACTCGCCCTTGCGCGACTTCACTTCCAGGCCGGCCGAGCTCGCGCCGACCAGCAAGGTGATCAGGTTGATGTCCTCGTGGGCGCCGGCACGCACGTTCGGGATGTCGTCGGTGGTGATCGGCGGGTAGTGGATCGGGCGCAGGATCGAATTGCCCGAGTCGGTCTTGTCGGCGAAATACTGCTCCGGCAGGCCGATGTGCAGGGCCAGCGCGCTGAGCACGCGCGAACCGAGGCGGTCGAGCGACTGGTACAGGCCATAGGCCTGTTCGCGGAAATCGGGGATCTCCTCCGGCCACAGGTTCGGCGGCATCTCGGCGGCGTACTTGGAGTCGCGCGGGATCTCGCGGCCGACGTGCCAGAACTCCTTGAGGTCGAAATGCTTGGAATCCTTGGCGGTCTCTACGCCGAACGGGGTGTAGCCGCGGGCGCCGCCGCCGCCGGCGACGTGATACTTGCGCTTGACCTCTTCGGGCAAGGCGAAAAAGCGCTTGAACACGTCGTAGGAGCGGTCGATCTGCTGGTCCGAGATGTCGTGACCGCGAATGCCGGCGAAGCCCCATTCGCGATAGGCCGCACCGAGCTCGGCGACGAAGGCGTCGCGATCAGTATCGAAGCGGCGGATGTCCAGGGTGGGAATCTGACTCACGTTGACGTTCCTGTTGATGTTTCTTCCGGGCAGACCGCTATCTTCGCTCAAAGCCGCGGGCTGCGCGCAAGGCCCGCGCCGCGGGCCGCCCGTATGGACACAACCCGCACCGCCGGCCGCCCGTATGGGCAGTTGGACCCTACACAGGATGAACGCCTTCATGCGCAGCGCCCGCCCCCTCCTTCCGACGGTTCTCCACGGCTTTGTTACACGATAAAGTCGCGCCCCGACCCGGCGTTGCTGACCGGCAGCGCCACCGACCGCCCGAGACGCTCCTTAGATGGATGACCTAGCCGCCCGCCAAGCCTTCACGGTGCGTCGCGCCCTGGCCTGGCTGACCGGGTTCACCCTGACCAACGCGGCGGCGGCGATCGCGATCGCCGGCTTCAACATCCCCTTCGGCCATCTGGCCGAGCATTGGAAGGCCGCGTTCTTCCTGACCGTGGCCCTGCCCGGGCATTTCCTGTTCTTCGGCGCTCTGCTCGGCGTGGTCCCGCTGCTGCTGGGCTGGATCGGCCGGCGCATGCGCTGGACGACCATCGCCGCGGTGCTCCTGCAATCGGCCTGGATCTGCCTGCTGGTCGCCGACGCCAAGGTCTTCGCCCTGTACCGGTTCCACCTCAATGCCATGGTCGCGAACATGGTGTTCGGCGGCGCGATGCAGGATCAGGTGGTGTTTTCCGGTACGGTCTGGGGACTGATCGCGCTCGCGATCGGCTCGGTGCTGATGCTCGAGATCGTCGCCGCCTGGCTGTGGTGGCGCGCGGTGGAGCGCCGTCCCGGCACGATCGGTATCGTCAAGGCCTGGTGGATCGCGGCGGCGGTGATGCTGTTCGGCCAGGGCATGGTCGCCTACTACGACGCCCGCGGCGATCGCACGGTGATGTCGCAACTGCCCTACATCCCGTGGGCGCAACCGATCACCCTGAAGGACGCTCTGCATCGCTTCGGCGTCGCCAACGCCGAAGCCGCGCGCCTGCCGAGCGCGGGCGAAGGCCTGCTGGCCTACCCGCGCCGGCCGCTGCAATGCGAGGCTCAGCCCAAGCTCAACGTGGTGGTGATCCTGCTCGAATCGCTGCGCTACGACGTGCTCACCCCCGAAGTGATGCCGAACACCTGGCGCTATGCGCAGCAGTCGCTGTCGTTCGACGATCATTACAGCGCCGGCAACGCCACCCGCTTCGGCGTGTTCGGCCTGCTCTACGGCCTGCCCGGCGGCTACTGGCACAAGATGCTCGCCGAACAGCGCGGCTCGGCCTTGATCGGGCAGATGAAGCGCGACGGCTACGGCATGCACATCTACGGCAGCGCGCCGCTGTACAACCCGGAGTTCGACCGCACCGCGTTCTCGGAAGTGCGCGAGCACATCGTCAACGGCCCGCGCGAACGCAAGAGCGCCGAACGCGACCAGGCCATCCTGGAGCGGTTGCAGGCCGATATCGTCGCGACCCCGGCCGATAAGCGCTTCTTCGGTTTCGTGTTCCTGGATTCGCCGCACCAGCCCTATTACATGCCCAAGGGCTATGTCTCGCCGTTCCAGCCGATGGCGAAAGAGATCAACGTGTTCGAATTCGGGCCGGACCACGACCCGACCCCGGAGTTCAACCGCTACCGCGCCTCGGTGCGCTACAGCGACGAGCTGATCGGCCGTTTCCTCGCTCGGCTCCAGGCCAGCCCCTTCGCCGACAACACGGTGGTGGTGATCACCGGCGACCACGGCGAGGAATTCAACGACCTCAAGCAGAACTACTGGGGCCACAACGGCAATTTCTCCGACTACCAGTTGCGCACGCCGTTCGTACTGCACTGGCCGGGCAAGACGCCGCAGAAGATCGCCCACACCACCTCGCACGAAGACCTGGTCCCGACCCTGATGCTGCATGCGCTCGGCTGCCGCAACGACAGCGCCGATTACAGCACCGGCCGCGATCTGTTCGGCCCGGGGCAGCCGTCGCGCCCGCTGCTGGTCGAAAGCTGGTCGCAGCGCGGCATCCGCCAAGGCGACCGGATCTATCTGTTCGACAATTACGGCGCCGCCACGGTGGTCGACCGCCAATACCGCCCCCTGCCCGACGCCAAGGTCGACCCGGCGGCGGTCAAGCAGTCTTGGGAAATGCTGACGAGGTTTCAGCAGCGTTGAGGAATCCGCGGTGGGCCGTTTTACCCTTGTAGGAGCGGCGTGAGCCGCGACCATGGGGTCGCCGATGACTGCGCAGGTTCGGACGAATGGCGGTCGCGACTTGCGTCGCTCTTACCCCAAAGCTACGTAGCTCCTGTAGGAGCGGCGTGAGCCGCGACCGCGGGGCGGCCGATGGCTACGCAAAGCCGGATAGATCACGGTCGCGACTTGCGTCGCTCCTACCCCAAAGCTGCGTGCTCTTGGGTAGGAGCGGCGCGAGCCGCGACCGCGGGGCGGCCGATGGTTGCGAAGGTCCGGATCGATCACGGTCGCGACTTGCGTCGCTCCTACCCCAAAGCTGCGTGCTCTTGGGTAGGAGCGACGCGAGCCGCGACCGCGGGGCGGCCGATGGTTGCGAAGGCCCGGATCGATCGCGGTCGCGACTTGCGTCGCTCCTACACGAGCTCGGGCAGGACAAAAAAAATCGCACCGGCGCCTGCGCGCCGGTGCGATCGTTATCCCGCTCGAAACTTCAGACGGCCGCGCGTACGGCGTTGGCCAAGGCGTCGAGCGTGGTCTGCATCAGGGTCGCTTCGTCGGCTTCGACGGTCACGCGCACCACCGGCTCGGTGCCGGAGGGGCGCAGGAAGGCGCGGCCGCGGCCGGCCACGGCGGCTTCCGCCTGGGCCAGGGCCTGCTTCACCGAGGCCGCTTCTGTCGGCTTGTTGTTGCCTTCGTAGCGGACGTTGATGGTCTTCTGCGGCACGCGGCTCAAGCCTTCGAGCGCATCGCGCAGGCTCAGGCCGCGACGGCCCAGCACTTCCAGCACCTGCAGCGCGCTGACGATGCCGTCGCCGGTGCTGGTGCGATCCAGGCACAACAGATGCCCGGAAGCTTCGCCGCCCAGCACGCCGCCGTGCGCGATCAGTTGCTGATGCACGTAGCGGTCGCCGACCTTGGCGCGCAGGAACGGGATGCCGCGCTGCTCGAAGGCGCGTTCCAGACCGTAGTTGGTCATCAGAGTGCCGACCACCGGGCCCTGCAGGCGGCCGCTGTCCTGCCAGTCGGTGGCGAGCACGTACAGCAGGTCGTCGCCGTCGCAGATGCGGCCTTCGCCGTCGACGAACAGCACGCGGTCGCCGTCGCCGTCGAAGGCGATGCCGAGGTCGGCGCCGGTCGAGCGCACGCGCTCGACCAGGGTCTGCGGGTGGGTCGACCCCACACCGTCGTTGATGTTGAGGCCGTTCGGCTCGATCCCGATGGCGTCGACGCGGGCGCCGAGTTCGCTGAGCACCAGCGGGCCGCTCTGGTAGGTCGCGCCGTTGGCGCAATCCATGGCGATGCGCATGCCGCTGAGGTCGAAACCGCGCGGCACCGAGTTCTTGCAGGCTTCCAGGTAACGGCCGATGGCGTCGCGGGTGCGCACGGCCTTGCCGAGGCGTTCGGATTCGACGGTCTGGAACGGTTCTTCGAGCGCGGCTTCGATCGCCAGCTCGGTTTCGTCGTCGAGCTTCTCGCCTTCGGCCGAGAAGAACTTGATGCCGTTGTCGTAATGCGGGTTGTGCGAGGCCGAGATGACGATGCCGCCGTCGGCGCGCAGCGAACGGGTCAGGTGGGCGACCGCCGGTGTCGGCATGGGGCCCATCAACTGCACGTCCACGCCGGCGGCGACCAGGCCGGCTTCGAGCGCCGCCTCGAACATGTAGTTGGAGATGCGCGTGTCCTTGCCGATGATGACCATCGGGTTGCGCCAGCCGCGCCGGATCAACGCGTGGCCATAGGCGTTGCCCAGGCGCAGGACGAAATCGGCCGAGATCGGGCCTTCGCCGACCCGGCCGCGGATGCCATCGGTGCCGAAATACTTACGTGCCATACAGTTCAACCTCCAGGTAGCGCGACGCGTCGCACCTGGACGCGCGCGCTGGATGTGATCGGGAAAGGAACGAAGACATCGCCGACGATCGGCGCCCCCAGGCCATCCAGCCCGCCGTCGTGTGCAGAAATCGCTGGGACTGTCTCGACAGCCCCATAGTGACCGCGCGGACACGCCGCTACGATCAAGCCGCTGCCTCGGCGTCGTCTTCGGGTTGAGATTGTTTCATCATCATCGCCAAAAGATGGGCGAGACGATCACGCATTTCGCGACGGTCGCAAATCTGGTCGACCGCGCCGTGCTCGACGAGGAACTCGCTGCGCTGGAAACCTTCCGGCAGTTTTTCGCGCACGGTCTGTTCGATCACGCGCGGGCCGGCGAAGCCGATCAGCGCTTCGGGTTCGGCCATGTTGATGTCGCCGAGCATCGCGAACGAGGCCGACACGCCGCCGGTGGTCGGATGCGTCATCACCGAGATGTACGGCAGGCCGGCCGCGCGCAGGCGACCTAGCGCGGCCGAGGTCTTGGCCATCTGCATCAGCGAGAACAGGCTTTCCTGCATGCGCGCGCCGCCGCTGGCGGAGAAGCACACGAAGGGGCTGCCGATCTCCAGCGCGGTTTCGGCGCCGCGGGCGAAGCGCTCGCCGACCACCGACCCCATCGAACCGCCCATGAAAGCAAAATCGAACGAACTGGCCACCAGCGGCCGCTGCTTGAGCGTGCCGCGCAGGGTGATCAGGGCGTCGCGTTCGCCGGTGGCCTTCTGCGCCGCCTTGATGCGCTCGGAGTACTTTTTCTGGTCCTTGAACTTGAGCACGTCGGTCGGACCGAGCTCGGCTCCGATCTCGACCGTGCTGCCGGCATCGAACAGCGCGTTCAGGCGCGCGCGCGCGCGGATCGGCATGTGGAAACTGCACTTCGGGCAGACCTCGAGGTTTTCCTCGAGCTCGGGGCGGTACAGCACCGCGCCGCAGCGCTCGCACTTCTCCCACAGCCCCTCGGGCACGCTGCGTCGTTTGGCCGCGCCGGATTCGGTGCGGATGCCGGACGGCATGAGTTTCTTGAGCCACGACATACGATGAAACCTTCTGTTCAGGCAGCTAAATGAAGGACCGGACCGGCGACGATGAGGCCATCGCCGCCGCCAGCCTAGCGGGTCAGTTTAACGCAGCGAACCATACGGTCCGCGGTTCAGCCGTCCAGGGCCTGTCGCAGCGGGGTCAGGAAGCGCCGCGCGGTCTGGGCCGCGGCCTGCGCATCGGCGGCCTCGGCGAGCTCGGCCACCAGGGCGCTGCCTACCACCACGCCGTCGGCCTCGCGGGCCATGGTCGCGGCGCTGGCGGCGTCCTTGATGCCGAAACCGGCCACCACCGGCACCCGGCTGCGGGCGCGGATGGTGTGCAGGCGGTCGTTGGCAGCGCCGGTGTCGAGGCGGTCGGCGCCGGTCACGCCGGCGAAGCTGACGTAGTACAGGTAACCCTGGGCGTCGTCGCAGAGCAACGCCAGGCGCGCGTCGGTGGTGGTCGGCGAGGCCAGCAGGATCAAGGCCAGACCGGTCTCGTTGAAGGCCGCACGCAGGTCCCCGGCTTCTTCCGGCGGCAGGTCGACCAGCAACACGCCGTCGACGCCGGCCGCGACCGCGTCGCGGGCGAAGCGCGCGTTGCCGCGGATCTCGATCGGGTTCAGATAGCCCATCAACACGACCGGCGTGTCGGCGTCGCGGCCGCGGAACTCGCGCACCGCTTCGAGCACCCAGCTCAGGCCGGCGCCGCGCGCGATCGCGCGCTCGGAGCTGCGCTGGATGGTCGGGCCGTCGGCCATGGGATCGGAGAACGGCACCCCGAGTTCGAGCACGTCGGCCCCGGCCTCGACCAGCGCATGCATCACCGGCACGGTCGCCTCCAGCGACGGATCGCCGGCGGTGACGAACGGGATCAGGGCCTTGCGGCCGGCGGCCTGCAGATGTTGGAACTTGGCGTCGATGCGATTCATTAGGCGAGCAGTGAGTTCAGAAGAGTGAGGAGTGAGTCAAAACTAAAGCCGAGCCGCACGACGGGTGAGATCTCGCAAAGGCGGCGCGTTGCCGCCCTTACTCACTCCTCACTCCCACGCACTCGTTGCTCGCCTCAAAAGTGCAGCCCTTCGCGTCCGGCGATGGTGTGCACGTCCTTGTCGCCGCGGCCGGAGAGGTTGCAGAGCACGACCTGGTCCTTCGGCATCGAGCGCGCCAGCTTGATCGCCTGGGCGATGGCATGGCTGGATTCCAGCGCGGCCAGGATGCCCTCGGTGCGCGCCAGGGTGCGGAAGGCGTCGAGCGCTTCGTCGTCGGTCACGCCGACGTATTCGGCGCGGCCGGCGTCCTTGAGGAAGGCATGCTCGGGGCCGACGCCGGGGTAGTCGAGACCCGCAGAGACCGAATGGGTCTCAATGATCTGGCCGTCGTCGTCGCACAGGACATAGGTGCGGTTGCCGTGCAGCACACCAGGACGGCCAGCCGCGAGCGAGGCGGCGTGACGACCGGTGTCGATGCCGTCGCCGGCCGCTTCGGCGCCGACGATGCGCACCGCGCGGTCGTTGAGGAAGGCATGGAACAGGCCGATCGCATTGCTGCCGCCGCCGACGCAGGCGGTGATCGCATCGGGCAGGCGGCCGTACTCGGCCAGCATCTGCGCCCTCGCCTCGCGCCCGACCACGGCGTTGAAGTCGCGGACCATGCGCGGATACGGATCCGGGCCGGCCACGGTGCCGATGATGTAGAAGGTGTCGCGCACGTTGGTGACCCAGTCGCGCATCGCTTCGTTGAGCGCGTCCTTGAGGGTCTGCGAGCCGCTGGTCACCGGCACCACCGTCGCGCCGAGCAGCTTCATGCGGTAGACGTTGATCTTCTGCCGCTCGATGTCGGTCGCGCCCATGTAGACCACGCACTCCAGGCCCAGGCGCGCGGCCACGGTGGCGCTGGCGACGCCATGCTGGCCGGCGCCGGTCTCGGCGATGATGCGGGTCTTGCCCATGCGGCTGGCCAACAGGGCCTGGCCGATGGTGTTGTTGATCTTGTGCGCGCCGGTGTGGTTGAGGTCTTCGCGCTTGAGCAGGATCTGCGCGCCGCCGACTTCGTCGCTGAGGCGCTGCGCGTGGTAGATCGGGCTCGGCCGGCCGACGTAATGGGCCAGGTCGCGCTCGAACTCGGCGATGAAGGCCGGATCGACGCGGGCCGCGTCGTAGGCCGCGGCCAACTCTTCGAGCGGCGCGATCAGGGTCTCGGCGACGAAGCGGCCGCCGAAACGGCCGAAGTGACCGGAAGCGTCCGGATAGGCGTGGAAATCGATGGGGTCTGCGGACATCGGCTCGGGCGCGTTCTGCATCAGGGCGGACGTCGCCGTGGCGGCGACGGGAACGGGTGA
Organism: Lysobacter sp. ESA13C; assembly: GCF_019970005.1. NCBI lineage: Bacteria > Pseudomonadati > Pseudomonadota > Gammaproteobacteria > Lysobacterales > Lysobacteraceae > Lysobacter > Lysobacter sp. ESA13C. The sequence goes on along the minus strand of NZ_JAHXYK010000004.1, from coordinate 194,594 downwards.
GTTTAGGGCATCGAGGCGATCACCGTACGCACGAGGTGATCGCAGAATGGCGCCTCCGGACCCGGACGCCCTGCACCGCCGCCTTGCGCCAGGCCTCAGTCGACGTGACAGTCGGCGCGCCGCACTTCTTCGACGAAGTGGCGCATCTTGTCGCCGTCCTTGAGCCCCGGCGCGCTTTCGATGCCGCTGGACACGTCCACGCCCCAGGGCAAGGTCGCCAGGATCGCCTCGAACACGTTCTCCGGGGTGATGCCGCCGGCGAGCACGAAGGGTTTCTGCACGCCGACCGGAATCCGCGTCCAGTCGAAGGTCTTGCCGCTGCCGCCGCTGCTGCCCTTGGCGTGGCTGTCGAACAAAAAGCCGGCCGCGCCCGGATAACGCGTATGCAGCGCCGAGGGGTGCTGGTCGGCGAGTTCGCCGCCCATCGGGATGGCTTTCAGATAAGGCACGCCGAAGGCGCGGCAGAAGGCGTCGTCTTCGTTGCCGTGAAACTGCAACAGGCTCGGCCGGACCTGGCGCACCACCTCGCGCACTTCGTCGACCGGGTTGTCCATGAACAAGGCCACCGCATCGACCAGCGGCGCCAAGGCCTGGCGCATGGCGCGCGCCTCCTCGGCGGCGACGCGGCGCGAGCTGCCGGCGGCGAACACGAAGCCGATGGCGTCGGCGCCGAGCTCGCAGGCCAGGCGCACATCGCCGGGACGGGTGAAACCGCAGAACTTGATGCGGGTACGGAACAGGGTGCGGGGACAGGGCTGGCTCAAAACGTAACCTCGGCAGGCAGCTGGCAATCGGCGGGATAGCGTGGGCCGACGAACACCAGACCCGAGGACGGCGCGGTCGGGCCGGCGACGGTACGGTCGCGTCCGGCCAACAATTCCCCGATCCATGCCTCGGGCTGTTCGCCCCGGCCCACCATCAGCAAGCTTCCGACAATGTTGCGCACCATATGGTGAAGAAAGGCGTTGGCCTGGACCTCCATCTCGACCACCTCGCCGTCGCGGCGCACCCCGATGTACTGCAGGTCGCGGCGCGCATGCGGGGCCTGGCAGTGCACCGTGCGGAACGCCGAGAAGTCGTTCTCGCCGAGCAGGGCCTGGGCGGCGCGGTGCATGGCGTCGGCGTCGAGCGGCCGGCGCTCCCAGGTCAGGTACTGCCGTTGCAGGGCCGGCCGCACCGAGCGGTTGAGGATGCGGTAGCGGTAGCGACGCGCGCGTGCCGAGAAGCGGGCGTGGAAATCGGCCGCGACCGGCACGCACCAGCGCACGCATACCGAGGGCGGCAGGCGCGAAGTGGTGCCGAGCACCCAGCCGCGCAGGTCGCGCTGGGCACTGCTGTCGAAATGGACGACCTGGCAGGAGGCGTGGACGCCGGCATCGGTACGCCCGGCGCAGGTCACATCGACGCGGCCGCCGGCCACGAACGACAGCGCGTCCTCCAGGGTGCTCTGGACGGTGGCTTCGCCGCGCAGGTCGGGCTCGCCCGGGCGCACCAGGCGTTGCCAGCCGGAAAACTCGCCTCCGTCGTACTCCACGCCCAGGGCGTAGCGGCGCAGCGGCGCCGCCACTGCGGAGGGAGCCGCCACTACGGAAGAAAGGGCGTCCGTCTCGAAAACTTCGGTCATGCCTGGTTCGGTCGCGTGCTGGCGCGGCTCAACTCAACGCTCAGGATTCGAGTTCGCGCAGCAGGCGCGCAGCCTGTTGGCGCGCCGCATGGTCACCGTTGATCAACACCTCGCCGAGCAGCTGGCGGGCGCTGCTTTCGTCGCCGAGGTCGAGGTAGGCGCGGGCCAGCTCGATGCGCTCCTGGCCCGGCGCGGTCGCCGCTTGGGCGTTGCTGCCGGCCGCGCTCGGATCGAGCACCGGCGCGGCGACGAATTCGCGGATCTGCGGCGCTGCCGGTTCGGCCCGCGGCGCGCCTGCGCCGGTATCGGCCGGGCCGACCGGCGCACGGGCGCTGCCGGCTTCGGCAGCGTGCCAGGTCGGCACTTTCGCGCCGGTGCGCGGTTCGGTCTTGGGCGCGGTCCAGAACGGCGCGGCGATCGGTTCGGCGGTCGCGGCACGGTCGGCCTCGGGTTCGCCGATCAATTGCGCGACCGGGTCGACCAGGGCCGCGGCGGGGTCCGGGCGGCGGCGCAAGGAGTCGCCCGAATCGCTCGCAACGGCATCGACCGCGGCACGGTCCGGGCCGCCACGGCTCGGCGCATCCGCCGCCGAAGCCGGCGCGCGGAAGCTCGGCTTCTTGGGTTCGCGGCGGCTCAACACCCAGCCGCCGATCAGCAAAGCCAGCACGCCGAGGCTGCCGAACACCCACGGCAAGGGCGAGCCGCCCTCGCTGCGGGCCTGGTTTTCGGCCAGACGCTGCTGGCTCGCGGCCAGCTCGCTGTCCTTCATCGCAATGAGCTTCTGCTGCTGCGTCTGCAACTGCTCCAGCTCGGCGACGCGGCTCTTGAGGTCGGCCAGTTCGGCATCGCGCGCGGCGATGACCTCGTTGGCCTGCTGAATCTCCTGTCGAACCATGCTGCCCTCGCCTCCGGCGCTGATGCCGGACTGTGCGCCCGCCTGGGTGGCTTGGCTGGCCCCCGGCGGGACGATTTCAAGACGCGCGTCGTTGCTGCGCGAGGCCGCGCCGCTCTGCGCGGCCGGTGCCACCGGCGTTTTCGCGACGGCGTCGGACTCCAGGCTGATGGGCTGCGGAACCGGCTGCCGCGCCTGGCGCCACTGCTGGACCTGCACCCGCACCAATTCGCTGGCTTCGCGCGGATCGATCGCATCGAATTGGTTGCCAGGCGGCAGGCGCAGCACCGCGCCCTGCCGGAGGCGGTTGATGTTGCCGCCGATGAAGGCCTCGGGATTGGCCCGCAACAGCGCGATCATGGTCTGGTTGAGGGTGTTCTCGCCGGCCACGCCGGCAGCGATCGCCGACAGGGTCTGGCCGCGCTCGACCGTGATCTCGCCGTCGGCGCCTACGCTCGGTGCGGCCGCCACCGGGCGCGGCTCGCGCGGCGCCTGCGGGATGCGGCCTGCATTCGGACGCTCGGCCTGCGCCGGCGGCACCGCCTCGGGCTGCACCGGCTCGGGCTGGAGCGCGATGGGTTCCGGCGCCGGCGCCGGTGCCGCGGTGATCGCACTGCCCGGGTCGTAACGGTCGAGCTGGTTCTCCACCGCCAGCGGATCGGTCGCCTGCGGCTGCGCACCGAACGGCAGCGGCGCATCCAGCGGACGCTCGATGGTGTTGGCGGCGGCGCCGGTCGGAGCCTGGATCGGCGGCTGCATCGGTGCGGACACCGTGCGCGGCGCGTCGAGCAAGGCCGAGTATTCGCGGGTCAGGCGGCCCTGCCCCCAATCGACTTCGATCAGGAAGGTCAGCAGCGGCTGATTGACCGGCTGGGTGCTGGTGACCCGGATCACCGGCTTGCCGGCGTTGTCCAGGGCGAGCACGAAGCGCAGGTCGGTGACGATGCCTTGCGGCGGCTGCAGGCCGATGCGCTGGAAGGTCTCCGGCGAGGCCAGCCCCGCGCGCAACTGCGCCAACTCGTTGCTGTCGCTGGAAATGACCGGGATCTCGGCCAGCAACGGCTGGCCCGCGCGCGATTTGACCTCGATCTGCCCCAGACCGAGCGCACCGGCCGCCCCACTGGCCAGAGCCAACGCGAGAGCCAATGCTGTGCGTGCGAAACCTGATCTCACAGACGATCCCATTACCCTAGTCAGGCGGCGACTCTAGCGGTCGGCGGGCGGAATGCGCAACGCGGCGATGAAGGTCGGCCTTCGATTCGGCGTTCGATCGGCATCCGACCGCCTGAACCGATTCGGCCCGATGCCTGGCGCACCGCCGTCGACCCGTGTCTGCGCAGAGTGCACCACATCGGCCGGTCGACGCCAGCAGCCCGGCTCATTCCGGCGAAACCGGCCCACGGCCCGGTCTGGACATAAACGCATTGCGCAAAAAAATCGGGCCCCGCAGGGCCCGATCCGTACTTCGATCCGTGCGCTGCGGGGCTCAGCCTTCGTTCCAGACCAATTCCGCCAGTTGCACGGCATTGGTCGCCGCGCCCTTGCGGATGTTGTCGGACACCACCCACAGCGACAGACCGCGCGGATGCGAGATGTCGTCGCGGATGCGGCCGACGAAAACCGGATCTTGTCCCGAAGCGTGCGTGACCGGCGTCGGATATCCGCCGCCGACCGGGTCGTCGACCACCACCAGGCCCGGCGCCTGCTCGAGCAGTGCGCGCGCATCGACGGCGCTGAGCTTGTCGCGGGTCTCGATGTGCACCGCCTCGGAGTGGCCGTAGAACACCGGCACCCGCACCACCGTCGCGTTCACGCCGATGCTGTCGTCGCCGAGGATCTTGCGGGTCTCCCAGACCAGCTTCATCTCTTCGGTGGTGTAGCCGTTGTCGGTGAAGTCGCCGCCGTGCGGGATCACGTTGAAGGCGATCTGCACCGGATAGACCTCGGCCTTGGCTTCCTGGAAGTTCAACAGCGCCGCGGTCTGCTTGCCGAGCTCTTCCATCGCGCGCTTGCCGGTGCCGGACACCGACTGGTAGGTGGCGATGTTGATGCGTTCGAGCTTCGCCTTGCGGTGGATCGGCGCCAACGCGACCATCAACTGCATGGTCGAGCAGTTCGGATTGGCGATGATGCCGAGCGGGCGATGCTTGGCCGCTTCCGGATTGACTTCGCTGACCACCAGCGGCACGTCGTCCTGGTAACGGAACGCGGACGAGTTGTCGATCACCACCGCGCCGGCCGCGGCGAACTTCGGCGCATATTCCTTGGACACCGAACCGCCGGCCGAGAACAGCGCGATATCGACGCCGCTCGGATCGAATTTCGCCAGGTCCTGGACCACGATGGTTTTGCCGTCGAACTGGATTTTCTCGCCCGCCGAGCGTTCGCTCGCCAACACATGCAACTGACCGATCGGGAATTTGCGCTCGGCCAGCACCTTCAGCATGGTTTCACCGACTGCGCCGGTGGCACCGACGACAGCGACATTGCAGGACGTCTTGGCGTTCATCTGTTCCTATTTACCTGACTTGTGGGAGCCGCCGGACCCATTTCCGGCGGATGTTGCTCGGGTCGGCGCGCGAGGCGCCGGAAAAGCTTGGCCGCGGGCTGCGCCTTCATGGCGCGCCCTGTGCGCCCATTGTGCGGCCGCCGGCGTCGGCGTGGCGGGCCTCAGCTCGGTGGGCGAGCTGCGCGGCGTTCACGGGCGACGGCGGCCGGCCGGCGTCGGGCCCGTGGCCCAGCGCCGCGATCAGATTGTCCACCGCCAGCGCGACCATGGCACGCCGGGTGGCGAGGCTGCCGCTGGCGATATGCGGGGTCAGCACGACGTTGCGCAGCGCGAGCAGGCGCGGATTGAGCGCCGGCTCGCCCTCGAACACGTCCAGACCGGCCGCGGCCAGGCGCCCGTGTTCGAGGGCATCGGCGAGCGCGTCTTCGTCGACGATGCCGCCGCGGGCGATGTTGGTCAGGGTCGCGTGCGGCTGCATCCGCGCCAGCGCGGCGGCGTCGATCAGATGATGCGACTGCGGCGAGTACGGCAGCACCAGGACCAGGTGGTCGGCGCGTGTCAGCAGTTCCTCGAAACCGACGTAGGTCGCGGCCGACTCGCGTTCGACCGCTTCCAACAGACGGCTGCGGTTGTGGTAGAGCACGCGCATGCGGAAGCCGGCGGCGCGGCGCGCGATGGCCTGGCCGATGCGGCCCATGCCGAGGATGCCCAGGGTCGTGCCGTGCACATCGCCGCCGAGCAGCGAATCGAAACTCCACTGCCGCCAATGACCTTCGCGCAGCCAGTGCTCGGCCTCGCTGATCCGCCGCGCGGCGGCCATCATCAAGGCCCAGCCGAAGTCGGCGGTGGTTTCGGTCAACACGTCGGGCGTATTGGTGACGAGGATGCCGGCCGCGCTCAGCGCCGGCAGGTCGAGGTTGTTGTAGCCCACCCCGACGTTGGCGATCGCGCGCAGGCGGGCGGCGCCGGCGACCTGCGCCGCACCGATCGGGTCGTTCAGCGTGACCAGGGCGCCGTCGGCCTCGCGCAGCGCCGCGGCGATCGCCTCGGGGCCGTGCTGGGTCACGCGCGCGGTCGCGACGACGTCGAAGTGCTCGCGCAGGCGCGCGACGACGTCGTCGAACAACGGTTGCGAAACCCAGACCCGCGGCCGCTCAGGCATCGGCATCGAGCTCCAATTGGGCCGGGATGCGCGGGCTGACCACACCGACGTCGCCGCACTGGGCGCGGTGGCGCAGGGCCTGGTCGACCAGCACCAGCGCGACCATGGCCTCGCAGATCGGGGTGGCGCGGATGCCGACGCAGGGGTCGTGACGACCGGTGGTGATCACTTCGACTTCGTTGCCGTGGATGTCGACGCTGCGCACCGGCAGGCGCAGGCTCGAGGTCGGCTTGAACGCGGTCGAACAGCGCAACTGCTGGCCGGTGCTGATGCCGCCGAGGATGCCGCCGGCATGGTTGCTGGCGAAGCCGGAGCGCGACAGCTCGTCGCGATGCTCGCTGCCCTTGGACGCGACGACCGCGAAGCCGTCGCCGATCTCCACGCCCTTGACCGCGTTGATGCTCATCAGGGCGGCGGCGAGGTCGCCGTCGAGCTTGCCGTAGATCGGCTCGCCCCAGCCCGGCGGCAGGCCGTCGGCGATCACGTCGACGCGCGCGCCGACCGAGTCGCCGGACTTGCGCAGCGCGTCCATGTAGGTCTCCAGCTCGCCGACCTGGTCGGCGGCGGGCCAGAAGAACGGGTTCTCTTCCACCGCAGACAGGTCGTAGGCGTTCGGCACGATTTCTCCGATCTGCGACATGAAACCGCGCACGCTGACGCCGTAGCGCTCGGCCAGCCACTTCTTGGCGATCACGCCGGCAGCGACGCGCATGGTGGTCTCGCGCGCCGACGAACGCCCGCCGCCGCGCGGATCGCGCAGGCCGTACTTCTGCCAATAGGTGTAGTCGGCGTGGCCGGGGCGGAACTGCTCGGCGATCGAGCCGTAGTCCTTGCTGCGGGCATCGGTGTTGCGGATGACCAGGGCGATCGGCGTGCCGGTGGTGCGGCCCTGGTAGACGCCGCTGAGGATTTCGATGTCGTCGCTTTCCTGGCGCTGCGAAGTGTGGCGGGTGCGCCCGGTGGCGCGGCGGTCGAGGTCCCGGCGGAATTCCTCCGGCGCGATTTCCAGGCCCGGAGGGCAGCCGTCGATCACGCAACCGATCGCCGGACCGTGGCTTTCGCCGAAGGTCGTCACCGTGAAAAGCTTTCCAAAGCTGTTGCTGGCCACTGATCGAAGTCCTGATGCGTGCCGGTCTCGTCCGGCGTGGGGGGTGCGCGGAGTCGGTGCGAGCGTCGCTTGCGCGAAGCGCCCGTGCCGATGCGCGGCGGCAGGGGTGCGTCCTGCGCCGACGCCATCGCGATGCGCGCCGAACGCAGCCACCTGCCTACGCCGATGGTATGACGCAGCGGTGACGCGCGGCTTCACGAATCGCAGGGCGACGGCGATCGAGGACAGCGGATTCTATGCCGGCCGACCGCGCGGGCATGCGACGGCGACACGCATCGCCTGCGACTCGCGCCTCATCTCGAATTCCCGCGAATGTGAGGGAAAACCGACGATGTGGAGTGTGCCGTAGACACCGATCTCGCGCGAACTACCATCGCGACCTACGTCGTCCACCATAGCCGACGGCGCAGGTTTCCGCTGCAACGATGAGCGAAGCCCAATGCGACGAGGTGGTCGGCGACCCTACGCCGGAGTATCCGCGCGCGTGCACGAACCCAGACGCCGCGGGGCGCTTGCGGATTCCGGTCGGTCTGGCGCCTGGCGCGTGCTGGATCAGCGTTCAGGCGCTGCGGGGACGCGTCGCGTCGCCCGCCACCGGCCGCCGACGCACGCTCAACCGCGCGCGTCGGCGAGTCGTTTGATTTCGTCGTGGTGTTCGACGAGGTCGTGGCGTTCGGCCACGAAGATGCCCATCTGGCCGACCTTGAACTCGACCCAGGCCAGCGGCAGTTGCGGCAGCAGCTCGACGAGGGCGCGTTCGGCCTCGCCGACTTCGCAGATCAGCAGGCCGTGCTCGCTGAGGTGATCGGGCGCGTCGCGCAGGATCTTCAGCGCCAGGTCCAGGCCGTCGTCACCGGCACGCAGGCCGAGCTCGGGTTCGTAGGAGTATTCCTTCGGCAGCGCGTCGGTTTCGTCGTTGGTGACGTAGGGCGGATTGGTCACGATCAGATCGAAGACCTCGCCCTGCAGCCCCTTGAACAGATCGGACTTGCGCAGCTCGAGGTTATCGGCGTGCAGGCGGGCCTTGTTCTCGGTGGCCAGCGACAGCGCGTCGTCGTTGATATCGGCGCCGACCACCTGCCACTCCGGGTGGTAATGCGCGGTGGCGATGGCGATGCAGCCCGAACCGGTGCACAGGTCGAGCGCGCGCTCGACCTCGCGGCCGCCGAGCCAGGGCTCGAAGCCCGACTCGATTAATTCGGCGATCGGCGAACGCGGCACCAGGGCGCGGCGGTCGCTCTTGAAACTCAGGCCCGCGAACCAGGCCTCGCCGGTCAGGTAGGCGGCCGGGATGCGCTCGTTGACGCGGCGCTCGAACAGTTCCAGCACCTTGGCCTTTTCTTCGCCGGTCACGCGGCCGGCGCCGTACACCGGGCTCAGGTCGTGCGGCAGGTGCAGCGCGTGCAGGACCAACTGGGTGGCCTCGTCGAGCGCGTTGTCGTAGCTGTGGCCGAAGGTCAGCCCGGCCGCGCCGAAGCGGCTGGCGCCGTAGCGGATCAGGTCGACGAGGGTCAGCTGTTCGAAGGAGGCGGAAGCGGGCACGGCGGGTCCAGGGCAAAACAAGGCGCGCAGTATAGCGGGTGAGGTGGATTCGGGCTTGGGGGACGGCAAGAGCAAATCCCCCCTGCCCCCCTTTTTCAAAGGGGGGAAGCCCTTCGGGGCGGTTTCGGCCGGGCCTGTTGGAGGGGCCGAGCCTGGACGTGCTCCCAGTTTCCTTACGAATCCTCCAGACGAGTCCCCCCCTTTGAAAAAGGGGGGCAGGGGGGATTTGCTTTTCGCTCCCGGCCCGCCCCTCGATCCGTCACACCAAACAAGCGCCCGCCTCCGCGCCCGGTATCATGCCCCGGCGCAACAAACGGAATCGCCATGTTCAATCGCACCACCGCCATCGTCCTGGTCGCCGCGCTCGCCGCCGCAGCCGGCCTGTGGGCGTCCAGGCAGTACTTCGGCAGCGCCCGTCCTTCGCCCTGGCCGCAGACCAAGGCGGTGCGCCTGTTCGAGCCGCCGCGCACCCTGCCGGCGTTTTCGCTGCGCCAGTCCGACGGCACCCAGCTCATTCCCGGCGAACTCAAGGGCCACTGGACCCTGGTCTTCCTCGGCTTCACCCATTGCCCCGACGTCTGCCCGACCACCCTGGCCGAGCTGTCGGTGGCGCAGAAGCAATGGGACTCGATTCCCGAATCCACCCGTCCGCGGGTGTTGTTCGTCTCGGTCGACCCCGAGCGCGACCCGCCCGACCGCATCGGCGAGTACGCGCACGGCTTCCACAAAGACACCCTGGCGGCGACCGCCGACATCCCGGCGCTGGAAACCTTCACCAAGTCGCTCGGCATGGTGTTCGGCAAGGTGCCGGCGCCCGACGGCGCGCCCGCCGACCAGTACACGATGGACCACAGCGCCAGCATGGCCGTGCTCGATCCGCAGGGCCGCATGGCCGGCCTGATCCGACCGCCGCTGGACCCGAACGCCATCGCCGCCGACCTTGCCGCACTGACCGAAGCCAAGACCCCGTGAGTCTCGTCACCACCCTGACCTATGCCCTGCCGCACCGCGCGCTGTCCTCGATCGCGCGCTCGCTGGCCTATTCCTCCAACCCGCGCGTCAAGCAGTGGCTGATCGATACGGTCACGCGCAAGTTCGGCGTGAATCTCGGCGAAGCCGCTGAGCCCGATGCGCAGGCCTATCCGACCTTCAACGCTTTCTTCACCCGCGCGCTGAAGCCCGGCGCGCGCGTGCCCGAGGCCGACCCGCGCAGCTTGTTGATGCCGGCCGACGGCCGCATCAGCCAGTGCGGGCCGATCCGCGCCGGCGAAATCTTCCAGGCCAAGGGCCAGTCGTTCACCGCGACCGAGCTGCTCGGCGGCGACGAAGCCGCGGCCGCGCCGTTCCGCGATGGCGTGTTCGCCACGGTCTATCTGTCGCCGAAGGACTATCACCGCGTGCACATGCCCTGGGCCGGCACCCTGCGCGAAACCGTGCACGTGCCGGGCCGCTTGTTCAGCGTCGGCCCGGACGCGGTGCGCAACGTGCCGCGTCTGTTCGCGCGCAACGAGCGCCTGGTCTGCCACTTCGACACCGACTTCGGGCCGATGGCGATGGTCATGGTCGGCGCGCTGTTGGTCTCGGGCGTGGAAACGGTCTGGAGCGGAGTCGAGATCCCCCGCTACGGCGATCGCGTCCAACACAAGGACTACCGCGGCAAGGGCATCGCGCTCGAACGTTTCGCCGAAATGGCCCGCTTCAACTACGGTTCGACCGTGATCGTGCTGTTGCCGCCGGGCGTGGCGAACCTGGCCGACGGCCTCGGCGCGGAAACCGCGGTGCGCCTGGGCGAAGCCCTGGCCCGACGCAACGACTGAATCGCTGCGACTTCGCAAACCTCACCCAAGGAGGGGAATCATGTCATTTCATCAACGCCCGGCCCTGCGCCGGGCGGCCTGCCTGTTGTTGATCGCCGCCCTCGCCGCCTGCAGCAGCAAGAGCGAGAACGAGCAGTTGCTCGAACTGCGCGACGGCCTGGCCTACACCCAATATCGGCGCCTGTCCGAGAGCGGCTTGCCGGGCGCGATCGGCGCCTACCGAAAAGGCATGGAATGGAGCGGCAAGACGCCGCCGGTCGAGTTCGACGAGGCCGACTACTGCGCCATGCACGTGCTGCTTGCCTACGGCGCACTGGTCGCCGACAAGAGCACGATCGCCTTGGCCGAAAGCGACATCGTCGAGGCGCGCAAGTGCGGCAGCTTCGATCGCGTCGCCGCGAACTCGCTGCGTTCGGTGGTGTTCCAGCGACTGGAATGGCCGCAACTGGCCCAGGCCGAGAGCGACAAAGTCTGGACCGCGCCGCAGGCGCCCGGCGCGGATCAACCGCCGGTCGCGCACGTGATCACCTTGCATGCCGCCCTGACTTATCTGGCGGTGAGCGAGAAGCGCTGGGACCGCGCCCAGGTGCATATCGATGCGCTCGGGCAGCTGTTGAAGCAGCCGTGGATGAGCGAGCTGCCGCGCGCCGGCCTGGCGTTCCAGGAAGGCCGCACCCGCGACGGTCTGGTCACGCTCAAGCGCATGAGCCAGGACCCGAGCGCACCCGAGCCGGTGCGCAAGGAACTCGCGCGTTTCATCGCCAAGGTCGAAGCCAAGGGCGGCGACGTCGATTCCTTCGTCTTCATGCCGCGCCTGATCGCGGTGCTGACTTGGGAAGCGGTCAAGCAAGAAGGGCCGGACGTGCTGCGCACCACCACGCGCTTCGCCGAAGAGCAGGCCTGGAAGCCCTTGAACGATTCGGTCAAGGACGGCGCCGGCAAGGCCCGCGAAGTCGCCGGCGGCTGGTGGAATAAAGCCCGCGACGCGGTCTCCTCCGACGCGAAGGCGGCGCCCGAGGCCGCGAAACCGCAGTAAGCGCACCGCCGTCGCACCAGGCGACGGCGGTGCGATGCAGCGGGGCTTATTACATGCCCCGCGCGTGCGGCGGCAGCGCCTGCTGCTGGGTCTGGTGTTGCTGCTCGTGTTGCGCCGCCTGCTGCGGGCCGAGCTGGCTCAGGCGCTGCTGCGAATCCTGCACCGGCGTATTGGTCGCATCGGCGGTCGGCATGTGCGCGCGCAGGCTGGCCGGGTCGTTGGCCGCGCCCTGCACCACGAACACGTTCTGCCCGGCGCGCTGGGTCTCGGTCTGCTGGCTCAGGAACACGCCGTCGATGCGCTCGAAACCGTTCTGGCGGGCCAGGCAGGCGACGCTGAAGATCATGCATTCGCTGGTTTGGTCCGGGGTGCGCCCGAGCCGCGCGTCGAGCTGATTGACCTGGGCCCGCGCTTGTTGCACCAAGGGGTCTTCCGGCCCGGCACGTCCGCTCGCGTTCGCATGCGGCTGGGTCGCCTGCGGCGGGACCTCCGGCACCTGCACGCCCGGCGTCTGGGTGGCCGGGGTCTGCGCGCCAGGCGGCTGCGGCTGCGTCGCCGGTTGCTGAGCGGCCGGCTGCAGCGCCGGATCCGGCGTGGTGCGCAGCACCGGCGCATGCGGATCGACGTGCAGCAGGCGCGTGGTGGCGCCGTTGTGGGTCTGGCTGAGGTCGGTGGTGCCGTCGCGATTGCGCACCCGCGAAAGCTCGTTGCGATCGACATCGGCCCACACGCCACCGATATTGGAATGACCGCTGCCGTCGCGGTTCCAGACCACGAAGTCGTTGCCGGACGCGTACAGGCCTGCGGTCGGACGCCCTGCCCGGCCCTGGCCTTCCTGCTGCGGACGGCCATAGGCATAGGCGCCGCCCTGGTCGAGCGCGTGGATCAAGGCCGGCGCCTCGACCTTCTGCAGGAACAAATTCTTGGCGGTGTCGTACTCGGCGGCGAGATGCGGACGCGCCGCGTCCTGACCGGTCTGGCGGGGATTGACCAGGGGATTGGCCATCACGTCCTGCCAGGTCTGGTGCAGCGGGCTGCGCGAGTCGGCGTTGCGCAGCGCAATCATCACTTCCGCGCCCTGCAGCGCGGCGTCGCGGCCGGTCTCCATGTAGTCGCGGTCGCCGCTGGTCCTCGGCAACAGGCGGTCGACCGCGCCGCTGACGTCGGCGACGCTGTTATGGGTGCCGTTGTTCATGTCGCGCAACAAGGCCGGGGTCCAGCGCGTGCCGCTCTGGTTCTCGACCTTGGCCACCATCGTAGTCAGGCGCACTTGGTCGTCGGGCGTGGAATTGCGGTACAGCGCGGTCTGGCTGACCTGGGCCATGACGCCGCTGACCAGTTCGTTGGCCTGGGCGACGTCGCGGTTGTGGATGTAGGTGACGCCGGCGTCGGAGCGCAGGAATTCGTTGAGATTGCCTTCGATGCGCGCGTCCATCGCGCGCCCGCCCTGGGCGGTGATGGTGTTGCCGTTGCGGCCGAGGTCGGCGATGGTCTGGGTGCGTTCGGCGGCGCTGAGCACGCGGTCGGGATGATTCGCGCGGGCCCAGCCCTGATAGGCGTCGACCAGCGACGGCACCACTTCGGGATGCTGGCCCAGGTCGGTCTGCAAGGTGCCGATCGAATAGCCGCTGTTGCCGACCGGCTGCATCACCCCGTTGACGGTGTTGCCGGCGAAGGACAGGTGATTGGAGACGTCGCGGCCGCCGACGCTGCCCTCGGAGCCCACGCCGATGGCGAAATAGGCGATCGCGCGGCGTTCGTCGTCGGTCATGACGCGCGGCGGCGGGGCCGCAGGCGGTGTCGCCGCGGCGTCGTTCTGTGCGGGTTGGTTCATGGTCTAGCCTCCTTGCTGCGACACGGGCCGGAGCGCCCGCGGCTTCGCTGTCTGTTCGGACCCTTCTGTGCGGACCCCATCGTCCGCGGCTCAGTTGTCTTTGGGTTCGTCGTCTTTGGCTTCGTCGTCGGCGCACTGGTCGTCGGTCGGCACCTTCTGCCCGGCCTTGGCTTCGTGCAAGGTCAGATAGGGTTTGTAGTCGCTGCCGAACTTCCGGTACCAGACCACCGTCGCCTTATCGCGCACGAGATAGGCCGAAGCCTCGCCATAGCTCGGGCAGGCTGGCGTGCCGGTGTCGCTGCAGAACTGCAGGAACAACTTGTCGTCGCGCAGCTCGCCCTTGAGCTTGCCGCTGTCGCCGCCGACGCGGGTGCCGTCGTCCCAGCTGCCGGTATAGGACTGGCCCGAACCGGCCAGGTCCAGATTGGCGGTGTGGTTCCAGCCGCAGCTTTGCTGATAGCTCCACTGGCCATCGAAACGCACCCCGGCCGAAGCGCAGGAACACAACAATAAGGTCAGCAACGCCGCGGCGGCGCGATTACATCCTGTAAGCATGACGGACTCCAGACGGACCATGCGCAGCGATTTAGCACGCGCCCTGGCTTTAGTAAACCGATTCCCGGGCCCAGGTCCGGTTACGGGGCGATAGAGCATCAAAGCGCGATCAGCCGCGGCGAACCGACAGCGCGATCAGAGTCTGCGCGATCCAATAGGTCGCCAACACCACGGCCGAGGCGGCCGCGAACGGCGCGGCGAAGCGGTCGATCGCCAGGGTCGCGTCGGAGGCGACGAAGAACGCCCCGCCCAAGGCAGCCAAGGCGGTCGCCCGCGAGGCGCGGTGGCGCCATGCCGCGGCGGCCTGCGCCGCCATCGCCGCGAGCACCACCACGTAGACGATCACCGGGACCCGCAGTTCCCCCGGCAGATGCGGCCATAGCACCGACAGCACCGCCGCGGCCAGCGCGGCATACGCCGGAAACGGCCAGACCGCGGCGAACCAGGGCGCGCGCCGGGTCAGGCCGATCAGGTACGCGATATGGGCGCACAGAAAACTGCCGAGCCCGAACACGAACCAGTCGCCCGGCAACATCAGGAACACGTCGCCCAGGGTCGACAACAGCAGGCCGATCAGGATCGCGCGCCGGTAGCCGGTACCTGCGTCGACTTCGGGCTCCCCCTCGCCGCCGCGACGCAGCAGCATCGCCACGATCAACAGCGTGGTCAGCGGCTTGAATACATAGTGCAGCCACGGCGCCAGATAACTGCCGGCGATCGCCAGCGCTGCCGACAGCGCGATCGCTGCGAGCCACGGGTTTCGATGCGAAGACGAGGTCGTTGCGATGCGGTTTTTCATGCCGACGCCACTGTCTCACGATCCTTATGCAGCGAACCGGGACCGGCGTCGATCAAGGCTTCGATCTCTCGGCGCAGACGCGCCTCATGGGCCCGCAGCCTGGGCTCGATCGCGCCTTCGGCGTACCGGCGCGACACGACCAGTTGCTTGCGAGCCGTCTCCCGGTCGCCGCGCAAGGCCGCGGCCAAGGCACGCAGGCGCGGCAGCACATGCGGCACGTACCAGAGCACCGGCGTGCGCGGATCGACCAAGTCGATGATCGCGGCATCGCGCTCGGTCCAGGCCTGCAGATAGCGCCCCTCGATCTTGCACAACTCCATCGCGGCGAAGTTCTGCGCCTGCAATGTTTCGTCGTAAGTGTCGAAACGCGCCTGCATCTGCGCCAACAACCGCCTCGCTGTCTCTGCCCCACCACGTTGCAGCGCGTGTTGGAAGCAGAACCAATCGTGGACCAGCGGCACCGGCTCTGGTTCCGCGATCAAACGCCCCAACAACTCTTCGGGCAGTTGTTCGTGTGGTTCGCTATGCAAAAGCCACCTATGGATCTCATAGGAGGCCGCACCGGCCAGTTGCTCGTGACGGTTGCGCCAGGCCTGCAGAAAAAGCAGGCCGTCGTTGGCGGATCCATCAGTCGCTCGCGGTAACAGATTGCTCAAGCCTGTCGAAAGATTCAGGAAGGCGAACAGTTCCCAAAGCTTCTGGGAAGTCGGGGATTCAGAACCGAACGCGATCGCCAGGCCGGCGCCCGCCATTAGCAGATTCGCGAGCGGGCCACCGAGTGCCTGCACAAGCAGTGCTCGACGTGGATCGCACCCAGGTTGGGCGTACGCCTCGACCAAACCGCGAATACTGCTGTTACCGGTACAGGGACGGCGGCGAAGACGCAGGCCGCGCCGCCTCGGCTGGATCTCCAGAGAACCGACGATCACCCGCACCGTGGTCATGCCGAACAGATGCGCAGACAACCAATGTCCGCCTTCGTGAATCGCCAGCGTGAGCCATAGCACCGGCACGACCGTGGCGATCAGCAAAAGGGGGCCATACCGGTTGTACTGGGCATCCGTATTGACCAAGAGCACAACGAAGCCGCACCAGGTCAGCACGGTCAGCAGAGTGTTCAACTTGCCGAAGAACCTCTGCCACCGCGGCGACAAATCCCAGGCGACGGGCGCCGCCCGGGTCGGTGCAAGCTCATCGTCGGCGGGCGCGTCCATGCGTTCGCTCCGGGCTCGGCGACCGGCTTACGGGCCGCAACCGTTGAGTTTGAGCTTCTGGCCCGGCTTGACCATATAACGCGGGGCCTTGATGCCGTTGGCCTTGGCGAGTTGCTTGGTGTCGCACTGGAACTTCTGCGCGACGTCGGTCAGGGTTTCGCCGCGCTGGACGCGGTAGTCGCGCGGCGTCGCCGGCTTCTTCTTCGCCGGCGCTTGCGGCGAGGCCAGGCCGGCCAGTTCGCCGGCGGCGATGGTGGTCGGCAGGGTGCCGTCGACGGCGCCGTCGGAAGACGGCAACACCGTGAGCGGGCCGGTGCGGACGATGGCGTTGCTGGCATCGCTCATCACCAGGGTATGGGCGAGTTCGGCGCGCTTGCCCTGGGTGCACCAGCGGTTGTACAGGCCGACCATCTTGACCGTGGCGTTGAGGCTGGTGCCGGCCGCGAGATAGCTGCTGGGCTGGTAACGCGGGTTGAGGTTGCGCAGCGCGCGCATATAGCCCTCGCGGGTGCCGCCGTTGCCCAGGCAGATGGTCAGCTCGTAGATCGAAGTGGCTTTGCTCAGGCGCAGCGGCGCCGGCTTGGCGTCGATGCGGGGAAAACGCAGGCCGTATTCGCGCGGATGCAGGTACAACCAGGCCGCCGCGATCACCATCGGCACGTAGTCGCGGGTCTCGGCCGGGAACTGGTTATAGACCGACTCGTCCCAGAAATTGCGTCCGCCGCTGGCGTTGTTGATGCGCAGCGCGCGGCCTTCGCCGCCGTTGTAGGCCGCCAGCGACATCTCGATGCTGTTGTTGAGCTGGCCCAGGCGCTCGTTCAAATACGAAGCGGCGGCCTCAGAGGACGCGCGCGGGTCGTAGCGGGTGTCGAAACCGCTGCCGTCGTCGCCGAGCCCGAAGCGCTTGCCGGTGGCGAACATGAACTGCAAGGGACCGGCGGCGCCGGCGCGCGAGGTCACGTGGACCTTGCCGTTGGACTCCTTGGCCATGATCCCGAACAGCAGCGCTTCCGGCAGGCCGGCGCGCTCGAACTGCGGCCACATCATCTGGCGCATGTACTGATAGTTTTCGTGGGTCTGAATCAGCGAACCGCGCATGTCGGTGAGCCAGCGGCGGATGCCGGCCTGCACCGCCGGGTTGTACTGGACCATCTTGACGAAGCGCTGGCCGTCGTCGCTGAGCAGCGCGGCCGCGCGCGCGGCCTCCGGCACGTCGGCGCCGAGCCCTTCGCTGTCGAGCGTGCCGCCCTCGTCGAGTTCTTCGTCGCCGCCGGCAACGGAGGCATCGGCGTTGGCCTTGAGCAGGCGCTTGTAGCCGGCGAGCATCGTGGTCAGCTGGCAACCCTTCTGCTTCATGCAGGCCGCGATCACGTCCTCCATGTCCTCGAGCGCGGCATCGCTCTCGCGGCGCCCGGCCGGGTCGGCGTTGCGGATCTTGACCAGGGCCGACTGATAGCGGGCCTCGCCGGACTGCATGCGCTGGGTCAGGGCATCGACGGCGGCCTGGTCGCGCTTGGACAGCGCGGCGGCATCGGGCGAAAGACAGGACAGCGCGAGCGCGGCGGCGAACGGCGCGAGGGCGCCCGGGATGCGGAGGGAAGCAGGCATGTGGCGGGCAGCAGGTCCTTGTTGCGGGGGCCCAGGGTAACGGCGGGGTCCGGGCGCGGCAAGAAAACACGACGTTGCCGGCTTTTCCGTGTTTGCCGGGTTCATTCCGGCGCCGTCTGCGGCGAATCGCGACCCCGGTCGCGCCGGCGCATGAGCCCGACCGGATCACAGTTCACGAACCTCACGACGCTGCCGCTAGAATCGGCCCTTCGCTTTCTCTTCATGGATCACGGACGCGGATATGGCTTCGACCCCCGGCGCAACCCAGAACGACATCCTGATCGGCAAGGCCGTGACCACCCCCGACAGCGGCCAGGTGTTCCTGCACACCAAGCTCGGCAACCGCCACGGCCTGGTCGCCGGCGCCACCGGCACCGGCAAGACCGTCACCCTGATGACGCTGGCCGAAGGCTTCTCGCGCC
The DNA here is from genome assembly GCF_019970005.1 of Lysobacter sp. ESA13C. Taxonomy (NCBI): domain Bacteria; kingdom Pseudomonadati; phylum Pseudomonadota; class Gammaproteobacteria; order Lysobacterales; family Lysobacteraceae; genus Lysobacter; species Lysobacter sp. ESA13C. Next base: position 176,472 of record NZ_JAHXYK010000004.1, on the reverse strand, counting down.
AGGGCGTGCCGGTGTTCCTCGCCGACGTGAAGGGCGACGTCGCCGGCCTGGCCATGCCCGGCACCCTCAACGACAAGCTGCAGGCGCGCCTGGGCGAGATCGGCATCGCCGACTTCGCCCCCGCCGGCAACCCGGCGGTGTTCTGGGACCTGTTCGGCAAGCTCGGCCATCCGGTGCGCACCACCGTCAGCGAAATGGGCCCGACCCTGCTCGCGCGCATCCTCGAACTCAACGACACCCAGTCCGGCGTGCTCGACATCGTGTTCAAGCTCGCCGACGACCGCGGCCTGCTGCTGCTCGACCTGGAAGACCTGCGCGCCCTGCTCGGCCTGGTCGCCGACGAGCGCAAGGACATCTCGACCAGCTACGGCCTGGTCAGCACCCAGTCGGTCGGCGCGATCCAGCGCTCGCTGCTGCGCCTGGAACAGGAGGGCGGCGCGCATTTCTTCGGCGAGCCGGCGCTGGAGCTGAACGACCTGATGCGCACCACCAGCGACGGCCGCGGCGTCATCAACATCCTCGCCGCCGATTCGCTGATCCTCAAGCCGCGCCTGTATTCGAGCTTCCTGCTGTGGCTGCTGTCGGAGCTGTTCGAGCAACTGCCCGAAGTCGGCGACCTCGACCGGCCCAAGCTGGTGTTCGTGTTCGACGAGGCCCACCTGCTGTTCGACGACGCGCCGCCGGCGCTGCAGCAGCGCGTCGAACAGGTCGTGCGCATCATCCGTTCCAAGGGCGTCGGCGTGTATTTCTGCTCGCAGTTTCCCGACGACATCCCCGACAACATCCTCGGCCAACTCGGCAACCGCGTGCAGCACGCGCTGCGCGCCTTCACCCCGCGCGACCAGAAGGCGGTCAAGACCGCGGCCGAAACCTTCGTGCCCAATCCGGCGCTGAAGGTCGCCGAGGTGATCTCCCAGCTCGGCACCGGCGAGGCGCTGGTCTCGACCCTGCAGGACAAGGGCGTGCCGATGCCGGTCGAACGCACCCTGGTGGCGCCGCCGCGCTGCCGCATGGGCGCGATCACCGAGGCCGAACGCGCGCAATTGCGTGCGAGCAGCCCGATCGGGCCGAAGTACGACAACTCGATCGACCGCGAATCGGCCGCGGAAATGCTGGCCAAGCGCGCCGAAACCGCCGCCGTGCAGGCCGACGCCCCCGCCGCCAAGACCCGCGAGCAGGACGACCAGGAGGAAGGCGGCATCGGTCAGTCGATCAAGGACGCGGTGTTCGGCACCAAGCGCCGCCAGGGCATGGTCGAGACCATGGCCAAACAGACCGCGCGCACGGTCGGCAACCAGATCGGCCGGCAGATCCTGCGCGGCCTGCTCGGCGGCATCTTCGGCGGCAAGCGCTAGCCGTACGGCACGGCCCGACGCGACCGCGCTGCGCGGCCGCTCGGGCAGGCCGCGCCCCGGTTTCCCTGCTCTTCGCAGCACTCGCTACTCGCAGCACCCGCCCTCGGTTTCATCGATCGTTTCCACCATCCCGACCAGGAGTCGCTCATGACCAAGCAATCGCTCGCTCTCGCCTGCCTCGCCGCGCTCGCCCTGAGCGCATGCAATAAACCTGCCGAAGCGCCGACCGCTCCGGCCGATGCGCCCAAGGCCGCCGAAGCCGCACCGGCAGCCCCCGCGCCCGAACCGATTCCGGCCGAAGCGCCGAAGACCGGCTTCGACGTGGCCGCCTTCGCCGGCAGCTTCAGCGGCACCCTGCCCTGCGCCGATTGCGCCGGCATCGACACCAAGGTCGAATTCAAGAGCGACGGCACCTACGCCATCGAAGAGACCTACCAGGGCAAGAAGGACGGCAACGCCAAGGGCGACGGCACCTGGACCGCCGAGGAAGAAGGCAAGCGCCTGCGCCTGGACCCGAACAGCAAGAGCGACCAGGACCGTCTGTTCGAAGTCGTCTCCAAGGAAGAGATCCGCCTGCTCGACCAGGAAGGCAAGGCGATCGACTCGCAGCTCAACTACAACCTCAAGCGCGTCAGCGCGGCGCAGTAAGCGAGCACCCATGGCCCGCTGGCGACCTCCTGCCGAACACAGCACCGCGCTGATCACGCGCGAGGGCCACGCGCGCCTGAAGCACGAACTCGACGACCTGTGGCGCGTGCGTCGCCCGGAAGTCGTCAAAGCCCTGGCCGCCGCGGCGGCCGAGGGCGATCGCTCGGAAAACGCCGAATACATCTACCGCAAGAAGCAACTCGGCGAGATCGACCGGCGCGTGCGCTACCTCAGCAAGCGCCTGCCGCTGCTGCATGTCATCGAGACCACGCCGAGCGACCCGCGCTCGGTGTTCTTCGGCGCCTGGGTCGAGGTCGAGAACGTCGCCAACGGCGAACTGGCGCGTTATCGCATCGTCGGCCCGGACGAGACCGACGCCAAGCTCGGCCACATCAGCATCGACTCGCCGCTGGCGCGGGCCATGCTCAAGCGCCGCATCGACGACGAATTCGAGGCGATGCTGCCGGCCGGCCCGCAACGTTACGCGATCGTCGAGGTCGCCTATCGGCCGCCCGCCGACGAGTGAGCGGCCGATGACGGACGAGGTCAGCCTGCGGATCGCCACGGCGGCGGACGCCGAAGCCATCAGCGCCCTGGTCCTGGCATCGGCGCAGCACTGGATCTTTCCGCTTTGCGATGCCGACGGCCGCGCCATCCTGGCCGCCTCGATGGGCGCCGAAGCCACCCGCGAACGCCTGCTCGCCGGGCATGCCTACCTCGTCGCCGAAGCCGAAGGCCGCATCGTCGGCGTGGCCGCGCTGCGCTTGCCGGCGCATCTCTATAACCTGTTCGTCGACGATCGCTTCCAACGCCGCGGCATCGCGCGTCGGCTCTGGTCCGGTCTGCGCGCGCATCCCTTATTGAAGGACGCCTGGCCCACGCAGGTTACCGTCAACGCTTCGCGCCACTCCGTCGGCGTCTATCTGCGCCTGGGCTTCGAGGCTCAGGGCGAGGAGCAGGCGCGCGGCGGCATACCGTCGACGCCGATGCGGTGGCGGGCGCCGCAGGCCTGATCGGGTCCACGCTGCGACCGCGCCGACGTTCGGCGCAGATCGGCAAGTACGGCGACTCCTTCCCAGGCCGTCTTACAAAGACTCCAGCAGCGAATCCGGATTCGGCGTGGTTTCCATGTACAGCGGCTTGCTCGGTCGCTTGTCGCGCTTAGCCGGCGCGTAATCGATGGCCTGATCGCCCTGGCCCGAGTCGTTGACTTCGCCGCGTTCGACGATGCGGTCGCCGGTCAACAGATTCCAACTCAGCTTGACGGTGCCGTGGCTGTTGGTGCGGCTGTAGCGCTCGGCGTCCAGGCCGATCAGGCGCATGCGTTCGGCCTTGGAATCGTAACGGTAACGGTAGGTCGACTGGGTCGCAGTGGTACCGCCGGTCAGGTCTTCGATCACCAGCACGCCCTTGCGGATCGACAGGTCGACATCGCCGAGTGGATAGGGATCGAGTTGCAGCGTGCCGACCGGCTGATGGCCGAAATCGACCTCGCTGCGATACGCCAGCCAGACCATCAGGCTGCGTTGGTCCTCGCCGCGGCCGACGAAGACCGTGTCGATGTCGCCGTCGCCGTTGAGGTCGCCGTCGATGCGCTTTTCCAGTCGGTTGCCGCCGTCGAGCATGCTGGCGACTTGTTCGGCGCTCATCGCCGGGATCGGCCCGGGTTGCGCCGATAGCGGCGCAGCGATCAGCAACGTCGCTGCGAACAGACACAAAATCGGTTTCATCGCATTCTCCCCTAGGCCGCGCAGGCCGGCGCCCGAATATCCGGGCCGACGATTCATCTGACGCCCAATCTAACGCGTCCAGGCCACGGCGGTGGCGGCTCGCGGTCCATCCATCCCGACCCGGCTGCCCAAAACGACGACGGCCCTCGCCTGAGCGAGAGCCGTCGATGCGACGGGTCGGTTTGCAGCCCCGCCCTCAGCCACGCGACTGCCTGCGCAGGCCGAAGAATTGCACCTCGGCGAAGATCGCCACGACCGCCGCCTGCGCCAGTACGTAGGCCATGCCCAGGGTGTTCGGCGCGATCGCGCCTTCGACCAGCACCAGGATCGAGGCTGCGATCCAGGCCAGGTTGATCCCGATCACCGTCCACGCCATCGGCGGCGAGACTGCCTTGCGGGTCAGCATCCAGCCGAGCAAGGCGGTCCAGGCGAGCAAGATCAGGCCGCTGCGCTGCAGCCAACCCGCCTCGATGGCCAGCAAGCCGGACAGGGGTCCGGCCGCGGCGAGTTGCAAGGCGCCGACGGCACCGGAAATAACGGCGTCGGCGACCAGCGCACGACGTAACAAAGAAGAAGGACGAGCTTGAACGGCGATGGCCATGGTCGACTCCTGAAGGCTTGCGGTTGAAGGGCGTGTGGATCTCGGAAGCCATCACACCGCCGCGGCGGCTGCGGGTCGATTACCTGCCAGGTAATGCCGCCGACCGAGGCCTCGGGCTATGGTGAGCGCATGAACGATCTCCGCCCCGTGGGCGAGCTGCTGCGCAATTGGCGCCAGCGTCGCCGCCTGACCCAGTTCGACCTCGCCGAAATGGCCGAGGTCTCGACCCGCCACGTCAGCTTCATCGAGACCGGGCGCTCGCTGCCGAGCCGCGCCTTGCTGCTGCGCCTGGCCGACCGCCTCGACGTGCCCCTGCGCGAAAGGAACCAGTTGATGACCGCCGCCGGTCTCGCGCCGATGTACGCCGAGCGCTCGCTCGACGACCCCGCCCTGCGCGAGGCCCACGCCGCCATCGAGATGGTGCTGTACGGGCACGAGCCACATCCCGCACTGGCGGTCGACCGGCACTGGAACCTGATCATGCACAACCGCGCGGTCGCGCCGCTGCTCGCCGGTATCCCCGATTTCCTGCTTGCGCGGCCGTCGAACGTATTGCGGGTGAGCCTGCACCCCGAAGGCCTGGCGCCGCGCATCATCAATCTCGGCGAATGGCGCGCGCACTTGCTGCACCGCCTGCGCCACCTGGCCGACACCACCCGCGATCCGTTCCTGTCGACGCTGTACGACGAACTGGTCGCCTACCCCTGCGACGATCCTTACGACGAAACCGAACTGACCGCCTCGGCCCACGTCGCGGTGCCGTTCCGGGTGCGCAGCGAGTTCGGCGACCTCGCCTTCATCAGCACCATCACCGTGTTCGGCACTCCGCTCGAAGTCACCCTGTCGGAGCTGGCGATCGAATCCTTCTTCCCCGCCGACGCCGCCACCGCGCAGGCGATGCGCGCCTTCGGCGCCAGCCTGGAGCCGGCGCAGTTCGCCGGGCATTGATCCTCGCCGCCGGCTGACCGCTCGTCGGCGCCCAGGCCAAAATTATACCAATCGGTTGACAATCGCCCCGGCGAAACGGATATTCAACCGCATGGTTGACTATCGCTCCGCACGGCTCGACGCCGTATTTCATGCCCTCGCCGATCCGACCCGGCGGGCGATGCTGCATCGCCTGGCCGAACGCGAGCACAGCGTCGGCGAACTCGCCGAGCCCTATCGCATGACCCTGGCCGCGGCCTCCAAGCACATCAAGGCGCTGGAACGCGCCGGCCTGGTCCGTCGCACCGTGCTCGGCCGCACCCATGTCTGCCGCCTCGAAGCCGGGCCGCTGCACGGCGGCTTCGAGTGGCTGCGTCATTACGAGCGCTATTGGAACCAACGCCTCGACAGCCTCGAAGCGCTGCTGCACGCCGAGGACGAAGCCCTCCGCCCGCGCCAACCGGACGCATCGAAACAGGCTGTGCCCAAAGCGAAACCGAAAGCGAAACCGTCTGCGGCCGAGCAAAAGACCGCCGCTCCGCGGCGCAAACCCCGCGCCTGAGCGCGCATCACCCAGGCCGCGCTCGCGGCCTCAGGAGACCGCCATGAACCTGTCCCCGACTCACGACGACTACGGCACCGTCACCGCCGCCGACACGGTGCGCATCGAACGCCTGCTGCCCGGCCCGATCGATCGGGTCTGGGCCTATCTGACCGAATCCGACAAACGCCGCCGCTGGCTCGCTGCCGGCGACATGGAGCTGCGCCTCGGCGGTGCGGTCGAACTGGTCTTCAACAACGACCGGCTCACCCGCGACGACGACCCGCCGCCGGCGAAGTACGCCCAGTACGGCGGCGAGCACCGCGAACACGGCCAGATCACTGCGTTCGACCCGCCGCATCTGCTCAGCTACACCTGGAGCGACGTGCCGCCCTCGGAGGTGCGCTTCGAACTCGCCGAAGAAGGCGAGCGCGTGCGCCTGGTCGTGACCCATAGTCGCCTGGCCGATCGCGCCATGATGATCAGCGTCGCCGGCGGCTGGCACACCCATCTCGGCATCCTGGTCGCCCTGCTTTCGGGCGAACAGCCGCAAGGCTTCTGGCGCACTCACACCCGGGTCGAGGCCGAGTACGAACGGCGCATCCCCTCGGCGTGAGCGAACGGCATCCCACCGGATTCGCCGACAGCGGCTAAGCTTGGCGTCCTGTCGGCGAAAACTCAGAGGTCGCGCGTGTCCATCGGTCATTCCACATCCTCCTCGTCCGCTAACGTGGCCCCCTCGCGCCTGCACCGTTGGGCGCGCGCCTTGCCGCTGGCCTTGGCCCTGGTTTCGACCGCCGTCGCCGTGAGCGCCTGCCGCAAGCCGGCGTCGCAGGAAGAAGCGGCGGCGAAGGTCTTCCGCGGCCGCATCGCCCAGTTCCAGACCATCGACGAACGCGTCGGCACCGGCGAGGTCGCCCAGTCCGGCCAGGACGTGATCGTCCACTACACCGGCTGGCTGTACGACGAGAAGGCCGCCGACAAACACGGCACTAAATTCGACAGCTCGCTCGACCGCGGCAAGCCCTTCGACTTCTTGCTCGGCGCGGGCCGCGTGATCCGCGGCTGGGACGACGGCGTCGCCGGCATGCGCGTGGGCGGCAAGCGTATTCTGATGGTGCCACCGGAAATGGGCTACGGCCGCGAAGGCGCCGGCGGCGGAGTGATCCCGCCGGATGCCTCCTTGGTGTTCGAGGTGGAGTTGTTGCGGGTGGAGAAGCACTGAGGCGCGTAGCGCGGTTGCGGTTGCTGCCGTTGCTTTTGCCGTTTCCGTTTCCGTTTCCGTTGCCGTTGCCGTTGCCGTTGCCGTTGCCGTTGCCGAGATTTTGATCTGTTTTGCCGCTTTGCTGCTTTGCCGGTCAACAGTAGACCCGGAGGGCGCCGCACAGGACGTGCGGCGTTTTCCGATAAGACAGGGATGTCTTATCGGAAAATCCCGGCGCTAGCTGCGAACTCGTGGCCTGTGCCCTTGCAAGGAGAGCCCTTTTCTTTGGTTACCTTTCTTTTGGGCTTAGCAAAAGAAAGTAACCCGGCCGCGTAGCGGGCGGAAGCTCTGCACTTGCTTATGACTTTCATACAAGCAAGATCAAACGCCAAAAGCTTCCGCCACTAAAGCGGCGGGTTACTTTCTTTTGTGATAAGCAACAAAAGAAAGGTAACCAAAGAAAAATGCTTTTCTGTGAATCAAGGGCCCGCACGAGCGGTGCCTCCGCGGGGATTTTTCATACGGGACATCCCTGTCCCGATGAAAAACGGCGCGCATCCCTGCGCGCCGCCCTCCGGGTCTTCGATTGCCTTCGCGAGTGCCAAGCGACGCACAGCTACAGCAAGCGCAAGAACAAGAACAAGAACAACGACGCTACCAGGGTAGGAGCGCGGCGTCTGCAAGGCGCGTGGTCGCGACTTGCGTCGCTCCTACCCCGCGATAGTTAACAGCTCCGATCAATCTCGAAGGCGCCCCGACGTCTGCGCATCCCGCGGTCGCGACTTGCGTCGCTCCTACACCGCGATAGTTAACAGCTCCGATCAATCTCGAAGGCGCTCCGACGTCTGCGCATCCCGCGGTCGCGACTTACGTCGCTCCTACCGTCGATCTACACCGCACGACATACCTCGGCGGCGATTTCGAACGAACGCAAGCGCGCCGCATGGTCGTAGATGTTCGCGGTCAGCATCAATTCGTCCGGCCGGTGCCGTTCGATGAAGGCGGCGATGCCCTCGCGCACCTCACCGGCATCGCCGACCACGGCGCAGGCCAGGGCCTGGGCGACACCGGCTTTTTCGATCGGGGTCCAGAAGGTTTCGATGTCGTCGATCGGCGGGGGGATCAAACCCGGGCGGCCGCGGCGCAGGTTGACGAAGGCTTGTTGCTGGGTGGTGAACAAACGCTTGGCCGCGGCGCTGTCGTCGGCAGCGACTACGTTCAAGGCCAGCATCGCGTGCGGGCGCTGCAGCCGCGACGACGGCTGGAAGTCGCGGCGGTACAGGCTCAGGGCTTCGTCCATCGCATCCGGGGCGAAGTGCGAAGCGAAGGCGAACGGCAGACCCAGGGCGGCCGACAGGCGAGCACTGAACAAACTCGATCCCAGCAGCCACACCGGCACGTCGAGGCCGGCGCCGGGCACGGCGCGCACCGCTTGCCCGGGTTGCACCGGCTCGAAGTAATGCAGCAGTTCACTGACGTCCTGCGGAAAGCTGTCGGCGCCGTCGTAATAGCGACGCAGGGCGCGCGCGGTCGCATGGTCGGTGCCGGGCGCGCGTCCCAGGCCGAGGTCGATGCGGTCCGGGTACAGCGAAGCCAAGGTGCCGAACTGTTCGGCGACCTGCAGCGGCGCGTGGTTCGGCAGCATGATGCCGCCGGCGCCCACTCGAATGGTCGAGGTGCCGCCGGCGATATGGCCGATCAGCACCGCAGTCGCGGCGCTGGCGATGCCCGGCATGTTGTGGTGTTCGGCGAGCCAATAGCGGTTATAGCCCAGGCGCTCGGTATGTCGGGCCAGGTCGAGGCTGTTGGCGAAGGCCTGGCGGGTGTCGCTGCCTTCGGTGACGGGCGCCAGGTCGAGTACGGAAAACGGCAGCATGCGGTCGCGCTCGGAACGTAGTTGCCTTCGATCTGGGGGCGATGCGGGGCGAATTCAGCGCTGCCCCGCTTGGATCGGACGCGATGCTGTGTTGCGTAGGCGACGCTGACATAGCGGTGACGACATGTCGATGTCGGGGCGCTGGGCTTCGGCCCTCACTTCAACCCCACCCGGCCCGAACACAGAACGTTCCGGACGCTGCGAGCCTATCGCTCACAAGCGGCGCTCCCTCCCCATGTGCATGGAGAGGGGCCCGGAAAACCGATGCGGCGCTTGCAGCGATGACGCCGCGCCTATCGCTCATGCCTTCAGAACAGATCGAAGCGCAGCCCTTCGCGCTCGTTGTCCCAGACCGTGCAGAACACCCACCAGCGCCCCTGTTCGTGGCAGAGCTGGATGCTGTTGGCGCCGCGCTTGAGCACGGTCGTCGAGTCCGGCGTCGGCCGCGCCTCGTACTTGCTCCAGATATGGGCGATCTGGCCGAAGCGTTCGATCCGCTGGTCGGTCTCGACTTCGTGGAAGTCGTTGCCGGCGAAGAAGGCCTCGACGTCGGCGATGTAGCTGTCGACGTCGAACACCGCCGCGCGGGTCGAGCCGTCGGCCTCGACCACGGTGCGCAGGCTCAGCGCGCGCGGGTGCTGCAGGTAACGGAAGCGCGCCCAGTCGCGCGGCGTGCCGGCCGGGCCGGAAATGCATTCGTAGACGGCCCGGACCAGGCGTCCGGCGTCCTGGGTGTCTGCATGCCAATGGGCGGGTACGGCGTCGGTGCGGTCGTTCATGGCGAGTCGGTTTCCTTGCGACGGGGACGAAGACGACGGCGCAGCGGCGCTCACCAGGGCACGGGCCAACCGGCGAGCGGTGCGATCAAGTAGTAGAGCCCGGCCAGGACCAGCAGCCACATCGCCGACTTCAGCAGGAAGCCGACCAGCTTGAAGGCCAGGTACAGCCCCAATGCCACCATCACGATCGCCACGATGTCCATGCCAGCTCCCACAGTGCAAAACGGCCCCGAGCTTAAGCGTTCGCGGACGAGGCGACCAAGTGCCGGGGGTACCGCCTGCGCGGGGTGGGTCCCTGGCCGCCGTCGCAAGCGGCGATACCCACGGCGTTAAAAAATCCTTAGGATTCCGACGAACGGCAGGAACGTTTTTCTAACATTCCGGTCTAGGCCATCGATCGATCACGCAGTGCCGCGCGCAAGCGCCCGGCGAGGTCGGGAAAGGGACGAACACGGGGACCGGCCAGGCAACGGATCGCACTGGCCCGGCACTAGCCACAGCACCACGGATTGGAACACCCGCAATGCAAAACACCGACTCGCCGTCGCAACCGGCTCCCACCGCGGAGGCCGGCGACGCCGGCCGCGCCACCCCCTGGGCGCGGGCTTCGCGCTCCCTGTTCGGCCAGGTCGACTGGGTCCCTCCGGCCTGGCTCGCCGCCGTGCTCGCCCGGGTGCGGCAACGCCCCAGGCTGTACCTGCGCAGCGTGCTCGGCCTGATCCTGGTCGGCACGCTCGGCTATTGGCTTGCCACCCGGCCCAAGCCGATCGTTCCCGGTGCGCTGGACGTCGAAGTCCACACCCCGGCACTGACCGACTACACGCGCGCGCCGGCCGAAGTCGACAGCCTGCGCCTGACCTTCTCCGACACGGCTGCACCCATCAAGCAAGTCGGCCTGGCGCCGGCCGGCGTGACCCTAAGCCCCGAACTCAAGGGCTCATGGCGCTGGGAAGACGACAAGACCCTGGTGTTCAAGCCCTCGGCCGACTGGCCGGTCAAGACCCGCTATACGGTCGAACTCGATCCCAAGCTCAGCCTCGCCCCCAAGGTGGTGCTGCAGGAGTATCAGTTCGAGTTCGAGACCGCGCCGTTCACCGCGCAGATCGCCAGCAGCGAGTTCTACCAGGACCCGCAAGACCCCGCGCTCAAGAAAGGCGTGTACGAACTCAAGTTCTCGCACCCGGTCGATGCCGCCCAGCTCGAACGCCGCATCGCCCTCAAGCTCGCCGACGGCGCCGGCACCGCGTTGGCGGCGCCGAAGTACACGGTCAACTACGACGAAAAGGGCCGGCTCAAAGCCTGGATCCATTCGCAGCCGCTGACCCTGCCGGAGAACGGCGGCAGCCTCAAGCTCGAACTCGCCGCCGGCATCGTCAGCACCCTGGGCGGCAGCGGCAGCGCCGAGGCGCTCAACGCCACCGTCGCCCTGCCCTCGCTGTACAGCGTCAACGTCACCGACGTCGCCGCCGCGCTGGTCGACAACGAGCGCTTCGAGCCCGAACAAGTGCTGGTGCTGAGCTTCAACAACGCCATGCGCGACAGCGAAGTCGCCGGCGCCGTGCGCGCCTGGCTGCTGCCGGTCAAGGACCCGCGCCGCCCCGCCGCGCAACAGAGCGGCGCCTACACTTGGAGCCGCGACGACGTCGACGAGGCGGTGCTCAAGCACGCCACGCCGCTGCCGCTGAGCGCAGTGCCGACCGAACGCGAATACGTCGAGACCCACAGCTTCAAGTTCCAGGCCCCGCCCGGCCGCCGCATCTATCTGCGCGTCGACAAGGGCCTGAAGGCCTTCGGCGGTTTCATGCTCGGCGCGCCCCACACCACGGTCGCCACCGTGCCCGACTACCCGAAACTGTTGCGCTTCGTCGGCGAAGGCGCGTTGCTGTCGCTGCGCGGCGAGCGCCGGATCAGCCTGGTCTCGCGCAACGTCGCCGGCGCGCGTCTGGAAATCGCTCGCGTGCTGCCTGAGCAAATCCAGCACCTGGTCTTCAACAACGAAGGCAGCTACGCCAAACCCAGCTTCTACAACCTGTCCGCCGACAGCCTGGTCGAGCGCGAGGAAAAACGCCTGACCCTGCCGGCCGAAAATCCGGCCAAGGCCCATTACGAAGGCGTCGACCTCGGCCAATACCTCAAGCCCGGCCGCCGCGGCGTGTTCCTGCTGAGCCTGCGCACGCTCGACGAAGACGACAAGAAACGCAGCGCCGAGGAAACCCTGGCCGACGATGCCGGCAGCGAAGAGGACAGCCGCCTGGTGGTGCTCACCGACCTGGGCATGGCGGTCAAGCAGGCGCTCGACGGCCGCCGCGACGTGTTCGTGCAATCGCTGTCGAACGGTGCGCCGGTCGCCGGCGCGCGCGTGCGCGCGGTCGCCCGCAACGGCGAAACCCTGGTCGAAGCCGAGACCGACGCCAGCGGCCGCGCCCAGTTGCCCTCGCTGAAAGGCTTCAAGCGCGAAAAACAGCCGACCATGCTGACCGTGAGCCAGGGCGAAGATTATTCGTTCCTGCCGATCGGCGCCCACGACCGCACCCTGGACTATTCGCGTTTCGACATCGGCGGCGAGCCCAACGACCTGGAGGCCGGCGCACTCAACGCCTTCCTGTTCTCCGACCGCGGCCTGTACCGGCCCGGCGACACCGTCAACATCGGCATGATCGTGCGCGCCGCCGACTGGAAGCGCGCCCTGACCGGTCTGCCGCTGGAATGGGAGTTCACCGATCCGCGCGGCACCGTCGCCAAGCGCGAGCGACTCAAGCTCAGCGCCAGCGGTTTCGAGAGCGCCAGCTTCACCCCGGGCGACAGCGCGCCGAGCGGTACCTGGCAGGTGCAGTTGTTCCTGCTCGGCCGCGACGACAAGCGCACCACCATCGGCTCGACCTCGGTGCAGGTGCGCGAGTTCGCCCCCGACACCATGCGGGTCAAGGCGAAGCTGTCGGCGGAGAACCCCAATGGCTGGATCAAGCCCGAACAGCTTGCCGCCCAGGTCGATGCCGAGAACCTGTTCGGCACGCCCGCGCAGCAGCGCCGCGTCGAAGGCACGATCGTGCTGCGCCCGGCCTTCCCGAGCTTCCCGGCCTATCCGGGCTATCAGTTCTTCGACCCGCAACGCGCCAAGGAAGGCTACGACGAATCGCTCAGCGACCAGACCACCAACGCCGAAGGTCGGGCCGAGTTCAAGCTCGATCTGACCAAGTACGAGCGTGCGACCTATCAGCTGAGCTTCCTCGCCCGGGCCTTCGAACCCGGCAGCGGCCGCAACGTCGCCGCCCAGACCAGCGCCCTGGTGTCGAGCAACGATCACCTGGTCGGCATCAAGTCGCAGGACGACCTGAACTACATCCAGCGCGGCGCCAAGCGCGCCTTGCAATTGCTGGCCATCGGCCAGGACGGCAAGCCGAAGACGGTCGCCGGCCTGCGCGCGGTGGTGGTCGAGAAACGCTACGTATCGGTGCTGACCAAGCAGGATTCGGGGCTGTACCGCTACGTTTCGCACGAACGCCGCTTCGATCGCCGCGACCAGGCCTTGGCCCTGGCCGGCGGCCGCGAGAACGTGTCGCTGACCACCGACCAACCCGGCGACTTCGTGCTTGAGGTGCGCGCCGCCGACGGCAAGGTGCTCAACCAGATCGGCTACCAGATCGCCGGCGCCGCCAACCTGTCGCGTTCGCTCGAACGCAATGCCGAGCTGAGCCTCAATCTGTCCAAGCCCAGCTACAAGCCCGGCGAGACCATCGAGATCAGCGTGCGCGCGCCCTACGCCGGCAGCGGCCTGATCACGCTGGAGCGCGATCGCGTCTACGCCCACGCCTGGTTCCGCGCCGACAGCAACGCCAGCGTGCAGAAGATCGTCGTGCCCGCCGATTTCGAGGGCAACGGCTACGTCAACGTGCAGTTCCTGCGCGACCCGAACTCGGACGAGATCTATATGAGTCCGCTGTCCTACGGCGTGGCGCCGTTCGCGGTCGACCGCAGCGCGCGTACCCAGCCGATCAAGGTCAGCCTGCCGCGGGTGACCAAGCCGGGCACGCCGATGACCGCCGATGTGGTCACCCAAGGCAAGGCGCGGGTAGTCCTGTTCGCGGTCGACGAAGGCATCCTGCAGGTCGCGCGCTACCGCGTCGGCGACCCGCTCGATCATTTCTTCCGCAAGAAGATGCTACAGGTCGACACCGCCCAGATCCTCGACCTGTTGCTGCCCGAGTTCAGCCGCATCGCCGGCCAGGCCGCGCCGGGCGGCGACGGCGAAGGCGGCATGGCCAAGCACCTCAATCCGTTCAAGCGCAAATCCGAAAAACCGGCGGTGTGGTGGTCGGGCATCGTCGATGTCGACGGCCAACACCAGTTCAAGTTCACCCTGCCCGATCACTTCAACGGCCAGGTGCGGGTGGTCGCGGTGGCGGTGACGCCGGAGCGGGTCGGCGTGTTCCAGACCGAAGCGCTGGTGCGCGGCGATTTCGTGTTGACGCCGACGGTGCCGACGCACGTCGCGCCCGGCGACGAGTTCGACCTGCCGGTCGGCGTCGCCAACACCATCGAAGGCGCCAAGGCGGCAGCCAAGGTCGCCGTGAATCTGCAACTGCCGCCGTCGCTGACCCTGGTCGGCGCGGCGCCGGCGCCGGTGTCGATCGCCCCGCGCGGCGAAACCACGCTGCGCTTCCGGGTTCGCGCCGGGCAGGCGCTGGGTGCGGTGCCGGTCGCGATCCAGGCGAGCTCGGGTGCGTTCAAGGCGCAGCGGCGCATCGAGCTGTCCTTGCGTCCGGCCGTGGTCGCACGCCAGGACCTGATCGCCGGGCGCGCCACCCAGCGCACCGTCATCCAACCCTTGCGCAGGATGTACGACCAGCGCGCGACCCGGCAGCTGTCGGCCTCGGTCTCGCCCTTGGTCGCGCTCGACGGGCTCACCGCCTATCTGAGCGATTACCCGCACCAGTGCACCGAACAACTGCTGAGCGGCGCCTTCCCGGCGTTGGTGCTGCAATCGCACCCCGAGCTCGGCAAGGTGGTCGGCCCGGGTGCGGGCCAGCCGAAGCACAACATCGTCGACGTGTTGCGTTCGCGCCAGAACAGCGAAGGCGGCATGGGTCTGTGGACGGCGACGCCGCAGGCCGATGCCTTCGTCACCGCCTATGCCGCCCTGTACCTGATCGAAGCGCGCGAACGCGGCCAGCCGATCCCCGAGGATCTGCTCAAATCGCTCAACGGCTATCTGGAGTCATTGGCCGCCGACCGCTCCGGCAACGACCTGGCGACACTGCGCAGCCGCGCCTTCGCGGTGTATCTGCTCGTCCGCCAGGGCCGCACCGCCAGCAATCTGCTCAGTTCGGTGCACGAGCAGATCAAGCGCGACCAGCCCAAGACCTGGGAGAACGACAGCGCCGGCCTGTTGATCGCGGCGAGTTATCAGCTGTTGCAGCAGGACAAGGCGGCGCGGCCGCTGGCGGTTAAAGCTTTCACCCGCGCCAACCGCAGCGCCGGCGCAGCGCCGGGCCCCTACGCGTATTACTACGACGGCGGCATCGACCAGGCCTGGACGGTCTACCTGCTCAACCGTCACTTCGCCGCGCTGGCCAAGGACCAGCTCAAGCCGGTGGCGTTGGAACGCTTGCTCGACCCGCTGCGCAACAACAGCTACAACACGCTGTCCTCGGCGCTGACCGTGCTGGCGATGGACGCCTACGCCAACGCGCAACCGGCGCAGGCGACACCGGTGCTGGAAGCGGCCGGCAAGGACGGCAAGTCGCGACGCATCGGCAGCAGCCAGGGCTTGATCGCCCGCGGCGCCTTCACCGG
Source organism: Lysobacter sp. ESA13C (assembly GCF_019970005.1). Classification (NCBI taxonomy): domain Bacteria; kingdom Pseudomonadati; phylum Pseudomonadota; class Gammaproteobacteria; order Lysobacterales; family Lysobacteraceae; genus Lysobacter; species Lysobacter sp. ESA13C. The sequence continues at coordinate 161,018 of NZ_JAHXYK010000004.1, read as the reverse complement.
TGGCGACCTGCGCCTGTGGGTGGCGCCGGCCGGCCCGGTCCCGGCCTGGTACCTGGTCAACCAAAGCGGTTACGACCGCGCCGCGCCGAAGGCGGTGCAGGATCGCGGCCTGGAAGTGGTCCGCGATTATCTCGACGCCGCCGGCAAGCCGATCACCGCGCTCAAGCAGGGTCAGGAAATCACCGTGCGCCTGCGCGTGCGTGCGCTCGGTGCGCCGGCCCGCGGCAACATCGCCATCGTCGACTTGTTGCCGGGCGGTTTCGAACCGGTGATGCAGTACGCGGCCGCGTCGGTGACCGACGAAGCGGCATCGAGCGACGAGGGTTCGGAAGGCTGCGAGGAGGAATGCGAAGACGGCGGCGAAGAAGACGGCCAGCCTTCGCGCGACGGCGGCGAGCAGAACGCGGCGCCGCAGCAGACCCTCGCCCTGCCCGGCTCGAGCTTCCTGCCCGACCACGTCGAACAACGCGAAGACCGCATCGTGCTGTACGGGGGCGTCGGCTCGGAGGTCGTCGAGTTCCGCTACAGCGTGCGCGCCAACAACACCGGCAAATTCATCGTGCCGCCGGTATACGCCGAGTCGATGTACGAACGCTCGGTGTATGCGCAAGGCGGCCCCGCCGGTCAGCTGCAGGTCGACGCGCCCAAGCCATGAGGGGTTCGTCGGGCGAGACGGGATACATGCGACTACGAGGCGACACAGGAAGCATCCGACGGCAGTGGTGGATTGCACTGCTGAGCCTCACCGTCGCCGTTACGGTGCTGGTCGCGGTGCGCTATTCGCCGCGCCCCTCGCTGTCGGAATCGGTGCCGCTGTCGACGGTGGTCCGCGATCGCGAGGGTCGGCTGTTACGGCTGACCCTCGCCAGCGACCAGCGTTACCGGCTATGGGTGCCGTTGTCGGAGATCTCGCCGTCGCTGGTCGAGGCGGTGATGCTGCAGGAAGACGCCTGGTTCCGCTGGCATGCCGGCGTGAACCCGGTCAGCCTGGTGCGCGGGGCCTGGTCGACCTACGCCAGCGGCGAGGCGCGCATCGGCGGCTCGACCCTGACCATGCAGCTCGCGCGGCTGCGCTGGCGTCTGCAGACCCGCGACGTGCGCGGCAAGCTGGTGCAGATCGCGCGCGCCTTGCAGTTGGAGCTGTGTTACTCGAAAGACGAGATCCTCGAGGCCTATCTCAACCTCGCCCCGTACGGCGGCAACATCGAAGGTGTCGGCGCGGCGAGCCTGATCTATTACCGCAAACCCTCCGATCGCCTGACCCTGCCCGAAGCGCTGGCCCTGGCGGTGTTGCCGCAGGCGCCGTCGCGGCGCGGCCGACTGACCGCCCGCGACGACGACGCCTTCTACATCGGCAGCGGCCTGGAAGCGGCGCGCGCGCGCCTGTACGCGCGTTGGCGCGAACGCCATCCCGAGGACGCCGCCGAAGACGCGCTGCTGAAATTGCCGTTGCGCCTGCACAGCGCGCGCGAGCTGCCGTTCCGCGCCCCGCACCTGGTCGACCGCGTGCTCGCCGAACGCGCCTGGCACCCGCACGACGGCCCCGAGCTCAAGACCACGCTCGACGCCCGCCTGCAACGCCTGCTCGAAGAACGCGTGCGCAATCATCTGCAACGCGAACGCAGCCGCGGCCTGCGCAACGCCAGTGCGATCCTGATCGACACCCGCGACATGGGCGTGCGCGCCCTGGTCGGCTCGGCGGATTACTTCGACGCCGGCATCCAGGGCCAGGTCAACGGCGCCGATGCCAAGCGCTCGCCCGGCTCCACCCTCAAACCCTTCATCTACGCGCTCGCCCTCGATCAGGGCGTGCTGCATCCGGCCAGCGTATTGCGCGACGTGCCGAGTGCGTTCGGCCCGTACACGCCGGAGAATTTCGACGGCCGTTTCATGGGGCCCGTCACCGCCACCGAAGCGCTGGTGCGCAGCCGCAACATCCCCGCGGTCGGCGTCGCCGCCCAGCTCAAGCAGCCGAGTTTCTACGACTTCCTGCGCCGCGCCGGCGTGCGCGATCTCGCCAGCCAGAACCACTACGGCCTCGCCCTGGTGCTCGGCGGCGGCGAGGTGACGATGGAAGAGCTCGCGCGCATGTACGCGATGCTCGGCAACGACGGCCGCCTGCGCGCGCTGCGCTGGCGCGACAGCGATCCGCAGGAGGAAGGCGCGCGCCTGCTCAGCGCCGAGGCCGCCTTCGTCACCCGCGACATGCTGCGCCAGAATCCGCGCCCCGACGCCGGCTCGCAATCGGCCTCGCGCCCCCTGCCGGTGGCGTGGAAAACCGGCACCTCGTGGGCCTTCCGCGACGCCTGGAGCGCCGGCCTGGTCGGCCCCTACGTGCTGGTGGTCTGGCTCGGCAATTTCGACGGCTCCAGCAATCCGGCCCTGGTCGGCGTCGAGGCCGCGGCGCCGCTGTTCTTCGACATCGTCGACGGTCTGCAGGCGGCGCGGGTCGATCTGGGCGAGCCGGTGCGGCAATGGCCCTTGAACCTCAAGCGCGTGGAAATCTGCCGCGCCAGCGGCGACCTGCCGAACGCCTGGTGCCCGCAGCGCGGCATGACCTGGTTCATCCCCAGCAAATCGCCGATCCGGATCAGCACCGTGCACCGCGCCATCGCCATCGACATCGCCAGCGGCCGCCCGGCCTGCGGGCCGTTCGATCCGCGCAGCATGCGCAACGAGGTGTTCGAGTTCTGGCCGTCCGACTTGGCGCGGGTGTTCGTGCAGGCCGGTATTCCGCGCCGGCGCCCGCCGCCGGGGCACGACTGCGCCGGCTCGCAAGACTGGCTGGGCTCGCCGCCGAGCATCACCTCGCCCTATCGCGCCACCCGCTACACGATGCGGCTGTCGCATCCCGAGCAGGTCGCCTTGAACCTGGCCGCGACGGTCGATGCCGACGTCACCCGACTGTACTGGTTCGTCGGCAACACCTTCCTCGGCAGCGCCGAACCCGGCACCGCCCTGGCCTGGACGCCGGACCGCACCGGGCATTTCCGCTTGTCGGTGGTCGACGATCACGGCCGCAGCGACGAACGCGAGGTCGAAGTCGCGGTGGTGCAATGAGGCGGTCCTTGCGGCGACGCTGAACCCCGCCTCGCCCGGCCGCCGCGAAGGCTTTGGAAAAGCGCCGGCGGCGCTTATGGTGAGCGCGTCCATCCCGCAGGAAACCTCCATGTCGCGCCATCGCTTCCGTCCGCATTCGTTCGCCATCCCGTCGCGCCGTCTCGTCGCCCTCGCTGTCGCCGCGTTCGCTCTTAGCGCCGGCGGACTCGTAGCCGCGAGCGCTCATGCATCGCCCGCGCCAGCCGAGTATCCCGACGACATCGACAAGGTCCGCGGCTGCTGGATCCAACGCGTCGAACCCGATGGCCCCGCCACCTTGTTCCTGCGCCTGCTGCCCGAGCCCGAGCGCAAGGATTGGCTGGTCGGCGCATTACAGCGCGCCGACGGCGACGACCCCGACCGCCGCCTGCGCCTGCAGTTCGCGCGCAGCGGCCAGGGCGCGGTGCTCGGCCCGAATACACCGAGCGGCGATGCGCCGGCGCCAACCGACACCCAACCGGCGCCACTCAAGACTCTCAAGGCCATCCGCCCAGTGCGATCCGGTCTGGTGCATCTGCCGAAGACGCAGATGGAGTACTGGCGCATGGCGGGCCTGTCCCCTCCTCCCACCGGCGCGCCCGAGCAGACCAGCGTCATCTTCTACCACCACGACAAGACATTCTTGCGCGTGGAGGTCTCGCCCGAGCATCTCAAGCTGAGCATCGGCGGCACGCATCCGCACACCAGCAAAATGCCCGAAAAAGTGCTGTTCGACGGCCGCCGCGACGGTTGCGACTGAGGCATGCAGCCGCTCCGGCTGCGTATCACCTCGCCGCGGTGACGCGCCAGACGATGTTGCCCACGTCGTCGGTGACCAACAAGGCGCCGTGCTTGTCCAGGCGCACGTCGACCGGCCGGCCTTGCGCGTTTTCTGCCGTGTCGAGGAAGCCGGTCAATACATCGACCGGCTGACCTTCCGGCTGGCCGTTGTCGAAAGCGACGTAGATCACCTTGTAGCCACTCTTGGGCTTGCGGTTCCAAGAGCCGTGCTGGCCGACGAACAGACCGTTCGCGAACTGCGCCGGCAGACTCGTGCCCTGCGAGAAAGCGATGCCGAGCGAGGCCGTATGCGGCCCGAGCGCGTAATCCGGCACCAATGCTTTAGCGACCAGTTCGGGTTTCTGCGGTTTCACCCTCACGTCGACGTGCTGGCCGTAATAGCTGTAGGGCCAGCCGTAGAAACCGCCGTCGCGCACCGAGGTGATGTAGTCCGGCACGAGGTCGCTGCCGATCTCGTCGCGTTCGTTGACTGCCGTCCATAACGCGCCCGTCGTGGGCTCCCAAGCCAGGCCGTTGGGATTGCGCAGGCCGGTCGCGAACAAACGCTTCTTGCCGCTGGCGCGGTCGAGTTCCCAGATCGCAGCGCGGCCCTCCTCCATGGCCATGCCGTTCTCGCCGACGTTGCTGTTGGAACCGACGGTGACGTAGAGCTTGCTGCCGTCGGCGCTGGCGATGAGGTTCTTGGTCCAGTGGTGATTGATGCCGGCCGGCAGGTCGGTGATCTTGACCCCCGCCTGAGCGATCGAGGTCTCGCCTTCGCGATACGGGAAACGCAGCACCGCATCGGCATTGGCGACGTAGAAATCGTTGCCGACCAGGGCCATGCCGAACGGCGAATGCAGGCCTTGCAGGAACACACTGCGGAACTCGGCGACGCCGTCGCCGTCGGCGTCGCGCAACAGGCTGATGCGGTCGGCGCTGGGCACCGCCGCGCCGGCGCGCTTCATCATCCGGCCCGCGATCCAGGCCTTGATGCCCGAAGCCTTCTTGTCCGATGCCGGCGCATTGCTTTCGGCGACCAAGACATCGCCGTTCGGCAGCACATGCAGCCAGCGCGGATGATCCAGGCTGTCGGCGAACGCCGCCACCGCCAGACCCGCGGCCGGGACCGGCTTGCCCCCGGACGGCCAACCCACCGCCGGCGCGATGTTGACGGTCGGCAGCAGGGTCTTGTTCGGTACCGGCAAGGTCGGCCGCTGGCCGGTGCCGTCGGCCACCTGCAGGGTCGCGGTCTCGCCGCAAGCGGTCAGGATCAATATCGACAGTATCGGCGCAACGACTTTCGATGCTGAGGCCATGTCGTTCTCCTGTAGTCGCCGGACATCGGCTGGAGCATGCCTCGACCGTGATCAAGGCAATGAGAACCCGATCGCTCCGCGGCTGGCCGCCCTCACCCCAACCCCTCTCCCGCAGTTTCAGGATTCGACTCTTTCCGCGACAGAGGGTTGTTTCCTTCTCCCGCTTGCGGGAGAAGGTGCCCGAAGGGCGGATGAGGGTTGCTCCCGCTTGCGGGAGAAGGTGCCCGAAGGGCGAATGAGGGCCATTCCCGCTTGCGGGAGAAGGTGCCCGAAGGGCGAATGAGGGCCGTTCCCGCTTGCGGGAGAAGGTGCCCGAAGGGCGAATGAGGGCCATTCCCGCTTGCGGGAGAAGGTGCCCGAAGGGCGGATGAGGGTCGTTCCCGCTTGTGGGAGAAGGTGCCCGAAGGACGGATGAGGGTCGTGCCGGAAGCCCAATGAAGAAGGCCCTGCATCGCAGGAGACGGTGATGCAGGGCCTTAAGTGACGCAACGGGCACGGTCCCTTGCGCCACAAGCTCCCGCCGTCATCCCCGCGAAGGCGGGGATCCAGGGCTGTATCGCGGCACGACTCCGAAGTCTCCGGATCCCCGCCTGCGCGGGGTTGACCAACTACGAATCACCGCGACTGCCCGGCAGAGCCCGCACCGATGCACCGATGCTCGTATGCCACGACGCACCTGCGCATCCATCGCTAGCGCGGACACTGTTGCTCGCAAGGTTCTCCGTCGCCATCGCCGTCCATTTTCGTATCGGGACAATGGCGAAGAAAATACTCGGCCTCGGCGCACGAACTCATCTGCGAACAATGCTGACGGCCATCGCAAACGAAACCCTGCGACGACTGCGTCGACGACCGTACCGACGCAGGCCCGGATGAGGATGCCGAGTCCGGCGCGGGGGCCGCCACCGATTCCCGTAGCGACGCGGCCGGCGATGCGGATGCCGCCGGGCGTGTGGACTCGATGCCATCCGGATGCGGCGGCGTCGAGCGGCTGTAGACGTATCCGCCCACCGCGACGATGGCCGCGACCGCCAGGGCCGCGATACCGATCGCGCTGCGCGCAGGAGCGTCCGAATCGCGGCGTCGCGCCGACGGTGTCCTCTTGCCCTCACCTGCCCGCATGACCCGAACGGCCTCTCGCTTGCCGTCGCTCTTGGTACGAATCTCGAACGACACCAATTCGTTGAGTGCGGGCCTGACGCCGCGGCGGTTGAACTCGGAGATATGCACGAACAACTCGTCGCCGCCCTGGGCCGGGGCGATGAATCCGAACCCGCGCTCATCGTTCCATTTGATCAAGGTGCCGTGAGTTCGCATGCCGATCCCTGGGCCGATGCCTGAGCGAAGCATCCGGCCCCTCAGCGTCCGGATCAAGGCCTCTCGTCCGTGGTCGTTGCGCAGAGCTCACGGCGACGAACTCCATTGCCTGCCGACCCGTCCGCCGACGTGCCACCTGCATCGCTTACGGCATCAGGGCGCCCCCACCGAGCGGTTCGCCCCGCCTCGGAACAAACGCCGTGGTCATACAGACAGCCGCGGCGGCAGCGCCCCAAGCCCGCCCCGCGATTACGGCGCCTCGTTCCGATATGTCCGGATTGCTGCAGCGTTTATCGCCGATTGCGGCGCGCGTAGCTTGCGCGGACCTTCCCGTTTCGGAACCGCTATGCCTCTGCACCCGCAAGCCCGCGCCATGATCGATGCCTATGCCGATGGCCCGGCACTCGACTTCGAGCGCCTCGAGGCCGCCCGACTGCGCGCCGATTTCGTCTTGCCCGCACCGTCCGCGCCGCCGCGCGCCGACGTACGGATCGAGGAGCATGCGATCGCGGGCCCCAGCAGCTCCATCCCGGTACGTCTGTACCGCCCTGAGCGCGTGGCGTCCGATCCGCCGCGATGGCCGATGACCTTATACCTGCACGGTGGCGGCTTCGTCCTCGGCAGCCCCGACACCACCGACGGCCTGTGCCGCACCTTGGCCGCGTTGGCGCGCACCCTGCTGATCTCGGTCGACTACCGCCTCGCTCCCGAGGCTCCGTTTCCGGCCGGGCTCGACGACGCTCATGCCGCCTTGCTGTGGGCGTATGGTCAGGCGGCCGCGATCGGCGGCGACGACGAACGCATCGCCGTCGCCGGCGACAGCTCCGGCGGCAATTTCGCCGCCGCGCTCGCGCAGGGTGCCTCGCGCGACGGGCTGCGTTTGCGCCATCAGTTGTTGTTGTATCCGGTGCTCGACGCCGCTTGCGACCGGCCGTCCTATCGCGAGTTCGCCGAAGGCTATTTCCTCAGCGCGCCGATGATGCATTGGTACTGGCGCCAGTACCTTGCCGATGCCGACCCGGCCGATCCGCGTGCCTCGCCACTGCGTTCGCAGGATCTGCGCGGTCTCGCCGACGCGACCGTATTCAGCGCCGAGTACGACGTGCTGCGCGACGAGGCCGAGGCCTATGCACAGGCGCTGTCAGAGGCCGGCGTGCCCACGCGCCTGCAGCGCTGGGACGGGCAGATCCACGGCTTCCTGTTGCAGCAAGGCAAGAACGACGACGCCGATGCGGCCCTGGAGCAAGCCGCGGCGGCCTTGCGCGCCGCGTTCGCCTGAGGACGGCGCCGGCCCTGCGCAATCCGGCCGCGCAATGAAGAAGGCCCTGCATCGCGGGACACAGCGATGCAGGGCCTTAAGTGACGCAATGGGCACGGTCCCTATGCGCCACAAGCTGCCGCCGGCATCCTGGAGACATGCAGGCGGGGACGACCGGGTACCCAGTCCTAGCTAACAACGAGACAGGATCGCCGCCCCCCTACCTCGCCCGGCCAGGAAAACGCTGCCGGTCGTCGGATCGCGACCCACTCCCGCTTTACCTGGAGCGTCGCACAGGCTTGGTAGGCCATGACGGCTGCGTGCGGCGTCCGTGGCTCCGATGACGTCCTCGCTTCGCTCAACCCTCGCGCTTGCCCGCGGCCGGGCCGGCCTTGACCGGGGCGCCCTTCGCCGCAGGCGCAGGGGCAGGCGGAGCCGTGTCCTTTTCCGCGGCGGCCACCGGCGCCAGGCGCAGGTCCTGGAAGTCGAAGCTGAAGTCGGTCAGCGGCGAGATCGCCTCCATCCGCACTTCGCGCACCTTGCCGTCCGGGGTCAGGGCGAAGTTGACGAAGGCGTCGGCGTTGAGCCAGCGCTGATTCCAGCGGACGATGAAGGTGTCGTGCTGCCAGTGGCTGAGTTCGCCGACCAGATCCTTGCTGCGGCCGAAACGCAGCCGCCATTGGCCGTTGCCGGCCGCTTCGACGAAGACGTCGCCATACCACGGGTCGCGATAGGTGCCGGCATAGGCCTGCAACGGCAGCGACGGCTTCGAGTTCGCATCGCGCGCGGCGACGTGCTTGCTCCAGTCGTCGTCGGCCTTGCTGCGGCTCTTGGCCAGGGCCGCGGCATAGGCCGCGTTCCAGTCGGTCTTGGCCGCGCCCAGGTAGGCGTCGAGCGCGCGCATGGTCACCGCCTGGAAGGCGCCGCCGAGTTCGGCGTTGGTCAGCACCACCACGCCGAGTTTTTGCTCCGGCACCAGGGTCACCCGCGAGACCATGCCGGGCCAGCCGCCGGTATGCCAGACCAACTTGCGCCCGCGGTAATCGGTCAACTGCCAGCCTTCGCCGTAACCGGCGAAATTCGGCTTCGCCGGCGCCAGTTCCGGCACCGAGGGTTCGGCGATCGGCATCGGCGTGACCACCGACCACATCGCCTGTTGGCGCTTGGCGCTGAACAAGCGCCGCTCCTGGTCGCCGTCGCGCCCGTAGACCCCGCCGTCGAGCTGCACGCGCATCCACTTGCTCATGTCGTGCACGCTCGAGTACAGGCCGCCGGCGCCGGCGACATTGGCCCAGGTCATCCGCGGCGCGGTCTGCAGATCCTTGAAATCGGCCTTGGCATGGCCGCTCGCGACCGCATCGCCGCTGCGCAGGGCGTCGCTGTTGTAGCGCGTCTCGTCCATGCCGAGCGGGGCGAAGATGCGCTGGGCAAGGAAGTCGCGATAGCTCTGGCCGCTGACCTTCTCGATCACCAGTTGGGCGACGCCGTAGAGGATGTTGTCGTAGGCGTACTGGCCGCGGAAGCCGCCGCTAAGAGGTACTTCGGCAAGACGGCGGGCGACTTCCTCGTTGCTGTAGTCGGTGCCCGGCCAATACAGCAGGTCGCCGGCGCCGAGGCCCAGGCCGCTGCGGTGGGCGAGCAGATCGCGCAGGCGCATCTCGCGGGTCACGTAGGGGTCGGCCATGCGGAACCAGGGCAAGCGGTCGATCACCCGGTCGTCGAGGCTGAGCTTGCCTTCGTCGGCGAGCATCGACAGCGCGGCGGCGGTGAAGGCCTTGGTATTGGAGGCGATGGCGAACAGGGTGTGGGCGTCGACCGGCTCGGGCTTGCCGATCTCGCGCAGGCCGTAGCCGCGTTCGAGCACGACCTGGCCGTCCTTGACGATCGCCACCGCGATGCCGGGCACCTCGAACTGCTTGCGCACCGCTTCGACGTAGGCGTCGAAATCCTGCAACTGCTCGGGCAGCGCCGGCGCCGCGGCCGCGGCCGCCGCTTCGGGCGCCTGCGCGGCCGCACCGGCGGCGCTCACGCACAACAGCAGACCGGCGCCGTGCGCCTTCCAGTCGTTGGCTCGCATCGTTGTCCTTCCCGGAAAAACGCCCACTCTCGGCGATCGTCGCGGCGGGCGCCAGAGGTCGGAAGTCGTGCGTGGGCGCGGCCCGCACGCCGCGGCGGCATAATGGCCGGCCGCTACCGCGCCGCCGTGCCTTACCGCCCATGTCCGTCAACGCAAGCACCCTGCCCGGCCTGGTCGTGATCGGCGGCGGCCCTGCCGGCCTGATGGCCGCGCAGACCGCGCGCGCTCTGGGCGTCGAGGTGGACCTGTTCGACGCCATGGGCTCGGTCGGGCGCAAGTTCCTGATCGCCGGCAAGGGCGGGCTCAACCTCACCCACGGCGAACCGCGTCCGGCCTTCGACCGCCGCTACGGCGCGCGCAGCGAGGCGGTCGGCCGCTGGCTCGATCAATTCGACGGCGAAGCCTTGCGCGAATGGGCGCGCGGCTTCGGCGTGGACACCTATGTCGGCACCTCCGGGCGAGTGTTCCCGATGGACCGCAAGGCCGCGCCGCTGCTGCGCGGCTGGGTGCGCAGGTTGCGCGAGGACGGCGTGCGCTTCCACGTCCATCACCGCTGGACCGGCTGGAGCGAGGACGGCGCCCTGCGTTTCGCCACGCCCGAGGGCGAGTCGCGGGTGCAAGCCGCGGCGACGGTGCTGGCGCTCGGCGGCGGTAGTTGGCCCGAACTCGGTTCCGACGGCGCCTGGGCGCCGTGGCTGAGCGAACGCGGCATCGACGTCGCCCCGCTGCAACCCTCGAACTGCGGCTTCGACATCGGCTGGAGCCCACATTTCGCCAGCCGCCATGCCGGCGCACCGCTCAAGCCGGTGATCGCGCATTGGCACGACGAAGCCGGCGAACACAGCTTGCAGGGCGAATGCGTGATCACCGCGACCGGCATCGAAGGCAGCCTGATCTATGCCTTGTCGGCGGGCCTGCGCGACCGCATCGCCGCGCACGGCGAAACGGTGTTGCGCCTGGACCTGGCGCCCGGTCGCGAACTCGATCGCCTGCAACGCGATTTCGCCCAGCCGCGCCGCGGCCGCAGCGTCGGCGAGCATCTGCGGCGCCAGACTGGCCTGGATGGGGTCAAGGCCGCGCTGATGTTCGAGGTATTGGGCAAGGATGGCCTCAACGATCCGGCCGTCGTCGCGCAGACGATCAAGCGCCTGCCGCTGCGTCTGCTGCGCGCGCGCCCGATCGCCGAAGTGATCAGCAGCGCCGGCGGCGTGCGGCTGGAAGCCTTGGATTCGCAACTGCGCCTGCTTGCGCCGACCGAGGGCGATTCCAGCCTGGAAGCATCGAAGCCGGCGATCTTCTGCGCCGGCGAAATGCTCGATTGGGAAGCCCCGACCGGCGGCTATCTGTTGACCGCCTGCTTCGCCAGCGGTCTGATCGCGGGGCGCGCGGCCGCGCAGCACCTGCTGGGTGCCGCGGACGAATGAGCCGCGCGGGGCGCCTTGCGCGCGTCGGGTGATCCGCTACGGCTTCGACGACGGCGCGGCGACCTGTCAGAGCTTCGACCTGACGACCAAGCGGCTCGTCCAGCGCTCGTCGCGCCTCGAAGCGCCGTTGAATTCCGTACCCGGGCCTACGCTCTCGTGCCACGACGAGTGCTTCGACAATCGATACTCGCGGCCTTCGATCAGCGCTGTTCCCGACAGCGGATAAGGCACCTTGGCCACCAGGTCCAGGTAACTCCTGGTGTCGCTCAGCCGATCCAGATAGAACTCGCTCTCTTCGATTTCGATCACCAGAATCGACGACTCCGGGGTCTGCGCACGCTCGAGCGAACGCAGGTTATCCGTGCAATCGGATAAATGAATTCTGTCCTGCGAGTTGTCCTGGATTTCGAGCCTGGTCTGGATGCGGCGTATTTCCGCTGCCAGATGCTGCTTCAACCCGATCAACAGCGCCTGTTTGTCGGCCGAGTCCGGCATGGAGCACTCCCTTGTTGGCCTGGCGCGTCCTCAAGAACGCGACCAGCTCCTCGTGCAGAACTCGTCCGCGGCCTTGGCGAGCTTGTCCAAACCGGTCTTGCTGTCGGATGCCTGCCGGCCCTTCAGGCGCAAGGTGTTCAACTCCGGAAATCCTTCCGCCTTGGCCGCCTCGTTGAGGGCGAACTTCCCCTCAGGCGTGGCCATCGTATTCGCATACCCTCTGGGGCGGCAGGTCAGCGTCGCCCTCTCGTAGGGCAGCGGCCAGATACCTTTGAAGCTGGACTTGGTAACGACGACGTCCTTCTCCGGCACGCTTTCGGTTGCCGGTACGGGACCGGCCTGGAGCAGACCGGCAACAACCAGCGCTGCCGCGAGCGCATGACAACGGTCCATCGTTATCTCCCAAGGCCGTCAGGCCTCTCCGGTCGGCGATGGCTCATCAGCGTGCGCAAACCACCGGCGCGGCCGCGCCGGTGCTCAGGCCGCCGGCTTCTCGCTCGCCTTGCCCATGTAGAACATCGAGGCGCACAGGCCCACGCCTTCTGCGGTCGCGGCCGGTACGTTGCTGCCCTGCAGCGCGATCAGCTTGACCACGTCGCCGGTGCTTTCGGTGACTTTGGCCAGCGCGATGAAACCGGTCGGGGTGGTGCCGCAGAACGCGTTGCCCGGGGTTTCCTTCGGCGGCACCTGCTCGATCACGCGGCGCAGCTCGATCGGCTGGCTGGCTTCGACCTGCATGATCGCGCCGTAGGTTTCGCCGGCGGTGTATTGGTCGCCGCCGCGCACCAGCGCGACGCGCTCGGTCTTGTACAGCGAGCCGTTCTCGCCCTTGAGTTCGAGATCGTCGATGGTGAGTTTGCCGGTGGTCGCCTGGGCGACCGGGTTGCCGGGCTCGAACGTGCCCAGGGCGACCGGCGGCAGCATCGGCGGGGCCGCGCGCGAGACCGGTTCGGCGTTCGGGTCGGGCACCGCCTGCGGCGCCTGCGGCAGGGCCGCGGTGGTTTCCTGCGGGGCGGCAGTGTTGACCGGCGCGCTTTGGTTGCACGCGGCGAGCGCCACGACGGCGAGCGCGAGCGTCGACAAAGCGGGGAACAGACGTCGGTTCATCAGGGGTCCTCTGTGCAAAATCCTGGTTCGGTTGCTGCAGGTCGCGGATGCGTCGGCAATGCCGACGCAGGCCCGTGTCGCGTCGCTGGGGGAAGCCCGCACGAAGTGCCGGCGCGGCGCGAACGCGCAGCCTAACCGTTGGCCGTTAATAGTTCGTAAGGCCGCGCGGGCCGTGGGCTGCGCTCAGGCAGCCGCATCGTGCAGGGGCTGCAGCGCCGGATCGAGCGCCACGCGTTCATCGAACACGAAACAGCGGCCCTGGTAATGACGGCCGCCGACCTGCTCGAAGTAACCGAGGATGCCGCCGTCGAGCTGGAGCAGATTGTCCATGCCGTCGGCGCGCAGCCACAAAGCGGCCTTTTCGCAGCGGATACCGCCGGTGCAGAAGCTGACCACGGTCGCATCGGCCAAGGCCTCGCGGTGCGGCGCCAAGGCCTCGGGCAGTTCGGTGAAATTGTCGATCGGCAAGGTCAGCGCGTCGGCGAAGCTGCCGTAATCGACTTCTTCGCGGTTGCGCGTGTCCAGCAATACGACCCGGCGGCCGTCGTCGTCGTGACCGCGATCGAGCCAATGCGCAAGCGTGTCCGGCGTCACGGTTGGTGCGCGCTCGTGCAAGGGCGAGGACTTATCGCGGCGGAAGGCGATGATTTCCTTCTTCAGCTTGACCTTGAGCCGGGCGAACGGCTGGCTGCGGCTGTGGCTGTACTTGACGACCAGACCGGCAAAGCGCGGGTCGGCGCGCAGGCCGTCGAGCAGCGCCTCGATCGGCGCAGCGGCGCCGGCCAGGAACAGGTTGATGCCCTCGCCCGCAACCAGCACGGTGCCGCGCAGCTCGCCGGCTTCGGCCTGTTCACGGACCCAGGTGGCTAGCTGCGGCGGGTCGTCGATAACGGCGAAATGGTAGGCGGCGATATTGACGATCATGCCGCCATTCTACCGCGCGGCGCCTCCGCGGGCCTGACATGCGGCCCCTGGGCCGGACCTGAACCGAGCCGCGAACCTTCCGCGGAAACCGCGGTCCCATCAATTGCGCGGCCCAGACAAGACGGCCAAGCAGGCCCGGACCGCGTGAAACGCCGCCGCAAGGGCGGCGGCGTTGCCCTCTCAACTGCTCCATCAGGAGGCGTTTGCATGAAGGTACAGCTCAACACCGACCACCATCTCCGCGGCGATCAGTCGCTTGCCCAGCACGTCGAAGGCGTGGTCGACCACAGCCTGTCGCGGTTCCGCGACCAGGTCACCCGGGTCGAAGTCCACCTGCGCGACGTCAACGGCGCCAAGGCCGGCGGCGGCGACAAACATTGCACCATGGAAGCGCGTCTGGAGGGCCGCCCGCCGGTGGCCGCGACCGAAGACGCCGACACCATGCGCGGAGCGATCAGCGGCGCGGCGCGCAAGCTGCAACGCGTGCTCGACAGCTCGCTGGGCCGGTTGTCCAGCTGACATAAACGAAACCAACCCGTCCGGCGGCGAGGACCGCCGGCGCTCGAACACGAGGGCTGCCGCAGCGATGCGGCGGCCCTTAGTTTTTCGAGGAGAACCAGGCGCGCGGGTGCAGCGGCATCCCTGCCCTGCCCGCTCAGCGTTTGGTGGTGATCGCCCGGCGCAGGTTGTTGCGGGCCGCCGCGTCGTAACGGGCGTGGTAGTAATCGCTGAGGAAGATCCGCTCGCGCTTGAGCAGCCCCTTGAGAAAACGGCGGCGATTCAGCCGGAACAAGGGCCCCGGCACATGGCCGCGGTATTCCGAGGCGATGCCGCGATCGTAGGCGTCGAACACCGCCGGTTCGGCGCCGAGGATGGCCATGTCGCCGTCGAGAAACAGGCGCGTCTCCTCATCCACCTGGTCGCGGGCGATGGCGCCGTGGCGCGCGGTCAGATCGATCAGTTCGGCGACGCGGTCGGCGTCGATGCCGGCCTCCGCCCACCAACGCGCGATGTGTTCGCGTGCGAGCACGGCCGAACGCGCCTCGTTGTCGCGCCGCCCTGCCTCGTAGATCGCATCGTGATACAGCACCGCCAACGCGACCTCGCGCGGCTGCCGCCAGCCCGGGCCGGCGGCGACGTCGAGGTAATGGCGCAGCACTTCGGCGACATGGCCGATGTTGTGATAGGCGCGCGCCGGCGTCGCATACGCGGCTTCGAGCGCAGCGCGTTGCTCGGGCGGAAGCTGCAGCGGCAGTGCCGCGAGCAGCGTCTCGGGCAGGCTGGGTCTGGATTCGGCGAACGACATCGGCATCGCGGCAAGGTTACGCAGGGGCGATGGCGGCATCTTGGCATGTTGCCGTGGACGCGGCATGGCGGCTCGCCGGTGGCGGGGTTGCCGAGACTTCGGGTTCTGTCGGGATGAAGCCCTGGATCCCCGCCTTCGCGGGGATGACGGCCGGGTAGTCCCGTATTCGGCCTTTGCGGGGATGACGGGTGGGAGGTTTCGTACCCCCCGCGCGGGAACGGCGGGTGGGAGGTCCTGGATGCCGGTCTTCGCCGGCGGTTCGCTTGCAGAGCCCTTGAAAAGAAACACCCAGCAAAACCGGGTGTTTCGGGCCCTGCCCGTCTGGCGCGGCCGGAGCCGCGCCAGGGGCGATCAGTACTTCTTCTCGATGTTGATCATGAAGCTGTTGTCGTCGTCGTTGCCGCTGCCGAACAGGCCGCGATACTCGAAGCGCAGAACCAGGTCGCGCTCAGTCTGCAAGACCGCGCCGATGCCGAACACGAAGCGGTTGCGGTCCAGGCCTTCGAGGCGGGCGCGGAAGAACGGACCACCAACCATGTCGGCATAGCTCATCGTCGCGAAGCTCTCGTCCTGGAAGTCGTGCTGGTACTCCAGCAGGACCATCGGCGAGAACGTGCCCAGGCGCACCGGATAACGGTAGTCCAGACGCACGCCGAGGCTGGTCGTGGTGGTATCGACGTCCATGCCCTGATAGGTCAACGAGTACGACGCGTCGCCCTGTTCGGTGTAGCCGTCCAGGCGGGCGCGAGCGACGTCGAGGCGGGCGTACGGCGAGACGTGCAGACGGTCGCGCTGGTAGTCCATGCCGGCCGAGACCGAGGCGAACCACTGGGTGCCGTCGCGGTCGCCGCGGACCATGCCGCCGGTGTCGGTGACATAGCGGCGGGTATCGAACGACAGCCACTGATAGCCGAGCAGGCCGTCGAGATAGAAGCTCTCGCCCGGGTGGTAGCTGGCGTACAACACCGCGCTGTAGCTCTTGGCCTTGCTGCGGCTGCCGCGCTGACCGACGTCGGTGTCGTCGCGGCCGTAGCCGATGCCGCCGCCGAGGGCGAAATCGTCGCGCAGGCGGTAGTCGGCGCCGGCGCTGATGCCGCTGGTCTCGAAGTCGAAGCCGGCCGAGCCGCCGCTGCGTCCGTCGCGGTTACCGGTGTTGATCGAACCTCCGGTCCAGATGCCGTAGCGCGTCCCGCTGCCTTCGACCGGCGGCTTGGGCTCGATCGCGGCCTGCTCGTCGCCCAGCGTGGGCTGGCGGCAATCGCTGCCCGGCGTACGCCGCGCTTCGTCGCGGCAACGCGGGTCGATCGAGAAGCTCAGGCCGTTGTCGAAGCGCGCGCCGTCGCTGCCGCCCTCGTGCATGCCCTGCATGCGCTGCTGGAAGTTGCCGATCTGCGAATTGGCGAAACGGCGCGTGGCCGAGACCTGGGCGTTGAGCACGCCGAGCACCTCGGCGTCCTTGGAGGGATCGCTGCGCGGCATGACTTCGATTTCGATGGTCGCCACCGCCGAGGTCGCATGGGCGTTGTTGAGGGTGAAGCTCGCCAGCGCGACGCCGGAGAAGCCGATCACCGGCGTATAGCGCAAGGTGTACACGCCGCCGGAACCGCTGATGGCGGCGCTGCCGGACGACGCCGGGGTCAACGACACCAGGGTGGCCGCGGTGAACGGACCGCCGGTGGCGCCCGCGGTGAGGTCGACCGTGACCGCGGCGCCCGCGATGGTGCGGACGCGACGCGATTGCGCGACCGGCACCGCATTGACGGTGATCGTCGAGGTGATCGGCGCGGACGGGCCGAAGGCGTTGTTGAGCGTATACACCAGGGCGATCGGACCGACGGTGTTGGCCGCCGGGGTGTAGACGATCTGGGTGCCGGTAACCACGGCCGTGCCCGACGACGGCGGGCTCAGCAGGGTCACGCCGGTGAACGGGCTGCCGGTGGCGCCGGCGGCCGCGTCGATGGTCGCGGTCTGCGTCGACAGGATCGTCGCCGTTTGCGGTTGGCCTTGCGGCACCGGCAACGCGTTGACGGTGATCGTCACCGTGGCCGGCGCCGAGGTGCCGCCCGGACCGCTGGCGGTGTAGGTGAAGCTGTCGCTACCGAAGTAGTTGCTGCTCGGCGTGTAGACCACATCCAGGCCGCTGACCACTGCCGTGCCGTGGCTCGGCGCCGAGGCGACCGCGACGCTGGCGATGATGCCGGTGTCGTTGGCCGTGACCGGGATCGTCACCGCCTGGTTCGACATCGTAGTGGCGCTGTCGTCGACCGCGACCGGCACCGCGTCGACGATCACGATCGTCAACGGCACCGTGGTGTTGTAACCGGCGTCGTCGGTGGAACGGATGTTGGCGGTGTAGCTACCGGCCGTGGTCGGGGTGCCGCTGTACACGCCGGCGGAACTGAAGGACAGGCCGACCGGCAGGTTGCCCGAGACGATCGCGTAGGTATACGGCGCGATGCCGCCGCTGCTGCTCAGGCTCTGGTTGTAGGCCACGCCGACGGTGCCGCCCGGCAAGGTCGCCGGCGAGATCACCACGGTGGCCGGATCGATGGTGAAGGTGTACACGCGCGAGCCGGTCTGGCCGTTGCTGTCGGTGCCCTGCACAGTCACGCTGAAATTGCCGTCCGAACGCGGCACGCCGGACAGCGTGCCGCCCGAGGAGAAGCTCATGCCGATCGGCAAGGCGCCGCTGAGCAGCGAGAAGCTGTACGGTGCGACGCCGCCGGTGGCGGTGATGGTCGTGTTGTAGGCGGTGCCGGCGGTGCCATTGGGCAAGGTCGGCGGATCCAGGACGATGCTCGGGGTGGCGACCACGATGGTGTAGTTCTGCTGCAGGGCGAACGGCGCACCGGTGCCGGTGCTGCTGTCCTGCACGCGGACAGCGACGTTGTAATTGCCCGGCACTGTCGGCGTGCCGCTGAGCACGCCGGCCGAACTGAAGCTCACGCCGACCGGCAGCGAGCCGGCGACGAGGCTGAAGCTGTAGGGCGCCGAGCCGCCGCTCGCGGCGAAGTTGATGGTGGTGGCGACGCCGTAGTTCATCGGCAGGTTGCCCGCAGCCGGGGTCATCGCCAGAGTCGGCGCGCCGACCGTCAAGGTGAACACCTGGCCCTGGGTGAACGGACCGTTGCCGGTGCTGCTGTCGGTCGCGCTGGCGTTGAGGCTGAAGCTGCCCGCCGCGGTCGGCGTGCCGCTGACGGTGACGCTGTCGGCGGTGATACCGGTGATGCTCAGGCCCGCCGGCAGACCGGCGACGTTGTAGCCGCTGTACGGCGAGGTGCCGCCGGCCCAGGTGAAGGTCTGGGTATAGGCGGCGCCGACTTGCGCGGTCAGCGGGCCGCCCGCGGTCACCGTGATCGTCGGGTTGCTCACCGTGATGGTGACCGTGGCCGGCGCCGAAGTGCCGGCGACATTGGTCGCGGTGTAGGTGAAGCTGTCGCTGCCCGCATACCCCGCAGTCGGCTGGTAGGTGATCGTAGTGCCGCTGGCGATGGCCGTGCCATGCGCCGGCGCCGCCGCGATCGCGACCGAAGCCGGGATGCCGCCGGTGATGTTGAGGGTGATCGGATTGGCGCCGCTGCCGTAGGCCACCGTGGCCGAAACCGGATTGGCGACCGGCGCGATGTCGGCGACCGTCAGCGAATAGCTCTGCGGCGCCGACGTGTAAGGACCGGTACCGGTGCTGCTGTCGGTCGCGGTCGCGCTGAAGTTGAACGTGCCCGGTGCCGTCGGCGTGCCGCTGATCACGCCGGCGCTGCTGAAGCTCATGCCGGGCGGCAGCGCGCCGGAAGCCACGGCATAGCTGTAGGGCGAAGTGCCGCCGGTGGCCCCATTGATGTTGGCGCTATAGGGCGATCCGACGGTCGGGCCGGCGAACGAGGTCGGCGGCAACACCACGGTCGAGGCGCCGATGCTCAAGGTGTAGGCACGCGAGCCAGTGTACGGACCGCTGCCGCTGCTGCTGTCGGTCGCGGTGACGGTGAAGTTGAAACTGCCGCCCGCGGTCGGGGTGCCGCTGAGCGTGCCGTTGCTGGCCAGGCTGAGGCCGGCCGGCAAGGCGCCCGCGGTGATCGCGAAGCTGTAGCCGGGCGTGCCGCCGGACGCGGTCAGGGTCTGGCTGTAGACCTGGGCCACACCGCCCGCCGGCAGCGTCGTCGGCGCAACGCTGATGGTCGCCGCCGCGACGGTCAGCGCGTAGGCGCGCGAACCGGTCTGGCCGTTGGCGTCGGTCGCGGTGGCCGTGAAGTTGAAGCTACCGCCTGCGGTCGGCGTGCCGGCGATCGTGCCGCTCGAACTCAGGCTGATGCCGGCCGGCAAGGCACCGGCGGTCACCGCGAAGGTGTACGGACCGATGCCGCCGCTCGCGCTCAGCGCTTCGTTGTAGCTCACGCCGGTCTGTGCGCCCGGCAACGTCGCCGGCGCGATCACGATGGTCGGCGCAGCGACCTGCAACACGTAGTTCTGAGTGCGCGCGAACGGCGCGCCGGCACCGGTGGAACTGTCGACGGCGCGGACCGAGAAGGTGAACAAACCGGTCACGGTCGGCGTTCCCGACAACACGCCGGTGCCGCCGTCCAGGCTCAAACCTGCGGGCAAGGCGCCCGCCGAAACGCTGTACGCGTAGGTCGGGGTGCCGCCGCTGGCGACGAAGGTCTGGCTATAAGCGGTGGCGTAGGTCGCGCTCAGCGTGCCGGCGGCCGGGGTCATGCTCAGGGTCGGCGCACTCACCGACAGGGAGAAGGCCTGGCCGACGGTGAACGGACCGTCGCCGGTGCTGCTGTCGGTCGCGCTGGCATTGAGCGGGAAAGTACCGGCCACAGTCGCCGTGCCACTGACGGTCACGCTGTTGGCGGTGGTGCCGGTGATGCTCAGGCCGGCCGGCAGGCCGGTCACGTTGTAACCGCTGAACGGCTGGGTGCCGCCGGACCAGGTGAAGGTCTGACTGTAGGCGACGCCAACCTGCGCGGAGAACGGACCGGAAGCGGCCACGGTGATCGTCGGCGGACTCACCGTGATGGTGACCGTCGCCGGTGCCGAGGTACCGGCGCCGTTGCTCGCGGTGTAGGTGAAGCTGTCCGGCCCGGCATAACCCGCGGTCGGCTGGTAGGTGATCGTGGTGCCGCTGGCGATCGCGGTGCCGTGCAACGGCGCCGTACCGATGGCCACCGAGGTCGGCACGCCACCGGTGATGTTCAAAGTGATCGGGTTGGCGCCGCTGTCGTAGGCGACGGTGGCCGAGACCGGATTGGCGACCGGCGGGATGTTGATGATCTGCAGCGAGTAGCCACGCGGTGCCGAACTGTACGCGCCGGTGCCGGTGCTGCTGTCGGTCGCGGTCACGGCGAAGTTGAAGGTGCCAGCCGCAGTGGGCGTACCCGACAACACGCCGGCGCTGCTCAGGCTGATGCCGGGCGGCAGCGCGCCGGCGGTCACCGCATAGGTGTACGGCGCGGTGCCGCCGCTGGCGGGATTAAGAGTGGCGTTGTAGGCCACCGCGACCGTGCCGTTGGCCAAAGTCGTCGCCGGCAGGGCGATCGTCGGCGGAGCGATGACCAAGGTGTAGGCGCGCGAACCGGTATGCGGGGCACCGGTGCCGGTGCTGCTGCCGGTCGCGGTGACGGTGAAGTTGAAACTGCCGCCCGCGGTCGGCGTGCCGCTGAGCGTGCCGTTGCTGGCCAGGCTCAGGCCGGCCGGCAAGGCGCCGGCGGTGATCGCGTAGGTGTACGGCGCGATGCCGCCGCTGGCAGTGATGGACTGGCTGTAGGCCGCCGCGACGGTGCCGTTGGGCAGGGTCGTCGGTGCGATCGAGGTCGTCGGCGCGGCAACGGTCAGGGTGTAGGCGCGAGTGCCGGTGAAAGTATTGGCATCGGTCGCGCGCACGGTGAAGTTGAAGGTGCCCGCCGCAGTCGGCGTGCCGGTCAGGCCGCCGCCGCTCGCCAGCGTCAGGCCGGCCGGCAAGGCGCCCGCCGAGATCGCGAAGGTGTACGGCGAAGTGCCGCCGCTGGCGGTGAAGGTCTGACTGTAGGCGGCACCGACGGTCGCGCCCGGAATCGTGGCCGGGTCGACCACGATGACCGGCGCCGCCGTGACGGTGACAGTGTAAAGCCGGTTGCCGATATTGTCCGAGCCGTCCTGCGAACCGCTGCTGTCCTCGGACAGGATGCGGAAGGTGTAGGTGCCGGTGGTGGTCGGGGTGCCGCTGATCACGCCGCCGCTGCTCAGGCTCAAGCCCGGCGGCAGCAGGTTAGGTGCGGCCTGCACCGAATAGATGTACGGCGCAACGCCGCCGGTGCTGCTCAAACTCGTGTTGTACGGAATGCCGACCGCCATCGCCGGCAGGGTCGTCGGCGAAATTACCGGCGCCACGATCGGAATGACGATCGCATACGACTTGACCGTGGTCAGCGGCGTCGGCGTGCTCGAATCGGTCACGGTGATGTTGACCGCGAAGCTGCCGCGCTGGGTCGGGGTGCCGCCGAACGCGCCGCCCGAGAAGGTCAGGCCGGTCGGCAAGGTGCCGCTGGTATGCACGAAGCTGTAGGGCGCGACGCCGCCGGTCGCGCTCAGCGCCTGGCTGAAGGGCACGCCCAGCACCGGCGAGATCGAGGCCGGGCTGACGATGATCGGCGAGGTCGGCGCGCCGATGGTGACGTTGACGGTGACGTCGTTGTTGAGGCCGTCGTCGAATACGAAGGTGTCGCTGGTCGCCGTATTGCCGTTATGAACGTAGGTCACCGTCTGAGCGAGCTGATTGACCGTCGCCGTGCCGTTCGTTGGGAGGGTCTCGACGGTGCCGATGCCCAAGTTGTCCGGGCCGTCGCAGGCGCTGGCATCGATGGTGTGCGAGCCGCCATGAGCCACGGAGATGTTGAACGGCCCGCAATGCGGCGACGGCGCGGCGACCGCCATCGTGGACCACAGCCCCACCAGGCACAGCAGGAGCAGGCCCAGCCCCAGTTGCAGGTAGCTTCCCTGACGCCCGACATTCGAGATGCCCGCGCGACGTGCCCTGTGCAGATGCATGATTTCCGATCCCCTGACGCCGATGGGGCGCGGTTCCTCCGCTGCCGCCCTCGACGTTCCGCCTGTTCGACCTGGTCTGGTCCCACGCGCCGAACTGCCTCGGCGCACCCCTATCCTTGATCTAGTACGCAAATCGGCGGCGGAACCGGCCGCTTTCGCCGCGGCATTGCGTTAAGGAAAGTCATGGCGCTCCGGCGCCATGCCGGATCCGCTCGGATCGGCCCCCTCCGCCGTGCGCGGGCGGGCCGTGCGAGCGGGGTCTCCGGTACGCAGTCCGGGCTCGCACGGGGTCCGGACGACATCCTCTGGGGGAAGAGATGACAGAAGTATTCCTGGGACAGATCATCACGGTGGGGTTCAATTTCGCCCCGAAGGGTTTCGCGTTCTGCGCCGGCCAAACATTGCCGATCGCACAGAACCAGGCCTTGTTCTCGCTGCTGGGCACGACCTACGGCGGCAACGGCCAGACCACCTTCCAGTTGCCGGACCTGCGCAGCCGCACGCCGGTCGGGTTCGGCCAGTCCGTCGACGGCGGCTGGAACCCGACCGCCTATCAGTTGGGCGAAACCGGCGGCGTCGAGAACGTCACCCTGCTGACGACGCAGTTGCCGGCGCACAACCACGGCCTGGTCGGCACCAGCACCAATGCCGACACGCGTAACCCACGCGCTGGTTTGTACGGCAACTGCACGATCCCGCTGTACGCCGACGTCGGCGGCCCGCAGGTGGCCTTGTCGCCAGCCGTGCTCGGCCCGGCCGGCGGCACGCAACCGCATACCAATCTGCAGCCCTACCTGGCGATCAACTTCTGCATTGCTCTGAGCGGCATTTACCCATCGCGCAACTGACGCGGCCGGTCAAGCCGGCGCCTTTCGGCGCCTTTCATCGCATTCCGTTCCGGAGTACACATCATGAGCGAACCCTTCGTCGGAGAAATCCGTCTATTCGGCTTCGGCCGCACCCCTAACGGTTGGTTTGCCTGCGACGGCAGCCTGCAACCGATCTCCGAGTACGAGGTCTTGTTCACCCTGATCGGCACGACCTACGGCGGCGACGGCCAGAGCACCTTCGCGCTGCCCGACCTGCGCGGCCGCGCACCGGTCCACACCGGCACCGGCACGGGCCTGAGCAACTATGTCATCGGCCAGGCCAGCGGCACCGAAAGCGTCACCCTGATCGGCAACCAGATGCCCGCGCACACTCACACCATGTTCGCGACCACTTCGCTGGCCACCTCGAACAAGCCGGCCGTGAACGTGCAGCCCGGCGCCTTGTCCGGCGACACCATGTACCTGACCGACATCACCGGCCTGCCGCCGATCCCGCAGGCTGCCAGCGCAGTAACGCCGGCCGGCAACACCCAGCCGCACGCCAACCAGATGCCGACCTTGACGGTGCAGTACTGCATCGCCTGGGCCGGGATCTTCCCGCAGCAGCAGTGATCTCGCCGATCGCATTCAAGAGGACATCACCATGACCGAACCTTTCATCGGCCAGATCCAGATCTTCGGCTTCAACTTCGCTCCGCGCGGTTGGGCGTTCTGCAACGGCGCGACCCTGGCGATCCAGCAGAACACCGCGTTGTTCTCATTGCTGGGCACCCAGTACGGCGGCAACGGCACCACCACCTTCCAACTGCCGAACTTCGTCAACCGCACCGGCTGCAACCAAGGCCAGGGACCGGGACTCACCCCGCACCAGATCGGCGAGAACTTCGGCTCCAACAGCGTCACCCTGACCACCCAGGAGATGCCAGCGCATACCCACGCAGCGCAAATCTACGGCCAGAACGACGCGAGCAAGCGACAGTCGGCGCCGGCCAACGGCAACGCGCTGGGCACTCCGTTGGCTGCGGCCTTTACCGCCGCGGGCAGCACCGATTCGCCGTTCCCGCCGACCATGATCGGCCCCACGGGCGGCGGCCAGCCGCACGAGAACCGGCAGCCCTACCTGGCGATGAACTTCTGCATCGCTCTGCAGGGCATCTTCCCGTCGTTCCCCTGATCGGTTAAACCTCAGGAAAATCGCTTGAATCCCGTGCAAATCGCTTGAACGTCATGCACTCCGCCGCGCCGCTGTCGTTCCCGCAGGAACGCAGCGGCATGGGGCCCCTACCCGCGTCGCTGGCCGGGCGCGGGATCGGCCTGCGCGCGGCGCGCGGCGGGGACATCGATTGGCTGCGATTGCTGTATCGCGATCTGCGGGCGCCGGAGTTCGCCGAGTTGGGCTGGCCGCAATCGGCCCTGCACGCCTTTCTCGACCAGCAGTTCATGCTCCAGCACGTGCACTACCTGCGCCACTACGGCGAAGCCGAGTTCCTGATCGTCGAACAGGCCGGCCGCCCGGTCGGACGCTTGTATCTGTTACGCGAGGCGCGCGAGCACTTGTTGGTCGACATCAGTCTGGCGCCGGCGACTTGCGGACAAGGCCTCGGCGGTGCGCTGATCGCGATGGCGCAACAGGAAGCCGCCGCGCTCGGGCGCGGCATGCGCCTGCACGTCGAGTCCGCCAATACCGCGGCGCAACGGCTGTACGACCGCCTCGGCTTCCGCGTCGTCGAAGCCCTGCCGACCCACATCATGATGCGTTGGACGCCGCCTCAGGGCTGAAGCGGCCCATCACAGAACCGCTAACCGGCCGCACGGCACGCGGCGCGGACTCGTCGAAACTCTGGAACGAACCGCGGCGCGCGAACCGGCCGAAACCCGGCCCCGCTGCGATAGCCTCAGTTGAAGATCGCCTGGTACAAAAAGCCTTCGCGCTCGCGCGCGACCGGCACCAGAAAGATGCCGACTTCGCCGATGGAGTCGTGGCGCATCACATAGATCTGCTGCGGAAACAGGAAGGCCGAGCCGTTGCGGAACAGCAGCGAGAACGGCGCACGTTCGCCTTGCTGCGGACGCGTGCTCAGCGCCCGCGCCTCGACCAGCACGAACGGCACTTCGTTGTCGTTGAGCTGCGCCGAGTAGGTCTCGTTCACATGCGCAGCGAAGTGTTCCAGCGTCAATAGTTCCATCGCAGGCCTCCCCAAGCCGAGGCCGCATCGTCGTCGTGTCCGGCGTCCGATGCAAGTCCTGTCGTCGGTTTTGCGACGGATTCGCGGCTGCATGCGAGCCGCAGTCACCTTCCGGCGTCCGCGGCGCCCGGCTCGCAGCCGAAGCACGCCGGCAAACGCGCAGCCGAGAGATCGGCCGGCTAGGCGGCAAGCGGGACATCGTTCCCCCTGGCCGGCGAGGCCGGGCCAGGAGCAACCGATGACCACCGCCGCCGGCTCCGGACGCGCCGCCGCGATCCCAGTTCGCGGCGGACGACGGCCGGAGCCGCCGACAGCGCGGGCAATCCCTGCCCGTCCCTGCTTTCATCACTGACGGAGATGAAAGATTCCAAACAGTGCGGTCCGTGCCGGCCGCGGCGCCCGCCTGGCTCGAAGCCGGCGGACGCCGCGGACCGGTCGACACCGGGGAAGACGCGCCCCTGCCGTCACCACCACGACGCGGTGATCGGCGGACCCGCCGCGCTATCTGCGCGGACGTAGGCCTGGAGGCTGCGTTGTCGGCTTTCGCGCGTGGCGCGGGAAACCGTCCCCTACCCCTTCTGGGGGTACCTGCGTCGCCGCCGCGAGGTCGGTCGCGACAGCGGCAAAACCCTGCCGCCGCGCCTACAAGGCCGCGGCTGCGCTCGGCGGCAGTGCCCGGCCGCGGATCGAGGTCACCGCCACCACTGCATCGACGCTGGCATCGCCGGCATGGACGCGATAGGTGTAGGTATCGACCCCTTCGAAATCCGGATCGGGCGTATAGGTCGCCTGACCGTCCTGCAAGCTCACCGCACCGTGCCTCGGTGCCTCGACGATGCTGTAGCTCAACGAGGCGCCGCTGCCGATCGAACCGCGCAAGGCGACCGTCGAGGTCGCGCCGTCGACGCTGTTGGTGACCAGATCGGATGCGGCCAGCGGTTCGTAACGCTTGAAGCCGCGCACGCTGTCTTCGACCAGGACCATCGGATGACGGCCGTCGGCGTGACCGAAGCCGGCTTGGGTGAACATCGGCGTCGACGGACGCAGCTCATCGCTGCGCTTGGACATGAAAGTTTCGCTGTGCGCGTCGCGCGCAAAGCCGTGATTGGAACTCGAACTCGGGGCGCCGAACGCACCGGCACTGCTCGCGAGCAGCGTCAGGCACAGTACGACGGGCCCCTGGATACTCTTGCACAACATGCCTACTCCTTGGTCTGAATGGAAACGGATCTATCGTCTGTTCCGGACCGCGCCTGCCTGCGCTGGATCGATGTTCGATCGCTATGGCGACCGGGGATCCTTCTCCTGCATCGCCCTGTCCGGACCCGCTTGCGACCTCCTGTCGCCACCGGGAAAGCATGATCGCAGGCAGGCGTCGCAGAGGCCGAGACGGTAGAAGACGCGAGTGGAATTTCGTTGATCCGTGGCGACGTACCCAGGCCGGAGAGCTTCGCTCCGGTTCGCGAACAACGGGGTTTTCGACGGCCGTGCAACGACCGGGAGGGCGTCGTGCGATACGGCCTGTCGGATAATCCACACCCTCGTCGCAGACGCTGCGATTTCGCGCTTGTTCGCCGAGACGTTCGCGCGTGCGACAACGCGGTCGCGGCTTGCGCCGCTCCTACCCTATGAAGCCACCCCCAAGGCGATTGGATCGCAAACGACGAAGGCCCGCGGATGCGGGCCTTCGAGGGTCGAACCATGGACGGCGATGCCTAACTTATGCATGACCGGCGCTATCGCGCGCTAGGCCATGCGGTTCGCCTCAATATTTCCCCATGAAATCGCGCTTGCCGATGTTGACGCCGTGGCCGCGCAGGATCGCGTAGGTGGTGGTGACGTGGAAGAAGAACTGCGGCAAGCCGTAGTGCACCAGATAGTCGTGCCCGCCGAAGCGGCGTTCCTTCGGCGTGCCCGCACGCAGCACCACTTCGCGGTCTTCGGCGCCTTCGAACAGGGCCGGCTCGAGGCCGTCGACGAAGGCGATGGTCTTGGCGATCAGAGCCTGCAGTTCGGCGAAGCTGCGTTCCTTGTCGTCGTAGACCGGCACTTCGACGTCGGCCAGGCGCGCGCTCACGCCCTTGGCGAAGTCGCAGGCGATCTGGACCTGGCGCAACAAGGGGAACATGTCAGGGAACAGACGCGCCTGCAGGTAGGCGTCGTGGTCGATCTTTTGCTCGGTCGCATGGGCTTCGGTACGGGCCAGGATCTCGGCCAGGCTGCCGAGCAACTGCTTGAGCACCGGGACGGACGCGGAATACATCGAAATGGGCATGGTGGCGGGATTCGTGCAGGGGAAAGCCGCCATGGTACGACGGCGGCGTGTCCGCTGCCCTGCCGCGCCGAGGCGGCAGGCGCAGGCATCACGCCGGCGACTTGGCGCGGCGGCGCGGTTTGACCTGCTGCAAGGCCGCCGCCCAACGCTGAGCGCCCGCCCCCTGGTCGCCCCAGGTATCGTCGGGGTTGGCCAGCCGGCAACGGTCGATCGACAGGCAGCCGCAGCCGATGCACTGGTCGAGGGTGTCGCGCATCAAGGTCAGGTTGGCGATGCGCTGCTCGAGCTCGTCCTTCCAGGTGGCCGACAAGCGCGACCAGTCGCTGCGGGTCGGCACGCGCGAGTCCGGCAAGGTGTCCAGCGCCTCGCGGATGGTCGCCAGGGGCATGCCGACGCGCTGGGCGACGCGGATGATGGCGATGCGGCGCAAGGTGTCGCGACTGTAGCGGCGCTGGTTGCCGGCCGTGCGCAGGCTGTGGATCAGGCCCTTCGACTCGTAGAAGTGCAAGGCCGACACCGCCACGCCCGAGCGCTCCGCGACCTGGCCCACGGTCAGCTCCATCGTCATACTCATCGGCTATTGACCTCAACTTATATTGAGGTTCTATGCTGCACTCGGTCTCATTTCGACGTCAAGCCATGGCCCCCACCCACGCTTACGAACGCACCACGACGTCCCTGCCCGTCCCGCCGCAGGTCAAGGCGGTGGTATTCGACCGTTATGGCGCGCCCGAAGTCCTGCACGCCATCGAACTGCCAATGCCGCAGGCCGGCCCCGGCGAGGTGCGGATCCGCGTCCGCGCGGCCGGCGTGCGTCCCAGCGACATCGCCCTGCGCCGCGGCATCGGCGCCGCCGATGCCGGGCACGCGTTTCCGCGCCGCCTGGGCAACGAGTTCGCCGGCATCGTCGACCAGGTCGGCGCCGGCGTACGCGACCTCGAAGTCGGCGACGAAGTGCTCGGCTGGGCCGTGGCGATGAGTTATGCCGAAGTGCTGACCGTGCCGGCCGAACAAGTGGTGCACAAGCCCGAGACGATGTCCTGGGCGGTCGCCGGCGCCCTGCCCTCGACCGGCCAGAGCGCGCTCGGCGCCTTGCGCGTGCTCGGCGTCGAACACGGCCACACCGTGCTGATCCATGGCGCCGCCAGCGGCATCGGCAGCGTCGCGGTGCAACTGGCCCGGGCCTGGGGCGCGCAGGTGATCGGCAGCGCCGCCGCCAACGATCACGATTATCTGCGCTCGCTCGGCGCACAACCGGTGCTCGACGACCGCGAAGGCATCGAACAGACCCGCGCACTGGCGCCGCAGGGCGTCGATGCGATCTTCGACGCGCTCGGCAGCGAAGTCCACGAGGGCTGGCTGGCGCTCGGCGCCGCGCCCTCGCGCATCGCTACCTTGTGCGACTCCGACCAGGCCCGGCGTCTCGGCCTGCGCACCTTGCGCAGCCAACGCAGCCGCGCGCATCTGCGCGAGCTGATGGCCATGCACGTGCGCCACGGCCTGCTGGTGCATGTGCGCGAAATGTTCCCGCTGACCCGCGCCGCCGAAGCGCATCGCGCGGTCGAACGCGGTCACGGCCGCGGCAAGGTCGTGTTGATGGTCTACGAAGCGATAGAGGCGAAGCACAGCGCATGAACGACGCCAGCGCACTCGAACGCCCGCTCGCCGATGCCGGCCTCGGCCTGGCGCCGACTCACGACGAAGCGGCTGCGGTTCCGGAAAGTCTGTACGCGCCGCGTTACCGCAGCCTGACCATCGGCGCGGTCGCGCTGGTGGCCTTGGTCGCCTTCGAAGCCCTGGCGGTGACCACGGCGATGCCGACCGTCGCCCGCACGCTCGACGGCCTGGCGCTGTATGCGCTCGCGTTCGGCGGCACCCTCGCGGCGAGCGTGGTCGGCATGGTCGCGGCCGGCCGTTGGGCCGATGCGCGCGGGCCGGTCGCCCCGTTGCGCCAGGGCATCGTCTGGTTCGCCCTGGGTTTGATCGCAGCCGGACTGGCGCCGTCGATGGGCTGGCTGATCGCCGGCCGCGTCATCCAGGGCTTCGGCGGCGGATTGATCTCGGTCGCCCTGTACGTGGTGGTCGGCCGGGTCTATCCGCCGCAACTGCGGGTCAGGATCTTCGCCGCGTTCGCCGCGGCCTGGGTGGTGCCGGCGGTGGTCGGCCCGGCGATCAGCGGCGCGATCGTCGAGCACGCCGGCTGGCGCTGGGTGTTCCTGTCGGTGCCGATCGTCGCGGTGTTGGCGGCGTGGCTGGTGCTGCCGTCGCTGCGCAAGCTCGGCCCGACCGCCGGCGGCGCCGATGCCGGCAACGATCAACGCACACGTCTGCTGTGGGCGCTGTTGACCACGGCCAGCTTGCTCGCCCTGCACTACGGCGGCCAGCAACGCGGCTGGCTGGCCTGGGCGGTGCTGGTCCCTGCGCTCGCTGCGCTGGCATTGGCGGCATCGCGCTTGCTGCCGCGCGGCGCCCTGCGCGCCGCACGCGGCCTGCCGACGGTGGTCTCCCTGCGCGGCATCGGCGCGGGCGCGTTCTTCCTCACCGAGGCCTATATCCCACTGTTGCTGTCGCAGGAACGCGGGCTGTCGCCGACCTGGGCCGGGCTGGTGTTGACCCTGGGCGCGGTCGGCTGGTCGAGCGGCTCCTGGTATCGCGGACGCACCGCGGTCGCGGCGGCGCCGCAGCGCTTCCTGCAGGCCGGCATGGCGATGGTCGCGCTCGGCGTGATCGCGATCGCGGCGCTGGTATGGACCCAGGCGCCGCTCGCGCTCGGCGTCGCCGGCTGGATCGTCGCCGGCCTCGGCATGGGCCTGATCTACCCGACCCTGTCGGTGCTGATGCTCGAACTGTCGCCGCCCGAACAGCAGGGCGTGAACTCCTCGGCGCTGCATCTCGGCGATGCGATCTTCACCGCCACCGCGCTGGCGGTCGGCGGCTCACTGTTCGCGGCACTCATGACGCACTCGCATACCCTGGCCTATCTGTGCGGGTTCGGCATTGCGCTCGGTTTGGCCTTGTTGGGCTTGGTGCTGGCGGCGCGGGTGCGGGTGACCCGGGCGGCGCTGTGAATCGGGACGGGTCCATAGCGAATCCCCCTGTAGGAGCGGCGTGAGCCGCGACCACGGGACGCGCTGAGCCAGCAAGGCAGACGTCATCCATCGAAGCGGCGCACTTTCGCCAGCGCAGGAGCGGCGCGAGCCGCGACCGCGTTGGTTCGGCCAGTATCACCGGCCGGGATGGATATCTGTCTCAACCACGACGCCGTTGCCGTTGCCGTTGCCGGGATTTTGATCTTCTCTGCTGCTTTGCTGCTTTACCGGTCAAGTGGAGACCCGGAGGGCGGCGCACAGGACGTGCGGCGTTTTTCGATAGGACAAGGATGTCCTATCGAAAAATCCCGGCGTCGGCATCGCACTCGTGGCCTGTGCCCTTGCAAGGAGAGCCCTTTTCTTTGGTTACCTTTCTTTTGGGCTTAGCAAAAGAAAGTAACCCGGCCGCGTCAGCGGACGGAAGCTCTGCTTTTTGCTCAGGCTTCTAAAGAAACAAGATCAAACGCCAAAAGCTTCCGCCACTAAAGCGGCGGGTTACTTTCTTTTGTCATAAGCAACAAAAGAAAGGTAACCAAAGAAAAATGCTTTTCTTTGAATCACCAGCCCGCACGAGCGATGCCGACGCAGAGATTTTTCATACGGGACATCCCTGTCCCAATGAAAAACGGCGCGCATCCCTGCGCGCCGCCCTCCGGGTCTTCTGTTGCCCTCGCTAGTGCGAAGCGACGCACAGCAACGGCAACGGCAACGGCAATGGCAATGGCAATGGCAAAATCTTTACGGCTACGGCAGGTGCGACGGTAACGACAGGAGCTCTGTAGGAGCGACATCAGTCGCGACCGCGCAACCTCGGCCTCACGCCAAACCTAGCGCGACAACTCGGTCGCCGCGGTCGAAGTCGTGGTCATCAAGGCGGGTTTGGCCTGGGCGAGGCGTTGGTACAAGGCCACCACCTGCTCCATCAGGCCTTCGGTGCTCCAGGCTCGCGCGTCGAGCGGGCCGGCCGCGGACAGTTCGGCGCGGCGCTGCGGCGAACGCAGCACATCGCCGAGGTGCCCGGCGAAGGCTTCGACGTTCTCCTCGCTGACCACGGCGCTGCGCGCGCCGCGCAGGACCGTCGCCGTGCCCATCACCGCGGTCGAGACGATCGGCACGCCGAGCGCCATCGCTTCGATCAACACCAGGCCCTGGGTTTCGGTCGGCGAAGCGAACACGAAGGCATCGCCGGCACGGTAGGCATCGAGCAGGCTGGTGCGGCGATCGAGGTTGCCGAAGAAACGCACGTTGCGTTCCAGGCCGTACTCCTTCGACAGGCGCTTGAGGCGCTCCGCGTCCGGCCCCTCGCCGGCGATGATGAACATCAGCTCGGGGAAATCGGCGATCAGACGGCGCGCCACCTGCAGCAGGAAGGCGATGTTCTTCTCCACCGCGAGCCGACTGACGGTGACGATGGTCGGCCGCCGCGCGTCGATCTCGTGCTCGGCGCGGAAACGCGCGCCATCGCCGCGGGCGAATTCGGCCAGGTCGATGCCGGTCGGCAGCACCGTCGACGGCGTGGTCACGCCGTAGCGATCCAGCACTTCGACCATCTGCGCGGTCGGCACGATCAGGTGGTCGACGCCGTGGCAGAGCGTGCGCGACACGCGCCGGGCGACGAAGCGCAGCAGCGGCGCCGGCGCCCACGGCAGGTAGTGGCCGATGTATTCCTCGAAATAGGTGTGGTAGGTCTCGACCGTCGGCCGGCCGCTGGCCTGCGCCAGTTGCACGCCGAGCCGGTGGGCGCGGAACGGCGTGTGGATGTGGATGACGTCCCAGTGCCGCTGCGCCAGTTGCGGCAGAATCCGTCGCAATTCCGGTGCGCGGATCAGGCGGTCTTCGGGATCGAAGAAGATCACCCGCGCCTGCAGCCGGATGATCTCGAACTCGTCGCTGTCGTGCAGTTCCTGGCCGCTGCCGGGACCGTAGTCGGGCACGACCAGGGTCACCGCATGCCCGCTGCGCGCCAGCGACTGGGCGAACGTGCGGATCGAGGTCGACACGCCGTTGACCCGCGGGAAGTACACGTCCGACAGCATCAGGATGTTCATCCTGCCAGCCTAGGCCTCGCTCATGACGGATTTGTGGCGGCCGCGGCGCTCACGCCGGCGCATGCCGCTCGAACAGCAACGGGGAGGCCAGGCCGCACTGCGGGTGCATGCGATTGAGGGTGTGGATGGCGCCGGCCACGCCGGTCATCAGCCCCGGGGTGAAGGCGTCGCGGGCGCGGCTGCCGACCGCGCCGCGATGTTCCTCGATCGCCGAGACGATCTGGGCGCTG
Source organism: Lysobacter sp. ESA13C (assembly GCF_019970005.1). Taxonomy (NCBI): domain Bacteria; kingdom Pseudomonadati; phylum Pseudomonadota; class Gammaproteobacteria; order Lysobacterales; family Lysobacteraceae; genus Lysobacter; species Lysobacter sp. ESA13C. The sequence continues at coordinate 128,252 of NZ_JAHXYK010000004.1, read as the reverse complement.
TGCTCGACCGGGTCGGTCTGGGCACTGCCCTCCGGGTCCAGGCGTGCGGCACGGGTCAACAGCTCCCACAGCGCCAGATCGCCGTGGCAGAGCGTATGCCCCAGCCCCCAGCCGTCGCGGCCGGCCGCGGCGGCGGCGCGACGCAGGGTGCGCAGATGCCGCGACGCGCCGGTGCGGGCATAGAGATCGCTCGCGGCCAGGCCGATGCCGACGCTGCCGTGGCACCAGGCATGCAGGAACTGGCGTTCGTCGGGCACGCGCGCGTCGAGCCAACTGCCGGCCGCGTCGTCGTAAAGGCTGTCCTCGAAGGCGAAAGCGCGCTCGGCCAGCGCCAGCCAGCGCGCGCGTTCGTCGGCATCGCCGGCCTCGCTGAGCCCGATCCGGGTCAAGGCCCAGCCGATGCCGCTGGCGCCGTGGGCGAAACCGCCGACCGGCTCGGCGAAGATCGTCGACGGCCAACGCGCGCCGCGTTCGTCGACGATCGCCTGCGTTTCCAGATAGCGCGCCGCCTGCGCCGCCAACGCCGGCCAACGCGGGTCGGCATGCACTTCGGCGAGTTGCAACAAGGGCACGATGCTGCCGCTGGCGCCTTCGAGCAGGTCGAGGTATTGGTCGCCGTCGAAGCCGGCCAGGGCCATCGCCTCGGCACGCTCGACCGCCCACTCCAACATCTGCGGCCGCCGCAACAGATCGTGCAGCGCGACCCAGGTCCAGACCTGCGCACCAAAGCCGATCATGCCGCCGACCGTGCTCGGCCGGTCCTGTGCTTCGATCGCGCGCATTACCGCGATGGCGCCGTCGAGTGCGGCCTCGGTGCCTTCGACCGGGTCGGCGCGGCCCTGCCCCACTTCGTGCAGATAGCCGGCCAAGGCCAGCGCCACCCCGCCGAGGCCGGTGTACAAGTCGGCCTGCAGCGGACGCGTCACCCAGCCGGTGTCGCCGAGCACCGGGCTGATCCAGGTCACGGTGCCGTCGCGCCCGCGCACCGCCAGTTGCAACAGTTGTTCGACCGCGCGCGCCGCCACCGCGCGGCGGCGCGCGTCGAGGCGTTCGGCGTGCGGATGACGCGCGACGATGTCGCTGCGTACGCGTTCGTTCTTGCCCAGGCGCTGATTGAGGTCGACCGTGACCAGGGCGCTGCGGATGGTCAGCTCTTCCAGCTCGACGCGCATGCCGCGCCAGTGGGTCAGTGCCTCCTCGATGCGCGCGGCATCGAGCGGGGCGACGAAGATCGGCACGTCGCCGCGGCGCATGTCGTCGATCTCGCCGTCGATCTCGGCCGGCGCCGACGGCGCGATCGGCAGCACCGCGGCATTGCGCGCCAGGATGTCGCGGGCGCGCTCGATCGCCTTGGGCTCATCGTGCAACGAGGCCGGATGCCAGAGCATGCGCATGATCTCGACGTAGGCCTGAGTCGGGCGGCGGATATCGCGCACTCGGCAACCGAGAAACACCTGCAACAACGGGGCCAATGCAGCCTGCGCATCGAGCGCGCGCAGGCGCGCGGTCGCGGCCAGGAAGCCGTCGGCGATGCGGTCCCAATAACGCGACACGTCCGGATGCGGGCTGGGATGGTTCTGCGACTGGCCGAAGTCGGCGCTGACCACCGCCAGCCGCGCCTGCATCGTGCCCTCGTCGGCGATGGTCGGCACCCGGATCTGCGGCTGCTCGCCGGGCAAGGCGCCGGCCGCGGAAATGTCGACCCCGCCGAAGCCGAGCGCGGGCGCGCGGAACGGCACGATGCCGGTGCGCAGCACCGAGGTGCGGATCAGTTCCGAGGCGAGGTCGAAGGCATGCCCGCGCCCGGACGGCGGCGCTTCGATCTCGACCGCGAACAGGCTTTCGACGTCGATCGCCACCGGCACCGGCCCGGCCGCGATCAGGTTTTCCTGATGGATGTCGGTGCCGCCGAGCAATTGCATCACCGCCAGCCAATGGCCGAGGTTGCGATAGAAGCCGGCGAGTTCGTCGTCGCCGTCGCAGTAACGGTGCTCGACGAAACCGGCCCAACCGTAGGCGCCGCGGTCGAGCGCGTGCGGCACCCTGATGCGTTGCGCATCGTCGGCGAAGACCTGGGCGAGGAAAGCGTCCAGCGCCAGGTCGATCTTCAACGAGCGCGGCTTGTACATGACCCGCCCGCCTTCCAGGGTCAGGCGGGCAACGGTCTGGCCGCCGTCGTGCAGATCGCCCTCGCCGGGTTGCAGGGCGAGCAAGCGCCCGGCCGGGCGGCCGAGCAATGCCGACAAAGCCTCGCGATCGGCGGCGAAACGCGCCGCCAGCGATTCCAGCGCCAGACGTTGCAATTCCAGCGAGCGCTGCAGGCGCCCGTGCAGCGCCGGATAGCGGCGGCGCAGATGCGGCTCGAACTCCGCCTGCGTGGCCAGGGCGATGAACTGGGCGAACTGGCCGGCGTCGTCCTCGGCGTCGAGTTGCCCGCCAAGCCTGGCCGCGTGCAGCTCCAGCAACAGGGTGCGGCTGATCTTGAGCCGGGCGTTGTCGTTGAGGCCTTGTTCGCCGACCTGACGCAGCAAGGCGATCTCGTCGCCGTGCAGGCGTGGCGCCAGCGCTTCCAGGCTCGCGCCGAGCGCGCGGCGCGCGTCGGCGGTGAACATCTCGATGATCGGTAAAAACGATTCGCCGCTACGGGTGTCGCTCATCGGTTCGACGCATCCTGCCTGGATCGATGGGAAGCAAACACGAGCCCGGCCGGCGCGGCACGCGCTGCAGCGGCGACGCTCCGTCGCTCGGCACGCAGGCGTTGCCCCGCGCGGCTATCGATGCGCGGCGGCGCGGTGGGGTCGGGCTCGTGGTGACGATGGCGGCCGCGGACCTGATCGTCGCCGCCGGCCGCAAAAACTCGCTCCCGACTCGCATCGGGAGCGAGCCCTTCAGCTACGGCTTAGCAGCACTGGCCGCCGCCGGAAGCGCTACAGCTGCTGCAACGCGTCCACAGCGGCAGGCTGCTGTCGGTCAACGCGGCTTCGGTCGCGGACGTGCCTTCGATGTACAGCGGGCCGGCAGGATTTTCCATGCCGCCTTCCGCACCATTCAGCCAGCCCGAAACGATGTCGTCGATCTGTTGCATAAACTTCTCCTTGTTCACAACATAAGTGAAATCGGTCACAGTCCATCCCGGACATCCGTTCATCGATATCCGAGCCTGGGCCGGTCCCGATCGTTGACGTCGAACGTAAGCGAAGCCCTTTGCTCCGGAGCGATAACGTGCCGCCATCGAACCCGTCGCCTCAACTCCGCGCCGACACGCTGCGCGCTCGGACCGGCCGATGTCAACTGTCAATTACACCGCTGCAATGCACCATCGGATTGCGCATGACCTCGCCTTGACCGGCCATGCCGCACCCTGCATCGCGGTGTCGTCGCGGGGCTCGCGCCGCATCGATGCCGAGCGACACCGACGCCGCATGTCCAGTCCTATAACTTCGTCACGGAATGCACGGCGCCAGCCGACAGGAATATCTTGAACATCGAACTCGATCCGCCCGCCCCCCGTCGACGCCGCTGGCTGCGTTCGGCCTTCGCCGTATTCGCGCTGGCCTGGTTGGCGATTGGCGTCTATCACGTCTACAAACCCTTGCCGCCCGGCATCAGCCAGCACTGGCCTTTGCGCTCGGCCGACAACGTCGAGTTGTTGACCGACGTCAGCTGGGTCGACGGCGCCAAACAAAGGCTCGCCGAGCAACACATATTCGACGAAACCCTGCGCCTGATCGGCCAGGCGCAGCGCGGCGTGGTCGCCGACCTGTTCCTGTTCAACGACTTCGGCGCCGATGCCGGCAACCTGCGGCACCGCCGCCTCAGCAACGAACTCAGCGCGGCCTTGATCGCGCGCAAACGCGCCGTGCCGCAACTGCGCGCGGTGCTGATCACCGATCCGATCAACACCGTCTACGGTGGTCTCGAATCGCCGCAATTGCAGGCCTTGCGCGCGGCCGGCGTGGAAGTGGTGATCACCGACCTGCGCCGCCTGCGCACGCCGAACCCGACCTGGTCGGGGCTTTGGCATCTGTGCTGCAGTTGGGCCGGCAACGACGCGCAGGGCGGCTGGCTGGCGAATCCGTTCGGGTCGGGCAAGGTCACCCTGCGCAGTTGGTTCGCTCTGTTCAACCTCAACGCCAACCATCGCAAGACCTTGGTCGTCGACGAGGGCGATGGCTGGACCGCCCTGGTGTCTTCGGCCAACCCGCACGACGGCAGCAGCCGCCACGGCAATATCGCCCTGCGCTTTCGCGGCGCCGCCGCGCTCGACGTGCTGATGAGCGAACGCGCAGTGGTGGCGATGTCGCACGGGCATTGGCCGCAAGGCCTGCCGGTCGCGGCGCCGCCGCCGACCATCGTCGACACGACCTCGGCGCCGCGCGTGCAGTTGCTGACCGAAGCCAAGATCCGCGACGGCTTGCTCGCCGCCATCGACGGCGCGCGCGGCGGCGATCGCATCGACATCGCGGTGTTCTATTTCTCCCATCGCGACCTGGTCCACGCCGTGGTCGCCGCGCACAAACGCGGCGTCGCCCTGCGCGTGCTGCTCGATCCCAACGAAGACGCGTTCGGGCGCAAGAAGGACGGCGTGCCGAATCGCCAGGTCGCCAGCGAACTGCAGGCCGCCGGCGTGCCCCTGCGCTGGTGCGACACCCACGGCGAGCAATGCCACGCCAAGCTGCTGCTGAAGACCGCCCGCGACGGCCGCATCGAACTGATCGCCGGCTCGGCCAACTACACCCGCCGCAATCTCGACGACTACAACCTGGAAAGCAGCGTGCGTGTCGTAGCCGAGTCCGACGCGCCGGTCGCGCGCCAGGCCGCGGGCTATTTCGAGCAGAGCTGGGGCAACGGCGACCACCGCGGCATCAGCGTCGACTATGCGGCCTACGCCGACGAATCCGGCTGGCGCAAACTCTGGTACCGCTTCGGCGAAGCCAGCGGGCTGTCGAGCTACTGACGGCGGCGACGAACGAGGGCGCGAGAACGCTTCGCCCTGATGCAGTCGCTGCCGTCGGCAACCGCGCCGTGCGGCGAATTCAAGCGTCGCGGCCGCCGTGCCCGGCCAGGAACTCCTCCAGGCCGGGACAGCCGAGGCGATGCCAGGCCGGATAGTCCATGCGATAGAACGCCGTAGCGCTGCCGCTCATCGCCGCCAGCGCCGCGGCGCTGCCTTCGCGACGGTAGAGCTCGCGGATGCGTTGGTCCTCTTCCTGCAGACGCTGCTGTAGCGACGGCGCAGGTGCGCGACGCAGCGGCACCGCGGGTCTCGGCAAGGCATCCAGCGCGGCGCGGATACGCTGCGTGTCGGCGAAGGTCTGCGCATCGCAAGGCCATTCGCCGCGGTCGCGACCTTCGCCGTCGAGCATGGCCAGGGCCAGATCGATCAGGTATTGCTGATGCGGCGCGCGATCGCGCGCGTCGAGCAGGTACCGGCGATACGACGGTTGCGGCGCCAAGGCCGCCAGCCAGGCGCCGCAGGCCAGCTCGCGGAAGGAATGCGCGAACAGCAGGTCGTGAAGCAGATCTTCGTCGAGAGCGCCGATACCGCGCAGGCTGAGGTAATACGCCTCCAGATCTTCATGCCGCGCCTGCGGGTATTCGGCCAGCACCAGCGCATGTTCTTCGCCCGCGGCCAGCATGGCGGCGAGGAAATGCGGCTTGGCCAGGGCCAACGGCGGCAAGCCGTCGATCACCCAGGCCAGGTCTTGAGACAGGTAGTGCATGTGGACCGCTCCGGATCGGCATCTGCGGCCGCGCGATCGCGGCCCGCGGCAGTATCGCCCAGCCCGCGACGCAGCGGCGCGGCCCCGTGCTGCAACGCAATGTGCCCTATCGGACGATGGCGCGCGCGGGCCCGCGGTGGCCCACTGCGGCCACGCCGGACTCGCTGCCGGCCTGGGAGTCGATCGCATGTCCGCTTCGCACCGCCGCTCCGCGAGTCTGCGTCCGCATCGCCCGGCCGCACGCATCGCCGGCTGCGCCCTCGCTCTCGCCGCGATGTGCGCGGCGACGCCGGCGCTGGCCTTGATCGAAGTCACCGGCTTCGGCAGCAACCCGGGCAATCTGCGCATGTACAAATACGTGCCGCCCGGATTGCCGGCCGATGCGCCCCTGGTCGTGGCCCTGCACGGCTGCGCCCAGAGCGCGGCGAGTTACGACGCCGAAACCGGCTGGGAGTTGCTCGCCCAGCGCTGGCATTTCGCCTTGCTGCTGCCGCAGCAGCAAAGCGCCAACAACGCCAACGCCTGCTTCAATTGGTTCGAGAGCGGCGACAGCGCGCGCGGCCAGGGCGAGGCCTTGTCGATCCGGCAGATGATCGAGCGCATGCGCAGCGATCATGCCGGCGCCGCCGACCGCGTCTATATCACCGGCCTGTCCTCGGGCGGCGCCATGACCGCGGTGATGTTGGCGACCTATCCCGAAGTGTTCGCCGGCGGCGCCATCGTCGCCGGCATTCCCTACCGCTGCGCGCTGGGCTCCAGCGCGGCGTTCTCGTGCATGTCGCCCGGCACCGACCTGACGCCGGCGCAATGGGGCGACAAGGTGCGCGCCGCGAGCAGCCACGCCGGCCCCTGGCCGATCGTCTCGATCTGGCACGGCGACGCCGACTACGTCGTGCGTCCGGCCAATCAAGCCGAAAGTCTGCAGCAATGGACCAACGTACATGGCATCGACGCGGTCGCCGACGTCGAAGACAGCGTCGCCGGCTATCCGCATAAGGTCTATCGCGATTCCGCCGGGCAGCCGCGCGTGGAAACCTACTCGATCACCGGCATGGGCCACGGCACGCCGGTCGACCCCGGCAGCGGCGAAAGCCAGTGCGGCACGGCCGGCGCCTACGTGCTCGATGTCAACCTGTGTTCGAGCTACTACATCGGCCGCTTCTGGGGGCTGGACGATCTGGACGCGAATCCGCCGCAGGTCGCGCTGACCTCGCCGGCCAACGGCGCCTCGGTCAGCGGCGTGGTCGCCCTCGGCGCGAACGCCAGCGACGACGTCGGCGTGGAGCGCGTGGATTTCCTCATCGACGGCGCGCTGCTCGCCAGCGATGGCGAAGCGCCCTATGCGGCGAGCTGGGACAGCAGCACCGTCAGCAACGGTATCCACCATCTGCAGGCGCGCGCCGAGGACGTGACCGGCAACACCGCCGTCTCGCTCGCAGTCCAAGTCGAGGTCAGCGGCGGTACCAGCGGACCGCCCCTGGTGATGGAATTCGACAACGAAGACGCCAACGACGGCTACGTCAAGGCCAATGCCGACGCCGGCGCGGCCGCGGTCGGCACGCTCGAAGCGAGCTATGGCCTGGCGATCGGCCGCGGCAGCGACGGCAAATACAACCGCAGCCTGCTCTCGTTCGATACCTCGGCCCTGCCCGATGGCGCGACCGTGGTCGCGGCCTCGCTCAGCGTCGCCTATCGCAGCGCCTACGGCGATCCCTGGAGCCAGCCGGCCGGCAATCGCCTGTTGGTCGATGCGCGCAGCGGCTGCTTCGGCGCCTGCACCGTCGAAGCCGGCGACTATTCGGCCGCCGCCGATGCAACGGCGGTGGCGGAACTCGCGCGCTTCAGCGGCGGCCGCCAGACCAGCACCGCATTCAGCGCGGCCGGCCTGAATGCGCTCAACCGCGGCGGCCGCACCCAGTTGCGCCTGCGTTTCGAGCAGGCGCCGGGCGCTACCCACTACCTGTGGATCGACCGCGGCGCGAGCGCGAAGCTGAGGGTCGAATACCGGCCCTGAGTCCCAATTCAGCCCCGGCGCCGAAGCGGCCTCGACCCCGGTCTCGCGGCCCGGGACGGGTTTGCCGTATCGTTCGCGCATGGACGACCTTCGCTACCTGCGCGGCTACAACGAGCGCGTGCTGAACCAGGTGCGCGCGCTGATCGACAGCGGGCGCCTGGGCGAAGTGCTGCGCAACCGCTACAGCAGCCGCCACCAGGTGCGCGACGACAAGGCCTTGTTCGAGTACGTGGTTCAGATCAAAGACCGCTACATGCGCAAGAGCGACCCGCTCAACAAGGTGATCTACGACAACAAGCTGCATGTGGTCCGGCATGCGCTGGGTACGCACACGGCGATCTCGCGCGTCCAGGGCGGCCGGCTCAAGGCCGCGCGCGAGATCCGCATCGCCACCCTGTTCCGCGATGCGCCGGCCGAGTTCCTGGAAATGATCGCGGTGCACGAGCTGGCTCATCTCAAGCACCGCGACCACGACAAGCCGTTCTATCAGTTGTGCGCGCACATGAACCCGGACTATCACCAACACGAGTTCGACCTGCGCCTGTACCTGACCCAGCTCGAGCTGGAAGCCGCGACCCGGCGCGAGGCCGGCGCCGCGGCGTCCGACGGCGCCGACGCTCAGGCGGCGAGCGGCGCGCGGCCGTAATTGCTGGCATAGGCGTTCTCCACGCCCGGCAGAATCTCGACGATCGCGAAATAGCGGTCCCAGAACGGCGTTTCGCGCAATGCCTCGACCACCAGTTCGTAGGCATGGTGGCTGCGCGCCTGCCACTGCCAGAGATCGGTGACCCGGGCGTTGTAGAACTCGATGTCGTAGAAGCGCAGGCTCACTTCGTCGCGGTGCTTGCGCAGGATCGGCGCGACGTGCTCGTCGAGCAGGCGGAAGCGGGTGTCGATGTCGAAACCGAGCCACTCCGGCTGGGTCTTGACCAGCATGAACACGGTCAGGGGGAAGGTCTCTTGTTGCTCGCTCATGAGGTTCTCGTTGGCGTTGCGGGGAAAGTGAGAACACAATATGAGCGATTGCTCACATTCACTACTCGCATTCGCCATGCCCTCGCCGCGCCGCAAAACCAACCTGAAACCGCGTAAAAAACCCAGCCAAAGCCGCGCCGCCGAAACCGTCGCGGCGATCCTGGAAGCGGCGGCTCGCATTCTCGAACGCGGCGGCCTGCCGGCGTACAACACCAACGCCGTCGCCGAGCGCGCCGGCGTCAGCGTCGGCTCGCTGTACCAATACTTCCCCAACAAGGACGCGCTGACCGCGGCGCTGATCGATCGCGAGACCGCCACCCTGCTCGCCGACCTCGCCGCGGTGCCGGAACAGGCGAGCTATGCCGACGGCGTCGTCGCCCTGGTGCGCGCGGCGATCGCCCATCAACTACATCGACCGGCCCTGGCGCGGCTGCTGGATTTCGAGGAACGGCGCCTGCCGCTGCGCGACCGCGACCTGCAGGTCGACCGTGCCGCGCAAAGCTGCGTGCTGGCCCTGCTGCAGCGGCCCGACGCGCCCGTCGTCGTCGGCGATGGCGCCACCGCCGCGGAGATCCTCGCCCTGGACACCATCGCCATCGTGCGCAGCCTGGTCGATGCCGCCGGCGAACGCGGCGAGACCGAAGCCGCGCCGCTGCAACGGCGCGTGCTGCACGCGGTGTTCGGCTATCTGGGACCGCCGCGCGCTGTCGATACCATCGCGAAGACGCGCAAGCGTAAGGACCCGCCTGGCAGCACGCACTAGCGCCGCAGGGCGTCGATCATCGACCGCGAATCAAACCGCGCTGCGATCCTCGCGCACCGCCAGCAAGGCGATCAGGGTCAGCGCCGCCGCGGCCGCCAGGTAATAGCCGACATAGGCCAGGCCGTAGCGGCCGGCGAGCCAGGTCGCGATGTAGGGCGCCAGCGACGCGCCGAAGATGCCGGCCAGGTTGAACGCCAGCGAAGCGCCGGTGTAGCGCACCGGGGTCGGGAACATCTCGGCGAGGATGGTGCCGAGCGGGCCGTAGGTCAGGCCCATGATGCCCAGGCCCAGACCGAGGAACAGCAAGGTGCCCCAGGCGCTGCCGGTCGCGAACAAGGGCGCGAAGAAAATCCCGAACAACAGGATCGCCAGGGTCGACAGGATCATCGCCAGGCGCCGGCCGCGGCGGTCGGCGAACATCGCCGACAACGGGATGGTCGCGGCGAAACACAACACGCCGCCGAGTTGCAGTTGCAGGAACTGCTCGCGCGAATAGCCCAGTTGCGAGGTGCCCCAGCTCAACGCGAACACCGTCATCAGATAGAACAACACGAAGGTCGCGAGCGCGGCGAAGGTGCCGGCGACCAGGGCGCCGGGATGCTTGACCAGCACCTCGAGCATCGGCAGGCGCACGCGTTCGTGATGATCGATCGCGCGCTGGAACGCCGGGGTTTCGCTGATCCGTAGCCGCACCCACAGGCCGACGAACACCAGCACCGCACTGGCCAGGAACGGCACCCGCCAGCCCCAGGCGAAGAAGGCCTCGTCGCCCATGGTGTCGGTCAGCAACAGGAAGATACCGGTCGACAGGAAGAAGCCGATCGGCGCACCGAGCTGCGGGAACATGCCGTACCAGGCGCGTTTGCCGGGCGGCGCGTTCTCGGTCGCCAGCAGCACCGCGCCGCCCCACTCGCCGCCGAGCCCCAGGCCCTGGCCGAAGCGGCACAGCGCCAACAGGATCGGCGCGGCGATGCCGATGCTTTGATGGGTCGGCAACAGGCCGATCGCCACCGTCGACAAGCCCATGGTCAGCAGCGCCGCGACCAAGGTCGCCTTGCGCCCGACGCGGTCGCCGAAGTGGCCGAACACCGCCGAGCCGACCGGGCGGGCGAAGAACGCCAGGGCGAAGGTCGCCAGCGACTGCAAGGTCGCCGAAGCCGGATCGGCCGAGGGGAAGAACAGCTTCGGGAACACCAACACCGCCGCAGTGGCGTAGATGTAGAAGTCGAAGAACTCGATGGTGGTACCGATCAGGCTGGCGAACAGCACGCGGGACGGGGAATTGGCGGACGCCGGTGCGGCTGCGCTCATTGCGTTTTCCAACCTGGGGACCGGTGAATTGTTACCCGATCCGGGCCCTCGCAGGCGAGGCCGCCACGCAATATCAGGCTTGGAGCGGCGTCCCGCAGGGATTTCCTTTGGTCGAGCCGCGACCGTCCTGCGTCCGATCGCGCCGATATCCGGCCGCCGCGAGCGGCGGCGCCGTTCTGGCAAAGCCTGCAACCCGACTGACCCGAACCCCCAGTGGCCGCACACGCGCCGATCCGGCAAGGTGTCCGCATCCCCCGCACGAGTCCCGGCAATGAGCGCACCCTCCATCCACGTCGCCCTGATCGGCTACGGCTTCGCCGGCCAGACCTTCCATGCGCCGCTGATCGCGGCGACGCCGGGCCTGCGCCTGAGCGTGGTCGGCTCGCGCGATGCCGGCAAGGTCCAGGCCGATCACCCCGAGGTCGCGGTGCTCGCCGATCCCTTTGCTGCCGCGACCGATGCGCGCGCCGATCTGGTGGTCATCGCCACGCCGAACGACAGCCACGCACCGCTCGCGCGCGCCGCGCTCGCCGCCGGCAAGCACGTGGTGGTCGACAAGCCCTTCACCCTCGACCTCGCGCAAGCGCGCGGGCTGGCCGCGTTGGCCGCCCAGCACGGACGCCTGCTGTCGGTGTTCCAGAACCGCCGCTGGGACAGCGATTACCTCGGCATCAGGCAGGTCATCGACGACGGACTGCTGGGCGAGGTCGCGCATTTCGAGTCGCATATCGACCGCTATCGGCCGCAGGTACGCGAACGTTGGCGCGAACAGGCCGGCCCCGGCAGCGGGCTGTGGTGGGACCTGGGCCCGCACTTGGTCGACCAGGCCCTGCACCTGTTCGGCTTGCCCGAGCAGGTGATCGCCAGCCTCGCGACCCAGCGTCCCGGCGCGCAGGTCAGCGACTGGGCCCATGCGGTGCTCGAATACGGCACGCGCCGCGTGATCCTGCACGGCAGCATGCTCGCCGCCGGCGGCAGCCCGCGTTTCCTGGTGCACGGCACCGGCGGCAGCGTGGTCAAGACTCTGGCCGACCGCCAGGAAGCGCAGCTGTTGTCGGGCATGCGCCCGGGTGCGCCCGACTGGGGCCGCGACGACGACGAACTGATCCTGCACGAGGGCGACGGCGTCCGCCGTTTGCCTACACCGGCCGGCGACCAACGTCGTTACTACATGGCGGTGCGCGATGCGCTGCTCGGCCACGGCGAGAATCCGGTGACGCCGGCGCAGGCGATCGCGGTGATGGCGGTGCTGGAAGCGGCGGTGGAATCCTCGGCCTCCGCTCGCGCCGTGGCGCCGGCCTTGAGCGACAGCGAACGCGCCGGTTTCGTCTGAAGCACCGCCTTCGCCGGAGCCAGGCTGCGTGCTCGATGGCGGAAACTTCGCTGCCGCCACGACGCGACGACCAGGCATCGCGGACGATCGCCGTCTCCCGCCCCGGCCGGGGCGCTTCCCGCAAATCCGCAACCTGGATCAAGTCCGCCGGCCCAGACTGGCCCGGCACGACGCCACCGGAGCCCCGCTTGAACCGCAGCAGCACCTTCGACCACTACAGCGCTCGCATCGAGAAGGTCGTCGCCTTCATGTCGAGCCGGCTCGACCAGCCGCTGACGCTGGCCCAACTCGCCGAAGCCGGGCATTTCTCGCCGTTCCATTTCCATCGGGTCTACCACGGCCTGATGGGCGAGACCATCGCCAGCACCCAGCGCCGGCTGCGCCTGCATCGCGCAGCCAACGATCTGCTGACCACCGAACACAGCATCGGCCAGATCGCCGGCCGCGCCGGTTACGGCAGCGTGGCCGCGTTCACCCGCGCATTCGGCGCCACCTACGCCTGTGCGCCGGCCGCGTTCCGCAAGCGTCGTGCCGCCCTGCCCGCGTTATCGCGCGCAGCCTTCGACCCGACCCTGGAGAGCCTGATGTACAGCGCCGAAATCACCACCCTCGCCCCGATCCGCACCGTCGCCCTGCCGCACGCCGGCGATTACCAAGCCATCGGCAACACCTTCCACGCCTTGTACGCCTGGGCCGGCCCGCGCGGGCTGATGCGCCAGGACACGCGTTGCCTCGGCATCTACTACGACAGCCCGGCCGATACGCCGCAGGACCAACTGCGCTCGGACGCCTGCCTGACGGTGCCCGGCGGCACCGAACTCGGCGAGGGCATGCGCTGGGTCGAAATCGCCGGCGGCCGTCATGCCGTGGTCGTGCACACCGGCCCCTACAACGAACTGCACCGCGCCTACGACTGGCTGTTCTGCCAATGGTTGCCGGCGAGCTTCGAGGAAGCCGGCGACGCGCCGGTGTACGAGGAATACCTCAACGACCCCTCGAGCTTGCCGCCGGCCGAATGGAAGACCGCGATCTGCCTGCCCTTGAAGTAAGCCCTCGAACAGAGTCCCGAGCAGAGGCGGCCGCGGGCGCCGGCCGCCTCTCTTCAACTCGCGCTTACATCCGGGGCGTTACCTTGGGGCCATGACGACATCGACCCCGTCGCAGTCGCGGAACGATCCGCGATGAGCGCGCAGTGCGATTACAGTTTCGGCATCGAGGAAGAATTTTTCCTGGTCCGCCCGGAATCCCGGCTGTTGGCCTCGCAGGTGCCGTCGCGTTTGTGGAAGCGGGCCCGCGCCGAGTTCGGCGATGCCATCGAGAGCGAACTGCTACAGGCGCAGATCGAAATCGCCTCGCCGATCCTGTGCGACGTCGGCCAGGCCCGGCGCCAACTCGGTGGCCTGCGCCGCGGCCTGTCCGCGCTCGCCCACGAACATGGCCTGGCCCTGCTCGCCGCCGGCACCCATCCGCTGGGCCTGTGGCGCGAACAGAGCGAAACCGACAAGCCGCGCTACCGGCGCCTGGTCGAGGATTTCCAGGTCGTCGCGCGGCGCAGCCTGGTCTGCGGTCTGCACGTGCACGTGCAACTGCCCGACGACGTCGACCGCGTTCGGGTCATGAACCGGGCGATGCCGTGGCTGCCGTTGCTGCTGGCGCTGTCGACCTCGTCGCCGTTCTGGGACCGCCTGCGCACCGGCCTGATGAGTTACCGCCAGGCCATGTACGACGAATGGCCGCGCACCGGCATTCCGGACTTCTTCGAGAGCGAAGCCGACTACGACGCCTTCGCCGCGGTGCTGGTGCGCGCCGGCGCGATCGCCGACGCGAGTTCGCTGTGGTGGGCGATCCGGCCCTCGCCGAATTTCCCGACCGTCGAGTTGCGCATCGCCGATGCCTGCACGCACCTGGACGACAGCCTGGCGATCGCGTCGCTGTATCGCTGCCTGATGCGTCATCTGGTCATGCATCCGGCCGAGGCGCCGCCGTGCAACGCCACCGTACGCCGGATCATCGACGAAAACCGCTGGCGCGCCAAACGCTTCGGCCTGCAAGCCGAGTTCATCGACGAACGCGGCAACACCGAGCCGGCGCTGGACCAGTTGCAACGACTGCGCGCACTCTGCCGCGAGGATGCGCAAGCGCTGGACTGCACCCAGGCCCTGGCCTCGATCGACGACATCCTGGCGCGCGGCACCAGCGCGCATGCGCAACTGGCCCTGTACCGCCAACAACGCGACGGCGGCGCGACCCGCGCGGCGGCGCTGAAGTCGGTGGTCGATTGGCTGCTGCACACCACCGTACCCGCTGCCTGAGGCCCGCGATCATGTCCGCGAACGACCGAGACCCCGCCCTGCCCGCGCCCGCCCGCAAACTGCTGATCGGCCTGTCGCCGCGCCTGATGCGCAACCTGCCGCCGGCGTACGGCTTCCGCAACAAAACCCTGCAATACCTCGAACAATCGATGGCGCACTGGGTCATGTCGAGCGGCGCGCTGGTGGTGATGATCCCGACCGTCGACGCCCTGGGCGAAGTGCAGGCCACCGATTTGTCGGTGCGCGATTACGCGCGCTCGCTCGACGGCCTGATCCTGCAGGGCGGCGCCGACATCGACCCGCAGGCCTACGGCGAGCGCCCCAGCGAAATGCTGATGACTACCGACCCGGAACGCGACCGCTTCGAGTTGAACCTGCTGCGCGCCTTCATCGAGGCCGGCAAACCGGTGCTCGGCATCTGCCGCGGCATGCAGCTGATCAACGTCGCCCACGGCGGCAATCTCTACCAGGACCTGGTCGACGGCGGCGCCACCCGCAATCAGCACTACATTCCGGCGCGCTACGACGAACACGCGCACCCGTTGCGGATCCGCGAGGGCGGCTGGTTCGCCGAGCTGTACCCGCAAGCGCAGGCACAGGTCAATTCGATCCATCACCAGGGCATCAAGAGCCTCGGCGAGGGCCTGGAAGTGGAAGCCTGGTCGGAGGACGGCATTCCCGAATGCATCCGCAGCGCCGGCGCCGGCTTCGTGGTCGGCGTGCAGTGGCACCCGGAGTTCCACGACCAGCGCTTTCCCGAACTGTTGCCGGGGCGCCCCTTGTTGATGGCCTTCATGGAAGCGGCGCGCCAGCGCGAGCAGGCCGAAGCGGCCTGAGTGGGTTCCAGTGGACCCGCCGGAGCGACCGCACCGCACTGCGGCGACGGTCGCGGGACAACGGCCGCTTACAGCGCGGCCGTCACCACGATCTCGACGCGGAATTTCGGATTGGCCAGCGGTGCCTGCACGGTCGCGCGCGGCGGCGTATGCCCGGCCGCGACCCAGCGGTCCCACACCGCGTTCATGCCGGCGAAGTCCTCCATGTCGGCCAGGAAGATCTGCGCCATCAGGATGCGGGTCTTGTCGGTGCCGGCGCGCGCGAGCAAGGCATCGATCGAGGCCAGGGTTTCGCGGGTCTGGCCGGCGATGTCGAGGTCCTCGCTGTCGGGCACCTGGCCGGCCAGGTAGGCCACGCCGTTGTGGATCGCCATTTCCGACAAACGCGCGCCGACGTCGAATCGCTGGATCATGCATCACCTCCTGGATGTGGGGCGGCCATTGTCGGTCAAACCCGCGCCGCGCACACGCACAATGCCTCACCGGACCGCCGTGACCGGCGGCCTCGTCCTCTGGCACATTCTTTCGCACATCCCGGATGGCGCTACAGCTCCGGCGTGCTGGCCTCGATGATGCGTTCGCTTTCCTCGCGCTCGCCGCTGCGGTCCGGGCCGCTCAGCGCCGCGTCGGCATTGGCGCGATGCTGGGCCCGCACGTCCGGCGGCAGCACGTCGATCTGGCGGTGCGCCTGCGCCACCGCGCGTTCGCCGGGCTTGAGCTGGCAGTTGCGGCTGAGGATCTCGAGCTCGTCGCCGGTCTGCGCCGCGCCGCTCTGCAGATTGATCACCACCCCGAGCGTGTCGCCCATCGGTTCGAGCCGGTTGCAGATCGCATCGATGGTGCCGTAGCTGCGCTGGCCGTTGCGGTCGACGATGGCCAACAGGTTTTCGCCGTCCACCCATACCGCCGAACGCACGCCGGCCACGCTCTTGGCGGCGATGCGCGCATTCTCGCGGTCGATACGGCGGGCCGGGTCGACCAGGCGGATCGCGCGACGCAGGTCGCGGTCGAGCGCTTCGACGTTCTGGTGCAAGGCGACCTGGTCGCCGGCGATCGCCTGACCGCGCATCTTCGCCAGGCGCTCGGCGGTTTCGCTGCGGTCGATCGGCACGCCGGCGCGCGCCGGTTTCTGCGCCACCTCGCGCTCGGCCTGGCCGCTGCAGGCGCACAGCGCCACGGACAACATCAAGCCGCAGAGAACTGCGCCAACTGCATTTGCGCCACGTTTCATCGCATCACCTCGTGCAATGAGGACGGCCCGTATCGATCGGCCGGGCCTTGGCCGCCCCGACCGCTTTATACCCCGCGACGGCCCGGAACGGTTGCCGCATCGCAACGCAAATGCGACCGCGGTCGCGCCTCGGCCGCTTCGATGCAAGCGCGGGCCGGGCCGGGACGCGTTTCGCGACCGCGTCCCGGATTCGCCGGCGACCGCGCCGCTACAGTCGTTTGCAGGTCGTTCGCGACCGTCGCCACCCGCATGCGGCCTGAATGGACGCATGCCGATCCTGGGAACGGCCGGCTATCGCACCGGTCGCAGCGACGGTGCCTGAGCGCAGGCAAGGCCCATAAGCATAAGCAAGCCGCATGCAACGCCTCGCATCCGGATCGACCGCATGCGTACCCCGGGGGGACCGAGCGTCCACAACCGAGGATACGTAATGAACGCACCCAACCAGACCGCCCCCTACGGCAAGCGCCGCCGCACCGCCTGGGCCGTCGCCGGCCTGCTCTGCGCCCACGGCGCTTTCGCCGCACCGCAGGCACCGCGCGAAGACCTGTCCGCTGCACCGAACACGACGACGCAGGCCGGGCCCAGCGCGACCTGCAGCTATGTCGACTGGAGCCGCGGCATCAACTACACACTCGGCACCATCGTGAAATACCTGCCCAACGGCCAGTACTACAAGCTGGTCAACGTCGGCAGCAACGGCAGCGACGGCACCGACCCGACCATCAGCACCTGGTACTGGCAGCCGACCAGTTGCGACAACACCACCCCGCCGGGCGGCGGCGGCTTCATCGTCACCCAGGCGCAGTTCAACCAGATGTTCCCGAACCGCAACCCGTTCTATACCTACGCCGGCCTGGTCGCGGCGATCAAGTCGTATCCGAACTTCGCCCACGAAGGCGGCGACACCATCGCCCGCCAGGAAGCGGCGGCCTTCCTCGCCAACGTCAACCAGGAAACCGGCGGGCTGGTGCATATCCGCGAGCTAAACCAGGCCAACTGGAACCATTACTGCGCACCGGCCGGCACCTGCGGCAACAAGCAGTACTACGGGCGCGGGCCGATCCAGCTCAGCTGGAACTACAACTACGCCGCCGCCGGCAACGCGCTCGGCCTAGACCTGCTCAACAACCCCGACCTGGTCGCGACCAACGCCGCGATCGCCTGGCAGACCGCGCTGTGGTACTGGATGACCCAACGCGGCGGCGCCAGCAATACGCCGCACCAAGCGATGGTGAACCTGCGCGCGTTCGGCGAAACCATCCGTGCGATCAACGGCGGCATCGAATGCAACGCCAGCGGCCTGGGCCACCAGCAGATGCTCAACCGCGGCACCTACTACCGCAATTTCGCCGCGATCCTCGGCGTGCCGCCGGGCAACAACCTCACCTGTTGATCGGCACCGCGTCTCGATCGATGCCGCGTCCGGCCGCCGCATGCGCGGCCGGACGTTTCGCGGTGGCGGAGGTGACGCGCGCGTCAGCCGTCGAAGGCGGCGCAGCCGATCTCCTGCGTGCCCGCCTGCTCGCCGGCACGCACGAAGCGCAGATCCGGCATCGGCACGTCCTCGCTCGGCTTCGCGGTCGGCACCCCGAGCTTGAAGTACTCGCGATAGGCCTCGGGCACCGGCTGCGCGCCGATCGCCGCGCGCGCTTGTTCCGCGCTCGCCTCGACGACCACGGCGAAGGTCGAACCGCTGCCGAAGTCGTAATCGACGCGGCGCACCGGGAAACCGTGCAGACGCGTGGGACGGCTGGGGGTGAGCGTGCCCCAGCCGGGGCCGACGTCGCCGAGATTGCTGTCCGGGTCGATCGCCACGCCGGCTTGGCGCAGGGTCTGCGCGAATGCAGCGTCCTGCACATCGGCGAAGTACTCGCCCTGGCAAGCCGCATTGGCGGCGACCCAGGCGGCGAAATCGAACGCCGCGGCCGCCGCGGGCACGGTCGCGGGCGGCGATGGCGGTGCGGCGGCGACCGGCGACTTCGCGTTCTCGTCGTCCGGGCCGACGCAGGCCGACAAAGCCAACGCCAGCAACCATGCCCCCTTGCTCAGGATCTTGCCTTCCATGTCCCCGCCTCCGTAATCCGATGGCCACAGCCTACCCCGCAGGGCGACATCGGGACACAGAACGCCGGAGACTGACGGGCGTGAAGCCGGCGGTCGTGAAGCGCGCGGCTTGCGCGTGTCACGACCGCCGGCACGGGCCGAAAGGCCGGGTTCCGCCTATCCGATCATTCCGCGGTGAGGTAATAGGTGAAAGTCTTGTCGTGGCCGATCGTATTGGTGCCGTGCACGACCAACGTATGCGAACCCGGTGCGAGCGGCTTGAACATCATGAAGAAACCGTCGACCACCGCCGGCTGCCAGGCGCCGGTGATGCAGCCGTCCATGCGCGGGCGCAGGCTCGGATCGCCCTTGATCGAGAACAGGTTGTCGGACGCGTAGCGATAACCGAACACATCGCGGATCGGGCGCCCGTCCAGGCTCACTTCGAGCAGGTTCACCGTGTCCATCGCCGCGGCCGCATCCTGGCGCAGGAAGTCGTACAGGGATTGGCCCGGCGCCGGCTCGAAGTTGGGGTCGGGACAGGGATAGGTGTTCACCACCGCGCCGATGTAGAGCAGGATCGACTTGCCGCGCGGGATCGTGCAGTGGCGCGTGCCGCTGAACACCGGCGGCCCGGCGATGCGGGCGATGTACCAGACCGGCCCGTGCTGGTCGACCGCGCAGTTGGCGCCGGTCGGGTCGTACAGCGGGCTGCGCTCCAAGGGTTGCGCGTACACCCATTGCGAAGCGGTTTCGCCCCAGGTCGACATGCTCTTGCCGAAGGGTCGCGAATCGCGTGGATACAACACGCGCTGGTTGGCGTGGTGGCTGCCGTTGTCGACGGCAGGGCTGCCGGCCTGCGCCGAAACGCTGCAGGCGAGCAGGACGGAAAACAGGACGGAGATACGGGTCTGGCGCATGGGACGATCCCTCGGCTGAGGTGGATACGGCGACGGTGTCTGCGCGAGCGGATGCGATGGAGTGCGGACGCGCGCGCAGGCCTCGGGCGATTGCCTTGGCGAAGGCGCAAGCGCTCCCGGCGGTCACCCGCGATAGCGGGCCGCGTCGGGAGGGTTCGGCAACGGATCGCCATCCAGCAAGCACCCTCGGCGCGACGCTAGGCTGCGTGCCGGGCGATTACTCGCTGGTTTCGGACAAGGTCGTCCGTGGGCGCGTTTTCGGTCTGCCTGTGCACAAGGCGATGCGCGCCAGGCGCATCGCCGTGGCTCTGTTTACCGCGGCACGCGCTATTGAGGCACCATCAGGCAAGCGCCGTTGCCGTTCGGCGGCGGTTGCTGCGGAAAGGTCTTTTCCGGATACACATGCACCGGCGTGGTGGCGACGAAGCCGTCGGCGAAGGCGAATTCGACGAAGGCCGCCGACCAGCCCGTGGCGGGCAGCGTCAACGCGGCCTCGACGCTGTTGCGGGTCAGCGGCAACGGCGATTCGCGGTAACGGATGCCGCAGGCATAGCGAAAATCGCGCCCGCCCGGATTGTCGGCGACCCACAGCTTGGCGCTGACCGGCCGCTCCGAGGCGCGCGCGCTCAGTCGCAGCTGGCCGCCACGCTGGTTGAGCCGCGCGCGCACGCTCGGCAAGGATTCGTTGCGCCCCCAGCGTTGCAAGGCCGGGATCAGGGTCTCGCGCATATGCCGGCGCACCCCGCCGTGATCGGAGTTCGGCGCCGCGCGCAGGCTGGTCGCGCCGGGCAGATCGTCGACATAGAGCCGCTGCGCATCGGGCGGGAAGAAATCGTCGCCGCTGGCGCTGACCAGGTACTTCGGAATGCGCAGACGCTGACGGTGGCGCGTGCGCAGGTAGGCGTAAGGGTCTTCGATCTTCATCAGGTCGTCGAACTCGGGCTGCCGGTAGCGCGTGGTGATGCCTTCCTGGTGGTAGGGCTGCAAGGCGATCGGCCAACCGCCGCCGTAGCTGCGGTTGATGTGTTCGATCAGGGCCTGGATGCGCATGTCGATGACGTAGGAGACGATCGCCTCCACGCGCGGGTCGCCGATCGCGGTCAGCCACGCGGTCCAGGCGCGCTTGGACGCACCGGTGACGACGAACGAACGCACCCGCCAGCCGCGCAGTTCGCGCTCGGCCAGGTCCATCGCCTTGACCGCGCTTTCGGCCATCGGCACGTGCAGCGGCAGGGTCGTATTCGCCGCGGGGTCGTCGAGGAAACGGCGCCAGGTCGCGGCGACCAGCACGTCCTCTTTCTTCGCGACCGTCTCGCCGGGCAGGGTCAGATATTGGTTCGGCACGTCCGACACCGAAACCACGATGGTGTGGGTGCTGCGGGCGACTTCGAGCGCCAGGGTCTCGTCGAAATCGCTCGGCGGCCGCACCGGGTCGTTGCCGCTGGCGCGGTTGCTGCCGTTGTTGATCACCAGCAAAGCCGACTTCGGCCGGGCCACATCGGGAATGTAGATGTCGACCCGATGCGTCCATTCGGGCGGGATGGCGCCGCCGTTCTCGGGCCAATGCTGCGAAGCCAGGCGATAACTGCGTTTCTCCACGCCCTCCAGCGGCGTGCTGCCGAGGCTTTCGTAACGCAGCGGCACACGCGCCTGGCGCTGGCGATAGTCGGGCCAGACCTGGCTGTAATCGATGCGATGGCCCGACGTGTCCGGTGCCGCTGTCGAGGCCGCGGCCATGGCGGTCGCGCTCGACGCGAGCGCCATCGCCGCCAATCCCCAGCCCAGCAACCGCTGTTTCATCGATGGTCGAATGCTCGGAACCGTCCTCCGACTGATCGTCCGATTCATCGTATTCAGCCCTCGCCTGCCGTATCGGCGTCCAGCCTAAACGCAAACCCGGGCCGGACCTGTGCGGCAGCGCAGAGATCGGCCGAAGGCGCGGCCTACAGGTTGCGCCAGGCGCCGATCAATCCGAACAGATGGACCAGGCCGATGGCGAAGCAGATCGCCGAGCTCCAATACCAGAACGGGGTCGCCGGCTGCGGCACCGAAGCCACCGCCATCGGCACGACCACGAGCCCGCGCAGCAGATACACCGCGGTAATCGCGCACAGTGCCGGTTTGGCCCAGGGCCACGGCGCGATCAGGCCCGAGCCCGACAAGGCATAGCCGCCCCAGATCGCCAGCATGAGGGCGATGCAGGCGGTGAGCGCGGCCGGATACAGGCGCCCGGCTTCGTCCATGCGCGCCATGCCTTCGCCGGCGCCGAAGAAGCGATACCAGGCGGCGCCGCCGAAGATCACCGCGACATGGGCCAACGCCGCCAGCCCATTGAGGACCGCGGCGAACAACAACCAGGGCTGCGAGAGCTGCGACATCATGCGGCTTCGGGCCCGGAAGCATGGACGAAGTAGAGAGATCGGATCGGCATCGAGCGATCCTGGCGGACACGAAAACTGTGCGCGAGTGCCGAAAGCAACGGTCGCGCCGGCTGCGGATACCGAAGGCCGTATCCGGCGCCAACAGACAGCCTGTTGGCACGGGTTGCGACGCATCGGCGCCCGAGGGCATCCACGGAAGACATGGCCCCTCGCCGACCGCCGCGGCGGAATCGTTCCGTTGCGGCGGCCTTCCCCGGAGACCCTCATGCGCACCGCCCAGCGTCTGATCCATTCCCTGCTCGCACCGCTGTTGTTGCTGTGCCTGCCCGGCACCGTCCATGCCGCCGCCGCGACGCCGCGCGACAGCGTCGCCGACGTCGCCCGCCGCATCCAGGATCATTACTACGACGTCGATCGCGCGGCGAAGATCGGCGAGAGCCTGCGCAAGGCCGCGGCCGAAGGCGAATTCGACCGCTACACCGACCCGCGCGACCTCGCCACCGCCTTGACCGAACGCATCAAGTCCCACGATGGCCATTTCCGGGTCAATTGGCTCGCGCCCGAACAACGCGCTGCCGATCCACGTGGGCCGACGCAAGGTGCCGACGCCGGGCCGCGACTCGCCCCTGCGGGTGTCGGTGCCGGCCCGGGTGCGGGACCCCGCGTGCGCGGGCGGCCCGGCCCGAACGTGGCCCAGCCCGTCGATTACGCGCGTCGCCGCAACTACGGCGTGCATCGGGTCGAGGTCCTGCCCGGCAATCTCGGCTATCTGGATCTGAAAGAGTTCGCCGACTTCCGCTTCGGCGAGCCACGCGCACCGGCGCGCGTCGCCCTCGAATCGGCGCTGCAACTGCTGGCCTCCACCGATGCGCTGATCATCGACCTGCGCGACAACGGCGGCGGCTCGCCGGTCTCGGTCGGCTATCTGGTCAGCGCGTTCACCCCGAAAGGCGCCGACATCTACAGCAGCTTCCACTGGCGCGACGGCGACAGCCTCGGCAGCACCTCCGAAGCGCCTGTGGACTGGTACCCGAACCCGCGCCTGGACGTGCCGCTGTATCTGCTGACCAGCCCGCGCACCGCCTCGGCCGCCGAGGCCCTGGTCTATACGCTCAAGAACGTCGGCCGCGCGGTGGTGATCGGCGAGACCAGCGCCGGCGCCGCCAATCCCGGCGCCGAGATCGACGCCGGCAACGGCTTCAGCGTCTTCGTCGCGACCGGCACACCGACCAGCCCGATCACCCATCGCAACTGGGAGGGCAGCGGCATCGCCCCCGACGTCGCCGTGCCGCAACGCGAGGCCTTGCGCACGGCGCAAGCGCTCGCCCTGGACAGCCTGCTGAAGAAAGGCCTGAGCGGCGGCGATGCGATCGATGCGCGCTGGGCGCTCGACGCGGTGCGCGCCGAGTCCGCATCCGTGCCGGCGCCGGCCCACGCCGAGTACACCGGCCAATACGATCGCATGCGCATCGAAGAAGACGCCGGCCGTCTGTATCTGCGCAACGGCAAACGCCCGCAGCAGCCCCTGGCCGCGCTGGAACGCGACCTGTTCTACCTCGTCGACGACCCGAGCGTGCGGGTGCGCTTCGAGCGCAACGGCGACGGTCGCGTGGCCGCACTGGAAACCCTGCGCCCGGACGGCAGCGCCAACCGCTACAGGCGCTGAAGCGGCGGGCGTTGAAATGGTGGGCGTTGAAGCGGCCGTATCAGCACGGCCTGCCGGCGACGCGCGGCGGCATCGCGCCGCGCGTCGTCCTTCACAGGCCCGCCGGGCCTGCGTTTGTTGTCTGTGCAGAGCGTCGCAGCCTGCGTCGGCGACCCCTATCATCCGCCTCCGGCCGGGCTGCCGACGCTCTGCGCCCGATCACAGCTCGCGCAGGAACGCGACCAGGTCTTCCTTCTCCTGCTGCTCCAGACGCGTCTGCAATACGACGTTGAAGAACTCGACCGTGTCCTCCAGGGTCAACAGACGACCGTCGTGCAGGTACGGCGGCGAGTCCTTGATGCCGCGCAGTGGAAAGGTCTTGATCGGTCCGTCAGCGCTGGCATAGCGGCCGTTGATCGTGTGCGGCTTGAAGAAGCGCTCGACTTGCAGGTTATGCATGCTGTTGTCGGTGTAATACGGCGGCGTGTGACAGGCCGAGCATTGCGCCTTGCCGAAGAACAGGGCCTCGCCGCGCTTCTCGGCCTCGCCGGCATCGGCCTTGAGGCGCCCGAACACGTCGAGCTTCGGCGCCGGCGGGAAATCCAGCAGCGCCTGGAACTCGCCCATCGCGTGTACCTGATGACCGCGGTCGAGGATGTTGATGCCCTTCTTGGTCGCGATCACCGGGTCGCCGTCGAAATAGGCCGCGCGCTGCTCGAACTCGGTGAAATCCTCGACCGTCTTCAAGGCCCGCTGCGAACCGAACAGGCGCTGGATGTTGACGCCGCGCAAGGTCGGGGTGTCGATGCGATGACGGAACGGCTGTGGCCGAATATCGCCGACCAGATGCGTCGCCGCGACCGTATGCCCGTTGCTGTGGCAGTCCAGGCAGGCGACGCCGCGGCTCGGCAGGGCCGAACGCCTGTCCTCGGTCTGGTTGAACTGCTGCTGCGCGAACGGAGTCACCAGCAAGCGCAAGCCTTCCAACTGCTTGGGGTTCAACACACCGTTGAACAGCTCGAAGTAGTTGTTGATCGTGACCAATTGGCCCTTCGACACATCGCCCAGGTCGGGCCGCGTGGTCAGATAAATCGGCGCGGGAAAGTCCGGAAGAAAATGATCGGGCAAGTCGAAATCCAGATCGAAGCGGGTCAGGTCGCGCTGCTCGGCGCGCTTGACCGCATCGATGTGAAACTGCGGAAACAGCATGCCGCCCTCGGGATGGTTCGGATGCGGCAAGGGCAGGAACCCGACCGGAAACAGGCCGCGCTCGCGGATCTGTTCCGGGCTCATCGCGCCAAGCTCCTCCCAACTCGTCCCCGACGGCAGCCGCGCGCGCACCCCGCCCTGCACCGGCTTGCCGCCCGACATACTCACGCCGCGCACCGGTTTGTTGCCCAGGTCGTAGCGTTGTTCGAGCAGGCTGCGATGGCGTTGCATCACCGCCGGCTTGTCGCGCTCCATGCGCGACTTGATCGCGGCGAAGGTTTCCTTGATCACCACCGGCATGTAGCTGCTCGGAGGATCGGCGGCCAAGGCGATGCCGGACACGCCGAGTGCGCCTAGACATAACAGCCACAGTGGCCGAAGCCGTGGAGACTTCTGCTGCCTCATGGTCTTTCTCCCTGGATGGCGAAGACGTCGCTGTCGGGCACCGCGGACGCGGTGCGCTGCTCGAGGCTAGTCCTCGCGCAGGCACGAATGAAATCGTTTGATTCGATGGCAGCGATAGCCGATGGCTATACGCATGACGGCGCGGTTAAGCGCCGTGCGCATCGTCATGATGGTGGCGCGATGCAGGTCACGAAACCTTCTCTGCGTCGGAAGGGTCGCGGTCATGAAACCGCGGATACGATGCAAGCCGCATCCGCACCGTCGCGATCCGACCTCAGCGGTCTCTGGCGATGAACCGCGAATACCCGAATCGCCGCGCCTCGCGGCTCAGGCCACTTCCTGCCAGCGGTAATACTTGCGGTGCGCCAGATCGAGCAGATCCAGGTCTTCGACGGTATCGCCATAGGCATACACCGTCGCATAGTCGTCCAGATCGATCCGCTCGCGCACACGCCGCGGTTTTTCCGGTCCGCAGCAGTCGCGGTCGCGATAGCGCCCTGTCAGCACGCCGTCGTGCGACTCCAGATACGAACAGATGAACTCCAGGCCCTGGTCCTCGCACCAGGCGGCGACGAACAGATCCAGCGAAGCGGTCACCACGACCACGCGATCGCCGCGCTGGCGATGCCATTGGATGCGCTCCAGCGCTTCCGGCCGGATCTGCCGTGCGACCACCTCGCGCGCATGACGCGCGCCGGCTGCGCGCACCTCGTGCTCGGGGCGTCCGCGATAACCGAAAGCCACGATGCGCTTGCGCACCGTCAGCCCGGACACGAGGCCGAGCTTGTAGCCGACCACGTACGGCGCCAGCAGCACCTGGCCCAGGGCCAAGGTACGCCGGTCGATCGTGGCGCGCACGAAGCCCGGAAAGGTTTCGTCGAAGGTGATGGTGCCGTCGAAATCGAAAAGCGCCAGATCCATGCCCGCCGGGCGGCCCTGTCATCGGCAGCGGATGACTTGCATGGACGATCGCCGGCCCGGCGAAGTCTAGCCGGATTGAGTTGGGCTGCAGCGTGGGAGGGTGCTGTTGCCGTTCAATAAGGGTGGTTCTCGATCGAGAGCAAATCCCCCCGCCCCCCTATTTCAAAGGGGGGAACTCTTCGGATGGGGTTCGAGATGGCTGAATCGGATTCGGCAGTCGGTCGACTCAGAACCAACAGCAGCACCGAACTCAGACACCGAAGCCGCCGAACCTTTGCCCCCTTTGACAAAGGGGGCTAGCGCCCAGCGCATCGGCCGAAAGCAAGCGACTTGTAGCGCGGGGGATTTGCTCTTGAGCGCCCTAAGGCCCGAGCCATCAATCGGTCATCGGCCCGTACGGCATCAAGCCGAAACCGCGTTCGGATTCGACGATGGAACGCACCTGCCGCAGGGAAATCAGAATGCAGCCGCACAGGCAGAAGTCGCCGTGGCGCGCCGCCGGGCTGCCCTCGACCCGATGGGTCGGGTCGCCGGTCAGGACGATCGTCAGGCCGTGCTCGTGGCAATGCACCTCGTCGCCGACGCGCGCCCAACTGAAGCCGCCGGCGCGCTCCGGCGTCGAACCGGTCAGCACCGTGCCACCGCTGCTGGTCGTATCGCCGACCATTATCCAATGCCGAACCATCGCCCACCTCCGCTCTCGACTTGGTCAGACCTCAGGCAAGAAAACGGCGCAACGATCGCGGCGTGAATCGCCGTGCGATCGTCGGTTCCGCATTTGCGGACGCGCGTCATGTCGAACGGTCTTCCTCGCGGTATTCGAGAGCAATCGAAAGTTGCGCATATCGTCAACGTCCCGGCTGCGCGGCCGACAAGGCGATCGCCGACCCGGTGAACGGCAGCACCAGGTCGTAGATCGGCGCGGCCGGCGGCGTCGCCGGAAATGCGATCGGCGTGGTCGCGGCGGTGCCGAACTGGGTCACGCCGTCGAGGATCGTGCTGAGGTCGTAGCGGCGGCCGCCGAACTCGAAGGGCCAGCTGTCGATCAAGCGCGCGCTGAACACGTTGTTGGCGAACACCGAGGTCGAAGTCGCGCCGATCTGCGCCGCCAGCGTGGTGCCGACCACCAGGCCGGTGCGGCGGAAGGTCGCGATGCGTTCGCCCTGCGCGAACGAATCGGGCCGATCGAAATCGCCGGCCGGCTCGCGCTGCAGGTACACCGAGAACTCGCCGGCCGGGTCCAGCCCGAGCGTCAGCGCGCCGTTGTCGACGTCGGGCGCCACGAACGGGCACGCGGCGAAGGTGAAGTGCGCGGTGGTTTCGCCGACCGCGCCGGAGAACAAGGCACCCTCGATGCCGGACAGATGCAGGAAATAGCCGTAATCGGCCAGCGAGCCGGCGGGCGTGCGATAGAAACGTCCGGTGACGTACCAGGCGAGTTCGGCGGACAACAAAGGCGACATGGGCGGGCTCGGCGAGGCGGGGCGATGCCGGCTCGGCAAGGCCCCGCAAACGGAAGGGAACGCCGCATCCGCGACGTTTCCTCCAGCTAACGCCGCCAGGCCGAATTAGGAGGACAAGCGACCGCCCGCCAATGTCCGGAACCGTGCGCGAGCGCTCATTCCGGCGCGGCATCTCCGGCCCGCTCGGCGATCGGGCGGGCATAACGCACCAGCGAGACCAGGGTCTTGCCGGGCTCTTCGGTGAACATGACGTGCGCGGACCGCTCGAACCAGACCAATTGCTTGGACGGCGCCTGCAGGCGTCCGAACCATTCGGCCGCGAGTTCGGAAGAGACGTTGTAGTCGTCGCGGCCGTTGAACAGGATCACCGGGCAGTCCAGGCGCTGGACCGAGCTGTAGTCGCGCTGCATCGCCTCGACCAGCAAGCGCTTTTCCGAGAACTCGTTGCCCTCCCAGATGCGCGCGATCTCGGCGTCGCTGTATTCCGGCGCCAGCGCCACCGCGGCCGAGACCGTGTCGTAGCCCTGCAGACTGCGCAGGGCGCCGCCGTAATGGCCCAGCCATTTGCGCTGCAGGTACAGGTCCTTGGCCGCGAGCGGCTTGCCCGGTTGCGCATAGCCCTCGATCGTGGCGAGTTCGCGCAGCGCCTCGGCATTGCCGTCGCGCTTGGCGCGTTCGAGCGCGAACTGCAGGCCGCGGCGCTCGCTTTCCGGCGAATTGGTGACCTGGCCCATGCCGATGTAGGCATGCAGCCATTGCGGGCGACGCTGGGCGAATTCGAGACCGAGCACGCTGCCCCAGGAATGGCCGAGCAGGAAAATCTTGTCCTTGCCGAACTCCTTGCGCAGCCAGGCCACCATCTCCTCGGTGTCCTCGACCATGCGCTCGCGCGTCATGGTCGGCTCGAGCTGGGCCGGATCGTTGAGCAGATAGGTCTTGCCGGCGCCGCGCTGGTCCCACTGCACGACGGTGAAGTAATCCTCCCAGCCGCGCTGGAAGTACCAGCTGTACGGCATTTCCACGAAACCCGGCCCGCCGTGCAGCATCAACAGCACCGGATTGCGCTTGTCGACGCCGCGGATCGACACCCACTGCTCGATGCCGCCGATCTTCACCTTCTCGGCCCGCTCCACGCCTTCCGGAGTGACGATCCGGCGCAGATCGGCGATCAGCCGAGTGGCCTCGGCGCGGCTGGCCGGCTTCGCCGCCTGCTGCGCCGCGGCATTCGTGACTGCGCTCAGGCCCAGGGCCGCCGCGACGATCCAGCTCGTCGCCTTGTTCTGCCAATCGCTACGCATCTCGGTCGGTCTCCACTGTGGAGTCGCAAGAGATACGGGCAGACGCGAGGCGGTTGCAGCCGATGACATACCCCCGGAGGTGAGGCCTGTGGCAGCATGACCGCATCTCCAGCCGGCTCCCGGTTCCATGAATCGATCGATTGCGCTGCTGTTTGCATTGTTGTCCGTCTCGCCCGCCGCCTGGGCCTGCAGTTGTCCTGCCGAGACCGAATCTCTCTGGAACGGGGCCCATCAAGTGGCGCTGGTCCGGATCGATGCGGTCCATGTCGAGCGAGAACTCGCAATGTCGCGCAAGCGTTGCACAGCATCGGAAGCGACTTGCACGATGAGGCAGGTCGCAAGCTATACGCCGGTCGAGTTTTTCAAGGGCAATCGTCTGTCTGCCCCTACTCTGGCTACGGGCTACGGCGGCGGAGATTGTGGTTTACCGATGATCGCCGGTACTTATTATCTGATCTTCGCGTCCGATACGAGCGGGCAGATCGGTATCTGCAACGCCGCCGGCCCTTATCGCTGGGTCGGGTCGAGGAACAGCCTGGAGCAGCCGAAAGTGCTCAAACCGCTCCTCGAGGCCCTGCGTAAACGTTCCAAGGAGCCGGCAACGAAACTTCCGCCCCGGCCGCCATCGTCTTTGCCTTGGTAGCAACGTGCACGGCGCATTGGACCGCCCCACCGACGAGCCGGTACGGGGCGATATTCAGCCGTCCCTGTGACCTTCGTTGACCGGCCGAAGGCACAACCGCTGTCGATTCCCGCCCTCCCCGTTCGTCGGATCATCAAGACAGCGCACACACGGCCGCTCGGGCCGCGCTAGCGTGCTCTGTCCTCGACCGCCCATTCACGCTTCCACTCCAGGACCCCGCCATGCGCTCCTTGCTCTGCTCGATCCTGTTGCTCAGCCTGCCCAGCCTCGCGATCGCCGATCCGCGCAAGGATTGGGACGATTTCCGCGCGGCGATGACCCAACATGCCGGCGGCCCCACCGGCATGTATGCGATCCAGGACGTCGCCGTCGTCGATGCCGGCAAGACCGTGCATCTCGCAGCGGCGCGCGCGCCCGCCGACATCCGCTGGGCCGAACAGGCCGGCGGCAAGGGCCAGTTCAGCGTCTCCTACGAGAACGGCCGCGCCCTCCTCCGCGGCCCGGGGCTGGCCGAGGTCGATCTGTTGAAAGCCAAGGAACAGCAACAGGCGCTGCCGGACGGGCTCATCGTGCGCGGCACCGTCTACGAAAAGTCGATCAAGGCCTGGCTCTACAACCCGAAACTTCCGGCCCAGCGCTTCAAGAGCCTGAGCTTCTTTCCCTACGACCCCAAGGGCGTGGTCAGCGCGACCTTCAAGCGCAAGAACGTGCCGGTCGGTGTGAGCCACCTGGACTCGCGCAACCACACCGGCCTGATGTACTGGATCGGCGACATCGAACTGCCGGTGCACGGCAAGACCTACCGCCTGCGCGCCTTCAACAAGGAAAAAGACTGGATCAAGATCAACCACGTCCTGCTGTTCCTGACCGACAAGACCTCGAAGAAGACCACTTACGGCGGTGGCCGCGTGCTCGAAACGCACTTCCCCGCCGGCGAAGCGCCGAACACGATGACGCTCAACTTGAACACGCTCTACAGCTTCCTGTGCGCGCATTCGGACTACTACAATTGCCCGATCAACCTCACCAGCTTCGTCGACACCGAACTGAAGTACGGCGAAATGTATCCGCCGCAGACGAAGTAAGCGCGATCAAGGCTTGAGCAAAGGGCAGCGCAAGCGGCCAAGCCCGGACTGCCGGCTTGGCCCGCGAGCAGCGGGCCGCTTCGTCGAGCAGCTATGCTTGCCGCCCATTCTCGACCGATAGCAAGTCCCGCCCCCGCTCATGCAGACACCGAAACCCGCTCGAACCGGCCGGATCCTGTTGACCTTATCTGGCGTGGTGCTGACCGAGGCCGGTGCGTGCGCGATCCTCGCCGACGTTCTGGGCAATCGGCCGATACTGCTGGTGCAATCATCGAGCCATAGCTATCTGCGGATCGTGCCGACGCAGGGTCCTTATGCATTACCTGTCGGCATCGCCTTGACGCTGCTTGGGACTGGGCTGCTGATCGCATCGCGGCGGCGGCGCCCAAACCGATAGGCGCTGCCTCCGCAGCTATCTCGGCGAGCCCAGACTGTGCTGCGCACGGCACCCATCGCAGGAATCGCATCGGCTGCTCGTACGATCACACCACCGGCAATGCGCTCGCATCGTACTGTTCGACGAACTCGCCGCTCGGCGGAATCGGCTTGATGATGTCGATCAGCACGCCGTTCGGGTCGCTGGTAATGAAATGGCGCTGACCGAAGGCCTCGTCGCGCAGGCTCAACAGAATCGGCAAGCCGGCGTCCTGCAGTTGAGCGTGGACCGCGTCGACATCCTCGACCTCGAAGTTCAACAGCAGGCCGCCGACGCGGCCGCGTCCGGACTCGGGGATGGTGTGGTGGCGACCGTCCAGCACGGCCAGATTGATCGACGGGTCCTGCGCCGACTGCAGATGCACGTACCAGTCGCTGTTGAACAAGGCCACGAAGCCGAAATGGGCCTCGTAGAAAGATGCGGTGCCGGCAACGTCGTGGGTCATGATCACGGGGTAGTAGCTGGTGACTTTCATCTTGTCTGCTCTCTGGGATTTGACATACAGTCTGTATGTAAATCCAAATTAACATACAGGCTGTATGTATGCAACAACCTAGCCAGCCCCGATCGCCCCGCTCCAACCGCGAACGCACCGAAGCCACCCGCCACGCCTTGCTCGAGGCCGCGCGGGCCCTGTTCGTCAGCAAGGGCTATGGCGACACCTCCACGCCCGAGGTATCGGTCGCGGCCGGCACCACGCGCGGGGCGCTCTATCACCACTTCGTCGATAAGCGCGACCTGTTCCGGCACGTGCTGCAACGCGAAGCCGAGGCCGTCCGCAGCGACATCGTCGCCGCGGCGCCGGCCGGCTTGGGCGCGTACGAGGCGTTGATCGCCGGCAGCGAGGCCTATCTGCAGGCCATGGCCGTGCCCGGCCGCACCCGTTTGCTGTTGCTGGAAGGCCCGGCCGTGCTCGGACTGGCCGAGACCGCGGCGATCGACGAGTCCAATGCGGCCGAGACCCTGCATGCGGGCCTCTCCGCGGCAATCGGCGGCGGCGACGACGTATCCATCGACGCCCTGTCCAAACTGCTCTCGGCCGCGTTCGATCGTGCGGCCCTGGAGATCGATGCCGGCGGCGACCCCGAAGTGATCAAGGCGGCGATGCTGTGGTTGTTGCAGCGGGGGCTCGGCAAAGGCGGCGACAAAACGGCGCGCAAGCGTAAATAGGTATTGGCCCGCGACGACGAACGGGATGCACGCCTGCATCCATCGCACCGGAGTAGCTAGGCGCTATCGCCGGCCTGGCCACCGCACTCGCCTTCCAGCCAGGCCGCGAACGCCGTCGCGCCGACGCTCGCCGGCTTCAGCGCAAGCCGGGTCAACCAATAGCCACCGGCGTCGAGCATCGGCTCGAACGGTTGCAGCAAGCGTCCTTCGGCGATCTCGCGCTCGAACATCGCCGGCGGCGCCAGGGCGATGCCGAGCCCCTGCAAGGCGCATTGCACCATCGTCACCGACGAATCGAAGATCGGCCCGTTGACCGACCCATTCGGCACGACCTGCGCCGCCTCGAACCACAACCGCCAATCGTCGACGAAGTAGGAACGCAGCAGCGGAAAACGCGACAGATCGGCCGGACCGCGCAATTGCGCGGCGAGGCTCGGCGTGCACAAGGGGGTCAACGGCGCCGCCATCAGGAAACGGCTTTCCATGCCCGGCCAGTTGCCGCGGCCGTAACGGATCGCGTAATCCAGCCCTTCGCCGGCCGGATCGACGCGGTTGTTATGGGTGCTGACGCGGACGTCGACTGCGGCATGACGACGCATGAAATCGGCCAGCCGCGGCAACAGCCAACCGCTCGCGAAAGTGCCGACCACGCCGACATGCACGACTTCGCGCGCCAGGCCGTCGCCGACCCGGTCGAGCGCATCGTCGATGCGGTCGAAGGCTTCCTGCAGCACCGGCAACAGGCCCAGGCCCTCATCGGTAAGGGCGAGCCCGCGTGGCAGGCGCCGGAACAATTCCACGCCCAACTGCGCTTCGAGCTGGCGGACCTGCTGGCTGACCGCGGCCTGGGTGACGTTGAGTTCTTCGGCGGCGCGGGTCAGGCTGAGCGCGCGCGCGGCGGCCTCGAACACTTTCAGCGAACCGAGATTGATCCGGGGATGGGCCATCGCGGCTCCGTATGAATGCGAACAGGGGTGTTGCGCCCGGCGAATCGCACGCGAACGACGATTCGAGCGGTGTCAGGTCGGCGATTCAAGCCGTCGCCCGAGAGTGTAGCAACCGAACGCGACGGCTTCGGAACGCTAACCGCCCGCGGGCACGAACCAGGCCTCGTCCGGCGTCCGCACCGCGGCCTCGGCTTGTCTGTCGCGCAAGTAGCCGTACCACTCCTCTTGCACGCGATCGATCGGCCCGATCCGTCGTTCGAACGCCTCCGGCGAACCGCCGTCGCGGATCAGCGCCCGATAGCCTTGCGCGTATTTGCCGTCGCCATAGTGGAACAGGAAATGACTGAGGCTCCAGTACTCGACGTAGTACAGATTGAGATGACGGCCGATCTCCGGCCCGGTGTCGGCGAGCAGGTCGCGCAGCGGTATCCAGCGGCGCTGCGCGATGTCGCGGCCGAGATCGCCGCTCAACGGAATCCGGGTCAGCCACCAGATCGGATACGCCGTCGCATCGACGGTGCCGGGAAGCAGCACGCCGTTCTCGATTCGGCTCGCACCGAAGTAGGTCGCCAGCCCTTCGTTCATCCAGCGCCGGTTCTTGAAGCCGGCGACTTCGTTGTTCAACTGATGGGTCGCTTCGTGGACCATCCAGTGATAGGGGTTCTGCCCGCCGCCCGAGTAATAGGCGTGGCAGATCGGCGCACGGTAATAGGCCTCGGCCCAAGGCATGCTGCGGTTATGGGCGACGAACTCGCCGCGGTTACGGTACAGGCGCAGTTGCAGCCTGCCCGGCTCACGATTGGCGGCGAGCTCCTTGGCGAAGAACCCGCTATAGGCCCGATGCAGGCTTTCGACCGCAGCGCCGATGGCCTGGGTCTGCTCCGGCGTCGCCGTGGTCGCTATCGCGTAATGCTCGGTCTCGAAGACCTCGACCGGGGTTTGGCCGGCCGGCACGCGCTGCTGTACGGCTGGTTTTTTGTCCGATCCCTCACGGTGAGCCGGGTCACTACCCGAGCCATTGCAACCGGTGCAAGCCGCCAGCACCGCCGCCAGAACCAGGCGCTTCAGGGCAAGTCGAATCACACCCATCGAGTTTCGCCTCGGCATTCGACAGAGGCTCACCGCAACCGCGCCGAACGCAGCTCGTGCTTGCGACATAGTTGCTCGGGCTCTAATTGGCGATAGCGCGGTCCGAACCACAGCCACCCGGGCCTCAGTTCGCCGATCGACAGGACACGCGCATCGTGCAGGCTGAAAAGCACGTTGACGTAGTCACCCGACATCTGCTCGTGCTTGACGCCCGGCGCATAGAAATCGACCGAGATGTAGTACGGAATGTTGCTTTGTTCGTGATACCAGGAACCACTCAGTTCGATATCCTCGACACGCCGCGCCTTGATCAGCTCGGCAATGCAGTTCGGCAGCCTGATGGCGTTCGGACCGATCCTGAGTGTGACGAGCGGCGGTTGGTTTTCGGGAAATCGCAGGTCGAGAGCGACCGGGCCGAACCGCTGCGGAACACCCGCGACGCTGCCGTCGGAGCGCCGATGCAGAACGCGGTCGACATGCGCCTGCACCGTCATCGGCATCAGCACCAATGCCGCGAGCATCCACCCGGGCCGGTTCATCGCGCTCCTGGGTAGGAGCGGCGCAAGCCGCGACCGTGATGATTCCGGTCGCAGGCTGCTTCGCCGCCGCGCGCATGGCCGTGGTCGCAGCTTGCGCTGCTCCTACCCTGGGCTTGCGGCCGAGCGATCGCGAACGAATCGCGCGCGGTCTCGGCGAAACGCTCGATGGATGAATTCATTGGCTTTCTGGACAGCGGCTGTCAGGGCTGGGCTTTCACCAGTTTTCCACCGGTCCAACGGTAGCTCCAACGATAGCGGCCGGGATCGGGGCAATGGATGGTCTCCTTCTGCTCGCCGTTCCCGGTCGTATAAAGACGCTTGCAGATCGGCGAATCCTCTTTGACCAGGAACGACACTTCGACCTGGCGATTCAGGACGCGTATGCGTTCGACTTCGCCCGGGACCTGTTCGTTATGGCCGAAGCGATAGCCGGTGCGCGCCGCCGCATCGCGCAGCGCCAATTCGTCGGGGCTCAAGGCGGAGACGATCGGCGCCGGCGGGCCGGCGACCAGCACGACGAGTTCGTTGGGGCAGTCGAAGTTCGCGCCGACGCAACGGGCGGTGGCCAGGAACAGGATTTCCTCCTTGCCGTCGCCGTCCAGGTCGGCGGCTTGCGCACGACTGGAGAAACGCTCCTGGACGATGTCGTCGCTGTAGAACATGGCCATCTGGGCTTTGACGGCCTGGTCGATGCGCGCCTTCTCCAGCGCCCCGCTCGCGGGCGACGCCATCAGCAAGACGACAGCCATGCTCAGCAGGCTTGTTGCGTTGGTACGTGACATCGGGCGCTCTCCTTGGTGGCCAGTGCAGACGATCCTTCGCCGCTACGATAGCGCGCCGCCGCATCCGATCCAATCGGCCGGGCATCCGTAGCCGTCCGCAACCAGCCCCGGGGCGCCACCCGCCGGATCGGCCAGGATCGCCTGGCCGTGTGCGCCCGGCTCCGGGCTCCCATGCCGGTGTCGACCGGCATGGGCACCGCCGGGCTTACTCGCTCGGCGTCACGCACTTCTTGTCGCGGAACAGCGCCCACTCCTCGCAGACCTTGCCGTCGGGCAAGGTGCATACACCGAATTGCCCGCCGTCCTTGCCGGTGCGGATCTCAAGCGTGCCGCCCAGGTCCTTGCAATGCACCGAGGCCGGGTTCGGCATGCCGATCTTCGGGGTCAGGCTGGCCGCGCTATCGGCGGGCGTGGTGTCGGCCGGCGTGGCGCAGGCGGCCAAGGCCATCATGGCGGTCAGCAACAGGGCGAAACGGGGCAGGTTTTGCATGGCGAGGGCCTCGGGGAAACGAGGCCTCACTATACCCGCCGCCCGACAAGGCCCGGTCAAGACGCGTAGGCGCGATCGAGGCCGCCGGTGGATGCAACGGGCCCCGGGGCCCGCCGCATCCTTCCGGCTGCGGGCGGCTCAGGCGGCCGCGCGCAACGAGCGCTCGAAGCGCATGTGCTCGCCGATTTTGTCGACCCAGCTGACGTCGCCGCCGGCTGGCGGCAGCTTGCTCAGCATCGTCCACTTGGGCTGGATGTAATCGGGGAACTGGCCGACCCACTGCTGCGGATTCGCCGGCAAGGCGTGGCTCAGCACCGTGGTCAGGTTGACCACCGAGTGCCGCGACAATTCGTGCGGAAACCACTCGCCTTTGACGTAGAAAGCGGTCTGGAACGCCGAACCCACCGCATGGAAACCCAGGTCGCTAGGCGGCAGCGTCGGCACGTAGTCCCAATAGTTGTAGACGCGAATGCTGTTCGCCGCCGGGATGCTGGCGTTATAGGCGGTCTGCCAGTCGAGGGTGCCGACCATCGGGCTGGAGAAATTGATGTTGGTCGTGCTCATCGGCTGGCTGACCGCCAGGTCGAGCGAGAACAACTGGCTCAGCGCGGCGCCCAGGCTGTGACCGGTGACGTAGAGCTCGCTCGGCGTGTACTTGGCCAACAAGGCGAACAGTTGCTGCCGCATCGACTGGGCCATCGAACCGCCCTTGTCGTCGTAGATGCTGTAGAAGCCCGAGGCGACATGCGGCGTCGGCGCGACCGTGCCGCTGCTCGGTACGAACTCGGTGGTGAGGAAACGTACGTCCTCGTAGATGTCCATGTCCGAGTCGGTGCCGCGGAACGCGAAGATAAAGGTGCCGGGGTCGGCGATCGACTGGAACACCAACCCGTACTTCTCTTCCGAGCCGCTGATCAGGAAGGCGTCCCAACCGGTCCACGCGTCGATCTGCTGATAGCCCTCGGGCGACTGGAACGGCTGGCCCTGGTAGTAGTCGTAAGCGGCCTTCGAGGCTACGGCGAGTGCGATCGTCAGCGTTGCGTCGAGCGTCGCTTGGGTGGATGCGTTCGTGGAATCGGTGGTCATCGGATTTTTCCTCTCGGTAGGCAGATGCGAGCAGCCGACCGCACCGCTCTCGCCACCACAGCACGCAATGGGGTCCGACGACCGGCCACGATGTCGCCTTCGCATCCACATCGGCGAGGGATCGGCCATAA
Source organism: Lysobacter sp. ESA13C (assembly GCF_019970005.1). Classification (NCBI taxonomy): domain Bacteria; kingdom Pseudomonadati; phylum Pseudomonadota; class Gammaproteobacteria; order Lysobacterales; family Lysobacteraceae; genus Lysobacter; species Lysobacter sp. ESA13C. The sequence goes on along the minus strand of NZ_JAHXYK010000004.1, from coordinate 91,068 downwards.
AAATTGTGACCGGACGCATGATTCCGGGGTGGCGATCTGCGATGGAGCGTGGCTTCCGACAGCGCAAGGACGTTCGATCTCGCTGCACAGCGCGGGGCTTCGCTATTGGCATCCGAGCGGCCGGCTCTTTCGATCGAGAGCCGATCCCCCTGCCCCCTCATCAAAGGGGAAGCTCTTCGCGGAGGGAATCGCGTCGGCCCCCGAACTCCAGAGGAGGAATGCATCAGACAAAGGAACTCTTCGCCGTCGGCTCACCACGCTCAACGACGCATCGCGCATTGAGCAACTCGGTCAGTTCCTTTCGCGATCCGGGTACATCGTCGCGCGAACGCCTTCGATAACGTTCAGTCTCCAACCACTCCAGCAAGGACCGAACATGAAGAGTCGTACTTCGATGGCCGCTCTCGGCATGACGCTCGCGTTGTCCGGTTTGACTCCGTTCGCCGCGGCGGCGCAGGACCCGATGGCGGCGCAGCACCGTCACTGCGAACGCGAGTTCGAACGCACCTCCGAAGCGCTCGGCGATGCCTTCGCCCGGCGCGATCTCAATCGTTTCATGGCCGGTTTCGCCGAAGATGCGGTCCAGGTCAACAGCCTCGGCCAGGTGCTCAACGGCAAGCCGGCGATCACTGCCTTCTATCGCGCGGTGATGGCCAACGAGTATGTGTTCAAGCGTACCCTGCTGGCGCAGACGATCAGCCAATGCTCCAGCGCCGTGGTCGTCGACCGCATCGAATTCACCATTCCCTCGGCCGGCATCACCCTGCACGCGATCGATGTCGCCAACTGGGCGCGGGTGCGCGGTCAATGGCGGTTGAGCGCCGACACCACCACGCCGATCGCCAAACCGTAAACCAGGCAGGCCATAAGCGGCAGGCTCCGGCGGGGCCTGCCGCAAGGGTGTGAAGCAAGAATGGCGGCGCACTGCTGTACGCTTCCGGTTCCGGGCCTGCATCACGCCCGGCGGTCCGAGGGCTCATCGTCGCAGGCATTGCGATGCAGGTGACGTATCCAGGCATTCGGGAATGCCATGGGATCGCAGAGGCCGCCATGTACGTCTATTACGTGAACCGCAACGCACAGCCGAACGGAAACCACGAGGTGCATCGCTCCGACTGCCCGTTCGTGCCGTTCAACAAACAAGACCTGGGGTATTACCTGCATTGCCAATCGGCGGTGGTCGCGGCTAAACGCTACTTCGCCCAGACCAACGGCTGCTATTGGTGCTCCAAGCCCTGCCATAGCGCTTGAACGCAAAGGCCCGCCGAATGGCGGGCCTTTCTTTATCGAAATGCGCCTGCCCGCCGAATGGCGGGCCTTTCTTTATCGAAGTGCGCCTGCCCGCCGAACGGCGGGCCTTTCTTTATCGAAGTGGACCTGCCTGCCGAGTGGCGGGCTTTTCTTTATCGAAATGCGCACCGAACGCAAGGCCGGACCGATCAGCCGCCGGTTTCGCGCAAAGTGACGCCGTGCTGCTTGGCGTAGGCCTCCTGCGCCGCATTCCAGGCGATGGCCTTGCTATCCACATCGCCGATCAGGCGCTCCATGTCGGTGCCCAGCGAACCGAACTGCTGATCGCTGTAACCGTCGGGCAGCTTGCCCATTTCTTCCAGCTTGGCGAACGCTGCGTCGACACTCTTGAGGTAGTCGAGCATGCTCGCGTGCAGCGCAGCGGCGTCCTCCGGCGGCGGAAACGCCTGCGTCACCGTGGTGTTGGCGGCCAGCTCGCGGCGCAGGCCGGCGAACTGGGGCTGATAGCGGCTCATGCCCTTGCGCGTCTGCAGCACCTTGCTGAACTCGTCGGCGCGATCGCCGCCGAGCCAGCGGACCGCGGGCGTGCTGGCGGAGTTCCACACCGAGACGTTCTGCTCCAGGTATTCCTCGGCGGTCATGGTGCTGCGTCCACCGCTGCTGCAGGCGGCAGCGAGGAAGGCCAACAAGCAGATCGAAACGAGGCGATTGAGTTTCTTCAAGACAATGTCCTTTTGCTGATGAGAGATGCGTCCGATGCGCAGCGGCGCCTGAGCGCCACCCGTGGGGAACCGGAGCGATGCTTGCGCGGCCGGGTCGGGATCCCCGCACCGACGCGACGCCGTGCCGCCGGGGTATCCAGCGGGACGGGATCGGTGCCAGTGGACGATGCGCGAGCCCTTGAGGAGCCGCGGAAAGGAAACCAGCCTGCGGCCGCCGTGCATGGTAACTCCGTGGGCCCTCGAGCGGCGCGGACGCGTCCTCCCGCGCGACAGCCGCCCGATTGGGCAAGCACGTTTTGGCAAACACGCTTGGGCAAGCACGCCCGTTCGCAGCCGTCCGTAGTGACGCAGGGACTAGACCCGCGTCACCACCAACCACAGCAGCAACAGATACAGCGCGAACGAGAAGCCGGTGACGAAGGCCTGCGTCGCAGGCGCCATGCCGAGCAGGCAGATCGCCGCCGCAATGCCCTGCCAAAGAAAATACGCCGCCGCGATCAACACCAGCCACACCAACGGCGGAAATAACCCCAGCGCCTTGACCAACACATTCTGCCGCCTCGGCACCGGCTGGATCTCGTCCATGTCGACGCGTCCGTCGACGACGAAGCCGGCGATCACGTTCCATACCGACTCCACGATCGCCGCGCCGTGCCCGCCTTTGACGTAGGTCACCTGGCTGACGCCGGCATCCGGTTGCGAGAGGAGGAAGCCGTCGTGTCCGGCGCTGCCGAGGTCCTGCAGCCTGAAGAACTGGAAGAATTTCGGGAAGAACGCCACCACCCAGTCGCCGGTGGCGACGAAGTTGAGCACGCCCCGGACCCTCGGCCGCTTGCCGTCGAGGAAGCGCCGCCAGTCGTAACTGCGGCGCACCACGCTGCCGGCGAACACGACGCGATCGAAACGGCAGCAGGGATACAGCTCCAGCGCGCGGGCCAGCAGATAGGTGCCGTTGCTGTGTCCGACATAGGAAAAGCTCGCGTTCGGATAACGCGCCAGGGCTTCGGTGTACTGGTCCATCAGCCATTCCACTTTCTGTCGCCGATACCACGGGAACAGGAACGGCAGCATCGGGAAATAGCCGTAGCTGGAGGTCTCGGTGGCCCAGGTGGCCAGGCGGTCGCCGGCGCGTTGCTTGATGCGGCGCGCGATCTTGTGGGTCCAGTAGCCGACGTCGCGAATGCCGTGCATGACGAAGACCACGCGCTCGATGCTCTCGTCGGGCGCGGCGAAACGCTCGTCGGACGGCACCACGGCTTCGCGCCGCAGTTGCGCACTGTCGGCTTGCAAGGCCAGCACGAAGGCGCGGGTGCGGCCCGCGCCGACGATCGGGTCGGCCATGTCGATGATGTCGGCATGCCCGGAATGAGGCACGTCGAGGTAAACGAAATCGCCTCCCGAGACGAGATCGACGTTGTCTTCGGGCGCAACCATGTCGTCGCGCGAACCCAGCAACTGGATCGTCAAGGCGCTGCCGGGCGCGGCCGGCGCACTCGCATCGCCCTGCATCGATGGGCCGGTGCGGCTGGCGCGGCGGCGCATCAGCAACCACTGGATGCGCAATTGGGTGATGAATTCGGCGCCGCGGCGAAAGGTGAAGACCAAGGGCCAGCGCCGGCTGAAGGCATGGATGACATGGCACAACAAGCTGCCCAGGCTCCACACCGGCGCGTTGGCGAGGCTGAGGTGATGCGACACGCGCCAACCGCGGTTCATGCCGGCCAGCAGCACGATCCGCGACACGCAGCCGGCCCAGGGCCGCGCCGGAACGAGTACCGCTTCGTCGGCGGATGCCGGCTTGAACACGGCCTCGAACGGAGCGCCTTCGACTTCGCCGCAGGCCACCACGTAAAGTTTTCGCGCCAGCAGCGCGCCGAGGCTGTGCCCGACCAGCACGATATTGCCGTAGCGCGTGGCCTGAGCGTAGGCCTGGGCGTATTTGCGATCGATCTCCGTCAACAAGCCTGCGACGATCTCGTTCGGATCCGCCATCGACAAGCGCGATGCCGGCAGCTCCGGGCAATAGATTTCCGCATCCGGCCAGGCGCCGCGCACCAGGGCTTGCACCGACTCTAGCCTGGCCGCAGTGTGCATATAGGCGTGCAGCAGTACCACCAACGTCCGCGAACGCTCCTCGACTTGCGTGTTCATCCCGCCCCCTGGCTGAGTCACGACGCTGCTCCGCAGCGAAATCCGCGGAACCCTGCAATGAATGCCGCGCCCGATTCGGCCCGGCGGCCATCGCTCTCGCTCTCGCGGACGCTTGCGGCGCGGACGCACGCACGGATGCCCGGGGCCGAAACCTCGGGACCGCGTCGCTGCATTCGGCGCGGGACCGAACGGCACCGAGAAACATACCCTCGCCGATCGAGCCTGCCGATTCATTCAACGTGGAAGCAGGCTGACTCCGGTCAGACCGCCTTGTCGAAAGCACGCAGACGGAACAACCGGAGCACGGCGAAAGTGCAGGAAATACGCTGCAACCGGCAATCCATGCCACGACGGACGCGAGTGCAAACGCGGGCTCGAAGGAATCGTTCAACATCTTCCTCCCAGGTCGCAAATTGGCTCCATCGCTCGTCAACCGATTGGGCCTCCATTGGAACCGCTGGCGCACCTAAGGTCGCCATCGTCCCAACCACCGAGACAAGACGATGACCCACCGCACTCCCCGCTCTGCCCGCACGTCGGCGCTGATCGCCGTGTCCATGCTCGCCCTGTCCACCGCCCCTATGGCGTTCGCCGCGGCCCCTGCTAGCAACGCAGCCGCAAGCAGCGCCCCGCAACCCGCCGCCTCCGGCTGGGTCGGCGACATCCTCACCCGCATCTGCGCCCGCCAGTTCGACGTCGCCCAGCGCACCGACATGGAATCCTTCCGCGACTACGACGCCGAAACCTTCCGCGCCATCCACGACGAACGCGCCATCACCGTGTTCGACAGCGGCGGCGTGCGCATCGGCATCGACGCGATCATGACCGCATTGGCCGGCCACTTCACCAACCGCGAAGCCAAGTGGAGTTGGACCGAACGCTATCGCGTGGTCGACGGCTGCAACTCGGCCTACATCCTGTACGAAACCGTCTACGAGATCCCGCGTATCGGTTATCGCCAGAAAGCCCTGACCGGCGTCACCTACAGCCACGACGGCCGCAAGTGGCTCGCGATCGCCGACCAGGGCACCAAGCTACCGCCGTGACGGCATGCGTGGCGGCGGTCGTTCCGCCATAGGCACGGCGCAAAGGCGGCTACGGCCGCCTTTGCTTTTTCCGGAGCACAGGCTTCGCAGGTGCGAGTGCGACGGTGCCGCGTCGAGGAATGCGGATCTCAGCCGGCCGAGGACAGGCCCGGTTTGGCCGCCTGCTTCGGGTCTTGGCGTTCGCTTCCGGTGAGGAGCCGCGCGCAGCGTCTCTTCGGCGGCCGCGGAGAACGGCCGGCTTCACTGGACTGCTCGGCTCGCCCTGTTTCACCGGCCGCAGAAACACGGACGTCCGCATGCGTCATCGCCAACCAGCGCGCAGGACTGCGGTCGCCACCAGGAGAGGTCCGATGAAATCCAGACACTGCACGCCCGCGCTGCATTGCGCGGCCGGTCCGACGCGTCCACCGCAACATCCGCCCACCGCTTCGCCGACGCCGCGCTACAGCGGCTTCGTCATCCTGCGTTTGTCCGATCGCATTGCGCCGGGTTCCGACAAAGACCTGCGCAGCCTCGCACGCAAGCACAAGCTGGTGGCGCTGTCCAAGTTGCTGGAAGAGGCGACGGTCGAATCGACCCGGCCGGTGATCCGCAGCGTCGATGCCAAGCGCTTGATCGAAATGGAGCGCCGCGCCGCGCAATCGCCGTTTCCGCCGTTGCGCAGCCTGACCGGTTACTGGCGCCTGGATCTGCGCCATCGTCCCGACGACGCCGAAGCCCTGGTCGCACGCTTGCGCCGGCTCGCCGAAATCGCAGACGCCTACCGCGAACTCGAAGTCACCGAACCGGTCAACGACGCCGACGACCCGTATTGCGCCGGCCAGGACTACCTGGATGCCGCTCCGACCGGTATCGACGCGCGCTGGGCCTGGACCCAGGCCAACGGCACCGGCGGCGGCATCGGCGTGGTCGACCTCGAACAAGGTTGGTTCCTCGGCCACGAAGACCTGGTCGGGCACGCGCCCAGCCTGATCTTCGGCGACAACCGCGATGGCGTGAGCACCTACAAGGGCAATCACGGCACCGCCGTGCTCGGCGAAATCGCCGGCATCGACAACACCCTCGGCGTGGTCGGCATCGCCCCGGACGTGGGCTCGGTGCGGGTGACCTCGCATTACGACGCCGGCACCGACACCAACCTGCACGTGGCCGATGCGATCGTCGCCGCGCTGCCGAGCATGGCGGTCGGCGACGTGCTGTTGCTGGAAGTGCAACGCGGCGGCGCGATCCTGACCGAAGTCGACAACGCCGACTTCGATGCGATCCGCCTGGCCAGCGCCCTGGGCGTGATCGTGGTCGAAGCCGCCGGCAACGGCAGCAACGACCTCGACGCCTACACCGACGGCGGCGGTTTCCAGGTATTCAACCGCGCCAGCGCCGATTTCCGCGATTCCGGCGCGATCGTGGTCGGCGCAGCACTGTCGCCGCTGCCGCACAACCGCGCCGGTTTCTCCAGCTTCGGCTCGCGCGTGGATTGCTATGCCTGGGGCGAGAACGTCACCACCTGCGCCTACGGCGATCTCGACAACGGCGGCGGCGACGACAACCGCACCTACACCGCCGGTTTCAACGGCACCAGTTCGGCCTCGCCGATCGTCACCGGCGCCGCGCTCGTCACCCAGGGCATGTACGCCGCGACGACCGGCACGCGCCTGTCGCCGGGGCAGATGCGCAGCCTGCTGTCCGACCCGGCGATCAATACCCCGCAGGGCGGCGGCGTGGCCGGCGCCATCGGCGTAATGCCGGACCTGCGCGCGATCATCGAGGACACCCTGGGCCTGGTGCCCGATGTTTACCTGCGCGACGCCGTCGGCGACAGCGGCGTGGTGCCGTCCACCGGCGCCATCAGCTCCAGCCCCGACGTGATCCTGCGCCCGACCGCGGTGGCCAACCCCGATGCAGCCTTCGGCGAAGGCAGCGGCACCGAGAACAGCAACACCCTCGGCCACGAGGCCGAAACCGGGCAGGACAATTTCCTCTACGTGCGCATGCGCAATCGCGGCGCCGCCGATGCCGACGACGTCCGCGCGACGGTGTACTGGAGCCCGGTCGCAACCTTGCTGACCCCGGACCTGTGGAACCTGATCGGCACCTCGGCGCCGGTCGACGTGCCGATGGGCGACACCCTGGTGGTCGCCGATGCGATCACCTGGCCGCAGGCCGACATCCCCGCGCCCGGCCATTACTGCTTCGTCGCCAGCCTCGACCATCCGAGCGACGCCGCGCCGCCGCTGCCGCCCGGTCCGCCCAACTTCGACTGGGATGCCTTCCGCGACTACATCCGCGCCCACAACAACATCACCTGGCGCAACTTCAACGTCGTCGACCCGCCGCCGGATCCGCAGGCCTGGTTGTCGTTGCCGTTCCTGATCACCGGCACGCCCGATCGCGCCCGCGCCTTCGATTTCGAGATCGTGCGGCGCTTGCCCAAGGGCGTCACGGTGCACCTGGAACTGCCGCGCGACCTCGCCCGACGCATCGGTGCCCGGGTGCCCTGGAAGGTCGATGTACCGCGTAAAGGCGATCGCGCCACCATCGCCTTGCCGGGCCTGCCGCGCCTGCCTTTGTGCGGCCTGCCGCTGCCGCGCGGCGCGCGCCTGCTGGCGCGCTTCCTGGTGCGCGGCGCCAAGCCCGAACAGATGCAGGGCGCCAGCATCGCCATCCGCCAACTGTTCGAAGGCGAGGAAGTCGGTCGCATCACCTGGCAATGCCTCAACCGCGGCAACGCCGGCAAGGCTAAGCCGGCGATGGCGGTCAGACCGGCAGCGGCTAAAAAACGCTGAAGCCTAGACGCGCTTCGTCGGGCACGGCGCCGCAAACGGATCCGCCCGAAGCCGCGTCGGCTTCGGGCGGACGCGAAAATTCACCCGGCGGGCTCGTTCGCGATGGCGACGAGCTCGCCGGATGCGCGGCTTCGCTCAGGGGTTGGTGAAATAACCCGAGCAATAACGCGAGCCGTTCTTGCTCAGATAGAAGCGGCTGCAGTTGGTGTCGTAGCTGCTGCCCAGCGCGGTGATCTGGAAGCCCGACAGATACACCCCGTTGAGGTGATAGTGGCTGCCGTTGTACTTCAGCGACCAATGCTCGTGCGGGCCGGTGGAGGCACCGCCGTTGCACAGCGCCTGGGCGCGAGTGTTGGCCGGGTTGCCGATACGGCTGTTGGCGGCGACGCTCGCGCCGGTGCCGTACTGCAGGTTCATCATGTGGTAGTAGGTCGTCGACCAACCGCCGCTGTGCACCACTTCGGCGAAGCACGAGGAATGGCGCTTGAACGAGCCGCCGGCCGAGGCCGACACCCAGTTCCCGCTCTGGTTGCTGCCCCAGCCACCGCCGCGCGACATGTCCAGCGACGACATCGGGTAATTGCCCGAGCCGGTGTTGGTGTGCGCGCCGCCGACATGCCAGGACGCGCCGCGCGGGTACGGGAACTGCAGGAAACCGTTGGCCGGCCCGGCCAGGGCGTTGACGTCGCTGGTATCGGCGAAACGCGCCGACGCCGGCACTGCCTTGCGCGGCTCGTTGAACAAGCGGCCGTAGACCTGCTGGAACTCGCCGTCGCCGCGCAGCGCGGCACTGGCCTGGCTCTCGCCAGCCTGCAGGTACAGGGCTTGCAAGGGATTGCTGCGCGCCAGCGGCACGCGGCCTTGCGGCGCCAGCGACGCGTCTTCCTGCTCGTACAGAGCCTGGCGCAAGGCCGTGGCGACCTCGCGGGTCTGGCCATTGAAATCCTTCGCCGTCGACAGCTTGCCGAACGGACGGCGCATCGCATCGGCGCTAGCGCGCTGACGCGACACCACGCCGCTCTGCTGCTCCATCAGCGCGATCAACACCTTCGGGCTGATGCTGCTGTAACCGGCCCAGTGCGAAATCGACTCGCTGTGCCGCACCAGATGCGGCGCGTGCTTGGCCAGATAGGCCGCGGTGTCGAAGTCGAACATCTCGTCGTAGGAATACACCAGGTCCTGGCCGCTCAACCCGGCAGCGGCGTTCGCATCGCGCCCGCCGGCCGTCGCCGTGCCGCCGATGGCCGCTGCGATACAGCAGGCCAACAACCCCAGTCGTGCTTTAGAAATCGCCTTCATCGTATCGCTCTCGTCGAATGTGGGGTGGCGTGCATGCCCTGTCCGCAACGACAGATCCGGCATCGAGCGCAGTGTGCTTTCTCGTTCGCATCGGCCACCCTGAGTGATGCGATGTCCCGACTCTAGGGTTCGTCAACAACGCTGTCGTGCGATCGCAGCGCAGTTGCTCACTTGCGGTGAGACTGCTCCTGCACTTCCTTCATTTCGAATCGTCATATGGCAGCGAATCGCTGCAGATGTATTCGATGTCAGTCGCGTATCGAGGTTTCATCCCCTGCGAATCGACGGCGCATACGCTGCGCACAAAGCACATTAGCCCGCATTCACGATGCGTGATTTTCGCTGTTTGAAACTTCATCGAGCCGCGTGCGCCGCACTGCACGAACGCGCATTCATCGCAAGCGCTCGCCCGGGTTTTCCGGAGGGGAAACCGGTTTCGCTTGAATGCGGCGATGGCGCGATATCCGCGCCATCCCCGCAAACCCCGCCGTGTGCGCTGCGGGCCGGGTGGTGCGCTTCAGAAGGTGATCTTCACCGAAGGCGCGCTGCGCTCGGCTTCGCCGTGATACACCGCCTCGATGTTGTTGCCGTCCGGGTCAAGCACGAACGCGGCGTAATAACCGGGGTGATAGTCGCGGCCTCCGGGCGAACCGTTGTCCTTGCCGCCGTTGGTCATCGCGGCGCGGTGGAAGGCATCGACCATCGCCCAGTCCTGCGCCTGGAACGCGAGGTGATGGCGCCCGGTCAGGCTGCCTTGGGCGGCCGGGCTGTCGGCGGTCGACACGAACAACTCGTCGGCCCAGAAATGATCGTCGCCGCTACCGGCTATCGGCACTTTCAAGGCGGCGAAGACCGCGGTGTAGAACTTGCGGCTCGCCTCGATATCGCTCACCACCAACTGGATGTGATCGATCAAACGGCCGCGGTGCAGTTCCTGCGTTTCCATGTTCGCCTCTCCCGTCGTCATGTAGTCGTGCCCGCCCCAGAACCGGCGGATCGGGCCTGAATCCTTGCCTGTTTTACGACCGGTATCAAGAAACCGCGTTGAAGATGACGTTCCGATAGGGGCAACCCTAGCTGTGCCCGCGGCGGGCGCGGCCTAAAGTGCCCGCATCGGCAGTGCCTGTCGGCGAGAGGAGCCTTCCCATGCACGTCTCCGGCACCAGCGGCAGCGCCTGGATTCCCCAGACGTCGGCTCCCGTCCAAGAATCCGCTCGCCCCACCCTGCCCGACGGCCCGGAGCTGATCCACGTCGGCGAGTTCATCCCCCAGGGCCAGGGCTACGATGCCCAGCGTCGGCAAGTCCTGACGACCTACTACAACAAGGACGACGGCGTCCTGTTGTCGATCCAGAACCAGGACGGCGGCCCCGAGGTCAAGCACGTCAAGCTCGACGGCGGCAGCGCCGAGAACCTGTGCGCGATCGCGCCGGACAAGGGCGGCGGCGTGGCGACCGACGGCAAGTTCGTGTACTTGGCCGATACGGAATCGGTCTACGTGTATCGGCGCGAAGACATCGATGCCGCCCAGAACGGCGGCTCGGTCGAACCGGTGTGGATCAACCGCATGCCGGAAGGCAGCAAAGCCAGCTATCTGACCGTCAAGGACGGCAAGGCCTATGTCGGCCAGTTCGCGGTCGACCCGAACGGCTTCGGCTCGGACCAGGCCAAGCAGGATTTCGACGGCAAGCCCAGCCTGGTGCGTTTCGATATCGGCGCCAAGGGCGAGTTCCTCAATCCCGGCGCTCCGGTCGAGACGCCCTATTACGCCCAGGGCGTGACCGTGACCGAGCGCGGCCTGCTCTTCAGCACCTCCTTCGGCGGCCAGGACGAATCGCCGCGCGAGCTGGTCTTTCAACAGTTCACCGGCAACGGCGAGAACTTCCGACTCGAAGCGGCCAAGGATGCGCAGAGCGTCTACCGTCTCGACCATTACGCCGAAGGCATCAACGTCATCGACAACGAAGTCTGGGTGACCTACGAAAGCGCCGCCGACGACTACCGCGACAGCGGCGTCGAACCGCGCACGCACATCCAGCGCATCCCGCTCGGCGAACTGAAAGACTACTGATCGGACCGCAGCGGCCGCATCATCGCAGACGCAAGCGGACCGCGAGGAAACTCGCCGGCGGGTTCACGCACCGGCCTGGCCCACGTTCCAACAGGCAACGGACGAGGCGCTTTAGCGCCTGGTCCGACTAGGCGCGGCTGCAGGCGATGGCGAACCTTGCAGCGCGCCCTGCCTTTCCGCGATTGCCGATGGGAGCGTCCGATGTCCAGAAACAAGACTCTTTTTATCTACAACGACACCAGAGCCGACCAGGAGTGGACCATCTATTCCGAAGGCGTCATCAATCAAAGCTATACGCTGGGCCAGGACCGAAAGAGCTTCACGGTCACGCTCAGCGCCAACGCCGTGATCAAGTTCGGCGTGGACGATGCCGTGTATCTCGACGCCATCTACGACTATCGCAGCGACAGTTGGACCAGCCGCACCGCCACCCCGAACGAGATGCAGTTCTCCGCCGCTCAAAGTGCGGTGAGCGTCACATGCAGTTATGTTCCCTGAACCGATTCGCTGACATCCGAATCGCCCCCGGGCCGGAGACCGTTATCACAAATATAAGTCTCCGTCCCGTCTCGACGCATCGGTCTGTCCTGTCCATGCGAACGCATGCGTTGGATAGGTGTCTCCGGCAGACTCTTCGAACATCGGATGTGGTCGGCTACCGCACGCATCGGTCTCCTCGTTCAAAGCGACCTGCTCCATGAGGCCGCCCGGGGCAAGTACGCGCAACTGAGCCCGATGGAGCGATCGGTGTTGCTGGCCGCGGTTTGCGGCGCCGAAGACAAACAGATCGCCGCCTTGCTGGGTTGTTCGATATCCACCATTCGTACAATGTGGCAGCGCGTGTACCATAAGACCGGCCTGACCTCGCGGCGCAAACTGGTCGCGACGATCTGGAGCGAGGCGGTGCGCAACTTGGGCGGTGTCGTTTTTTGAGCGACATGCGTTGAGCTTGCGATTCTGGTACATGCTGTTCCATGAAAAGTTCATTACTCCTGTGGACGGTTTGCGCCGCACTCAGTGCCGTTGGCCTGGTGGCGCTCCGGCTTCTCGCCCCTGAATCCGCAACGTCCTTCCAAGAGAGCGCAGCGAAGGCGAAGGCGCGTTCGCAAACCGCAGGCAGCGACGCAGCGCGGATCGAGCGCATGCAGGATCAGGTGGTTGAGTTGCAGGCCCAGGTGGCCGGCCTGAAGCGCCTCTCGACCGACGTGCAGGCATCGACCGAACAGAGTCCGGTCGGCGTTCTGTCCATCGACGCGAGAAGGCAGGCCGAGCAGGACTCTCGGCGCCACGCCGCCTACATCGCCCGGCTCCAGTCCGCTTTCCAGCTCGAGCATGTCGATCCGGTCTGGGCGTCGCACACCACATCGCGCGTATGGAACGCCATCGAACGAACCGATGGGATGCGCGAAGCGGCGCACGACGTTCAATGCCGATCGAGTATGTGCCGGATAGAAGTCAGCGACGACGGCTCTGGCCATCTGCACAAGCAACTTCCGCTGTGGGCGCAACAGTTCGCCGACGCATTGCCGCGCATGGCGGGCCAGGCCATCGTAAGCCGCAACGGCCAGTCCAGGATGGTGCTCTATCTGATGGGGCCGGAACTGAGCGACGCCACGGCATCCAAACACTGACTCGGGCCGACACTGCCGCCTTTGCGCGCAGGAGGCAACAGGGGAGACAGGGGGACAGCAAGTTCGTCAACCGACCACACGAGGTGATCTCATGAAAGCCAAAGCAATCATGTTCGGCCTGTCGTTGAGCGCGGGCCTGCTGGCCAGCGCGGTCGCCGGCCATGCCGATGCCGCCACATCCCAGAATGTCAGCACTCACGGCAGCGCCTGCAAGAACTACAACGCCGCGGACGCCCTGGATATCGACTACTGGAGCTACGGCGTCAGGAATCTGAACGCCGCCGCGCGCTACGTCATCTGCCCCATCGCCCGACATCCCGTCACCGGGCCCGGCCAGAACTTCTACGTCGACGGCAGCAATAGAAACGGCGCGTCGACCAGTTGCACGGTCTATGCCTACAACTACAACGGGGACTTCCTCAGTTCCTACAGCTTCACCACGAGCCTGGCCAAGTACGACCAACTGGCGCCGCTATCTAGCGTCAGCTACTGGGGCTTCGTTTCGGTCGTCTGCTCGCTGCCCGCCAACGGCGACGGCGTGCTCTTCGGTGCGTTCGCGGTCGATTCGTAACTGCACAGGCGCGATCGCCACGAAGCTCCGCGCCGATCATTCCATCGCCCATTATCCGGACCGGCCTCACGGCGAACCCGTGAGGCCGCTGTCTGCGTGCAGCCCTCATCTCCAGAGCAAAAGTCGGCAGCTGCATCCCCGCGCACCGCCTGGGGTGCCTATCTTCCTGTCGGCGTGCGTGTACGCGCCCGAACCGCTCTTCGATCCGGTGATGAGGCATCGACCCATCGGCCTGTGGATAAAGCTGGCCTCCAGTGAACGTCCCAGATTTCGCCCCCCCCCCCACGATCCATGCTGCCGTCGCCGCAACCGTTTCCGCCATCGCCGCATCACTTACACCACGCAACGAGAACACGCAGCGAAGATCGACCCGGCCACCGTCAGGTCGAACCTGCACCGATCCAGCCTCGCAGCGCCGTCCTGTCGACCACCGATCCGGAAACTGCCTATGAAGACGATGCCTGCTTTGTTCGCCCTGTTGCTGTCCGTCCCCGGCCTGACCATGGCCGAGGAATGCAAGAACACCTCGGACTACGAGCGCGCCCGCGCCGTGGTCCAGGACCTCAGCCGCATCGTCGCCCCGAACGGGGTCCAGGAAGCCTATGCCGTGCGCATCGGCGGCATCGACCAGTGGCTCAACGTGCGCGGCCAGGACAAGGCCAACCCCATCCTGCTGTTCGCCCACGGCGGCCCGGCCTCGCCGCTGATCCCGACGATGTGGCAGTTCCAGCGTCCGATGGAGGAATTCTTCACCGTGGTCAACTGGGACCAGCGCGGCGCCGGCAAGACCTTCGCCTCCCACGATCCGCAGGCTTATGCCGACACCCTGCAGGTCGAACGCTATGCCGACGACGCCATCGAGATCGCCGAGTACGTGCGCAAGCGCTACGGCAAGCGCAAGGTGGTGCTGGCCGGCCACAGCTGGGGCACCATCGTCGCGATGACCGCGGCGCTGAAGCGGCCGGACCTGTTCCATGCCTACCTCGGCGTGGGCCAGGCCATCAACGTGCGCGAGAACGAGCGCATCAGCTTCGACTACGGCATGCAGCAGGCCAAAGCCCACGGCAACACCCAAGCGGTCAAGGAGATGGAGGCCATCGCACCCTACCCTGGCGACCAGCCGATCACCCGCGAACGCATCATCGCCGCACGCAAGTGGTCGCAGTACTACGGCGGCATGACCGCCTACCGCGACGAGTCGCTGTACTTTTACCGCGCCCCACTGCTGTCGCCCGAGTACAACGACTGCGACCGCGCCGCGGTCAACCGCGGCAACGAGTTCAGCCTCGGCCGCGTGCTGCCGGAATTCGTCACCGTCGACTTCAGCAAGGTCCGCGAATTCCCGATCCCGGTGGTGATGTTCATGGGCCGCCACGACTACACCACGCCGTCGCAACCGACCGCGGACTGGCTGGCCCAGGTCAAGGCGCCGTACAAGCAGGGCGTGTGGTTCGAGCACTCCTCGCACATGATCCAGTGGGAAGAACCCGGCAAGGTCCTGGCCAGTCTGTTGCAATACGTGCGACCGCTGGCCAAGGACGACGCCAAGCAGTGACCGCTGCGCATGCGGGCCGGCGCGCTGCCGATGCGGCCGCCGGCCCCGATCGCGGGTCCATGGCCGACCTGCGCCCCGATCCACGTTGCCTACCCATAGCCACAGGGCTACAGGGAAGATCGCAATGTCGGCCGTGGACCGATCGAAAAACATCCTCATCTTCGCCGATGGCACCGGACAGGCCGGTGGGCTGCGGCCCGACCAGCGCCTGAGCAACGTCTACAAACTGTACCGGGCCACCCGCAACGGCCCCGAGAGCCCGATCGACCCGGCCGAGCAAGTCGCCTTCTACGACGCCGGCCTGGGCACCGACGCCGATGCCGGCCAGGTCCGCCTGCGTTTCCTACGCACCCTGCGCAAGTTCTTCAGCTCGGCGATGGGCACCGGCATCAGCACCAACATCGTCGAATGTTATGCGGCGATCTTGAAACACTACGAGCCCGGCGACCGCATCTATCTGTTCGGTTTCAGCCGCGGCGCTTACACCGCGCGCTGCGTCGGCGGCGTACTCAATCTGTGCGGCGTGCCCACCCACGACGCGGACGGCAAGCCGGTCCCTCGCTACGGACGCGGCCTGATGCGGGTCGCGCGCGAGGCGGTACTGCAGGTCTACGAGCATGGCGCGGGTAAGGACCGCGGCAAGTACGAGCCCGAACGCAAGGAGAAAGCCCGGCGCTTCCGCCTCAAGTACGGCTGCGACATCGACGGCCAGTCGAACGTCGTGCCGTATTTCATCGGCGTGTTCGACACCGTTGCCGCGCTCGGGGCCAAGGGCCTGCTGCGCTTCGTCATGGTGTCTCTGCTGGTCGCGCTGACCATCCTGCTGCCTTGCGCCGTCCTGTACGGCTTCGATCTGGGGCGTTACATCGTCCCCTACCTCGGCGGGTTGATCCTGGCCGGCGTCTGCCAGTTGTTCAAGCAACACTACCGGTCGATCCGCGACTTTCCGAACCCGGGCGATTTTCGCTGGCATTTCGCCGGCTGGCGTTCGGGCTTCTACGACCGCCTGCTCGGCCGCCGCGTCCGTTACGCACGCCATGCGCTGTCCATCGACGAGCGCCGCGCCGACTTCGCCCGCGTCGAATGGGGCGTGAAAGGCCAGCACGTGGCGCACGAGCCCGGCGAGCCGGAGTGGCTGCGCCAGGTCTGGTTCGCCGGCTGCCATTCCGACATCGGCGGCAGCTACGACGAAGACGAATCGCGGCTGTCCGACATCGCCCTGTCGTGGATGCTGGAACAGACCGCCGAACTGCCGCACCCGCTGCTGGTCGATCGCAGCCGCCTGCACCTATTCCCTTCCGCGGCCGGCATGCAACATTGCGAGATCCAGCGCATGCTCGATCGTTACCCGGACTGGGTCCCGCAGGGGTGGCGCATCGCCTGGAAAGCCAAGTCGCGGATCGAGGCGCGCGGCGCACCGCTGCATCGCAGCGTGTACGAACGCTTCGACCTGGCCTCCGTGCGCCACTGCGGCGAGGTCCGTCCCTATCGGCCGGACTCGTTGGCCCTGGACGTGCGGCTGACCCGTTACTACGCGGTCGCCGAGACCGCCTCGTGCCCGCAGTCGCTGCCGCACGAAACTTGACAGCATCGGCATTCTTATCGAGCCTACGCGCCCACATACGGAGGTGATCGATATGCATGTTCGACCGGCGGCCCTCGCGGCCATGGCCATCCTGGGCCTGTGCGCTCTTTCCGCCCATGCACAGACCACCGTGCTGAGCTACAACGAAATCGCCGCCGAATACGCCGCGAACCCCGAGGCCGCGGGGAAGAAGTACGACGGACGCCGTCTGGCCTTCTCCGGTCAGCTGATGCGCATGGGCTCGGAGCCCGGCGGCACCTACTTCGGCGCGATCGCCGAGGACGGCGCGATGTTCGACACCGCCTTCGAAGTCGCCGAGCAGGAAGCGCTGAAGGCCAAGTTCGAGGGCAACGAGATCCAGCCGTTCCAGAAATCCTCGACCCTGGTGTTCGAGTGCATGAACGAAGGCCAGGTCGGCACCGTCGTGCAGGGTCTCAAGCTGACCAAGTGCCGCGCCGCGGAGTAAACCGCCACGCACTGGAAGCGAACCAAGCCGGGCTCCCATGGAGCCCGGCTTTTTTATCGCCTCAAGTCAGCAACGCCCCGGGGATAGGAGCGGCGCGAGCCGCGGCCGCGCAGCCACAGCGACCGCGCCGCCATCACGGAAGCGACGATGGAATCGATCACGAGCGCCTACCCATCGGCTCATCCCCTGCGACACCCCTGCCTTACAGTGCACGAGGACATGCCCCGGACCGAAGCGCTTCGCTCGCCGGCCATGTCCTGTCGCCCCGGGGTCTCTCGATCGTGCCGAAACGAACGTCCGCAGCCGCACAGCGGCCTCGGGCGCGTCCGCTCGCGCAATCGGGGCACGGCGCGTCATCGCAAGCCTCTCGATCATCACACCAAGGAGTTGGTATGAAGCATACGCAATTGAAAAAGACCGCCCTCGCATCGCTGGCGCTGTCGCTGGCACTGCCCGCCGCCGCACAGACCACCCTGCGGGTCCCGGCGGATTACCCGACCATCCAGGCCGCGATCAACGCCGCCGTCGCCGGCGACACCGTGCTGGTATCGCCGGGCAGCTATCCCGAACGCCTCAATTACGACGGCAAAGCCATTACCGTGATCAGCGAGGGCGGCCCGGCGACGACCATCATCGACGGCGGCAACAGCGGCAACGTATTGGTGTTCGACAGCGGCGAAGGCCCGGCTGCGCGCCTGGAAGGCTTCACCATCAAGAACGGGCGCGCCAGCTTTGGCGCAGGCATCGACATCCTGGCCGCTTCGCCGAGCATCGTCGGCAACATCTTCGACACCAACACCCAGACCGCGGGCGGCTACGGTGCGGCCATCGGCGGCAACGGCTCCTCGGCGCTGATCGAGCGCAATATCTTCCGCAACAACAGTTGCGACACCCAGCATCTGTCCGGCGTGATCACCTTCGTCAACGGCTCATCGCCCGACATCGTCAACAACCTGATCGTCGACAACCCCTGCCGCGCAATCACCATGACCCTGCCGAGCGGCAACAGCCCGCAGGTGTCCAACAACACCATCGTCGGCAACCGCACCGGCATCAAGGTCAGCGCCCAGGTCAACTCGACCCTGCACCTGTACCAGAACAACATCCTGGCCGGCAACGCGGTCGGTTTCGAAATCACCAACGGCACCCCGGCGAACCATCCGTTGTTCAAGAACAACCTGGTCTTCAACAACACCAGCAATTACGTCGGCGTCGCCGACCAGACCGGCATCAACGGCAACCTTTCCGCGGACCCGTTGTTCGTCGCCCCCACCATCGGCAACTACCACATCGCCGCCGGCTCGCCCGCCGTCGACGCCGGCGCCACCGCCGATTTCTTGCCCGAAACCGACATCGACGGCGAAAAGCGCGTCATCGACGGCAACGGCGACGGCGTGCGCACGGTCGACATCGGCGCCGACGAACTGAAGGTGCTGTACCCGCCGGTCGCCGACTTCAGCCTGGCCGCCGCCGAGCTCAAGGTCAGCTTCACCGATACCTCGACCGACCGCGACGGCGTCATCGCCTCGCATCTGTGGGACTTCGGCGACGGCAGCCAATCGACCCAGGCCCATCCCGAACACACCTATCTCGAAAACGGCACCTACACCGTCACCCTGACGGTGACCGACAACGACGGCGCCAGCCACAGCGTCAGCAAGCAGGTCGCGGTGAGCGGCAAGACGTTCTTCGAGAACGCCGGCGACTACCCGATCCTCGACCTGCGCAGCGTGGAAAGCCCGATCGTCGTCAGCGGCGTCTCCGGCAATGCGCCGGCCACGCTGAAAGTAGCGGTCGACATCAAGCACACCTTCATCGGCGACCTGCGCGTCGACCTGGTGGCGCCGGACGGCACCCGCTACACCCTGCACAACCGCAGCGGCGGCAGCGCCGACAACATCATCAAGACCTATACCGTGAACGCTTCCAGCGAAGCGGCGAACGGCACCTGGAAGCTGCTGGTCAACGACAACGCCCGCGCCGACGTGGGCAAGATCGACCAGTGGAGCCTGCAGTTCTGATGAATACCGCCGCTTCGGCGGCGCGACGGATACGGTCCGGGCTTTGATGGCCGGCCGCACCGGGAGGGGCGCAGCGAGTCGATTCGCTGCGCCTCTTTGATTCGAAGACTCTCAAGATTCTGCTCGTGGCGCCGCCTATATGCCTGGCCGCTACATCTCAGGGGTCGATTGTTCGATGATCCGCTGCGATTCCTCGGCACGGCGTCGCGCTTCGCGGATCTCGGCGTCGGTCGCCTGCTTCTGCTCCGGCAACACTTCTCCATGCCAGGTCACGCTATCCATCGGCCTATCGTCCTCCCCGCGAGCTGGAGGTATCGGCCCCGGCTCGCGTTCCATGCGCTGCGCAGCGGGCCCTGCCGTGCCGGCCGTGCGCTGCAGCAAGGTCTGAATCAGCCATAGGAAAACCAACATACCCAGCAGAGAAAACAACCACCAAATGGCGTTGGCTGCGCGCTGTGAAGCGCGATTGACGCGCCCGCGCCTGCCGTGGCCGTTCGCTGTTGTGCGCACAGTGAATTGCGAGGCGTCGAGCCGATCCAGGCGCGCACCCAGCATGAGCCTGAGGGCATCGCCATCGATCAATTGAACGTGCCCCTGGCGGGTTGCGGCATCGATCGCAGCGCGAGTGAATTCGCCACTGCTTACCAGGATCGCGCCTGTTGCCCCTTCATTGACCAGCAGGCCCAGCAATTCGTGTACGGCGTTATGCGGAACCTGCTTGGCATTCCAGTGTTTGCACTGGACCAGGATGTACTCATCCTCGCGATGGAGTTTCAGATCGATGCCGCCGTCGAAACGCGCCCCGGTGCCCGCTGTTCCCACGTGCTCGACGCGGAACCCCTGCCCGCGGTAATGCTCCGCGAGTAATGCCTCCAGTTGCTCCCAGCCGACCTTGGCCAAAGCGTCGTCGCGACGCTGGCGTACATTCTTGAGTCCGTTCATACCTGCCCCGCAGCGGCCCACGCAAAACGATAACCCACATCGGCGGCGCCATTCGAGTGACCCGGTGTCGGCAGGCGGGATGGTTGCGATGCATCGATACCCGCGCCTCTCGGACGGACGAACAGCGGGCCGTCAGCCTACCTGCCCGGCATCGCCCATAGGTGCAATACCCAAGCTCACCCCACAGGTCCAGCATCGGCCCGATCCGGCGTTCGTCGCCGTCGAGCCGACACCCTGGGGAGGGAAGCACTCATGCTCCGCACCGCGCTGAAGTGGGTTTGCCACGGTCCGTCCGATTCCGCCTTCGATTCGACCCGCGCCGCGGGCCTGACCCTATCGGCCCTGCTGCCGATGCTGGGCGCGCTCGCCTTGCTGGCGCCCTCCACCGCTCGGGCGCTGGATTGCGGCAGCAACAACGGCTACACCTGCCAAGGCACGGCTTCTCAGTACGCGGGCGGTTTCAGCCCCGGCGTGGGCAGCGGCGGCTTCGGCGGCGGCGATTGCATCGCCACGCGCACGCCGGTCGTATTCGTCTCCGGCAACGGCGACAGCGCGCTCAGCTTCGACATGCCGCCGGCAGCGGTCACCGGCTACGCCACGCCGGCCCATTCGATGTACGACGAGCTCAAGGCGCGCGGCTACAACGACTGCGAGCTGTTCGGCGTGACCTATCTGGATGCGGAGGAACGCAGCTCGCCGCAGTACAACTATCATCAGCCGGCCAAGTACCAGATCCTCAAGACCTTCATCGACAAGGTCAAGACCTACACCGGCCGCGGCCAGGTCGACATCGTCACCCATTCGCTGGGCTCGTCGATGTCCCTGGCGATGCTGCGCTACTACGGCTATCAGGCCAGCGTGCGCCGCTTCGTCAATATCGGCGGCGGGCTGCGCGGCCTGCAGACCTGCCTCAGCACCGGCTATCAATCGCCGTATGCGCCGACCTGCAATGCCGAGGCCTATGTTTTTCCGTACGACTACTACACCTTCGGCCTTTACCCGAGCAGCGGCGTCGCCTACTACGGCTATAACCGCTGGACCGGCAGCGGCAGCAACAGCCTTCGCGCCGTGCCGGCGATGTACAGCGGGATCGCGTTCTACACGATCACTGCCGGTCTGCACGACCAGGTGCAGTGCTTCACCACCAGCTACTCGGCCGGTTGCAGCAGCGGCGCGCTGTTCAACCCCGCCAGCAACGTCAAGGCGCAAGTCGACATCGGCGTGGGCAGCACCGCCTATGCCTACGATTGGGATTGGAGCGACGGCAGCCCCTACAACGCCGGCGGCGGCGACACCAGCAACGGCGTCGGCCACTTCCGCTCCAAGACCAACGCCGGCCGCATCGTCTACAACATGCTGGCGACGACCTGCACGACCGGCTGCGCGAACGGCTATGTCGGTGTGAACGGGCCGGCAGTGAATCGCTAGAAGCACCCAGACGGCGGAACCGTGATGGACCGCCGCGTCGAGCCCGATCGAGCGTGGGCCTTTACGACGGCGGGTTACCGTTTCCGCCGCCTGCGCCGCGGCTGTAATGCAGCAAGCGCCCGCGATGCGGAGGCAGGTCCGTGTCGTTCATCGGGCAGCGCCGCTCTTCCACCGAATAGCCCTGCGCCAGCATCAGGCGGGTGAAACGCGCGCTGTTGCCGCGGCCGGGATCGGTGATCAGCACCTGCGCATCGTCGAAGGCGTGACGAGCGATGACCTCGCCGATCAACTCGGCCTGATCGCGCTCGTACAGCACGTCGCTGGCGATGATCAGGTCGAAGCGGCCGAGCGTGGGCAGCGGCGTGTCCCAACGCAGTTGCCGGTAATGCACCGCCGGCAGTTGATTCAATGCGGCGTTGTAGGCCAGGAAGGGTTCGGTGAGCGGATGCACGTCGCTGGCGACGATGTTCGCCCCGCGCCGCTGCAACACCAGGCTGGCCAGGCCGATGCCGCAGCCGAGTTCGAGGATGCGTTCGCCATGGATGGCGAAACGGTGCATGGCCTGCGCCAGCAATTGCCCGGCCGGCCAGACCTGCCCGAACAGACTCCATTGCGCGGCGGAAATGCCGAGGCGTTCGCCGTGGCCATCGGGATCGCTGAACTGCTGCAGATCGCTCAACACTCGCAAGCCCCAGGCGTCGCCGCCTACGGTCAGGGAAAGTTGTCGGGTGGT
This sequence comes from Lysobacter sp. ESA13C, assembly GCF_019970005.1. NCBI lineage: Bacteria > Pseudomonadati > Pseudomonadota > Gammaproteobacteria > Lysobacterales > Lysobacteraceae > Lysobacter > Lysobacter sp. ESA13C. The sequence goes on along the minus strand of NZ_JAHXYK010000004.1, from coordinate 68,814 downwards.
ATAGCCGGGCAAAAGCCGCTCCCAAGTGGGCGTCCCCCTGGATCAGGGCGATGACGCGTGAAAGGGAGCGAAGCGAGCGATCAAGGATCGGTCGGGCGAGACGCGCGATTGGAACGGCTTACGACTGCATCCTACACCTGTGCGGGCGGTCGCGAGGCCGAAAGCCTGAACCGAGCGTCGGCCGCGACGCGCATTGCCTGACCCAGCCGGCGCGGGCCGACCGGCGCCTGCTCACTCAGCGGCAGGCTGCGCTTGCGCGACGGCCGCTTCGCGACGACCCGTGTCCGCCGCCGGCTCGAAACTGCGACCGCCGGCCCGACTTCGTCATCGGCCTGGCCGCCCCGCTCCCCTCACTACGTCCATCCCGAAGAAGCGCTGTATCGACGGTCGTGATCGGCGATCTCAGCGCTCTGCATCGTTCAACGACCGAGAGATGGCCGCCGACTTCGAAGATGCCCGCCGCGAAGATGCTCGATGCCCGTCGACATCCAAGCCGGGCCGCATCGACGCGATACGAGAAGGCGGAACAAAGCGCTCGGCAAACCATGCAGCCGATTACGGATCGCCCACGAACCAGGAGGACTGCAGGATGCGCTATACACGCCGCGAATTTCTGACCACCACCGCCGCCGCGCTCGGCAGCTCGATGTTGCCGTTCGGCTCGGCCCTCGCCGCCGGCGCCGAAGGGCCGGACAAGGCCGCGCGCTGGCGTCGTTACGACGTCGCCACCCCGGAGGGCCAGAAGATGCTGGTCAGCTACGCGCGCGGCATCGAAGCCATGCTCAAGCTGCCTCCCGAAGATCCGCTCAACTGGTTCCGTAACGCCTTCACCCATTTCCTCGATTGCCCGCACGGCAATTGGTGGTTCTATGTCTGGCACCGCGGTTATGTGGGTTATTTCGAACGCGCCATCCGCAGGCTCAGCAACGATCCGAACTTCGCCATGCCGTTCTGGGACTGGACCCGCCATCCGGAAATCCCCGCGGGCATGTTCGACGGTGTCCTCACCCCCACCGACGGCGCCTATTCGCCGTATACCGGCAACCTGGCGAAGTTCACCTCCTTCATCAAGCCCTCCCTCGAGAAGTACTGGAATTCGCTGTCGACCGCGCAGCGCACGCAGTTGCAGTCGCGCGGTTATTCGACCTTCGACCAGGTCTGGAACGACGTCACCGGTTACAACGTGGCGCAAAAGACCGGCATCTCCGGCAACCAGGCCTTCGTGGTCACCTGCGCTGCGCGCTACTTGTCGCGATCCAATCCCAAGCTCGACGAGAAAACGACTTACGACGTCTCCCCGCACGTCATCGATTCCGGGTTGGCGCCGACGCTGTTCTACGATCCCAGCATCAGCAACAGCTTCACCAGCTCGAAGACCGCCACCCATCTGGTGCAGCCCGACGGCTCGACCCATTTCTCGATCCTAGAAGGCTTCCCGCACAACAAGGTGCACAACTACATCGGCGGCGTCGGCCCGATCGACCCGGGCCCCTACGGCAACATGACCAACTTCCTGTCGCCGGTGGACCCGATCTTCTATCTGCACCACTCGAACATGGACCGCCTGTGGTATCTGTGGACGAAGAAACAGTTCTTGGCCGGCTTGCCGATCCTCCCGACCGGCAGCGATTCGAACACCTTCCTGAACGAGCCCTTCTTGTTCTACGTCGGCGGCGACGGCGGCTTCGTCGGCCCCAGCAAGGCCGGCGACTACGTCAGCACGACCGCCTTCGACTACGACTACGGCCCGGGCTACGGCAGCGAACTGCCAACGCAGCCGAAGTTGCAGGCGTCGGCGGAACGGTTCGGTTCGATCAAGGGCGCGGTCGAAGCGAATGCGGCCTCGGTGACCTTGCCGGCGGCGCTGGTAAAACGCCATCTGGCCGATACCTTGCCGGCGCCGTTGATCGCCGAGGTCACTTTCGACCGCCCGGACGGATTGGCGCTCGCGCGCGAGTTCGACGTGCTGGTCAACGCGCCCGCCGACGTCGGCCAGGTCGACGCGAACAGCCCCTACTACGCAGGCACCATCGCCTTCTTCGGCTCGACCATGCCGAACATGGCGATGTCGCACTCGGCCACGTTCGCCGTGCCCTTGCGCAAGACCTTGCAGGCGTTCTCCACCGCCGAAGGCGCCAGCACCCGCTTGAACATTCGTTTGGTGCCCTCGGGCCCGCAACCGGCCGACCCGGTGCCGGTCAAAGCCGTTTCGATCACCTCGGGCGGCTGATCGGGCATGTTTCGCGGCCTCGTCGCCGTCGTCTTCGCACTCGCCCTGCTGATCGTGCAGGGCGGGTGCGCGGCGAGCCGCGATTACACCAGCCTGACGCTGCCGCATCCGCCGAAACCCGGCGAGCGCGCCTTCCTCGAAGTGGAGTTGGGCGCGCTCCCCACCGGGCATGAGGTCGAGGTGAGCAGCGACACGGGGCGCAGGCTGGGGGTGATCTCGCCCCATGCCATCCGTCCCGGCCGCGACGCCGGCACCTATACCCTGCCGTTGCCCGCCGATGCGGTTCGCGACACGCCGTTACGTGTGAGGATCCGCATCACCCGTGCGGACGCCGCGCCGCGCGAGGCGTCCGCCGATGAAGTACGCGGCGTACGGGTGATCCTCAGCGGCGACCAGGGCCCCTGAGCGCACGCTCAGCATCTGCTCCGGTTGCAGCGACTCGGTCGCGGCGAATCAATCGACTTCAGTCAGTTGACTCGAATCGGCTCGCCGCCGCACTCGCCGTCGGGTTGCAACTGGCGCAATTCGCACTCGATGTCCCAGGCGTCGCCGTGGACCGCCAGGAAACGACGCGTGTGCGCGATCGCTTCTTCCTTCGAGTTCGCCTCCAGCAAGGCATAACCGCCGATCACCTCCTTGCTTTCGGTGAAGGGGCCGTCGGTGGCGGTGATCTTGCCGCCGCGCAGGCGCAGGCGCACGCCGTCGGAACTCGGGGTGAGACCGGCGGTGCCGATCAGCACCCCGGCGCGGGTCATCTCTTCCATCAACTTGCCCATGTCGGCCATCAACTGCTCGGTAGGCGGTTGGCAGGTGGTCTCGTTGATCCGGATCATCGAAAGAAAGCGCATGCAGGTCTCCTGGTGGTCGCATCGATGGAGCGCGGCCGCCGGAACTTCCGGCGCTTGAAACCCGCTCCTGTCAGGACGACGAACCAGCGGGGTGGAAATCGACACGCCCGCGGAAATCGATGCACGGCCGGGACAAGCCGGCCCAGAGCCGCTCGGACCCTACCCACTTGAGGCCGCCGCGGAGGGCGGCCCTCGTAACTTGCGGCACCGGCCGAGACCGGCGCCGGGCGCTCAGGCCTGGTGAGCCAAGGCGAAATCGATGGCTGCGCGCACCGCTGCCGCCTGCGCGGCATTGCACTGCTCCGGCGTGGCGCGCGGGCTGTCGGGATAGACCTCGGTGGTGGTGCGATAGCGGGCATCGGTGATGCCGGCGCACAGGCCGAGCGACTTGACCGGGTAATTGATCACTCCGTGCGCAACCACGGTCGAGCCGATGATCTCGCCCTGGGCGTCGGCCGGGGCGATATGGGTGACTTTCTCGACCGCGGCGATCACCGCCTGCTGGAACTCGGGTTGCGGGTCTTCGCTGTCGCCGACCAGATAGAAGCCGTCGGGGATTTCGCCGGGCTCGTAGGGCTTACCGTCGCGCGCGGCCAAGGCCGGGCGGAACTCGGACTCGTCGCTGTCGGTGGTTTCGTGCAGGTCGATGTGCATCAGCACCTCGGTGCGCACCGGCGCGACCAGGCGCATCAGCGCCGCCGATTCCTCGGCCGGGCTGTTTTCGCGGAACGAGCGGTTCGGGTCGATCGCATCGGCGTTCCAACGGTGGATGCGCTCGTAGGCCCAGGGGCTGATGCAGGGCGCGACCAACAGATTGATCCGGCCGGCATAGTCGGCGGCATGGCGCTCGACGAATTCCAGCGCGCCGTGCACACCGCTGGTTTCGTAGCCGTGCACGCCGCCGGTAGCGAGCATGCAGGGCAAGCCGTCCTGCCAGTCGCGGCTCTTGATCGCGAACAAGGGATAGCTGTCCGGGGCGTAATCGAGGCGACCGTACTCGACCACGTCGAAACGCGAGCGCAGACGCTCGATCGCGCTGACCACGTCGGCCTGGTAGCTGCGATGGCGGACCTGGCTGGAGCGCCATTGCGCCACTTCCGTCGCGCCCCAGGCTTGTCCGGGCGTGCCGATCGGGTAAAAAGCTGGTGCGGTCATCGCGTCGCTCGCTCTGGTGCGTGATGGAAAGGCCGGTATTTTAGCACCGGCCCGGGTGGCGGCCGGTCAAGCGGGCTCCGGCCTCCCTGCACGAAACCCAGGGCAGGCGATGAGCCGTCGAAAAAATTCGCGCCGGAACCAAACACCGTGTCGATTCGTCGGCGCCTCGTTCGTCGAATTGGCACAAGGGCGAAAACCGACCGCCCCAACCAACCACTCCAGGAGCCGTACCGATGTCCTTCCAGGCCTATCTCGACAATATCCAGACCAAGACCGGCAAGACCCCGGCCCAGTTTCGCTCCCTCGCCAAAAGCAAGGGTTTCGCCGACGCCAAGGGCCTGAAGCCGGGCATCAAGGCCGGCGACATCATCGCCTGGCTGAAGCAGGACTTCGAACTCGGGCAAGGCCACGCCATGGCCATCGTGGCCCTGCTCAAGGGCAGCAAGAAGGAAGGCGACAAGTAAGGCTTTGCCGTCCGCAGGCACCGGCAAGACGAGGAGCGCATGAGGCCCGACCGGGCCTCAGGTCGAAGCCCTGCTCGGCAGGGCTCGATTCGACAAAGCGCTCGCCCCAAGCGGGACGACGGAACCAACGACGGAGCCAGGGCGGGAATTCGGCGAAGCGCGCCCGGCTTCGCGCGATTTATGCGGCCTCGAAGAACATCAGATAGACCAGGCGGCCGTTCTGCAGGCTGTCGCCGAAGCCCGCGCCGGCGGTATGCCACAGCCACGGCCGCAGCAGGATCAGGCGATTGAAGCGCATCGGCACCGTCATCGTCGTCTCCCAGCAGCTGTCGTCGAGGCCGTCGCGTTCGATGATGTCCTGGTGGGCCTCGTCGATCGAGGCATACCCCAACTCGGCCAGCTCGCGCTCGTTCATCGGGCGGCGATCGGTGTTGGTGCGGCGATGGCGGAAGAAATCGGTGCCCCCGCGGCAGTCCTCGGGACGGCTGAGGTAGAGCACGCCGGACCAATAACCGGGGTCGACATGAACCTTGCCGCGGCCCTGGTCAGAGCCCAGGGTGATGCGGAATTTCGCGTGCGACCCCAGCGGCGAGATCACCTTGAGACGCTCGCCGACGATGCTGGACACGTACTGGGCCAGGCCGTCCAGCTCGATCCGTTCCAGCGAATTGCGCCCCGGGAACGCGCCCTCCTGATCCGGATACGTCAGGCGCAAGGCCGCGTCGCGCAGCCCGTTCGCGTGCTCGAAGAAGTCGTCGACAACGATCAGGGAAGTGGGCATGTCAGCGGCGGGACGATCAATGAGGGGACGAAGCCGGAAAGGATGAAGCGGCTCAGGGCGGAACAGGAGCGGTCGACAAAGTCAGCAGGCCGCCGGCGAACAGACGATGGCCGGCTTCGATGCGTTCCATCTCCTCCGAAGCCAGATCGGCGCAGCGCTGCCCCAGCAACTGCGCCGCCAGCGCGACCGTCTCCGGCCGCAGCGTGGTGCTCGCATAGTCGTTCAGGCTGCGGCCGCTCGGGTCCAGACTACGCACCAGCGGGCTCAGTTGCACCTGCAGCGTTTCGAAATCCGGCTCGGGCGGCAAAGGATGCTCCAGACGGTCCAGCGCCGCCAGCAAGCTACGCTCGAACGCCGCGACCGACCAGCGCTCGTCGATCAGCGTGGCCCCGCGCCGGCATTGCCCGGCGATCGCCTCGCGCTGGCCGAGGTCGCCGAGGATGCGTTCGGCGACGCAGCGATACGCCGCCGGGTCTTGCCGGCCGTCGGCCTGCGCCGCCATCGCCGGCGTTTCCAGCACGGTGATGCCGTTGCCGGGCGGCAGCAGGAAACGGTTGTTGCCGACGCCGTTGGTATAGACCGGGCAGCCGTTGTGGACCGATTCCAGCACGTAGAAACCGAACGGTTCGGGAAACCGGTTATAGGCCAGGGCGAAGTGGCTGGACCGCATCAGGCGGAACAAGGCGCGCTGGTTGAGGTTCGGCACCGGCACGAAGTAGTCGTCGCAGGAGCGGCCGCTCCCGGCCAACATCGCGTCCATCGCCCGGCGGGCGTCGAGGGTCAGCGACGACTCCGAGACCAGCAACTTGATGCCCTTCGCGCTCGGGCCGCCGCGCAGTTCGTTGAGCCAATACATCACGCTCAAAGTGGCGAACCAGTCCTGCTTGCCCGGCTGCAACGCGTGCCCCCAGACCAGGTCGCCCTCGATCCGGCGCAGGATCTGCGGCGGGATGTCGGCGCCGTAGCCGAAACCCGGGTGGCCATCCGGGCTTTCGACGCAGGGCACCGGCAGTTGCAGGCTGGTCAGGGCGCGCATGCCGTGCGGGTTGAGACAGCTGCGGCGGTGCCAGTTGGGAAAGGCGAAGGTCGCGTGCAGGGTGCGTTCGAGATAAGGCGAGTTCGCGCAATGCAGATCGATGTCGCGCGAGGTCATCCACACGCCGGTACCGTAGGCCAGGCCGTGGTACAGCATCAGGTTGCGCCGGGACCAGCCGCGGCTCGGTGCGCGGATCGAGGTGCCCGCGCCGTCGAACAGGGCCACATCCGGCGCCGACGAAGCATCGAGCGCGGCCAGGCGCGCGCTCAGCGCGAACGGCAGCATGGCCTCTTCGCCCAGGTCGCTGCGCGGCGGCTCGAACGCGCGCACCCGCCAGCGATGACGGGCGAGGATCGTGCCGATCGTATCGTTGACGTAGCCGACCGAGCCGTGAAACGGCGGACCGCCGGTCTTCGACAGCATCAACGCGATAGAGCCGGCCATGCGTACATCCCTGTGCTGGTGAAGTTCGGCGACGAGCGCGGCTGCAGCCCTCGTCCTGGCCGAACCTCCCGCGCGCGAAGCAGCGAGAACATTGGACAGAACAGGTGCGGCACCGGCCGATCGAAGGCCGCGCGCACACCTCTTGGGCGCATTGTACAAGGCCCTCTTGAGCGAACCGAGACTGCCAAGTGGGCCTTGACAGTAGATGCGGACCGAAGGCTTTTGGTTGTAAGGCAGAGATACCGCTGCTGCGTGGCTGCGGATACGACCCGGCACCCCGTCGACGAACAGCGACCGCGCAGCAAAGCAACATCGCGCCAACGCCCCCGGCCGCCGTCAACGCACTCAGGCATAGCGCACAGCGACGACCGCCAACACCGCGTAACGCGCGGTCTTGGCGATGCTCACCATCAGCAGGAACACCCGCAGGCGCTCGCGCATCACCCCGGCGGCGAGCGTCAACGGGTCGCCGACGATCGGCAGCCAGCTCAACAGCAACGTCCACTTGCCGTAACGGCCGTACCAGGCGCGGGCGCGCGCCAGCGCCGCCGGCTTGACCGGAAAAAATCGGTGATGGCTGAAACGCACCGCTTCGCGCCCGAGCCACCAGTTGACGGTCGAGCCGAGCACGTTGCCGATGCTGGCCACGAGCACCAACAACCACGGCGTATAGCCGGCCACGACCATTCCCGCCAGCAGGGTTTCCGATTGCGCAGGCAACAAGGTGGCGGCGACGAACGCGGTAAGGAACAGTCCCAGATAAGCCATCGCGCGCATTCTAGCGTCGCCGCCGCGGCCCTTCGCGCGCCAGGCCGGTTGTACGGCCCAGGCGGCGGTATCGCCGGTAATGCAACGGGGCAGACTTTCTTCGTCCCGGACGGACTCGAAAGCTGCCCCGCTGTCTCGCAAGTATCGGTCGTGCGGCGTAGCCCGCGGTCGCGGGCTACGCCTCGGCGCTCAGCTCACCAGATCCGCACTCATCAAATCTGTACTTATCAAATCTGTACTTATCAAATCTGTACTTATCAAATCAGTACTTATCAAATCCGCACTTATCGAATCCGTGCTCACCAGATCCGCACGCGCTTGTCCGGCGCAAGGTACATCGCGTCGCCCGGCTTCACGTCGAACGCGCGATACCACGGGTCGAAATTGCGCAGCGGGCCGTTAGCGCGGTACTGCGAAGGCGAATGCGGGTTGGTCTTGATCTGGTTGAGCAGCGCTTCGTCGCGGTACTTGCCCTTCCAGATCTGGCCCCACGACAGGAAGAAACGCTGGTCGCCGCTCAAACCGTCGATGACCGGCGCCGGCTTGCCGCCGAGGCTGAGCTGATAGGCGGTGTAGGCCATCGAGATGCCGCCGACGTCGCCGATGTTCTCGCCCATGGTCAGCGCGCCGTTGACGCACTGGCCCGGCAACGGGCAAAACTCGTTGTACTGGGCGCCGAGGGCCTGGGTGCGCTGCTCGAAACCGGCGCGGTCGGCATCGGTCCACCAGTTGCGCTGGATGCCGGCGTAGTCGGACTTGCTGCCCTGATCGTCGAAGCCGTGGCCCATCTCGTGGCCGATCACCGCGCCGATGCCGCCGTAGTTCACCGCCGGGTCGGCGTTGAGATCGAAGAACGGCGCCTGCAGGATGCCGGCCGGGAACACGATCTCGTTGAAGGTCGAGTTGTAATAGGCGTTGACCGTCTGCGGCGTCATGAACCACTCGTCTCGGTCCGGGCGGGTGCCGATGCGGCGGACCTGGTCGTTACGGCCGTAGCGGCGCAGTTGCATGACATTGGCCATCAGGTCGCCCGGGACGATGGCGACGCTGCCGTAGTCGCGCCACTTGTCCGGATAGCCGACCTTGGGACGGAAGCTGGCAAGCTTGCGGTAGGCCTCGGCCTTGGTGCCCTCGCCCATCCAGTCGATCTTCTCGATATTGCTGCGCAGGGCCTTGCGCAGGTTCTCCACCAAGGTCTGCATCGCGGCCTTGGCCTGCGGCGAGAAATGGCGCTCGACATACAGCTTGCCCATGGCATCGCCGAGGCCGTCGCTGCCGGCGACCGTCGCCACCGCGCGTTTCCAATCGTCGCGCTGGGCCTTCTGGCCGCTCAACACCGTGCCGGTGAAGGCGAACGAGGCATCGTCGATCTCGCGGCTCAGCAGTGGCGCATTGTTGCGCACGGCGTGGAAGCTCAGGTAATCGCGCCACACCGGCAAGGGCGTGGCGGCGATCGCGTCGAGCACCGGCTGCACCGCGCTCGGAGTGATCACGTTGACCCGGTCCAGCGTCGGCATGCCCTGCGCCTTGACCTGTGCGGCCCAGTCGTAACCCGGGTATTGCTTGGCCAGTTCGGCGAAAGTGGCGACGTTATAGGTCTTGTCGCGGTCGCGCAGCTTGGCGCGCTCCCACTGCGGCTTGGCCAGTTCGGTCTCCAGCGCCAGCACCGCCTGTGCGCGCGCCTTCGCATCGCTCACCCCGGCAAAACCGAGCATGCGCTCGATGTGGGCCAGATACGCCGTCCGGATGCCGACGAAGCGCGCGTCCTGGTTGAGGTAGTAGTCGCGGTCCGGCAGGCCGAGGCCGCCGACGCGCAGGCCGACCAGGTACTGGTCCGGGTCCTTGCGGTCCAGGTCGACGCCGAAACGCAGCGGCGCGGTGGTGCCGTCGAGGTCGGTGCTGCCGAAGGCGGCGACCAGCGCGTCCTTCGAGTCGATCGCGGCGATGCGGTCGAGCACCGGCTGCAGCGGGCGGATGCCGGCGGCGTCGCGGGCGGCCCGGTCCATGTAGCTGGCGTAGTAGTCGCGCAGCTTCGATGCGTCGCTGCCCGGCGTCAGGTCCTTGCGCTGCTGCAGCGATTCGATGATCGCGTGCACCTGCGCCTCGGACTGGTCGCGCAGCATGTTGAACGAGCCGTACGAGGTCTCGTAGTCCTTCAGCTGATAGGTATCGAGCCAGTGGCCGCTGACATAGCGATTGAAATCGTCGCCGGGCTTGACCTTGGTGTCGCGCGCCGACATGTCGACGCCGAAGCTGCCGAGCCGGGGCTGCCCCTTGCCTGCGGCGCCGGCCGCGGAACTTGCCGTGGAACCGGCGGCGTGGACGGAAGGAATAGCCAGCGCGGCGGCAAGCGCCAGGCCCAGGCTCAAACGTGAAGGCTTCATATGCGGTCCCCGCTGGAAAGGCCGCAGCCTAGCGCAGCCCGGCCGGCCTGTCGTAGGCCGATGGTTTGGGGGGCGCAGTCATCAGCCAGGATTGGCACAGATGGCCGTGATGGCCGCCGGCATAAGTCCTGGCGTCACGGGTTTCCAGCCTCTCCGGCCTGATCGCGGCCTGGTCCGGTCCCCGCGACCGAACCCGAGGCCTCCCGGTTTTTTGGCCGCGATCGGCCTGCCGCGCTATCGTTCCGTCCCACGCTTGGGCGCATCCCCGCTTCGTCGCCTGCGCGCCTGCCGATCACTGCCCCAAGGAAACACCTGCCGTGCCGCACTACTCCGGTCCCCTGCTTACCCGCCCCGACGCCGAAATACTGCTGGCCGCGCGCGCCGCCGGCACCGGCACCTGGACCGGCTCGTTGGATCTGGGGCGTTCGACCGGCGAGGCGCGACTGGAAGCGGAAGCCTGGATCTGGCGCGATCAGCGCTATCGGTATCCGTCCAAGCTCAAGGACCGCACGATCTACCACTGGGACGGCGACGACTTCGCGCCGGTGTCGCGCTTCTCCGGCTCGCTGATCAAGCTGGTGCCGACCGAATGGGGTGCGCCGACCTTCGAGATCGACGGCATCAAGATGCTGCCCACCTCGAAGGCATCGCCGATCGACGATGCGCAGCGCAAGGTCGCCTTGGTCGAACCGCGCGGCAAGGTCGTGCTGGACACCTGCGGCGGCCTGGGCTATTTCGCCGCCTGCTGCCTCGAAGCCGGCGCTGCCCAGATCCATTCGTTCGAGAAGAACGAAGACGTACTGTGGCTGCGTACCCTCAACCCGTGGTCGCCCGACCCGGACGCAGCCGCCAGCGGCGGCCGCCTGCGATTGACCCATGCCGACGTCTCGCAGGCCATCGCGCGGATCGCCGATGCCTCGGTCGACGCCCTGCTCCACGACCCGCCGCGATTCGGCATCGCCGGCGAGCTGTACTCGCAGACGTTCTACGATCATCTGGCGCGGGTGCTGCGCCGCGGTGGACGCCTGTTCCATTACACCGGCAGCCCGAACAAACTCACCAGCGGCCGCGATGTACCGCGCGAAGTGGCCAAGCGGCTCGACAAGGCCGGGTTCAAGGCCGAACTGGCGCTGGACGGCGTATTGGGCACTCGACGCTGAACCGAACACCGCGACCGAACCGATCGGACCTCAGTCGCGACCGCCGTCCGCACCTAGCGCGACGGACAGACCGCTGCCGCAAGGCATCCAATTGCATCGTTCATCGACCGCGCCGACTCGACGCGCAGCGATGCCGTGTGCGTCGGCCGATCCTTTCGACTTCGCTAACGCTGACTAACCTTGGCTAACGGCCGATCAACTCGCTGCGCGGTCATCGACCCGACTCATCGCCCGTCAATCGGCTGAGCAAGCGAACTTCGTCGCGATTTCCCGGCCTGCGAACCTTCCCGTTTCCTGCCGAACCTCGGCAACCCGCGAATCCCGATTCGCGGACCAACAGCCGTCTCACAAGAAACGCGCAGCAAAACAGCAGGATACGAACCGGCAGGTTTCCGAAAGGCGAGTCGCTGCTCTCGCCGTCAAGGTGATCGCCGACGCATCGCAATCCATTCCGCCTCTCGATCCGCCGTTGTTCGGATGGGCGTCGAGGAGAAGGAGCGGCGATGCGAGGCCGCTCGGACGCGGTCACACCCCATACCCGCGAGGATTGTTCAATGGACTACTTCATCCTGCCCGACCCCATCGCAGACAACGAGTTCGACTCGCCATCGGCCCTCGCGCTTGCCTTGTCCGGGAACGACGATGCCGCCGCTGCGGACCACGCGAAGCCGCTGCTGGACCGGGGACAGGTCGTTCTCGACAACGAACTGCTGCGTCGGCTACGGCAAAGCCGCCTGTTGAGCCAACAGGGCCTCGCCGACGACTGTTGGCGGCGCAACATCCGCGTGTCCATCGCCACGATAAAACGGGCCGAATCCGGCCGCGCCGTGCGTTTCCGCATCGCTCACGAGCTGGCTCGCTGCTTCGACGTGCCGGTCATGCGGATCGTTCGCGCCGCGCCGATCGCACTCGCAGGAAGCGACGGCCAGTAAGGCGCCCTGCTTCCGCAGGAATGCGATGGAACTGATACCTGCGTGAGCCGTTATTGAAACCGTTTCGACGAGTGCCTTCACGAATACTGTGGTTGCAGCGTTTGTTCGCGCGGAGGTGACGATGCATGGCACCTCCCTCCGAATCGCACAGGGGGAACGCAATACCTGACGACCAACCGCCGCAGACAAGCGAACACCGTTTCATTCACTCCGCAACATCACTCACACCGGAAAGGGAATATCCACATGGCAACCGCGATCAAAGTAAGCGCCTGCGACAACGAACTCTACATCGTCGCATCGACCGGAGCCGGCACCTCCGAGATCCTCCACATCACCTCCGGCTACAACGACCCGGTGAGCTACGCCGTCAACCTCAACTCGATCCTGCCGCCGGGCAAGTACGACCTGACCATGGTCGGCATCAACTGGGGCGGCCCGGCGAAGTTCGCCGTCACCGTCGGCACCACGCCGTATACCTACAACAACGCCAGCGCACCGGTCGGCGCCGTTTGGAATCAGACGGTATCGGTCACGATCTAAACCGCTGACCGGGTAATCCTGAGGACGCGATGGGGTCTGCCAAAGATATCGGCAGGCCGCATTGCGTCCACACGGATGATTGACGCAAGAAGCGACGCATTCAGGACAAGTTCGCAACGACGATTTGCGAAGGAACTCGCAGCATGCGCCCTGCTCCGCCGCAAGCGGCAGCGATCGTGCACAGCAAACATTCATCCTCCCATGCTCTGCAGCGGCCGCCCGTGCTCGCCTCAAGGCCGGCCATGCCCGCATCCTGCCTGCCATCGCACTGTTGGTACGGAGGTTGGGAATGAGGTTGAAGCAAAGCAAGAGCACGACACGCACGTTCGTCCTGTGCTCGGCCCTGGTCCTGGGTATCGCGTCATCGGTGGCGACCGCAGCCGAATCGGTCGGAAACACCACCGAGATCGACCACGCCCTGTTGTGGGGACGCGACATAGATCAGATCAGCGCGGTCATGGCGGTCAAGCTCGGATTCCAGGTCAGGCCGGGGCGCAGTGCCGGGGGCGTGGCCAATCGCTATGTGCGGATGGCCGATCGCAGCTATCTGGAGTTGTTCGGGATCCTACGGGCGGATGCCGAGTTGGACCCCGGCATGCAGGCCGACCAGGCCTCGCTGCGCGGTGGCGCGGGCTCGCGGACCTTCGGCCTGCGCTCGTCGATCCTCGACCAGGCGCATGAATTCCTGCAGCAACAGGCGTTCGTGCCGACGCCGATCTTCACCGCCTCGCTCACCGATCCCGATGGCGACGGCCCGGCCAGGCCGCCGCGCTGGCGACTGTTCGCGTTCGAGCCGCAGCCGCTTTCGAGCAATCTATTCTTCATCGATTACGCCGCGCTGGACGCAACCCCGGCGCGTATTTCCGACGAGCGCATCGCACCGCAGCACCCGAACGGTGCCCAGGCAGTGACCGGGTTATGGCTGCTCTCCTCGGACGCCGACGCGGATCGCAGACAGTTCGAGCGGATGGGCCTCGCCGGCGCTACGCCAGTGCGCATTCCGCAGCTAGCGGCGCAAGGCTACTGCGTGCCGGTGGGCGAGAAGCGAGTGCTCGCCCTGCAACCCGACGGCCCCGGCGTGGCTGCACAGGCGCTGCGCAGCGGCGGTCGCCAGATACTCGGCCTCAGCATCGCCGTGGCCGATATCGGGCTGGCGAAAAGGCGAGTCGAGCGCGGATACGAAATCGAACTCGCAAGCTACCGTGGGCTACTCGGCGAGGCCTTCCTGGCGCCGACCCAAAGCGACCTGGGGCTGCTGATCGAGTTTCATGCGTCGTCGCAGGCTGTTGCCTGCGCGAAGGCCCCCGGCTGAAGACTCCGGTCACAAACCGTCGGGTTCACATCGCCGAGGCCTGCGCGCACATCTTCCGGCGAATGGCCTCGGCGAGTGAACCTGCCCTCGCTCTCGATCGATCACGGCACCTCGCAGCGCCAGATCGAATCCGCGAGCCACAAGTTGGCCCGGGTGATGTGGTTGTAGATCTCTTCCAGCGGCGTGCCGGCCTGGGCCGTGCACTTGGCGACGGCATCGGCGCGGGCGTATTCCAGCGCGATGCCGGGGTCGTAGCTCTGGCCGTGCCCGTTGACGGTGACGATGCCGGCGACCGCCACGCCGGAAACGGACAAGCACAATGCCGATGCGACGAAGATGCAGGATCGCTTCATGCTCATGCTCCCGATACGAACTAGGACGCACGCATTCGACCCGTGCCTTGGGCAGGCGACCGTGAAGATCGAGTAAGCGGAACGTAAAGCACGGAGCGCCAACCGCTAAGCCTGCGCCAGGTACTTCAACCGCATGACCTCGACGGCGGATTCATCGAGCGCCTTGAGAGTGCCGTCGATCTCGGCATCGCCGAGCGGGAACACCGAATCGCGCTGCACGCTGAGCAAGGCGCGGGCCAGGCTCGCGCGCGCTTCGACCAGCCTGGGCAGCACCTCCACTGCCGAATATTTCTCGCCGTTCTCGCTGCGCTCGAAATGATCGGCGAACACGGTCAACAGGCCGCCGAGCATCGCGATTGTGGAGCCTGCGACGGCGACGCCCTCTTTCGACCATCCCAGTTGTCCGGCCAGAAGCGCCACCACCGCACCGGCCGCGCCGGCGATCGCAGCAACCAGGCCGCCTGCGAGCCGCAAGCGGGCGATGCGACGGCTGCGATGGCGCAAGGCTTGAATCAGGCCTTCGATATCGGGTTGGAGCCGCGCTGCGGCCTCGCCTATCAATGCGAGCCGGGCCGCGCGCGGGGTCGGTACGACATCGTCTTCGCCCAGGACCAGATCGGTTGAGAACAAGGCGTCGGCATCGGGGAAGGCCTTCTTGAGCGCATCGACCCGCTCGGGGCTGACACGCTTGAGGTAAGAAACGACAGCGTTACTTCTCATGATTGAACCCGAAGTAGTGTTGAAACAAGGCCTGCAGGCCGAAGAACACGAAGGCTCCAACCGCCACCAGCACGAACATCAGCACAACCGGCCATAGCAATATCGCGTAGCAGATCAGCCCCACCAGCATCGCGACGCCACCTGTCCACACGACGATCTGTCGGCTGACATATTCGACCCGCGAGATCAGTCCTTTGCGTGGCACGATATTCGCCCGCAGCCATTCCCAGCCTTTGAGCGCCGCCAGCAGCACGAAGCCACATAGCAGGAACTTCCAGGGCGCTTCACGCACTGCGGTGCGTAACCCACCGGCCACGCCCTTGTCCAGAACCGGCCGGCTTTCCTGCTCCCATTGCTGGAAGTAGCCGGCGAAGTCTTCATCGGTTTGCGTGGCACTACCAGGAATACGGATCACGCTGATGGCCTCGCCCAGCCCCTGCAACTCGGTGACTGCTGCGACCGTGACTTCCAGATACTCGGCCGAATGCCCGGCATCCAGCGCGAGTTTTCCGATACCGTCGAACGCTGCGAACAGCTCGCCGACGGCCATCGGCCGGTTCGGAATCGCCTGCAGCAGCTTGGACACCTGGCTGGCGCTGATCGGATGGGTGAAGCCGAAGTACGCGCCTTCGTTGGCCGAGCTGCAGCCGATGGGCATCAGCAGCACGCCTTGCTCGGCGGCGCGTTGCAGCAGGCCCGGCAGATCCAGCGCCAGCGGCTCGCGCCCCGGCCCGCGATCCATGACGAAATGTCGGTTCTCCATATGGCCGACCAGGACCAGGGTCTTGCCCTTGAATTCGGACAGCAACCGGTCGACGTCGGCATGTTCGAGCAAGCGCGAGCGCCGCTTCGACGTACCCCAGCCCGCATCCAACGCGGCGATGGCGTCGTGGGCGACCACTCTGTCGAGAAAATAGACGACCTCGGGCACGCCGCCGGGCAACGGTTGTTCCAATGCTTTGAGCGCCCGCCAGGTCGATTCGATCTGCGGCGAACGGAACTGCCACTGGTCCAGCGCAAGATTCGACAGGATCGGGCTGTTACGGATGTAGTCGCTCAAGGCCTGTTGGCGGTAGCCGAGTTCGTGCTCGCTCAGCTTGCCGGGAGCGGCGAACTCGATGTCCGGCAAATACGACATGCGCTCGGATCTGGCCGCGTCGCCGTCGAGCAGAGCGAACTGCTCTCGCAGCAACGTCCGTTCGGCCTGCATGGAATCCCGCCACGCATCCACGATGCGAGAAGGCATCTTGTCCAAGCTCGCGTCCGCCTGCCGCTTCCTGGCGAAGGCCAGCAACTGCTTCGCGTCGGTGGGGCGCAGCTTCGACACCCATTCGGCGTTGTGGGCGTCGATGCGCCGTTCTACCTCGGCCAGATACTGCCTGCGTGCCGCCGCGGCTTCCATCGGACCCACAGCTCCTGGCGATGCGGTCCGCAGCGACAGGCCGGCGCCGTGCAGCCCGCTGAGATGCGCCTGCAACTCGTTGGGAGAGAGGCCGTTGATCCATTCCCTGGCCCCCCTGAGCGTGCCGGTGGCGAGTTCCTTGTCGGTCGCCGCTGCATCTTGCTGGAACCTGTGCTCCACTTGGGCACGCTCGGACGCTTGCCGTTGTCGCTGCGCTTCGAGGGTCTCGATGTGGGCCTTGCCGGGTTCGACGCGCGAAGAGGAGCGGCCGCGCTGCGCACTGGCGTTTGCCGCACAGACCGTCAGAACCAGGCACAGCGCGAGCGCCGACCAAGGCATAGCGAGATTCCCCTTTCCTACCGAGTCTGCGCCTGCGCATCAGCCGCGCGCGTAGTCCGCCCTTTCTCCACAACGCAGCAACGCGAATACAACGGCCATCGAATGCTTCAACGTGGCGGTCAGTGTTCAAGCGGTGCTCGAAGGCTCTGCTTCACCCAGCCCTGAACCTTGCGAAAGCACATTCAACGGCCAGGAAAGGAAGGTCGGCAAACAGCCCGCATCCAGTCTTTGCTGCAGCTAGTCTCTCTCCCGCATGCGCGGGAGAGGGCCGGAGCGAGGGCCCGCGAATTCATCGATCGCGAGACGGTCCGTCCCCGCCCGGTTTTTATTTGTAAGCCTGCGAGCGAACTTGCGGCGACGCTCCATCCGCCATGACCTTGCGCACTGTCCGTTCCCGGCACGATTTCGTTCTCTTTGACTCGCCGATTCCGACTGCCCATCCATCGATGCAACGCAGCCGTGCCGGCATTCGCCTCATCACGCCACGCTCCAAAGGACCCGAGATGCATCGTCGCGACTTGCTCCGCCTCGCCGCCCTATCGCCCTTGCTCGCCGCTGCTGGCGGAGCCGTCGCCGCCGAGGCCCCAGGCCCGATCGACCTGATGCCGAAGTTCTGGCAGGCCTATGACGACACGCGAGACGCAGACGACCGTGCACGAGCGCTCGCCGCGACGTTTTTCAGCGAACACGCCGAGGTCTACGCCGGAGCCGGCCTGAAGCCGACGCCCGAACGCTTGGGCAAGTGGCTGCCGGATTTCGACGCTATGGCCGGCCAAGTGCGCAAGCTCAGCGCCGGCTTCGGCCACCACTACCGACGCCACGTCCGGCACTTCCAGGTCGAGTTCCCCGACTTCCGCCGCGAGCGCGCGCCGATCTATCTGATGCCGTCGCTGTTCGGCTTCGACGGCCATCTGCGGCCGTGGCAGGACAAACTGCCCTTGTTCATCGGCATCGACGGCATCGTCCGCTACCACGGCGCCGACGCGAACCTGTCGGTGTTCCTCGACCATGAGTCCTTCCACCTCTATCACGCGCAGGTGTTGCCCGACCTGATCGTCGACGACGACCCGCCGGTGTACGGTTCGCTATGGAGCGAAGGCATCGCGACCTACGTCAGCGAACGCCTCAACCCCGACGCGAGCTTGCTGCAGGTGCTGCTCGACGACCGCAAGCTCGCCCAGGCCGACGCCGCGACCGTGCGCGATCTCGCCGCCGGATTGTTGAAGGTGCTGGACTCTGTCGCCCCCGACGATTCCAACCGCTACTTCAGTGCCGGCCATAAGGGCCCGGAGCCCGCACGTGGCGGCTACCTGGTTGGCCTGATCCTTGCGCGCAGGATCGGCCGCGACCTGCCCTTGGCGCAGCTGCCGCAAGTTCCGACACCGAAGGTCCGCTTGTTGCTGGAACAACACTTGGCGGAACTGGCGCAGGGCGCAGCGGCATGACGGCCGACGTCGCCGTTCGTCGCCTGCCCGCTCCATTGTCCTTCTCCCTGACCCGGTCTTAATGCGCGTCCTGCTTTAATCCCCGGGTTCCAACTGGCCTGTCGCTGCGTCTGGGGATCGGAAAGCAGCGAGGGGCCATTGCCGTCCCCACCCGGGGCCGCGACGCTGGCCGCCGTGCCCGCCCTGGCCGAAGTCCACCACGGCTGTCGCGCTCCTGCGCGTATTCCGGGAGGCCCCATGTACCTGCCGCTGCCCGCGTTCCGCCCCCTCGTCCTGTCCTGCGCCGTCGCCTCGCTGGCGCTCGCTTTACTGACGGTCTCCTCCTGCCGCAACACCGGCCCGACCGCCGACAACCCGCCGGCCTCGGAGCCGGCGGTGTCGCCGCCGCAGTTGGCCATGGTCGGCGCGCATTTGCTCGACGGCCTGGGCGACTATCGCTTCCCGGTCACCAGCCGGCACCCCGAGGTGCAGCGCTGGTTCGACCAGGGCCTGATGCTGACCTACGGCTTCAACCACGACGCCGCCGAACGCTCCTTCCTCAAGGCCACCGAACTCGACCCCGATTGCGCCATGTGCTGGTGGGGCGCGGCGTTGGTGCTCGGCCCGCACGTCAACGCAGCGATGGACCCGAAGGAAAACGGCGACGCCTGGACCCGGCTGCAGCGCGCACAGGCGCTGGCGCCGAAGGCCAGCGAACGCGAACGCGCCTTCATCCAGGCATTGGCGGCGCGCTATGCGCAAAACCCGCCGGCCGATCGCAAACCGCTCGACCTGGCCTATGCCGAAGCCACCCGCAAGCTCGTGCAACAGCGCCCCGACGACCTCGACGCCGCAACCTTCCACGCCGAAGCGCTGATGGACCTGCAACCCTGGGACTACTACGACGAGAAGCAGCGGCCCAAGGGCGGCACCGCCGAAGTCGTGTCGACCCTGGAATCGGTGATGGCGCGCAACCCCGATCACGCCGGCGCCCTGCATCTGTACGTGCATGCCGTCGAGGCCTCGTCCGCGCCCGAGCGCGGCGCGGCCGCGGCCGACCGCCTGCGCGAACTGATCCCCGGCTCCGGCCATCTGGTGCACATGCCCGCGCACATCTATTCGCGGGTCGGGCGCTGGCACGACGCGGTGATCGCCAACCAACGCGCGATCGAAGCCGACGACGCCTATCTCGAGCTGTGCCGCGGCAACACCCAGGGGGTGTATCCGCTCGGCTACGTGCCGCACAACCACCACTTCCTGTGGTTCGCCGCCAGCATGGAAGGCAGCAGCGCGGTCGCGCACGCGGCGGCGAAAACCACCGCCGAGCGCACCAACCTGCAGGACCTCATGCGCAAGGACGGCTTCGCGGTCTTGCAGCACTACTGGATGACGCCCTGGTTCGAACGCGTGCGCTTCGGCCGCTGGGAGGAAATCGCCAAGGCGCCGAACCCGGCTCCGGACCTGCCTTACGTCACCGCGATCTGGCACTACACCCAGGCCATGGCCGCGGTGCGGCAGCGCCGCCTGGCCGATGCGCAGCGCCATCTGGAAGCCCTGCGCCCGCTCGCCGCCGATCCGGCGATGGAAAAGCTGACCGTGTGGAATCGCTACCCGCTGTCGCACGCGGCGCGCATCGCCGAACGCGTGGTCACCGCGGAGATTGCCGCGGCGCGCGGCAAGCACGAAGTCGCCGTGGCGGCGTTGCGCGAGGCGATGGCGATCGAGGACCGCATTCCCTACGACGAGCCCCCGGGCTGGCACGCGCCGGTGCGGCAGACGCTGGGTGCGGTGCTGCTCGACGCCCGGCGCCCGGCCGAGGCCGAACGCGTCTATCGCGAAGAGCTGCAGCGCAACCCCGGCAACGGCTGGTCGCTGTACGGGCTGGCCGAAAGCCTGCGCGCGCAGAACAAGAACGCCGAGGCCACCGACACCCAGCGCGAGTTCGCCCAGGCCTGGCGCAACGCCGACGTGCGGCTGACGGCGTCGAGGATGTAGACGGCGCCGAGGTAAACGAGACAGATATAAACCAGACCGATACAGGCGACGAGACCGGTCCGAACCCGCCGCTGCCGGCCGCTCGCACTAGCCCCGGCCGGCCGTTGCGGGCCGCCGGGGACAGTGCGCGCCGCCCCCTTTTTCGGCTGCGGCTGGGGCTATGCTCGCCCTGTCCTCTGGGAGTCGCCGATGGACCGGACTGAGTCGATTACCGCTCCGACCCCACCGCGCGTGATCGCGCGCGACGCTCATCCGCCGGTGTCGTGGCGCGACAGTCTGCGCACCAAGCTGATGCTGTGGTTCGGCGTGTTGGTCGGGGTGCTGCTGCTGATCGGCTTCGTCGTCGCCTTCCTGATCGCGCGCCAGCAGATCATCGCCGGTGCGCAGGAGCGGACCCGTTACGAAGCCGCCCAGACTGCCGACCGCCTGCTCGCTTCGATGGAATCGGTGCGCATCACCGGTGCGGCCATAATCGGTCTGTTCAACAGCCTTGCGCTGGACCGCGAGGCGACGATCAAGGCGATGGAAGCCCTGCTGGACGCCGATGCCAGTGCCGTCGGCGGCTTGATCGCGCTCGAATCCGGTGTGCTGCCCGACGGCTTGCCGATGGCCTACTACGTCGGCGTCGACCGCCGCGGCGTGGCCAATCGCGACCTCATCGCCATCGGCTACGACGCGCACCGACAGCCCTGGTATCGGCGCACGCTCGCCGCCGACGCGCCCTGGTGGTCCGAGCCCTACTTCAACGAAACCGCCGGCGGCCACTGGATGAGCACTTTGAACCTGCCGCTGCGCGGGCCGGACGGCCGGCGCCTGGGCATGGTCAGCCTGGACGTGCCGATCGCGCGCTGGGCCGAACTGGTCGAACCGCTGCATCACATCCACGGCCAACGTCCGGCGCTGTTCGCGCCCAAGGGCACGATCACCCTGCATGCCGACCCGAACATCGCCCTGAAGACCACGCTCGAACGCTACATGGCCGCGGCCGAGCGCACCGACCTGACCGAGATGGCCGCGGCGCAAGCGCGGGGACGCCGGTTCGAGTTCACCCATGTGCTGCCGACCACCCGCGAAACGCGGTTCTCGGTGCTGGAACCCATCGGCGACACCGGTTGGGGCCTGCAAGTGTCGATGTCGCACAAACCGCTGCTGGCCGCGCTCAAGCGCACCATCGCCCAGCTTGCCGTCATCGTAACGCTGGTTTCGTTGATGATTACCCTGCTGGTGCGCCGGATGGCCGCGCGGATCACCACGCCGCTGAGCGACCTGACCGGTTCGGCCAGCCATTTCGCCGCCGGCGAATTCGACTACCCCTTGCACCAGACCGAACGCCGCGACGAAGTCGGGGTGATGGCGCGCGCCTTCGACAACGCACGCGGCTCGATCAAGCGCCAGATCGTCGAAATCCAGGACATGAGCACGGCGCGGCAGAAGCTCGAAAGCGAGCTCGACATCGCCCGCGAGATCCAACTGGCGATGCTGCCCGGCGCGCGCGTGCTCGGCACCGACGAGTGGCGCCTGCAGGCGAATGCGCGGCTGGAACCGGCCAAGGCAGTCGGCGGCGACTTCTACAGTTTCTTCGAGCGCGACACCCACACGCTGTGGTTCGCGATCGGCGACGTCTCCGACAAGGGCGTGCCGGCGGCCTTATTCATGGCCCGCACCATGACCGTGCTGGAGATCGCCGCCGGCCGCGGCGGTTCGCCCGAAATCGCCCTGCAGGAAGCCGCGCAACGCCTGCTCGAAGGCAACGACACCTGCATGTTCGCCACCGTGCTGTGCGGCCTGATCGACGCGCGCAGCGGCGAGCTCGCCTTGGCCAGCGCAGGCCACGAACCGCCGGTGTTGTTGCGCGCCGACGGCAGCGCGGAATTCGTCGACTTACCCTCGGGACCGCCGTTGGGAGTAGTGGCCGGCGAACACTATCCGATCTGGCGCGGCCGCCTGCGCAACGGCGAAGCCCTGGTGGCCTATACCGACGGCATCACCGAAGCCTTCGACGCCCATCAACAAGCCTTCGGCGGCGAGCGCCTGTTGGCGGCCCTGCGCGGCGGCACCGACGCGAGCACCTTGTGCAGCGCCCTGGTCGCCGAGGTGCATCGTTTCGCCGCCGATGCGCCGCAGTCGGACGACATCACCGTGCTGTCCCTGCACTGGACCGGCAACGACCACGCCCCGCCGGACCAGCGCGAGACACAGCGGTTCCGCGTACCGCAGGATCGCGCCCGGCTTGCGGAATTGTTCGCGGCCGTGGACGAAGCCTTGGTCCAGGCCCGCGTCGACAGCGCGCTGATCGGCGACGTGCGGCTCATCACCGAGGAGGTCATGTGCAATGCCATCGACTACGGCACCGAGCCCGGCGTCGAGCACGACGTCAGCCTCGAACTCGCGATCGAGCCCGGCCGCATCGAGTTGCGCTTCCGCGACGACGGCACGCCGTTCGACCCGCTGTCGCAAGCCGAACCCGACCTCGATGCCGACATCGACGACCGCCCGCTCGGCGGCCTCGGCCTGCATCTGATCCGCACCCTCGCCGACCAGGCCACCTACGTACGCGAGGACCGCTACAACGTGCTGCACATCGTGCTGCTACGACCCACTGCCGGCGACTGATGCCGACATCTCGAACCTGGAGCCACGCATGGACCTGACCATCCGGATCGACCCAGCCACCGCCCACAGCCAGCGCGTCTACCTCGCCGGCCGCCTGGACACCTCCAGCTATGCCGAACTCGACCGCCAACTGGGGCCAGTGCTCGCCGCCAGCGTGCCCTCGCTCGTACTCGATCTCGCCGACCTGGAATACATCAGCTCCGCCGGCATCCGCTCGATCTTCCGTGCGCGCAAAGCCCTGTCGGCCCGCGGCGGCAAGGTGGTGGTGGTCAACCCGCAACCGCAGATCCAGAAAGTATTCGACCTGGTCAAGGCGGTACCGATGAACGAAATCTTCAGCAGCGTCGCCGAAGCCGATGCCTATCTCGACGCGATGCAGCGCAAGGTGCTGGCCAAGGGCGAGGACAGCGACGACGATTGAGCGGCTGAAACCGGAACGGCGGCGCCGCGGGGGCAAGGCCGGCGACGGACTGCACAAGCTATCCGCGGGACCTGACCCTGACCCGGCTAGCCGGCCATGCCGTACCCCCAGACCGAAGGGAGGCCCGACAGGCCTGCTCCGGGGGCACTTGCATATCGTTTTTCGATATTATATATATCGCTTACCGATATGACAGAGGCAGCCGTCCCATGACCCGCCCTCCGAACGCCCTCACCCTGGCCCGCCCGTTGATCCGCGGCCTCATCGTCCTCAACGCCCTCTACGCCTTCGCCATCGCCGCGCTGCTGATCGCGACCTGGGTCAACCCGAAGCTGTTGTTCGAGGCCCTCGGCCTGGCCTACGAGCATCTGTACAACGCCCTGCGCGCCGTCGTGCTGATCGGCATCCTCGCCGCCTACCTCACCCATCGCGTGCTGCGCGCGTTGCTGGCGATCGTGGACAGCGTGCGCGACGGCGATCCCTTCATCGCCGACAACAGCCGCCGCCTGCAGGCCATCGCCTGGTGGGTCCTGGCCGGCGAAGGCCTGCGCCTGCTGATCGGCGCCATCGTCTACGGCGCCTCGAAAGCCGCGCCGGCGCTGAAGATCGACATCGACGTCGGCTTCTCGTTCGCCCCGTGGCTGGCGGTGCTGCTGCTGTTCGTGCTCGCCCGCGTATTCGAACAAGGCGCCCGCATGCGCAGCGACCTCGAAGGCACGGTGTAAGCCATGGCCATCGTGATCCGTCTCGACGAAAAACTGCACGAACGCCGCATGACCCTGACCGAACTGTCCGAGCGCGTCGACATCACCCTGGCCAACCTGTCGATCCTCAAGACCGGCAAGGCCAAGGCGATCCGCTTCTCCACCCTGGAAGCGATCTGCAGCGTACTCGACTGCCAACCCGGCGATTTGCTCGCTTTTGATCCGACGCAGCCGATGCAGGAGTGACGGCAGGCGCGGAGCAGCATGACGCTGAAGCCTCCGGATCCTCGCCTTCGCGACGCTACCGGTCAAAGCCCCTGTAGGAGCGGCGTGAGCCGCGACCCAGGGACGCGCAGAAGGCGCACCGCTGACGTCATCGATCGAAGCCGCGAGCTATCGCGGGGTAGGAGCGGCGTCCTACTGGGTTTCCTTCGGTCACAAGCCGCAATCGCGGGATGCGCACAGATAGCAACGCCGGTGCTATGCATCGAATCGACGTGCTTTCGCGGGGGTAGGAGCGGCGCAAGCCGCGACCGTGCAGTTGGCGATCGCTGCGCTTCTTACCGCAGAGCTGTGGGGCAAGATCTAAAGCTTCCGTCCGCTAACGCGGCCGGGTTACTTTCTTTTGCTAAGCCCAAAAGAAAGCTAACCAAAGAAAAGGGCTCTCCTTGCAAGGGCACAGGCCACGAGTGCGATGCTGTCGCCGGGATTTTTCGATAGGACATCCTTGTCCTATCGAAAAACGGCGCATGTCCTGTGCGCCACCCTCCGGGTCTACGGTTGCATCGCAAGTTCGGAACTGCGCCAAGCTTTCACGGCAATAGCAATAGCAATAGCAATAGCAATAGCGCCGCGATTGAGACATGGACGCCTATTCCGATGGACGATGGCCGCTGAACGACCGCGGTCGCGGCTTGCGCCGCTCCTACCCCGAAGCGGCGTTGCCGTAGCTGTGCGTCGCCTGGCACTAGCGAAGGCAATCGAAGACCCGTAGGACGGCGCGCAGGGATGCGCGCCGTTTTTCATCGGGACAGGGATGTCCCGTATGTAGAGCCCTGCGCACGCATCGCTCGTGCGGGCCCTTGATTCAAAGAAAAGCATTTTTCTTTGGTTACCTTTCTTTTGTTGCTTATGACAAAAGAAAGTAACCCGCCGCTTTAGTGGCGGAAGCTTTTGGCGTTTGATCTTGGTCTCGCTTGAGCGATACGCCGCGAGACCGAAACAGCGCGGTCGCGGCTCACGCCGCTCCTACAGGGGCCTGCGAAGTGCGCAGCCCCCTCACCACACCTCGCACCGCTTCTCCTCCGCCCGCACCATCGCATCGCCCGCCTTGCACTCGAACACCTGCTGGAACGCCGGCAGGTTCGACAGCGGGCCGTTGACGCGGTACTTGGCGACGGGGTGCGGGTCGCCCTGGATCATGGTGCGCTGGGTTTCCAGGCGGGTTTCGTCGCCGCGGAACTGGCCCCAGGCGATGAAGAACTGTTTCTCGGGGCTGAAGCCGTCCAGGGTCGGCTCCGGGCCCTTGCCTTCGCGCGACTTCAGATAGGCGCGATACGCGATCTTGGCGCCGGCCAGGTCGCCGATGGATTCGCCCAGCACCAGTTTGCCGTTGTGATGCTGGCCGGGTTCGATGAAATAGCCCTCGAACTGGTCGACCACGCACTGGCCTTTGGCTGCGAACTGCTTGCCGTCGGCGGGCGTCCACCAATTGGACAAGCGGCCCTTGGCGTCGAACTGCGCGCCCTGGTCGTCGAAACCGTGGCTGATCTCGTGGCCGATCACCACGCCGATAGCGCCGTAGTTGACCGCGTCGGTCGCGTTCACGTCGAACGCGGGCGACTGCAGGATGCCGGCCGGGAACACGATCTCGTTCTGCAAGGGGTTGTAGTAGGCGTTGGAGGTCGGCGGGGTCATGCCCCAGCGGCTGCGGTCGGTCGGCTTGCCGATCTGGCTGCGGTTATCGGTCACGTTCCAGCGCGAAGCGGCGACGAGGTTGTCCCAGGCCGAGTCGCGGCTCACCGCGACGCCCTGGTAGTCCTTGAACTTGTCCGGGTAGCCAAGTTTGGCGACGAAGGTCGAGCGCTTTTCCAGCGCCTTCTTCTTGGTCGCGTCGTCCATCCAGGCCAGCTCGCCGATGGTGTCGTCCATCGCCGCCAGGATGTTCTTGACCATGTCCTGCATGCGCGCCTTGGCTTCCGGCGGGAAGTACTTCTCCACGTACTTCTGCCCCAGCGCTTCGCCGAGCTGGGTGTCGGTGAGCTCGGCGCAACGCTTCCAGCGCGGCTTCATCTGGGTGGCGCCGGTCAGGAACTTGCCGTTGAAGGCGAAGTTCTCCTCGACGAAGGGCTGCGACAGCGAGTCGGCGGCGGTGTTGAGCAGATGCCACTGCAGATAGGTCTTCCACTGCGGCAAGGGCGTCGTCGCCAACTCCTTTTCGACCTGCTGCAGGAACTTCGGCTGGGTCACGTTGACCGCGTTGCGCGGCACGCCGGCCGCATCGAAGTAACGGCCCCAATCGAAACTCGGCGCGAGCTTGGACAGGTCGGCGAACGCAGTCGGGTTGTCCTGCAGCTTCGGGTTGCGCAACTGCACGTTGTCCAGCGAGGCCTCGGCCAGGCGCTTCTCGAAGTCGAACACCGTCTGTGCGTCGCGTTGCGCCTGCTCGGCCGGGGTGCCGGCCAGCTCGAACATCTT
The DNA here is from genome assembly GCF_019970005.1 of Lysobacter sp. ESA13C. NCBI lineage: Bacteria > Pseudomonadati > Pseudomonadota > Gammaproteobacteria > Lysobacterales > Lysobacteraceae > Lysobacter > Lysobacter sp. ESA13C. The sequence goes on along the minus strand of NZ_JAHXYK010000004.1, from coordinate 42,089 downwards.
GGCCACATGCACCAGGTACTTGGCGCGCGCCTCGACGAAACGCGGCTCCGGCTTGAGGTAATAATCGCGATCCGGCAAACCGAGGCCGCCGGCGTAGACATGGGCGATGGTCTGCGACGGCTCGCGCAGGTCCTCGCCGGCGAACAGCACGAACGGCACGCCCACGCCGGCGTCGTGCAGCTTGCCGATCATGCGTTGCACGCCGGCACCATCGCCGATGGCGCCGATCTCGCTGAGCCACGGCTGCACCGGCTTGCTGCCGAGCGCATCGACCCGCGACTCGTCCATGCAGGCCGCATAGAAATCGCCGGCCAACTGGCCCGCGCTGCCCTTCGGCCAATCCTTGCGCGCCGACAACTCGGTCAGGATGTCGCGCACGCGCTCCTTGTTGAGCTCGCCCGATTGCCAGCGCCGGCTCCAGCGGTCCATGTAATCCGGGATCGGGTTCTGCTTGCGCCAAGCGCCGTTGGCGTAGTCGTAGAAATCGGTGCAGGCATTGCCCTGACGGTTGATATCGTCGGGTTGGATGCCGTGCAAGGCGCCGGCGGACGCGGTGGACATGGCCAACAAAGCGACGAGCGGGAGGCTGGACTTGGACACGGCACGATCCCTGCTGAATGGTGCCGCCACTATAGCGAGCGCCCTCGCCCGGACCCGTCCCAGAAGTCCTGTTCGCACCGGACTCCGCTCGCATTGCGTCGATCGGCCAGGCCGCGATGCAGCGCCTGAGACAAGAACGCCTCCATCCGATGCCGTCTCGATGCACTGCACAAGGTTTCGCCCACGCACATCGCCTCGGGCCCAACCCAACCCACCACCCTGACATGTCCGCGGCCTGCGCGACGGGCATAGGCCGCATTGCGACGTCCTCAAGCCGTGTGCTCGATCCCGGTTTACGCACAGGAAAAAACCGACTGCGTCGCGTCATTGAAAGCGTGATCCGTCTCAAGTCGAGGCACATAACGCCTGACTATCCTCGCCGCCGGATCGCCCGACGGTCCGCTCCGCACCGGCCGCGAAGCCCGGACAGCGTGTCGCTTCGCATGACGACTCCTCCCATCCACTCAGGATTCTTTCTCATGCGCTCCAAGTCCTCACCCGCTCGCACGAAATCCGTTCCCTTGCTGCGTTTGCTGCTGCCGTGCCTGGCGATCGCGGCGATGCCCACGGTCGCTCCGCTCGCCGCACCGCCGTCGAACGCGCCCGCATCCCTGTCGGTCATGCCCAAGCCGGCCAAGACCCAACTCGGCCGCTACGATTCGCGCGAGTACATCGAAGTCAAATTCGTCCGCGACAGCCAGGTGCGCCTGCAGGGCGGACGCCCGACCTCGGCGAAATACGGGCGCCTGGCGGCACTGGAAAGCCTGGCCAGCGGCGCCGGCCCGGTCGCGAACATGGAGCCCTTGTTCCGCGCCGACGAAGCCACGCTCACGGCCTTGTCGAAGAGCGCACAACCGCAGGCGCAGAACGAACAGCCCGACCTCAGCCAATGGTTCCGCCTGAAGGTACGCCCGGGCCAGGACATCCAGCGGGTGATCGACGAACTCAACGCGATGAGCATCGTCGAGATCGCCTACCCGGCGGCGCTGCCGATGCCGCTGCCGGCCTCGCCTGCGTATCACGACTACCAGTACTACAAACTGCCCGCGGCGCAGAACGGCATCGACAGCCAGTACGCCCGCACCGTGGCCGGCGGCGACGGCACCGGCGTGCGCGTGCTCGACATCGAATACAGCTGGAACACCAACCACGAAGACCTGTCCAAGCTGCGCCTCGCCGGTGCGCTGGTCGCCAACGGCACCCCGAGCGACCCGTTCAACGACAACAACCACGGCACCGCAGTGATGGGCGAACTGGTCGCCGACAACAACGGCATCGGCGTCACCGGCCTGGTCAGCGGCGCCAGCGCGCACTACACCAATGCGATGAACACCCAACGCGGCTACGACCTGGCCAATGCCATCCTGACCGCGGCCAACGCCTTGCGCGCCGGCGACGTCATGCTGCTCGAACAACAGGCAGCCGGACCGAGCGGTTGCAGCAACTACGTGCCGGTGGAGTGGACGCCCTCGGTGTACGACGCCATCGTCGTTGCCACCAACAAAGGCGTGCACGTGGTGCAGGCCGGCGGCAACGGCAACATGAATCTCGACAATACCGGTTGCTTCGGCTCGCCGTTCCCGCGCAGCCGCCCGGACTCGGGTTCGATCATCGTCGGTGCTGGCGGCCCGCGCTCGACCACCTGGTGCAGCGACACCGTCGCCGAACGCGCCAAGCAACCGTTCTCGACCTACGGCCGCCGCGTCAACGTGCAGGCTTGGGGCCGCTGCGTCACCAGCACCGGTTATGGCGGCCTGTACAACGGCGGCGTCAACGCGCGCTACACCAAGACCTTCTCCGGCACCTCCAGTGCTTCGCCGATCGTCGCCGCGGCGGTGGTCGCGCTGTCGGGCATCGCCAAGCAACGCGGCATCACCCTCACCCCGCGGCAGATGCGCGACCTGCTGATGACCACCGGCACCCCGCAGACCGGCAGCGGCGGCCAGATCGGCCCGCTGCCGGACCTGCGCGCAGCGATCGCACGACTGGTCACGATGCGTTGAGCCTCAGCGAGCGAAGGGCCACGCGCCCTTCGCTCGCGTTCTCCCACGCGTGACGACCCCAAGGGTAGGAGCGGCGCGAGCCGCGACCGCGAAACCGAAACTACGACGGATCTTTCGCCTGCACGGTCGCGACTCGCGTCGCTCCTACCCCTTGGATCGTCGGCCTTTGTAGGAGCGGCGTAAGCCTCGACCACGAAACCGAAATTACGACGGATCTTTCGCCTGCGCGGTCGCGACTCGCGTCGCTCCTACCCCTTGGATCGTCGGCCTTTGTAGGAGCGGCGCGAGCCGCGACCGCGAAACCGAAACTACGACGGATCTTTCGCCTGCGCGGTCGCGACTCGCGTCGCTCCTACCCCTTGGATCGTCGGCCTTTGTAGGAGCGGCGTAAGCCGCGACCGCGACAAGGCCACTGCGACGAACCCTGCCCCGCAGCGTGGGTCGCGACTCACGTCGCTCCTACAGGAAGCCCGGCTCTAAGGGGCAGGAGCGGCGCAAGCCGCGACCGTGAAACCGAAATTACGACGGATCTTTCGCCTGCGCGGTCGCGACTCGCGTCGCTCCTACCCTTTGGATCGTCGGCCTTTGCAGGAGCGGCGTAAGCCGCGACCACGACCATGCCACTGCGACGAACCCTGCCTCGCAGCGTGGGTCGCGACTCACGTCGCGCCTACAGGAAGCCTGGCTTCAAGGGGTAGGAGCGGCGCAAGCCGCGACCGCGAAACCGAAACTACGACGGATCTTTCGCCTGTGCGGTCGCAACTCGCGTCGCTCCTACCCCTTGGATCGTCGGCCTTTGCAGGAGCGGCGTAAGCCGCGACCGCGACCATGCCACTGCGACGAACCCTGCCCCGCAGCGTGGGTCGCGACTCGCGTCGCTCCTACAAGAAGCCCAGCTTCAAGGGGTAGGAGCGGCGCAAGCCGCGACCGCGCGGCTTCCGATCACAGCGGAAACATCCCCGTGCGATGACCGCACCAGCGCCCCCTGCTCCGCCCCTCGACAGCCGGTTCCCTACCGGCGCTTGGCGCTTGCATAAGACGGTCATCGCCCCGCCCCTTCGTTCACGATTTTCATAATCGGAAACGGCCTTGACCACGCTGAAACCAGGTAATTCGTCTCAGTTTCGAGGTAGGGGTGCCACGCCGGGGCCCCGTTCTAGTCAATGCGGCCCGGCTGAGCGCTTCGTGCCTGCCACCCCCAGCGACCTGCCCCGGCCCCGCCGCCACTGTTGTCCGCATCCCTCTCTGTCTTAGGAGTTTTTGGATATGCGCAAGTTCAGTATGTCGGTTCTCGCTGCCACCGTAGCCATGACCGTATCCGGCGCGGCCCTCGCCGCCGACGACCTCGCCCCCGCGTTGAAGTCGGCCATGCAGCGCGACCTGGGATTGTCGGGCACGCAGCTCGCTCAGTACCTGAAGACCGAACGCCTCGCCGCACAACAAGAAAAGACTCTGGAAAAGCAGCTCGGCCGCAACTTCGCCGGCGCCTGGCTCGAACGCAAGGCCGACGGCTCGTTCGGCGTGGTCGCCGCCAGCACCTCGATCAAGGCCGCCAAGGCCGCGGCCGGCGTGGAAACCCGCCAGGCGCGTCATAGCCTGGCCGCGCTCAATGCAGCGAAGGGACAACTCGACAGCCAGCTCGCGCGCAACGGCAAGGCACCGAAGGGCGTGTACAGCTGGGCGGTGGACCTGCCGAGCAACAGCGTGACCGTCGGCGTGGCCCCGGGCGCGGAAGAAGCCGGCGTCGACTTCGTCGCGCGCAGCGGCCTGGATGCGAGCACCGTGCGTTTCGAAACCCTGAGCGAAGCGCCGCAGCGCCGTATCGCCATCCAGGGCGGCCGCGGTTATCTGCGCGACCCGGGCGACGGCTACGTCTATGCCTGCTCGGTCGGCTTCCCGGTGACCAAGGGCACCACCCTGGGCTTCGCCACCGCCGGCCATTGCGGCGACACCGGCGAAGTCGTGTATCACGAAGTCTCGCAGTGGACGCCGGGCGTGCGCCTGGGTTCGTTCGCCGCCTCGTCGATGCCGGACGGAAACCAGAGCGGCCCCGACCGCGGTTGGGTGCAGGTCGACAACACCCACACCCTGTCGGCCAGCGTCTACGGCTACGGCAGCGGCGACGTCAACGTCGCCGGCAGCACCGAAGCCGCGGTCGGCGCTGCGCTGTGCCGTTCCGGCCGCACCAGCGGCTGGCGTTGCGGCGCCATCCGCAGCAAGAACATGACCGTGTCCTACGTCGACGACGCCGGCAACCCGGACGGCACCGTGACCGGCCTGACCCAGACCACCGCCTGCGCCGAAGGCGGCGACTCGGGCGGTTCGTACATCACCGGCGCCGGCCAAGCGCAGGGCGTGCTGTCGGGCGGCAGCGGCAGCTGCAAGGGCCGCCAGGGCCGCACCGGCGGCGGCAACAGCTACTTCACCCCGATCAACTCGATCCTCAGCACCTATGCCTTGACCTTGAAGACCACGCCGTAATCGATCGCGGTTGCGACAGGTGTCCGAGCGCCCCGGGTTTCCGGGGCGCTTTTTTTTGCCCGGCGTAATCGGCGGCTGTCGCTTCACCGGCGTGCGCCGCAACCGCGCCATTACTTCAATGACGACGTGCGATCGATACATCGATGGCGCGCCTCATCGCAACCGATCGATGCGCGCATGTGTGACAACGGATCGTCGACGACCGCGAAAGCTCCGAGCAACGTTTCCGCATCAAGCGAAAGAAATCCACTGTCACAACAAAGCGTGCGCAAACCGCTATTTCCAAGATGTTTTCCTGCTTTTAAAAAACTCGCTTCCGGAACCAACAAGGACGTCTCATTTCGCGCGTAGGGCAAACAGATCGCGTCGCGTTCTAATCGATGCGGCCCGATGAAGCGCCGCATGCGATGCAACCTCACGCATGACAACGCCGCGCTTCAACGGCCGCGAATCTGATTACCCCCACTCGTCCATGGAGTTTCTGGAATGCGTAAATTCAATATTTCGATCGTCGCTGCCGCCGCGGCCATGTTCGTATCCGGTGCGGCCGTCGCCGCCGACGATCTCGCTCCCGCGCTGAAGACCGCCATGCAGCGCGACCTGCGTTTGTCCGGCCCGCAGCTGATCCAATACCTCAAGGCCGAACGCCTTGCCGCGCAGCAGGAAAAAACCCTGGCCAAGCAACTCGGCCGCAACTTCGCCGGCGCCTGGCTCGAGCGCAAGGCCGACGGTTCGTTCGGCGTGGTCGCCGCCAGCACCGCGATCAAGAGCACTCAGGCCGCAGCCGGCGTCGAAACCCGTCGCGCCCGTCACAGCCTCGCCGCGCTCAATGCCGCCAAGGCGCAACTCGATGGCCTGCTCAACCGCAGCGCCAAGGCGCCGAAGGGCGTGTACAGCTGGTCGGTCGACCTGCCCAGCAACACCGTCACTGTGGGCGTCGCCCCGGGCGCGGAAGACACCGGCGTCGACTTCGTCGCCCGCAGCGGCCTCGATGCGAGCGTGGTGCGTTTCGAAACCCTGAAAGACGCACCGCAGCGCCGCATCGCCATCCAGGGCGGCCGCGGCGTGCTGCGCGAAGTCGGCGACAACCGTATTTCGGCTTGCTCGATCGGCTTCTCGGTCACCAAGGGCAATAGCGCGGGCTATGCCACCGCCGGCCATTGCGGCAACGTCGGCGACATCGTCTATCACGAAGTCGCCAAGTGGGAACCGGGCGTGCGCGTGGGCACGTTCGCGGCGTCCGTCATGCCGAGCGACAACGCGCGCGGCCCCGACCGCGGCTGGGTCCGGGTCGACAACACCCACGTGCTGTCGGCCAGCGTCCACGGCTATGGCAACGGCGACGTCGCCGTGCGCGGCAGCACCGAAGCCGCCGTCGGCACCGCCGTCTGCCGTTCCGGCCGCACCACCGGCTGGCACTGCGGCGCCATCCGCAGCAAGAACGTCACCGTGTCCTACACCGACGACTACGGCAACCCGGACGGCACCGTCACCGGCCTGACCCGCACCACCGCCTGCGCCGAAGGCGGCGATTCCGGCGGCTCGTTCATCACCGCCGAAGGCCAAGGCCAGGGCGTGCTGTCGGGTGGCAGCGGCGACTGCCGAGGCGCCGCGGGCGACAACGGCGGCGGCAACAGCTACTTCACCCCGCTCAATTCCATCCTCAAGGCCTACACGCTGACCCTGCGCACCAGCCCGTAATCCATCGCGGTTGCGACTATGGGTCGAACGCCCCGGAGGTTTCCGGGGCGTTTTTTTGTGGGACGCACTCACCTGCAACCCCAAGGGGTAGGAGCGGCGCGCGCCGCGACCGCGGAGTTGCGGTCTCGCGTCGAACCACACAGGTATCCGGCGCGGTCTCGGTTACACGGGAATCCGGCGCCAGTTGGATACCTCGCGGTCGCGGCTCGCGCCGCTCCTACCCTTTGCAAACTCGGTTGCATGAGAATTCGGCGCGAGATGGCCGAGCCAAACGGATTCGCAAACGACGGCCGGACACCCGGCCGTCGTTCACTCAGCCGCCGATCAAGGCTCGATCGTGATCGTCGGCGGACTGCCGTCGCCACGCGCCGCCGCTCCGCTAGCCGCGGTCGGGGCCGTGCAGGTGCTGGTGTGGTCGATCGCATTGGTCGTCGCCCCATCCGCGCCGACCAGGGTCGTGCGCCAGGCGAAGGTGGCGGTCGGCATCGTCCCGGTGGTCGTGCACTTGAAATTGAAGGTCAACGGCGAGGCGGTATTGCTGGTGTAACTGCCGTTGTAGTCGTTGCAGGTCCAGCCGGAAGGACAGCTGATGATCTTGGTCTTGCGCTGCACCGTGAACTTCGGCACGCCCTTGTAGAACACCTGCGCCTGAAAGGCGACGTTGTGCGGCCCCGACACGTTCGGGATGCGGTCCAGGCTGAAGGCTTCCTTCAACACCGACACGCCGAGCGCGGAGAAATGGTCCACCGGCACGAAGTACAGGTCGTTATGGGTCGGCGTGCCCGGGCCGCCGCGTCCGTGGACGATGCCGTAGGCGGTGTTGGTGCCGAACACCGGCCCACCGCTGTCTCCGACGTCGTTCATCACCTGATTGCTGGCGTTGTGCACGCGGATGAAGGTGCCGACCGCTCCGTTGTACATCGCCTGCGCGTTCTTGTCGGCGACCTGGCCGCAGGTGTAGTTGGTGGTGATGCCGTTCTTGCACGCCATCGCCCCTATCGGCAGGTTGGCCGAGGTCGTCACGCTGGTGATCTCCATCGTCGCCTGCGGCCCGCCGACCAGCTTGATCTGGTTGCTTTGCACCTGCGGCGTGCCGCCGGACTGCTTGTTCCACTGCAAGTCCAGCGAACCGCTGTTCTGCTCGCTCTTGAACGCCAGGGTCACGTTCGGGCTGCCGATGTAAGTCAGCGCATTCTCGCAATGCCCGGCCGTGATCACCCCGAGTTCGCGTGTCGCGTTGACCACGTTGAAGCCGGTCGTGCAGCGCAGTGTCGCCCCATCGACCCGACTGCCGCCGACGATCGCCGTGGGCGACATCAGCGCCGGCACCTTCTGCAGCTTGATGTAGTCGGCCACCGCCATCAGCCCGGACAGGCGCTTGGAGGCGGTCGCGGTGTCGAGCACGAACAAATTGACCTGCGAAGTCTTGAGGTCCAGCCCCGACTCGAACGCGACACCCGACTGGCTCAACTGGGCCGCCAGTTCCTCCTGCGCCCCGCGCAGCAACTCCAGCGGGCGCGGCGCCAGTTGCGCCACGAACAGCGGGTCCTTGGTGTAGCGCGACAGCAGCGCCTTCGGCGTCTTGGTGAAGCGCACCACCACCCGGTATGTCGGCTGGTGCTCGATATACAACCCGGCGAACGTATCCGGCAACTCGCGCTGCAGCCGCTGCTCCAACTGCGCGATCTCCGGCACCTGCGCCGTACGGCGCTTGGCTTCGGCCAGCGGCACCTTGAACTGCTGCGCATACGACACCGCGATGGGGTCGCCGCCGGTTGGCTGCGCATTGAGGCCCAGCGAGAACAGCAAGCCGACGGCCAGCGCGGTCGGGGCGAGACGTGCGGAATGACGGTATCCAAAATCCATGAGGAAACGCTCCTTTGGTTGTCGACAGGCAGGCGCCTGTCGCCCGAGGTATAGCGTTCGCGGCACCGATGAGAAGCCGGTACTGTCAAAAGTGACGCAGGATGTTGGGAGCCGAGCGAGCGAAACGCGACGGGCGTACCGGTTTGATGGAGGACCAAGGGTAGGAGCGGCGCGAGCCGCGACCGCGGAGTGACGATCTCGCGCCGAACCACACAGGCATCCCGCGTGGCCTCGGTTGCAGGGAGATTCAACGCGAGATGGAGACTTCGCGGTCGCGGCTCGTGACCGAAGGAAATCCAGTAGGACGCCGCTCCTACCCTTTGCAACCTCGGTTGCTTGGGGATTCGGCGCGAGACCACAACTTCGCAGTCGCGACTCACGTCGCTCCTACAGGGACAACATCCATCGAAAGCGCGCCTTTCCTTGTCGGCCTACGTCCCCTCCCCCTCCTTGTAGGAGCGACGTAAGTCGCGACCATGCAACCCCACCTGGCTCCGCCCCAACCTGCAACCCAAAGGGTAGGAGCGGCGCGAGCCGCGACCGCGGAGCGACGATCTAGCGCCGAACCACACAGGCATCCCGCGTGGCCTCGGTTGCAGGGAGATTCAACGCGAGATGGCAGCATCGCGGTCGCGGCTCGTGACCGAAGGAAATCCAGTAGGACGCCGCTCCTACCCTGGCATGCGCCGCAGACCGCGGCGTCGCCGCGTGTCTGCGGCAGACTCCACAAAAAACGCCGCCCGAGGGCGGCGTTTTTTGTCGCGCAAACCGCGCTATTTGCTCTTCGGCACCAGCACCGTGTCCGAGTCGCCCACATCGTTGCCCGAACCGTCCTGGGCGGTGTAGGTCGCGGTGTATACGCGGCCGTCGCCGTTGCCGGCACGCTCGCTGCGCAGGTCGAACTGCAGGTCGGGGGTGCCGATGGCGGCGTTCTGGATGTCGTTGACGGTGTTGCCGTCGGCATCGCCGTTGTCGGGCTCGTCGCTGGTCACGCTGGTCAGGACGTAGCTCACGCCCGGGCAGTTATCGGTGGCGACCACGGTGGCCCAAATCGGCACCATCTTGTGGTTCGGCGGCCACAGCTGGTTGGGATCGAGGCTGACGTCGATCGTCGGCGGGCTGTCGTCGACGATCTGCGCCAACGCGGTGTCGTTGGTCGACAGGCCACAACCGTCCTGCGCGGTCACGCTGACGGTGAGCTGCGCGGGCGAGCCGGTCAGATCGGATACCACCACGCTGCCGCTGACGCCGACCTGCGTAGACGTGATCTGCTGGATGTTGATCGTCGGCGTGCCCAGGGTGAAGTTGTTCGCACCCTTGATCAGGTCGACATCGACATCGCCGGCCAGCACACCGCAGGTATCGGTGGCCTGGGCGGTGAACTGCACGGTGAACTGGCATTGGTCGTCCACCGCGCCGCCCGCCGTGTTGACCGCGACGCTCGGCGCGGTGTTGCTGACGCCCAGGTCCTGGTCGTTGATGTCGAAGAAGATGTTGCCGACCGACTGCAGCTTGATGCGGTTGCCCGAACCCGATGCGCAAGGCACCACGAACGAGCTCGCACCGTCGTTGGCGGTGGAACCGATCAGGGTCGTGGCGAAGTTCTGCCCGCCGTCGCTGGAGAACAAGGCGCTGACCTGCGGTGCGATCGAGCCGCCGCCCACCTCCCAGGTCAGGGGCACGGTGCAACCGGCGCCCAGGGTGCCGCTGTTGGGCGAAGTGATGAAGAACGGATCGCCCACCACCTGGATGTGCATGCCGTCGTAGGCCACGCCACCGCCGCCCATGCGGTTGTCGCGCGCGATCAGGCGGAAGTTCATTTCGCGATCGACCTGCGGCAGGATTTCGCCGGCGCGGGTCACGCCGTCGAGCAGGTCCTGCAGGTTCGGGATGATGCGCGAGCTGGACGCACCCGGCGGCAGGGAACGGACCAACGGGCCGTCGCCGGGGTCGGTGTTGATGGGCCGCTGGGTCACCGCGCGGTCGTACTGCTCCCAGTTGTAGGTCAAGGCATCGGCATCCGTCGCCGAGCCGCTGAGTTCGAACGGGGTCTGCCGCGGAATCGTGTAGTCCCCGCCTGCATTCACGTTGGGCGCCGAGTTGCCGGTGTTGACCAAGGTGCCGCAGGTGGAACCAACGCCGACGAATACGTTGGTGACGATTTCGTCGAAACTGCGCGAGTGGAAGTACGAGCCGGCACCGATCACCGAGGTATCGACATCGTCCGAATCGCAGTTGCCGTTGTACGACATGCGGGTGGTGCCGCTGCCCGGCTCGTAACCGCTTTCGCTGTCGCCGGCGAGGAACTCGTTCAAGGTGCAGCTGCCGCCAGCACCGGTGAAGGTGTGGCGCGCGCCGAGCTGATGGCCGACCTCGTGCGCGAGCAAGCCGCTGGCGCTGTTGGCGCCGTTGTTGCCCATCTGCCCCGCCCCGCGCCCCTTGTGCAAGGTGTCGTTGGTGGTCTGGCAGACGACGTACCAGGCGCAACCGCTGGCGCCGTTGCCCGCGCGCGTGGCGAACAGGAAGCCCAGGTCGTAGTCCGCATCGTCCAACACCACCTTGTTGTTGTCGCGATTGGCGTCGCGCAAGGTGCAGGGGCTTTGGGTGTTGTCGAACGGGTCGGTGTCCGGATCGCTATAGATCACATCGTCGCTGGCATCGGCAATCACCAGGCGCACGCTGACCTCGGGTTCCAACACCGCATTGGCACCGGCCAGATCGGCGACGATCGACGACCATACATCGGCCAGACCACCGCCCGCATCGCGGGCTTGGTAGAACTCGCCGGTGGTCGACGCCGCCAGCCGATAGATCCGCAACTGCGTGCCCGCATCGACCTTCTCATTCGCCTTGATCTGCGACACCAGCGCAGCCGAGAAGCGCGGCACCGGCGGCTCGTGATGGTGATCGTCGTCGCCCAGGTGGAAATCGTTGGCGCCGTCGGTGCGGTCCTGGTCGCGATAACTCAGGTAGACGCGGCCGTTCGCGGTTTCGACCGGCTCGACACGCAGGATGCCGTCGTCGGTCTGGCCCGAGATGAATACACCGCGCGTGCCGACGGTGATAAAGCCGGTGAAGCCTTCGCGCTCATCCTCGAACACGTAGGTCTTGATCTGCGGGAACTGACCCGCCAGGTTCGGCCCCAGCAACTGGCTTTGCGCCAGCGCAATCTGCACGAAACCACCACTGGCGCGCGGCAGATAGATCTGCGTCTGCGGCGGAATCGGCCCGAAGGTTTCGCGCGGCGCGTCGCGCAGGCGCGCTTCGAGCATCATCGCGTCGAGAGTCAGCGGCACATAGCCCGTCGGCGCGGGAAAGCGCTCGGGCAGTTGCACCGCCGGCAATGTTTGCCACATACCATCGGGCGAAGCGCCGCCGTTAACCAGCATGGCCGCCGCAGCCAGCGGATTCGGCGCGAAGGCCGCACCCGCTGCGCCTGGCGAGCCGCTCGCAGCGGCGTCTTGATGCGTGTCCACGAGCGAAGGCGCCGAGATCCGGCTCGCGAAAGCGAGCGCAGCCAAACCCAACGCGATCAGAGAAACCGCGGCCCACCGCTTGGGGCCGCGCCGGAACGTCGAATGGGTAGTCATGACACAGGTCCTGGTCATAGGGGAATGCCAGCGCGGCCTCGGGGGCAGTCCGAGCACGGCGCTGGCATGGGGGACAACGCGAGCGCCGCGCGGCGTCGGACAGAGATGAGACGCGGAGTGCTCACTCGGCCCTGTTCAGGTGACCAGCGGTCGAATTACCGACCCATTTCGGCGTCACGGATGGTCCGGCCGCTCTGTCTAACTGCTCCGGGCGAGCCCACGTTTTGCAACGCAGCAACGATCGTCAGCGCATGTACTGCACAGCCAGCGGCCGTGAGATACCTCAACGCTTCCGCCTGGCCCCGGACTTTCGCGAACGCGGCGATGAAGCTGCGTTGCTCGTATTCAACGACTGGACTCCGGTTATGTGCGGTTTCGCATCCAAGAACACACTTCAACCCGAAAAAGCGCAACCGGGTGTTGCCGTTGAAACTTGGCGACATATCGACAAGGCTTAGCGCATCTACCGGGATACGACCATGCCTCGACACATCGCCGCGACGTTCAAGCCGCCGAGTGCATGGCTTTGCGCGATCGTATGCATGCTCCTTGTCGCCTGCAGCCCGTCTACTGGCATATCGACCTCGCCGTCTTCTGCACCCTCCACCAAGGCACCGCCCGCTGCCGCACCGAATCCGGCCGCACAGAACGAGCATCCGGCTCCCGTGCTCCCCAAGCAGGTCTCCCCTCTCCCGCCTGAGCTCCCGGCTCAGCAAGTGGAGTCGATCATCTTCAGCTTGATCGACGGGGTCCGCACCAAAGCAGACCTCACAGAGCCACACATCGAAGGGCTGACCGGATTGAGTCTGCATCGCCTGGACAACCGCGACGCGTCTTACGTCAAGGGGACGACTGTCGATGGCTGGCGATTCGCCATCGGCATCGAGCGATTCGCGGCCCACGACGTGAGGCTTGAGATTGCGGCTATCCCCAAAAAGCAAAGCGACGGCAACAGCGCTTCTGACTGCACGCTGCCCTTCGACAATTTGCATAGCAAGCTGGACGCCGCCAATTTCCGCAGCGACAAATCGACCGGAGTGCACGGTAAGACGTCGAACTGGCGTTTCTTCAGGAACGGGCAAGTGGTACATGTCGACCTCTACCCAACCGAGCCGCTCGATCGCGGCGGCATCGAGTGCATCGATCACATCTCGGTCGTGATCGACTGAGCCGTGAACTGATCCGATAGGCCACAGCAAATGCGCAACTCCCAGTTGCTCTTGCAACCCGACGCCAGTTCCATGACCCTAGCGGCATCTTTGCGGACCCAATCCATGGCCCGACTCATTCCCAAAGTCCAGTTCGACACACGCACACTCGGCTGCGCGATCTTGTGCTTGGGCCTCGTCGCCTGCGGCTCCCCAGCGGAGGTCTCGGCCACCACACCGCAGCCCGATCGATCCGATCAACCGGCCTCGCTTTCCAGCCCCAAGGCTCAGCCTGTGAAAGACACACCCAATGCGCCGGCCTCAGCGCCAAAGCTGAGCAAGAAAGAGTTCGAAGAAAAATTGCTCGCCCTCATCCAGGGCATTCAAGCCCCAGACGATCTGAGCAAGGCGCGAGTCGAAGCGCTAACACAACTCCAGTTAGTTGCCACCGAAGTCGACGGCACCTGGGACGCACAGGGATATCTTGAGTCTGGCTCACCCTACTCCTTCGGCTTCAACCAGTACGCTCCCGACGACAAGCGAGTAGTGATCCGCCTACCGGATGAAAAGCAATACGATCCGCACCGGCGCCGCTCATGCATATTCGCCTTGACAGCCCTGCACGACAAACTGAAGGCGACGGGCTATCAGGACGGTGAGTTCCCAGGTCCTGACAACAAGCCGCAAGCATGGCAGTACTGGAAGGATCAACAATCGCTGCTAGTGGATTACACCTACCACGCGACATCCGAGGAATCTAGATGCATTCACTCCATCACGATTGAGATGATCATTAAGGATTGAATACAGCCATGGACCGGCACGACTCACCGTTCCACGAATTCGGCAGAAACGGCGCCTCGAAGCAGCAACTTGAGCTAATCGCAAAGGCGATCGCCGGCTCTCCCAAGTTGAACCGGGAGCTCACTCAAGTCATTGACTCGGGTGATGTAATGCGCCTGCGAAAGCTCGACGAAGGCGCTTCGGCGGATGGAAGCTACGACTCAACCCATCGGACACTGAATCTCAACCCCCGTGTGTTGGATCGCCAACCTACACGCGCGACCTTGGATCGCCTCACGGCCGTCATCGGCCACGAAGTTTCTCATGCGATGCAACGAGCAGATGCCTTCTCTGCCGGGGCCCGCTTCACCGAACGGGTCCAAGAACTGGCTCAAAGCAACACTGCAAAGCGCGACTACACCGCTATCGTCGCAAGCCATATCCAGAACGATCGCAAGCAAGAAGCCTTGGCCGAACTGAACGGCTTGAATACGTTAGCCGACCGGATGCGTAACGCGGGGCAGCCGATCACGCGCGAATCTTTTGCGGACCGCGCGCAAGACCTTGTCTCGTGCGTGACGAGGACACCCACGAGGTTGGATCCGCGCATACATTTCGATACCAGCACCGGATCAATCCCAGTTGATGCTCAGAATATCGAAGCCGTGGCCAGCTGTTTCTACGATATCGTTCGCACAAAGGGCGAGTACCGGTACGACTCAGCGGCCTACGCAATCTCGATAATCGCACAGAAAGAGTTCGAAGCACGCAGGCTCGACCCCGACCGCTCGCCGACCGGCGCGGAACTCGATCTGAAATCGCTGGGTATCGACCCGCAAAAGCTGCAAGGCCACACATTCGACCTAGGGCCGATGCGCGATGGCCCCTTCTATCTGACCGACATCAGCGGTCCGCAAAAGCAGATCATCGAGATCCAGCATTCCGCGAAAAGGCAGGAAGAGTCGAAACACCTGCATGGGCCCGCTACAGCGCAAGACCCGACCCACCCGGATCACCGCCTGTACCAGCAAGCCATCGACAGTGTGGCGGCCTTGGACCGTGCCATAGGAAAAACTTCGGATGCGGGCAGCGAGCGGCTGGCCGCAAGCCTATTGGTGCTGGCCAAGGAAAATGGCCTGCAGCGCATCGACCATGTCGTCCTGAGTCAAGCTGCACCGGGTGTGCGTCCGGGCGAAAACGTCTTCGTCGTACAGGGCGAACTGAACGACCCCGCCCATCTGCGGGCGCATATGAAGACGGACCAAGCCACGGCGAAGCCCGTCGAGGCATCGTTCCATCAACTGGAAACGGTGAATCAGCGCCAGAGCGAGCAGCAATCCGAGGCTCAACAGCTCACAGCCGCGTTAGCCGCGGAGCCGGCTCGCACCGGATTTTCACGTTGACCGCAACGAACTGACGACCACGGAGTACCTAGCGCCGCATCGCACCAGACAGCAGCACCGTCCGACCTTGGGCCGAAGGCACCGCGGACAGCAGAGCCGAGGCAACCGCCGACGCGTCGATGGGTTTGTAGTTCGCGGGGATCAGGAACCCCACCACCTTGCTAAGTGCGGACCCCAGCACCTCGCCCTGCCGGGTCGGTTGCCCGAGCACCTCGCGGTCGCCGACCAGCAGCGATGGCCGGGCGAAGACCATGCCCTCGAACGGCATCGCCGCCAAGGCATCCTCCAGCTCGCCTTTTACCCGGCTGTAGAAAACCTTCGACTTGGCATCGGCGCCCATCGCGCTGACCAAGCCGACCCGCTTGGCGCCCGCGGCCAAAGCCGCCGTCGCCACCGCCAGATTGGCGTCGTAGTCGACGGCACGAAACGCCGCCTGGCTGCCAGCGACCTTGATCGTCGTGCCCAACGCCAGATACACCTCGTCCGCGCGTGGCAGATCAGGCAGCGCAGCGAAGTCGACGACATGCGCCGTCAGCTTGGGATGCTGCTCGGCCGGCATTCTGCGACCGAGGCTGTGCACCGCGGCGACACTTGGGTCCGCCAGCAGCCCAGCCAGAAGTTCTTTGCCCACGAGGCCGGTTGCGCCTGCGACGATGACGATGCGGCTTGCCATGATGAACTCCCATCGAGCGAACTGGGATTCTGCTCAGCTCTCGGCTTGGTCGTCCAGAGCGACGGACTACTGCACTCAGTCAGGACAGAACGCGCTACAACCCGGATGGGCTGACAGCCTCGGCTATCCGATCCAAGTCGTCGGCCAAGCGATCGAAGCACTGGGCTAGCGCCTGTGCTGAGAGATAGACCACATCGGGGCCGCCCTCTCCGTGCGGCTCGGCGAGCTGGGCCAGTAGCCGCAATTGGTCGCGAGTTTGGGTGAGTGCCTGTAGGGCAGTTGTCGGCAGCGAGTAGCTGCAGGAGGTGGGATAGCCGACGGGGTTTGCACGTTGCATATTGGCGCACCTTTCTTTCGATAGGTGAACACTAAGAGTGTATCTGCGATATTCAAAATTAGAATATCCGGCGCAACCCAAATGACATGCACGAAATTAGAAAAAAACAGATTCACTTTCCGACCAATGAACTTGCAGCGTTTCCTGATGCTGAATCGCGAATTCAACATTGCGGAAACGCCTCGCGCCGCATTGCACCGGACAGCAGGACGGCTCTGCCTTTGGCCGACGGGACCAGGGAGAGCAGAGCCGATGCGACCACCACCGCATCGACGGGCTTATAGTTCACCGGAGTAAGGAACCCGATTACCTTGCCGAGCGCGGACCCCAGCTCTTCGCCTTGCCTTATCGGTTGCTCTAAAACCTCGCGGTCTCCGAGCAACAACGATGGGCGGGCTAAAACTATGCTCTCGACGGCATCGTCGCCAAAGGCGTCCTCCAGCTCGCGTTCTATGCGGCTGTTGAAGACCGGCAGCTCGGCCAGAATTTCTCTGCCTAAGAGGCCAACTGCGCCTGCGACGATGACAGTGCGGCTTGCGATTGCGAACTCTGACCGAGCGACCTGAAGTTCTAGTTAAGCCATAGCCTATCCATTTAGATCAAACGTTGCCACCCATTTTCTTCATAACCCAAAACATCTTCTGAGCAACTAAATATCTAACTATAAACCTCATCCACCACCCTCCTAACGGCATCGAAGGTTGCCCTGAACCCGCTAAAATCCATTGCATCGAACGGATGGACAGCTTGGTGCACCATGTCCGCAAAATCCGCCTTGGAAAGCAACGCAGAGAAACCATCGACCACCCTCTCCACATGATCAGAAACTATTGGGGCCGTTGCTTTAGGGAATTTGTTCTTGTACAAACCATCGGGCGTGAGCCCGGAATTTAAATCAAACTCATCAGGCAGAAATATTCTTCTACCACCAGAAGTCATCGTGAGTAATTGCGATCTAGGGTACAGAAGTTCAATACAAAAAGTAGATTTCGTGAGTGCTAACGGAGCCCCCAAGCACATCGCATAGACTTTCCCTCCGAGCGACTGATGTGTAGCTGGCGACAAACCATTCTTCAACATAAACTTACTGTTATCGCAATCGAATATTCCTATAGTCAACTCCGGGATATCTGATTTCGCAATTCGCTCGAGAGTCTTCATCAATTCCACATCGCCTGTTTCGCCGTGAAAATTTACGAAACGCGGCCGAAAATCAGTAAATTCCCCATTCGACTGAAACCACTTAAGAGCCACTTCTAAATGAAGTAAATCGGTTTTCCCTTCCGCCATCACCCGAAAAGATGCACCGCTCAACGGACGGGGCATCAATTTCCGCATGCCGCTATAATTTCGATATATTGATTCCGAAAATTTTCGCCGGCAACGAAAATCTACATACTGTGCAAAATATGTCTTACCACGAATAAAATGCTCCAACGAGTCGGCCTCGCACCGAGATGCTGCCGGCCTGGCCCAGCCGTCCGTAATTTCCTTAGCCCTTACTAGCCCGCGCTTGCTGCTCAAATGAAGAATCACTCTGAGTTGACGCCTCCAATGCCGCGGGAGAGATACGCCATCATTAACAACAAGACCGGTGACTAGTTGCTGAGACTCTTTAGATCGAACCTTAAACTTCGACGGATTAAGCGAAAAACCTGAGGAACTCACTGCCGATATAAGCGAAGGACCAGCCAGATAGCGGTCACCAACCCAACTCGCTATTGTCGTTGGAATTACTTTTAGATCGGTCGAGAAGCATATATCGTCCGCGTATCTCGACACTTTACAGCGATGTGCTTTGGCAAGAGCGAGCAGTTTGTGATCAAGCGATCGACATATAAGATTGGAAAAAACTGGAGAAGTAGGAGCGCCCTGTGGCAAGGCCCCGTCCTTGCAACATAGTTGCGCGATACAGGTTGCGACCTTTGCAGTCAAAGACAACGGCTTCGCCAGAAGTGCTCCACGCACCCTTTGAAAAGTAATCGAGGGAAAGAAGCTATCGAGATCGGCGAGAATAATATGGCGTTGCCGCCTATGCAGCCAAGCATGATCAATTGTGCTTACACCCGCCACATAACCTTTGGCTATACCTGTTGGCGGCGCCAGCTCAACCAACACATGCATGAGTTTACGCTGGATATACTTAAGAGCCGGGTGAGGTGCATCAATGGTTCTGACACCACCCTTCTTCTTCGCTATTTGAAAGGATGTATACTTTTTGCTCGCATCAAGCGCATAAAGCAGATAGCACAGCTTTCGATCTGTCAGCCCGAGCCAGCCAGCAAGATCAGCCCGCGTCTTAAGGTTAAGAAATGCTAAAGCGCCGGGTGAGTAGGAATGGGGCCCCATCGAGCATCAACCTATCGCGTTCTAATGCGAACATTAGAATAGAGTAAATTTAGAGTAACTTTATGAATATTGTGGGATAACAGTAGCGACGCTCTTGTTACCACAAGTCCATTGATTGCCGACGAATACATCAGCTAACAACATGCTCTAGGGGCCCCGCCCCAATACTAATCAACAAAGCCATCACGAGGCAATAGAAAAGAGCTGCGCTCGCAAAGACTTAGCAGCCCGCTAACGAAAATCGAGACAATTTCCGGCCAAATCCAACGCCGTACTGATGGGCTATCTCATCTAGTTGGACGCTAGAGTTGCCCACTTCCATATTTGAACCGCATCATCGCCATCGAAGCTCCGACGTGTTGCTGGTGTTTGCACCACGCCACTCTCCAACCGGTAGCAGCATTAGTTCGCCTTTGGCACCTGCGTCGTAGTCCGAAGGCAGGAAATGGCTTCGCCATCCAAGGGATACCAGCGTGCAATATCAATATCACGCCATCATCCTAGGCGCACCCTGCCCCGCAACACCCTGATTCCGCGCCTGCTCGTGCTGCTCTCGCTGCGTCTGCTTGCTCTGCGCCAACCGCGCCGTCTCCACTTGGCGGTAGCGATCTACCACCCGGGTCGACAGGGCGAATGTCGTCCTTGGGGTCGAACTTTTTCTCCACCGCCAGGGCCAGGGCGCTGGCGGTCGTGCGTTCGCTTTGTTGGTCCCAGGGCTTACCGACGTGGCGGTCGAGTTGCTCGACGGCTCCGCCGACTTTTTCCTGTAAGGCTTGGTCGGCGGACGAAGCACGTGAGGATAGTAGTCACGGCGCGTTATCGAATGTCGAGCACGTCCTGTCCGCCCCTCAAGAGACGCGCTGCATCGGTCGACAGAACTTTCATCACTTTCCACAAAGCTCTGATCGGCCTCTATGCTTGGAGCATCCCACGAGCCGCTCTTTTGGAGAAGAGACATGGATGCCAAGTCTTTCCGCAATGCATTAGAAAGATTTCTTGGCGAGGAACGTTTTACGAAGTTCGTCCGCAGGGGCGCCGTTCCGCGCCTGCTGTACTGGCAGGAGCGCGAGTGGGAGCGCTTCATCGAGGCACACCCAGAATTCGCCCCCGCATTTACGCAACTGGACGTGCTACTCCGATTTTGTGTGCTGCACGGAGAAGATCTGCTGCACGACCACATAGAAGTTTTCCACGGCACTGCCCGATACGACGATGCGTACATTGCCGAACGCCAGCGCCTCTTCCCGTACGCCAATGCAGCGCCATACATCACACAGGGCCTGCCTTATACAGGGGATACCATTGCCGTGTGGTACTGCCCACGCTGTCGCCAGCTCGCTTCTCGATTCAAGTTTGTCCGTGAGACTGAATGACACACCTCTATTGCTGGGGCAAGCCAAGAACATCAGTTTATCCTTCGCACTCGCTCTATCGCATGAAGGCTTGGAGGGTATCTCGAAGCGCCCATATGGCTTCATCGAACGGCTGAACGCGTGATTGAGGCTCGGCAAACTCATTCAGAACCTCTTGCAGCCGCGCAAGGTGTTCGGGATAGCCCTTAAGCATTTCAAGCAATTTGAACAGAACCTCGAAAGGAATCAATCCGACATCAAAACTCCCACCTTATGGCATCGGCGGCTCGGTCATGCGAGCGAGTATCTTGGGAAGGTCGCGATGCAGGGCCGATTGCTTTTTCAACCCCCTATGCACTGCCTTGGTGACTTTTGGATCGGCAAGCCGGGCCTCGCGGGCTTGCTCAAGCACCGCTCCGGGCGGCGCTGGGTTGATGCGGCCGTCATAGATCTCCAGGCCATCGCAATTGAAGATGCGGATCGGGATTTCTGCTTGACGGCGCACACGGTCCAAGTTGCTTGGCATGTTCTCGTAGCACTGCTTACGAAAGGTTTCTTGGTGATAAAGACCGTGACCGTCCCTGAGGAAGCCACTCAGGAAGCGCGCATCGACGGCGAGTTCGCTCTCCAATCTATGCACGGCCACCACTCGGACTTGAACTTCATAGCGCTCGACCTGCAGTAACCGTATCTGGTCGAGCAGGCTTTCCGCGTCGCTCAACGTGGTATCGATGATGATGTTTTTACGGCCTCGAACCGCCACCTCTTGCAAGGCGGCGGCCCATAGACCGACATCATGGTCGGTATCGAGAGGCCAGGTGTATGGGCTCGCGTTGCGCAGTTCACGCACATCCGGCCAATAGCTGCGGAGCCTGTCCGGGTCGATCATGATCGGATCGTGGCCCAGGTCTGCTTTCGCCATGCCTATCAGGGCGCTTTTCCCTGCGCCCGGCTGGCCCACCAAGAAGATCGCCTTGGGTTGAGAGTGGGATGCGGCCTGCTCCATGCCGCTATCGGGAACGATCCGATCCCAGAAAATCATCTCGCCGATCCTTATATCCAGCACTCGCTCCTGGGAGGTCATTCGAATGCCTTCTTGTGCAGCTTGAAGTAACGCCCGAGCCCGTCAGGATCGCTGTCGAAGCTCAATAGCGCGCGGCCCATCGTCGATCTTGCGCGTTCGGCCGCGTCGAACAACACGGGGTTTCCGTCGGCCCGCGCGGCTTCAAGCTGTCGAACGGCCTCTTGAAGGAAACAGTCGAGCCGGTTCTGAAGTGCCCAGATGGCCTCGTCCAAGGGCTGCACTCGGGGCGTCGGCTCTGCGAATTCATTCAAAACTGTTTGTAAGCTTTCGACATGCCCCGGGTAGTCCTTGAGCAATTCGCGCAACCTGAGCGGGACTTCCGGGGGCGTCAGCTTGGCCTTGAATATCCACATGCGGCGTCCTCTTCCTGAGTGGGGCATTGGGGCCGGATAAAAGTCCCCTATTCCGGGGTTGGGTTGCAAGCCCGCGTGCGGTTATCGCCGCAGATTTCTCGATTATTTTTGTCGAATGCAGGTTATGCGCAACCACGGGTTGCGGTTATGTCGATCCGAGTGCGTGCACGATGTTCGCCGTGCGCGGATAAGTGTGCCGAGCGGCCCTCCCGCACTTATTCCTCGAAGCGCGTCAGGCCTTCGCGATTGCGTTCGTAATGCCGCAGCAGCGGAAGCGGCGGCAGCCAGGATTCGCGGCGCACGGTCCACAGTTCGTAGGTCGGCTGGAATTGGTCGGGGGCGTCGAGGGCGCCCAGGTTCACTTCGACTTCGTCGCCGCTGCGGCCGAACACGGGCGAGCCGCAATTCGGGCAGAAGTGTCGACCTTGGTAGTCGCGGGTTTCGCCTTCGACGATCACTGCTTCTTCGGGAAAGATGGCCGAGGCGTGGAACAGGGCGCCGTGGTGTTTGCGGCAATCGAGGCAGTGGCACAGGCCGACCCGGTAGGGGCGGCCCGTGGCCACGATGCGGACCTTGCCGCACCAGCAGCCGCCGGTGTATCGATCCATGGGGCACCTCGTTCGAAGTCGGCCGACGCCTTGTTTACGACGAACGCTGCGGCGCTGCAACCGCTGGCCGCGGGAAGTGCCTTAGCCGCGCCAGTTGGCGTGCGTGCTCCAGAACGCGACGCTGCGGCGGTAAGCCTCGCGGTCGATCGGCACGCCGGAGCCGCCCTCTTCCACGCCCAGGGCGTTGCGCATCATGGTGATCGGGGCCATCGGGGTTTCGACGGGTTCGGCGGTGTACATGCAGCCGACCACGCCCCAGTCGGCGTCGGTGACGGTGCCTTCCTTGGCCAGTTGTTCGCGGC
This sequence comes from Lysobacter sp. ESA13C, assembly GCF_019970005.1. Classification (NCBI taxonomy): domain Bacteria; kingdom Pseudomonadati; phylum Pseudomonadota; class Gammaproteobacteria; order Lysobacterales; family Lysobacteraceae; genus Lysobacter; species Lysobacter sp. ESA13C. The sequence continues at coordinate 19,456 of NZ_JAHXYK010000004.1, read as the reverse complement.
TGTAGAGGATGACGATGAGGTATTCGGCCACCGGCGGGTCGAGGTTTTCGAACCAGCGCACCAGCACCGGCAGTTCGTCCTTGGTGCGGGCGTCGTAGTCCGAGCGCAGCAGGTGGCGGTTGGCCTCGGTGATCGGCACTGCGAGGCAGCGGGTGCTGGTCCAGTTGCGGTGCACGTGCAGTTTGCAGAACGGGGCATAGCCGTCGAGCACCTGCAGCGGCGGCGCTTCGTTGAGGTGGCGCTCGAATTGTTCGGGGGTGATGTCCTGGATGGTGTTGCGGCGCGGCTCGCGCGGGAACAGGCGGGCGCGGGCGAAGTCGGTGAGGATGATGGTCATGGGCGCATTATCGAACGCCCGGGGCCGCGACGCATGGCGATGGCGGGCCGCGTGGTGCGGCGGTGCCATGCGGCATGGTGGCGCGGCGATCTGCTGCGCCCTCACCCCTGCCCCTCTCCCGCAAGCGGGAGAGGGGTTCATAGCGTGGGCTTGATGGGGCTACGCCTAGCGGTCGAGGTGCACTGTCGCGCAGGCGGCTGCCCTCACCCCTGCCCCTCTCCCGCGAGCGGGAGAGGGGTTCAATGCGTGGGCTTGATGGGGCTACGCCTAGCAGTCGAGGCGCGTTGTCACGCAGGCGGCTTCCCTCACCCCTGCCCCTCTCCACCAAGCGGGAGAGGGGTTCGATGCGTGGGCTTGGCGGGTTGGCGACTTCAGTTCCTGCGGAAGAAGTCCAGGGTCCAATGCAGCAAGGTGCCCGAGCCACCGGGGACGTCGTCGGTGACGCGCAGCTTCCAGACGCCGTTGGCCACTTTGCCGGTGAGGTCGAGGGTCTGTTCCGGGCTGGGGCTGATCGGGCCGTTGCTGTGGTCGCGCAGCAGATAGGCCTGGCCGTCGGGCGCGATCAGTTCGACTTTAAGGTCGGTGCGGTGCGGGTGGCTGAGGCGGTAGACGATGCGCGCGATGCCGCCGTTGCCGTTCAAGCCGGCGACGGTGAGCGGGCTGTCGACGACGCTGTTGTCGTTGATGAGGTAGTCGGCCGGGTTGGCGAACAGCGCACGCGGGCGGGCGTCGTAGCCGTCGCCGTAGGTGGCCATGACGCTGGCGCCGGTCATGTCGGTGCGGGCTTTCAGGCGCAGGAAGTAAGTGAGCGGGAAGTCGGCGTGCGGGTCGCGGTCGACTCGGCAGAAGGTGCTCCAGACGCCGCTGGTCCGACAGTGGTATTCGGTATCGGTCGGCGGCGCGCCTTCGCGCACGTACAGCGTGCCGGCGCCGGTGCCGGGGCCGAACTGGGTGTTGAGGTAGAAGTCGGGCGCGCTGCCTTCGGGCTTCATGATGTTGAACAACAGCGACTCGCCCGCTTTCAGGGTCAGGCCGACACGCGTGAGGTCGTTGGCCAGGCGGTTGGGATCGATGTACGGCAGCACCGTCAGTTGCACCGGCAAGCGGTGGGTCGCCGATGCGGCGGTGCCGACCACGGTCGCTTCGTAAGTCCCGGCCGGCGCATCGGCGGAGGCGTTGAAGGCGATGCTGGTGGGGCCGTAAGGGTTGACGACCGCTGGGCTGAAGCTGGCGCTGACGCCCGGCGGCAGGCCTTCCATCGAGAAGGCGATGGCTTGGTTCCAACCGTGCAGCGGGCGCGCGTTGATCTCCAGCCAGCCGCTGATGCCGGCCTGTTGGGTCACCGCGACGAGGGCGCGGCTGCGGCCGATCGTCCACATGGTGAAATCGGGCGCCGGGTTGACATAGAGGTCCAGCGGCAGGCTGCGGGTGATCGCGCCCGAGGTGCCGGTGACGGCGATCGGGTACTTGCCCTGCACCGCTTGCGCGGAGGCCTTGAAGGTCAGGGTCGAGTTCACCGCCGCCTTGGCGCCCGGGCTGACCGGGTTGAGGCCGAAGCTGGCGGTCACGCCCGCGGGCAAGCCGGTCACGCCCAGGGTCACAGGGTCGTTGAAGGCATTGCCGGTGACGGTGACAGGCAATTGGCTGCTGCGGCCAAGGTAGGTGATGTGCTGGGTGCCGGCGATGCTCAGCTTGAAGCCGGCATCGGTGGTGACCGTGAGGTTTGCGGTGGTGCTGCGCACGAGCTTCTCGTACTTGCCGCTGACGGTGATGGGATAGGTGCCGGCCGGCACGCCGGCGCCGATCGCCAGGGTGAGCTTGGAGCGCGCATTGCCGCTCGGCGGCGGGCTGATCGTGGCCGGCGAGAAGCTGGCGGTGACGCCCGCGGGCAAGCCCGATGCGCTGAGCGTGGCGGGCCGGCTGAAGCGGTCGATGCTGGTCACGACGACATAGGCGAAGACCGAGCTTTCGCGGCTGGTGGCCACGTTGCCGGGGTCGATGCCGAGGCTGAAATCGCCGAAGGTGCTGGTTGCCGAAGAAGCTTTGGTCTGTGCATGAGCGCCGGTCGTCGTCGCCAACGCCAGCACAGCAATGACGCAGGCATGCCGAGCGAACGCGCGCAGCCGCTGCAGGGGGATAGCCATGAGGCCACTCCTGAAAGATGAGGGTGAAAGATGACCGAGCCGTGATGGCGGCCGGCGACGTAACGCGCGGCGATACCTTGACGCGCGGCGATCTTGGCAGAACGCCTATCGGCCTAATGAGAAAGCCGGCATGGTTTTAGATGCGTGAACGGGCCTGCCGCACGGTCTGAGCGATAGTTTGCGGGCGGCGCTGCTTTTGGCTTTCGTGCGGGCCGTTGTTTGCCAGCCTGCGTTGTGGGGTTGGCGTGATATGCGTCGCAGATTGGGCTGACGCTGTATTGGGAGCGATGCGCGGCGTTTGGATGGGTGGAGAGTGCGGCGAGCGGGTGTTTTGTTTTTCTGCTGAAGCTAACTATTGCCTGGACGGGTAAAAGCGGCGCTCGCAAAGGAAGAAACTGCGGCGGGTGGCTACGGCAGCGGCTTCGGCGGTGGCAGTTGGAAGTTGTTGCATGCTCTGGTAAAGGCAAATCCTAAAGGCAAATCCCCCCTACCCCCCTTTTTCAAAGGGGGGAAAGCTTGGGGCGACGGCAACTATCGGCAGAACTCGTCCCCTTTAAAAAGACCCGGGCAAACTCGTCCCCTTTAAAAAGACCCGGGCAAACTCGTCCCCTTTTAAAAGAGCCGGGCAAACTCATTCCTTTGAAAAGATCCGGGCAGAACCATCGCCCCCTTTGAAAAAGGGGGCAGGCGCCTGCGTGGCGTGTTTGAGGTGGATGCAGCTGCGCCGGGGGATTTGCTCTGGCTTCTATCGCAGCAGCCACTCCACGCAGCCCCTCGCAATCGAATCGAACAGCCAAAAAAACAGGCCCGCATCGGCGGGCCTGTTCGGGTTCGGCGATGCGCCGCGCTTACATGTTGCGACGGTATTCGCCGCCCACGTCGTACAGGGCGTGGCTGATCTGGCCGAGGCTGTGGGTCTTCACCGCTTCCATCAGGCTGGCGAACACGTTCTTGCGGTCGCGCGCGGCGGCCTGCAGGCTGCGCAGGCCTTCGCTTGCGTAGGCGTTGCGGCCCTGCTGGTACGACAACACGTTGTCGATCTGCTGGCCCTTCTCGCCTTCGGTCGAACGGATCAGTTCGATCTCGGTGACGATGTCGCCGCCGTGGTCCTTCGGCAGGAAGGTGTTGACGCCGACCAGCGGCAGGCTGCCGTCGTGCTTCTTGTGCTCGTAGTACAGGCTCTCTTCCTGGATTTTGCCGCGCTGGTACATGGTGTCCATGGCGCCGAGCACGCCGCCGCGCTCGCTGATCGCTTCGAACTCCTTGTACACGGCCTCTTCGACGATGTCGGTGAGGTAATCGACGGCGAAGCTGCCCTGCCAGGGGTTCTCGTTGAAGTTGAGGCCCAGTTCCTTGTTGATGATCATCTGGATCGCGACCGCACGGCGCACGCTTTCTTCGGTCGGGGTGGTGATGGCTTCGTCGTAGGCGTTGGTGTGCAGGCTGTTGCAGTTGTCGAACAGCGCGTACAGGGCCTGCAAGGTGGTGCGGATGTCGTTGAACTGGATCTCCTGCGCGTGCAGGGAGCGGCCGCTGGTCTGGATGTGGTACTTCATCATCTGGCTGCGCGGGTCGGCGCCGTAGCGCTCGCGCATGGCGCGGGCCCAGATGCGGCGGGCGACGCGGCCGATGACGGTGTATTCCGGGTCCATGCCGTTGCTGAAGAAGAACGACAGGTTGGGCGCGAAGTCGTCGATCTTCATCCCGCGCGCGAGGTAGTACTCGACGATGGTGAAGCCGTTGCTCAGGGTGAAGGCGAGCTGGCTGATCGGGTTCGCGCCGGCTTCGGCGATGTGGTAGCCGCTGATCGACACCGAGTAGAAGTTGCGGACGTTCTTGTCGACGAAGTACTGCTGGATGTCGCCCATCATGCGCAGGGCGAACTCGGTGCTGAAGATGCAGGTGTTCTGGGCCTGGTCTTCCTTGAGGATGTCGGCCTGCACGGTGCCGCGCACGGTGGCGAGGGTGCGGGTCTTGATGGCTTCGTAGGTTTCGGCGTCGACGACCTGGTCGCCGGTGACGCCGAGCAGGCCCAGGCCGAGGCCGTCGTTGGTCTCGGGCAGCAGGCCGCTGTACTGCGGGCGTTTGCGCCCGGCGAACATGGCTTCGATCTTGTCGTGGGCGGCGTCCCAGCGGGCGCCGTCCTCGCGCAGGTACTTCTCGACCTGCTGGTCGATGGCGGTGTTCATGAACATCGCCAGCAGCATCGGCGCGGGGCCGTTGATGGTCATCGACACCGAGGTGGTCGGCGCGCACAGGTCGAAGCCGGAGTACAGCTTCTTCATGTCGTCCAGGGAGGCGATGTTAACGCCGGAGTTGCCGATCTTGCCGAAGATGTCCGGACGCACCGCCGGGTCTTCGCCGTACAGGGTGACGCTGTCGAACGCGGTCGACAGGCGCGCGGCCGGCTGGCCGACGCTGAGGTAATGGAAGCGGCGGTTGGTGCGCTCGGGCGTGCCTTCGCCGGCGAACATGCGGATCGGGTCTTCGCCGGTGCGGCGGTACGGATACACGCCGCCGGTGTAGGGGTAATAGCCCGGCAGGTTTTCCTTCTGCAGGAAGGTCAGCAGCTCGCCCCAGCTCTTGTAGGTCGGCGCGGCGATCTTCGGGATTTTCTGGTGGCTCAGCGAGTCGCGGTAGTTCTCGACCCGAATGACCTTGTCGCGGACTTTGTATTCGTTGACATCGTCGGTGATCGACTTCAGGCGCGCGGGCCAGTCGCGCAGCAGCTTCAATGCCTCGGAGCTGAGGGACTGGACGGCGTCGTTGTAACGCTGGCGCAGGGTGATGAGGGTGCGGTCGACGGCGACACCACGCTTGTCGCGCAGACGCTTCTCGGCGGCACGCGTCTTGCGGTTCAGATCCCGCATCGCTTCCAGACTGGCGGCATCGGCTTCGTTCACGAGCCGGTCGAGCTCCGCTTCGTCCGCGTCGCTATTGACAGCTTCCAGCAAGGCATCGGTGTGATAGAGGTCTAGCGCGTTGGGCACTTGATCGCCCAGGTCATTCAACGATTGCCAATACGACTGCGCACGATCTGCGATTTCAGCCTGGGTCTCGATCTGGCGGTTGATGCCGCGGCCCTGTTCGGCGATCTCGGCGAGATAACGCACGCGGCTGCCGGGGATCAGCACGGTGGCGCGCGGTTCCTTGAGCGAGGTGTCGACGTCCGGCGTCCACTTCTCGGCCGGCAGCGACAGCTTCTCGCGCAGCAGGCGGCACAGGTTGACGAACATCCAGCTGATGCCGGGGTCGTTGAACTGGCTGGCGATGGTCGGGTAGACCGGGACGTCCTCGTCCTTGGTCTGGAAGGCGACGCGGTTGCGCTTCCACTGCTTGCGCACGTCGCGCAGCGCGTCTTCGGCGCCGCGCTTGTCGAACTTGTTCAGCACGACCAGTTCGGCGAAGTCGAGCATGTCGATCTTCTCGAGCTGGCTGGGCGCGCCGAAGTCGCTGGTCATGACGTACATCGGGAAGTCGACCAGGTCGACGATCTCCGAGTCGGACTGGCCGATGCCGGCGGTCTCGACGATGACCAGGTCGTAGCCCAGGCCGCGCAGGAAGCCGATGCAGTCCTTGAGCACGGTGTTGGTGGCCGAGTGCTGGCGGCGGGTGGCCATCGAGCGCATGTACACGCGCGGGCTGCGCAGCGAGTTCATGCGGATGCGGTCGCCAAGCAGCGCGCCGCCGGTGCGGCGACGGGTCGGGTCGACCGAGATCACCGCCATGCGCATGTCGGGGAAATTGGCCAGGAAGCGGTTGAGCAGTTCGTCGGTCACCGAGGACTTGCCGGCGCCGCCGGTGCCGGTGATGCCGACCACCGGGGTCTTGCCGCCGGCGAGCTGCCACTGCTTGCGCAGGTGGGCGAGCTGGGTTTCGTCGAGCAGGCCCTCTTCGATCGCCGAGAGCATCTTGCCGATGGTGATCTCGTCGTCGATGGCGGCCGGCTTGTCCGGCGTGGTGTCGGCGATGCGGCCCTCGCTGGCGCGGCGGATGACGTCTTCGATCATCGCCACCAGCCCCATGTGCATGCCGTCGTTGGGGTGGTAGATGCGCTCGACGCCGTAGGCCTGCAGTTCGCGGATTTCTTCCGGGGTGATGGTGCCGCCACCGCCGCCGAACACGCGGATGTGACCGGCACCACGCTCCTTGAGCATATCGACCATGTACTTGAAGTATTCGACGTGGCCGCCCTGATAGCTGGACAGGGCGATGCCGTCGGCATCTTCCTGCAGCGCGGCGCGGACCACGTCCTCGACCGAGCGGTTGTGGCCGAGGTGGACGACTTCGGCGCCCTGCCCCTGGATCAGGCGACGCATGATGTTGATCGCGGCGTCGTGGCCGTCGAACAGGCTGGCAGCGGTGACGAAACGCAGCGGCGTGGCGTCGGGCTGTGCGGCAGGAATGTTGGCGGCGGTCGTGCTCATGGGCATCTCGGTACGCAGTACGGGCTGTGCGTATTGTAGCTCCGGGCGGCAGTTTCGGTCTGGCGGCCGGCCGTGCGGGGGCGAACGGTGGCCTCGCGAGCGGGTTTGGACAAGGGGCTTGGGGGTAGGAGCGGCGCGAGCCGCGACCGCGGGGTTGCCCGATAGCGGCGCGAAGATGAAGGCTGGCACAGTCGTTGCGGGCGACGCGAAAGGCCATCTGATTGCAGGCGGTGACAGCGCGAGCGTGTTCGTGCGCGGTCGCGGCTTGTGACCGAAGGAAATCCAGTAGGACGCCGCTCCTACCCCGGTCCGCCGGCTTTTGGAGTAGGAGCGGCGCGAGCCGCGACCGCGGGGTTGCCCGATAGCGGCGCGAAGATGAAGGCTGGCACAGTCGTTGCGGGCGACGCGAAAGGCCATCCGGTTGCAGGCGGTGACGACGCGAGCGTGCAGGTACGCGGTCGCGGCTTGCGCCGCTCCTACCCTTAAGCCGAAGCGTGTCTGAACGTCTTGCGCTGCGAGGTCAACAGGTGTCACGGCAACCGCGTTGTCCTCGGTACCGGCGGGTGGCCGCCGGGTTCGAGGAGAACGGTATGGCTATGCGTCCTTTGATGGTGGCGGCGGTGTTCGGGGTGGCGTCGCTCGCAGGCGTGCATGCGCCGCAAGCGCAGGCGCGTGCGTATGTGGATGTGAACGTACGGGTGGCGCCGCCCCCGCCGCGCTACGAGCGGGTGCGGGTGCGTCCGGGTTATGTGTGGGCGCCGGGGCATTGGCGCTGGGACGGCCGCGGTTATCGCTGGGTCGGCGGTCACTATGTCGTGGCGCGCCGCGGTTACGTGTACGTAGGGCCGCGCTGGCATCCCTATGGGCCGGCCTGGCGTTTCCGCGACGGCTACTGGGCCCATCGCTGACGCCCGCCGGGTGTGACGCGTCGCGATATTGGACGCGTCACACCTTCCGCTGTCGCCGCATTCCTTCGCAGCGCCTTCGATGTTTCATGACTTGACCGCGCGCGCGATGGCGTTGCGGCGGTCGGCGTTGCCGGCATCGGACCGGTGCAGGTCGAAACTCGCGGTGGTGGTGGCATGGCCGAGGGCGCGCGCGAGCGTCGCGGCCAGGGTCGCGCGGTCGTCTTCGAAGCCGCCGTGCGAGGTCGCTGTCGATGCATCGGGCGAGCCCGGCGGCAGGCCCGCGGTCGGCGACTGGATCCAGTCGATGCGGCCGCTGTCGATCAGTTCGCGCAGTTCGGCATTGCCCTGCTCGCCGCCTTTTTCCAGGAACCGCGCCATGCCGAGCAAGGGCGTGCCGTGGCGGTAGGCGCGGTTGATCCAACTGCGCGCCTGGGTTTCCAGCGCATGCGCGACCAGATACAGCAAGGACTTGTGATAGATGTCGGCGCAGTCGTCGTCGTTCTCGGCCTTGTCGGTCAGGGTGAACAAGGACAGACGCTTGATCGCGCCGCTGCGCAAGGCCGGGGCATAAGTCTGCAGGAACAGCTCGACCGTGATCGCAGGCGCCCACAAGGCCACGCTTTCGATCTTCAGGCCGAGGCCGCGCATGCCGACCGCGGGGCCGCCCGGCACGATGTCGTCGCAGGTCAGCAACTGCACCAGCGGCGCGAACAAGACCGAGCCGGCGCTGTGCGCGGTCAGGTGCAACTCGACACTGGGATCGTGGTCGATCCATTCGCCGAGCAGGCGCGCGACCAAAGCCGCGCCGCCGGCTTCCTGGGCGCCGCCGTTGGCCAGCGCCACGCGTGCGGTGGTGGCAAGCAAGGCGTTTTCCTTCATCTCGTCCCACAGCAGCTTGCCGCCGGCGACGCGCGCCAGCGGTTCGAGCGTGTCGTCGAGACGGTCGAGCAGCAGGTCCTTGGCCTTGTCGACGATGCCCTCGCTGCGCGGCCGGGCGACGTCGCGCAGGATGTTGCCGAGGGTGCTCCAAACGTCGCTCTTCCAGACGAAGGCGAGCGGATAGACCTGCCGGTCGAGCAAGGTTTCGCGGTAATCGGCGACGCGCTGGATCGCGCTCTGCTCCGGCACCAGACCGCCGTGGGCATACAGCATGACGCGCTTTTTGTTCCAGCCTGCGGTGATCCGCGGTAGGTCGTCGCGGATCAGGTTGCGCACGTTGTCGAGGGTGGTGCCGAAACGGCCGCCGTCGCGCAAGGCGCCGTCGTTGCCGAGGCTGACGATGTGCGGGCGCAGATCGGCCTGCGAATAGCCGGTGGACTGGCGGGCGACGCTGGAATGATTGATCGCGCTCGACTGCGCCCTGTGCAGGCGCACCGGCACCGCCAGCCGCGCGACCCACACGTCGGTGCCGCGCTCCAGCCATTCGTCGTAACCGATATAGCCGTAGCCGCCGCGGCCCCAGTCCTTGCCCCAGGAGTTCTGGATCCAGAAACCGCCTTCGTCGTAACCGACGATGGCGAAGGCGTGATAGCCGGCGAGTTCCTGCTGCGCCCAGACGATGCGGCCGCGCGCCGGGTCGTCCCAACCTTCGTGCACCGCGCTCGATGCGTACAGCACGCCGACTTCGGCGAAGGCCGCGTGCATCGCCACCAGGTCTTTGTGGTTGACCCGGAAATAGGCGCCGAGCGGGCGCTGCGCGGCGTCGCGGGCGCGCGCTTCGGTGTAGGTCTCCATCGCCGTGCCGGACTGGTAGGGCCAGGCCTTTTCCGTGCACACGCCGTGGTGGTGCCAGCCCTTCATGGCGCCACGGCAACTGGAACCGGAATAGCTTTCGCCGCGCCATTCGTCGTAACGGCGCGCCATGTCGTAGAACATGCGGGTGCTGACCGCGGCCAGCTTGGCGCGCGGCGCACGCTTGCGCAGCAGAGCGTGGGCGACGGCGGCCAGGCCGAACGCGGTGCAAGCGCCTTCATCGCCCTGGTCGAGCACCGGCAGACGCAGTTTCAGGTGCTCCGACAGCGGAATGCGCACCGGCACGTCGATCAGGGTCGGCTCGAACATGCGGTCGCGAAAATCGGCGGTGTCCGGACGCGCATCGAGCAAGCGGCGCCGCGCCGCACTGCGCTCGACCCGCCCGGCACCGGCCTTCGGCGTGACTTCGAGCTCGGACTCCTCGAAGGCCTCGTGGCGAAGCGTGGTGCCGGTGCGTGCGCGGCGCGCGGTTTTGCGGGCGATGGTCATGACGGGTCCTGAAAATATCGATTCGCAATGCAGGAAACGGCCTGGCCGCGCCGCGGCGGACAAAGGTCCGCCGCGAACGCGGCGGGCTCGGTGGCGCCCGACGCGGACTGGCGGCGAAACGACAACACCGGCAAAGCGCGCGCCGCGGGCTCGGTCGCGGCCCGGGCCGGCCAACGCGCAGCGATTGTGGCTGCGCGAGTCGGTCGCGCCGATGACAGCCGCGGCCGCGGCGCCATGGCGATCGGCGCCTGTGCGATGCGCTGGCCGAACGCGCCGAAAGCCGCCTTAAACCCGTCTGCGCAGGCCCTCACGCGGCCCGTTCCAGCCACGATTGCCCCGCCCCTGCAATACCTAGCCGTATTGCCCGATTGCTTTAGACTACGGCCCCTACGGCGGGCCCCAGCGGTTGCGGCGTACAGGCGAATCCATTTCCATTCAACGACTTACCACCACCAGGCGTCCTTAGCGCTTCGCGCAATGCCGCGCCGGTCCGGAGCACCCGATGATTTTCGAAACCCTCGACACCTTCGGCCACGAGCAGGTCGTGTTCTGCCATAACAAGGACGCCGGCCTGAAGGCCATCATCGCGATCCACAACACCGTGCTCGGCCCGGCGCTGGGTGGCCTGCGGATGTGGCCGTACAAGACCGAGCAGGACGCGCTCAACGACGTACTGCGTCTGAGCCGCGGCATGACCTACAAGAACGCGGTCGCCGGCCTCAACATCGGCGGCGGCAAGGCCGTGATCATCGGCGACCCGGCCGCCGACAAGTCCGAAGCGCTGTTCCGCGCCTTCGGCAAGTTCGTCGACTCGCTGGGCGGCCGCTACATCACCGCCGAAGACGTCGGCATCGACGTCAACGACATGGAATACGTGTACCGCGAGACCGAGTACGTCACCGGCGTGCACCAGGTCCACGGCGGCTCGGGCGATCCCTCGCCGTTCACCGCCTACGGCACCCTGCAGGGCCTGATGGCGGCGTTGAACAAGCGCTTCGGCGACGAGGAAGTCGGCAAGTACAGCTACGCCGTGCAGGGCCTCGGCCATGTCGGCATGGAGTTCGTGAAGCTGCTCAAAGAGCGCGGCGCGAAGATCTTCGTCACCGACATCAACAAGGGCCTGGTCGACAAGGCCGTGTCCGAGTACGGCGCCGAAGCGGTGGGCCTGGACGAGATCTACGACGTGCCTGCCGACGTGTACTCGCCGTGCGCGCTGGGCGGCACCGTCAATGAGCAGACCTTGCCGCGCCTGAAGGCCAAGATCATCTGCGGCGCGGCCAACAACCAGCTGGCCAACAACGCCATCGGCGACGAAGTGTCCAAGCGCGGCATCCTGTACGCGCCGGATTACGCGGTGAACGCCGGCGGCGTGATGAACGTGGCGCTGGAACTCGACGGCTACAACCGCGAGCGCGCCATGCGCATGATGCGCACGATCTATCACAACCTCGGCCGCATCTTCGAGATCGCCGAACGCGACAGCATCCCGACCTACACCGCCGCCGACCGCCTGGCCGAAGAGCGCATCAGCGCGATCGGCAAGCTCAAGCTGCCGATGGGCCGGTCGACGCCGAGCTTCCGCGGACGTATCCGCAGCGGCCACTGAGCCACACCACGACGGGGCCCATCGGCCCCGTCGTCGTATCTGAGGTAGGGGTTCGCCCCGCTGCTGCGTTTTGCTGAATGCGCGCAAGCGCGTCGCCAGGTCACAGCACTAACGCGGCTTCCACCACAATCCGTGCAATGAACGGGATGCTCGCCATGCGCAAACATTTCATCGCAACCGCCGTGATCATGGCCGTCGCCGTCGCCGCCCAGGCGGGCGAAGCGCCACCACCGGCCCAGGCTCATGGCGAAACCCTGGACTACGAGCGCCAGGAACAATGGCAGGCCGCGCGCGACAAGGCGCAGTCGCCGATCGACATCGTCACCGCTTCGGCGATCCCGGCCGCCGACAACGAGCCGCGGAGCCTGGAATTCACCCATACGCGCAGCGCGATCGACTCGGTCGAGGACAACGGCCACGCAGTTCAGGTGGACACTCACCTGACCGAGGCGACCATCCGCGGCCGTCATTTCACCCTGAGCCAGTTCCACTTCCACGCCCAGAGCGAGCACACCCTCGACGGCAAACACTTCCCGCTCGAAGGCCACTTCGTGTTCAAGGCCCAGGACGGACGCCTGGCCGTGGTCGGCGTGATGTATGCCGAAGGCGCCGCCAATCCGGTCGCCCAGCAGGTGATCGACGACCTCAAACCGGGCAAGCGCGAAGCCGCGCCGGCGCAGCGCGAGATCGATATCGAGGCGCTGTTACCGAAATCGCATGCCTACTATCACTACCTGGGCTCGCTAACGACCCCGCCGTTGTCGGAAAATGTGGAGTGGTACGTGCTGCCCGCGCCGGTGACGATGTCTAAAGCGCAGATCCAGGCGTTCCTGTCCCATTACCGCCGCAACAACCGCAACATCCAACCGCTCAACGGGCGGCCGCTGATTCGTTACGAGGGCTGATATGCGCAGTTTTCCCCTGGGTGAAGAGATCGATGCACTGCGCGATGCCGTGCGCCGTTTCGCCGAAGCCGAGATCGCACCGCGCGCGGAGCAGATCGATCATGACAACGCGTTCCCGCAGGACCTGTGGCCGAAACTAGGCGAGATGGGCCTGCTGGGCATGACCGTGCCGGGCGAATACGGCGGCAGCGAGATGGGCTATCTGGCGCATCTGGTGGCGATGGAGGAAGTCTCCCGCGCCTCCGGTTCGGTCGGCCTGTCCTACGGCGCGCACTCCAACCTGTGCGTGTCGAACCTCTATGCCAACGGCAACGAGGCGCAGCGCGCGAAGTACCTGCCGAAGCTGTGCAGCGGCGAGTGGAAGGGCGCGCTGGCGATGAGCGAGCCGGGCGCGGGTTCCGACGTGGTCGGCTCGATGAGCTGCCGCGCCGAGCGCAAGGGCGACGTGTGGGTCGCCAACGGCAACAAGATGTGGATCACCAACGGCCCCGAGGCCGACGTGCTGGTGGTGTACATGCGCACCGCGGGCAAGGACGCCGGCAGCAAGTGCATGACCGCCTTCATCGTCGAGAAGGGCATGAAGGGTTTCAGCACCGCGCAGAAGCTCGACAAGCTCGGCATGCGCGGCTCCAACACCTGCGAGCTGGTGTTCGAAGACTGCGAGATCCCGGCCGAGAACGTGCTCGGCGAAGTGCACCACGGCGTCAAGGTGCTGATGAGCGGCCTCAACACCGAGCGCCTGGTCCTGACCGGCGGCCCGCTGGGCCTGATGCAGGCCGCGCTCGACATCGCCCTGCCCTACGTGCGCGAGCGCAAGCAGTTCGACGTGGCGATCGGCACCTTCGGCCTGATGCAGGGCAAGATCGCCGACATGTACACCGCGCTGCAGTCGAGCCGCGCCTTCGCTTATCAGGTCGGACGCGACTTCGACGCCGGCTACAAGAGCCGCGTCGATGCGGCCTCGTGCCTGCTGCACGCCTCCGACGCCGCGGTGCAGGTGGCGCTGGAAGCGATCCAGACCCTGGGCGGCAACGGCTACATCAACGAGTACCCGACCGGCCGCATCCTGCGCGACGCCAAGCTGTACGCGATCGGCGCGGGCACCAACGAGATCCGCCGCATGCTGATCGGCCGCGAGCTGTTCGACGGCAAGAGCTGAATCTCGGGGTGTTTGGGTAAAGCAAAACGCCGTTGCGGTTGCGACGGCGTTTTTGTTTGGGGGACGTTGTCTTTTGTATGCCCTTGGCATGGGGCGCGTCGTCGTCGATGACTCGCGAAGAGCAAATCTCCCCCCAACCCCTCTTTTCCAAAGAGGGGAGCTTTTCTGCGGTGGTTTGATGGTTCGTGGCGCTGCGCGGGTGGTCCTGCGCGGCAGCGCAGTTACGCCTCGTCCAGATCACACCGATCAACTCCCTTCTTTGAAAAAGAGGGGCTGGGGGAGATTTGCTTTGCCCGCTCCGCGCAGCGCTACGAATCCATCGCGCCGCACCAGGAGCCCCCCCTCTTCGACAAAGAGGGGTTAGGGACGTGCCCTTCCCTCAGAACGGCACCGACCACGTCGCGAACGCGCGCAAATAGTCCTCGCCCCGCTCCCTGCGTTGATCGAAGTCGAAACGCAGCACGCTGCCGCGGCCGAAGCGGGTGCTCAGGCCCAGGCCGAACACGCCGACGTCGCGGGCCAAAGGCTCGCTGGCGATCGGCGACCACACGTCCAGGGCGGTGAAACGGGCGTCGATGAAATCGCCCGACTGCGCCAAGGTGCGCTGCCATTCGGCGCGGCCGTCCAGGGTCAGCAGGGCCGAACCGATCCGCCATTCGCGCTGCATCCGCGCGCCCACCAGCGCCTGCGTTGCGCTCAAGGTCGAGCCGCCGGCGCTGAGGCCGAAGCCGGCGGCGCCGGGTTCGTCGAAGCCGCTGCGGTCCAGGCGCACCGATTGCACGCCCACATACGGCGTGATCATGCCGTTCGCACTCTCGAAGCGGTGCCCGAGTTGCGCGTCGAGCTGCAAATAGCGATTGGCGTAACTCGTACCGACGCCGAAGTCGGCGGCACCGAGCATGACTTCGCGTTCGAGATGACGATCCATGCGCCCGAGCGCGGCGCGGCCCAGCAGATAATGGCCGCCGCGGCTCCAGGCCGCGTAGAACTGGCCCTCGATCTGGCGGTTGCGCTCGCGGTCGCGACGCAGTTCGTGGCGTGCGTAGCCGTCGGTTTCGCTGAGCGCGGCGCCGTAGCGCAGCTCCCCTTGGCGGCGGTCGTGGCCGACTATCCAGCCGGTCGCGTCGAGGTCGAAGCGGCCGGCGGTCGCGCGCTGGGCGTCGATGCGGTCGGCCCAGGCGCCGTCGCTCGGATGCAGATACTGCGCATCCAGGCGCGATTCCAGCGCGCGGCGGTTGCCTTCGATCGCCATCATCGCGAACGCGGCGTCGGCGCTGTGCAGCTCGCCGGACAGGCTGGCCAGCGAGCGCTTGGCGATCTCCGGCGTGGCCGACTGCTGCAAAGCGCCGGCCGCGGCGCTGAAGGCGCCCTGCGCGCCGGGGCCGCCGCTGACGACCGTGTTGCGGTCGAGTTCGTCGAAGGCGCCGTCGACGCGTTCGGCGGCCGCGGCCGCGGCGCCCTGCACGCCCATCGACTGCGCGGCGGCGGTGATGTTGAGCGAGACGATGTCGAGCCAGGCCTGGGTGCTGCTATAGCCCGGCACCGCGACCAGGAACACGTTGGAGGCGGTCGTCAACGAGGCGAACGCGCCGCTGATGCTGCCGGCGTTGACGAAGACTTCGCGGCTGGAACGGGTATAGCCCGGCAACTGCCCGAGCACGTGGGCGTTGCCGGCCAGGCTCGCGTTGCCGGTCACTTCCAGCTTGGAGCCGATGAAGAACTGCAACTGGCCGGCCGCGGATTGCTGGTAGCTGTCGACGCGCAGGCTGGCGCCTTCCACCCGCACCGCCCCCTGGTTGTCGACGCGGTTGCCGATGCGCGCACCGTTGCCGCCGATCAAGCTGGCGCCCGAGCGCACCGTCGTCGGCGACACCGTCGAGGCGTTGTCGGCGAGCCGCAGCACGCCGCCGGCGACGTCGGTGGTGCCGGTGTAGCTATGCGCGGTGGTGCTGTCCAGGCGCAGCGTGCCGCTGCCTTCCTTGATCAGGCCGCCGGCGCCGCTGAGCGGGTTGGACCAGGTCGAACTGCCGTCGAACGTCACCCGCACGTCGCCCCAATCGAGCCGGCGCGGGCCGCGCACGGAGGCGCCGACATCGAGCAGGCCCTGGCCGAACACCGGGTCGACGCCGGGCGCGCCCAGGTCTTTGGCGTTACCGAGCAGGGTCTGCCGCACCAGGTCGTTGTTGAAGTACGGGAATGCCTGCCAGACCAGCGCCGCGGCGCCGGACACCTGCGGCGCGGCGAACGAGGTGCCCTGGACGACCCAGTAGGTCGGGCTGCCGACCGCATCGTTGACGCCGGTCGCGATGACGTTGCCCGGTGCGACCAGGCAGTAGTTCATGGCGATGCCGCAGGCGTTGGAGTAGCTCGCCAGTTGGGTCGGGGTGTTGCTGTCGAGCGCGGCCGCGGCGATCCAGCCGCGTTCGAGCACGTTCGCGCCGGCGCCCTGGCTCGGCAGCGAGGCGTTGTCGGAAGGCTGCGGCTTGGCCTCGTTGCCGGTCGCGAACACGACCAGGCCGCCGTTGTCGATGAAGGGCTTGTAGGCATTGATGAAACTGACGGTGACGTTGTCGCCGGTCCAGTACAGGCCGCCCCAGGAGTTGTTCATGATGCGCACGCCGGCGTTCATGAGATCGCGCGAGACGATGTCGAGCCCGCCGGCGTCGCGCGCTTCGTTACCCTGGCCGGAGCCGTCGTCGTTCGGGCGCACGTCGGAAAGGATGCGCGCGGAGACGATGCTCGCGCCCGGGGCGATGCCGCCGGGCCAATTGCCCACCGCGGTGCCGGCGGCGATCTGGGCGACATAGGTGCCGTGGCCGAGGACGTCGTCGATGGCGTGGTTGTTGGTGCGCGGATCGGTGTAGATCAGATGCGGGCCGACCCGCCCGGCCAGGGCCGGATGAGTGCGGCGCACGCCGCTGTCGACCACGCCGATGCGCACGCCCTGCCCGCTCAGACCGAGCGCATGCGCGGCACGCGTGTTGGTCAATGCCAGGTGGGCGTCGACCGCCGGCTGGGACGGACTCGGCGGCGGCGGCGTGGTCGGCGGCGGGTTCGCCGGCGGCGGTGTCGGGCGAACCGCGTCGCCGCCGCCTCCGCCGCCACCGCAGGCGCTCAGGATGGCCAGGCTCAGCGCACACAGCGCCAGCCGCGAACTGCATCGCGCTGCCGGTCCGAATCGTTTCATGGCTCAGCTCCCCGTCGGGGACGGCCCGCCGCTCGCACCCCTGCGACACGGCCGCGCGTCGCCTTCGTTTTAATCCAAGCCGCGCGCAACGACAATCGAAACCGCTGGTTTTTCGCGCAGATTTCGCCAAACGATGCGCGCCATGACGCGCACTATCGGGGCCTACGCCGACCCGCGTCGGTACCTGTCCGCGCCTGCGCCGCCTCACCGCTGCGGACGTATTCGCCCAGCCCGCTGCGCCCGATCCGCAGTCGCCCGGCCAGCCCGAGCGGCCGAAACCGCCGGATTCGGACCACTAGCGTTCAGCTGCCTGCCGGCTTCGTCGCGACCAGGAGACGGTCAATTGTTTGTTTTTCGTTATCCGAGACCCCGGTATTTGCCGCGGTGCAGCATGGCGCCGCATAATCCGGCGGTTCCGGCCCAAGCGCCGGTCTCCGTCTACGCCACAGTTTTTGGAGTTCCGCCATGAGCGATGTCGTCATCGTCGGTGCCAAGCGCACCGCCATCGGTTCTTTCCTCGGCCAGTTCACCGGCGTCCCGACCCCGACCCTGGGCAGCGCCGCGATCACCGGTGCGCTCGAGCAGGCCGGCGTCGCCGCCGACCAGGTCGACGAAGTCATCATGGGCTGCGTGCTCCCGGCCGGCCTCGGCCAGGCGCCGGCACGCCAGGCGGCGCTCAACGCCGGCCTGCCGACCTCGGCCGGCTGCACCACGATCAACAAGGTCTGCGGCTCGGGCATGAAGGCGATCATGCTCGCCCACGACCTGATCAAGGCCGGCTCGGCCAAGGTCGTGATCGCCGGCGGCATGGAGTCGATGACCAATGCCCCGCACCTGCTCAACAACTCGCGCACCGGCATCCGCTACGGCAGCACCGAGATGCTCGATCACATGGCCTGGGACGGTCTGACCAACCCGTACGACGGCAAGGCCATGGGCGTGTTCGGCGACGCCGCCTGCGAGAAATACGGCCTGGATCGCGCCGCAATCGACGCGTATTCCGAGGAAAGCGTGAAGCGCGCGCAGGCTGCGCAGAGCGCCGGCCACTTCAAGGACGAGATCGTTTCGGTGACCGTCAAGGGCCGCAAGGGCGATGTCGTCGTCGACAGCGACGAAGAGCCGGCCAAGATCGACGTCAGCAAGATTCCCGGCCTGCGCCCGGCCTTCGGCAAGGACGGCGTGCTGACCGCCGCGTCCTCCTCGAAGATCTCCGACGGCGCCGCCGCCGCGCTGCTGATGTCGGCCGACGACGCCGCCGCGCGCGGCCTCAAGCCGCTGGCCCGGATCGTCGCCCACGCCGGCCATGCCCAGGCGCCGGAGTGGTTCACCACGGCACCGGTGAAAGCGATTTCAAACGTGCTCGAAAAGGCCGGCTGGACGGTCGCCGACGTCGACCTGTTCGAGGTCAACGAGGCCTTTTCCTGCGTCGCGATGGCGCCGATGAAGGACCTTGGCATCCCCCACGACAAGATCAACGTCCATGGCGGCGCGGTCGCCCTGGGACACCCGATCGGCGCCAGCGGCGCCCGCCTGGTGGTCACGCTGATCAACGCCTTGCGCCTGCGTGGCGGCAAGCGCGGCGTCGCTTCGCTGTGCATCGGCGGCGGCGAAGCGACCGCAATTGCGATAGAGTTGCTCTAAATAGTTAAAAACGCGTTGCACAAAAAAAACCGGCAAGCCCGCTTGACACACGTCACCGGCTTGTCATCATGTTATCGGCGCGCAACTGCGCGTTGCCTAACTAATCGACGAGGAATCCGAATCATGAATTTCAACAAGGCGCTGATCGCCCTGGCTCTGGGCCTGGCCCTGGCCGCTTGCTCGAACCAGAAGCAGGCCGAAGAAGCTTCCGCCGACGCCGCTGCCGCTTCGACCGAAGCTCAGGCCGCTGCTGACACCGCCGCCGCTGCTGGCGACGCTGCCACCGCCGACGCCGCTGCTGCCAGCGCTGACGCCGCCGCTTCGGCTGCCGACGCTGCTGCTACCTCGGCCGACGCCGCTGCCAACGCTGCGACCCCGGCCGCTGCTGACGCCGCTGCCGACGCCGCCAAGAGCGCTGCCGACGCTGCCGGCGCCGCTGCTGACGCTGCCAAGGACGCTGCTGCTCCGGCAGAAGCTGCCAAGGAAGAAGCCAAGAAGTAATATCGCGCAAGCGATACTGCTTAGTTCCGGCACGAGTCATCGTGCCGAACGGGAAAGCCGCCGGTTTCCGGCGGCTTTTTCCGTAAGGTCAGTGAACGATCTGAGCCGGCTTGCCGGACCGCTGCGCGCACTGGCGTTGCCTGACATCACCGTTCCACGTTTTTTCTCTCAGACAACTCCTCAGGATAGACACTCATGAAGACCCACCTGTACGTCCTCCTCGCCGCTTCCGTCCTGGCCCTGTCGGCTTGCGCCCCGAAGTCCGAAGAAGCCAAGAACGAAGCCGCCGAAGCCTCGGCCGCCGCCAGCCAGGCCGGCGACGCCGCCGCCCAGGCTGCTGACGCCGCCGGCACCGCCGTCGCCGAAGGCGCCGACGCCGCCGCCGCTGCCACCACCGACG
>NZ_JAHXYK010000049.1:0-300 GCF_019970005.1 Lysobacter sp. ESA13C | reverse complement strand
TCGTGGTCGGACCGGTCGCAGTCAGCGGGAAGTCGCTGATCGTCGCGGTGCCGCCGTTGTCGTTGGTCACCGTCTTGACCAGGGTCAGCGTCGCCGCCTGGTCGTCGTTGACGATCGTACAAGTCGCACTCACGCCATTGGCCAGCGTCAGGCTGTTGCCCGACAGCGTGCCCGCGGTGCAGCTCCAGGCGCCGGCGGTGTAACCGGCCACCGAAGCTTCGGTCAGGGTGTAGACGCCGGCGCTGACCGGGGCATTGGTCACCGTCGCCGTGCCGCTCACACCGGTGATCGTGGTCGGAC
>NZ_JAHXYK010000048.1:0-365 GCF_019970005.1 Lysobacter sp. ESA13C | reverse complement strand
CTGGGCGACGGCGACGACAGCTTCGTCGTCCACGACGGCACCACCGTGCTCGGCACCATCGACGGCGGCGCCGGCCTGGATACGCGCGTCTACGACATCAACCTGAGCGCCAACCTGGGCTCGCTGGCCAGCTTCGAAGGCGTGACCAAGACCGGCACCGGCATGCTCAACGTCACCGGCCCGGGCGCGACCGATCTTCAGGAAGTCAGCGTGCTCGGCGGCACCTTGAACATCGGCCCGGCCGGCAGCGTGGTGGCGACGGCAGGCAGCACACTGGCCACGGTGGTCGGAGCCGGCGCGACCTTGAACGTCGACGGCAGCTTCGGTTGTGGCGCCGCCAACGACACGATGAGCGTGTCGGGCAC
>NZ_JAHXYK010000047.1:0-416 GCF_019970005.1 Lysobacter sp. ESA13C | reverse complement strand
TGGCCCTGCCGCGAGATCGAAGACGGGCCGATTCCGATCGGCGGGCCGATCTGGAACACGCGCTTGTACGTGCTCGACAACGCGCTGCGGCCGGTGCCGGCCGGGGTCACCGGCGAGCTGTATATCGCCGGCCCCGGGCTAGCGCACGGTTACCTGCGCCGCGCCGCGCTCAGCGCCGAGCGTTTCGTCGCCGATCCCTTCGTTGCCGGCGAACGCATGTACCGCTCCGGCGACTTGGCCAGTTGGCGCGAGGACGGGGTCATCGTTCACCGCGGTCGCGTCGATCACCAGGTCAAGCTGCGCGGCTTCCGCATCGAACTCGGCGAGATCGAAGCCGAGCTCGCCCGCGCCGGCTACCCGCGCAACAGCGCGATCGTGCGCGAGGACCGGCCGGGGCAGAAGCAGATCGTCGCCTA
>NZ_JAHXYK010000046.1:0-474 GCF_019970005.1 Lysobacter sp. ESA13C | reverse complement strand
GTCGTAGGGGTCGAGGAGGGGCTGCGACCGCGGATCGGCCACCGCGGCGGCTCCGACGGCGCACGCCACGGAGAGCGCTTCGGCGGCGGATGCCCCGGAGGCGAGGCCGATCGTCAGCGCGGCGCAGAACGCATCACCCGCGCCGACCGTGTTCTCCACCGTCGTCTTCACGGCAGGGGCCGCGGCGACTTCGACACCGCCCTCGAACAGCTTCGCCCCGTCGCCGCCGTAGGTGACGGCGACCCGAGCGGCCGTGCGGAGGGCGGGGATGAGAGCGTACTCCGTCTCGTTGACGATGATGAGGTCCGCGCGTCGCAGCACCGCGTCCGGCAGTTCGCGGGCCGGCGCCGCGTTCACCGCGAGGTATCCGCGCGCCCGCGCGGCCAGCTCGACCACGAGGTCCATGGAGATCTCCAGCTGCGCGAGCACCGCCTCGCCCTCGGCGAACTCGACGCCGTCGAGGGAGACCTCCCC
>NZ_JAHXYK010000045.1:0-477 GCF_019970005.1 Lysobacter sp. ESA13C | reverse complement strand
GAAAATCCCCCAGCGGCTGATGCACGTTACGTTTCTCGATCGCCAGTTCGACCTGCAACTCGCCCTGGGTGACCAGGAGGCGACCGTTGTTCGGCAGTTTCAGCGCCAGCGGATCATAGACCTGCAAGGCAATCACATCGTTGTGCGCCGACAGCTGCCGCATCAATTGCAAGGTGCGTTCACCGGCGCCGGCAAAGTCGCTGACGATGCAGATCAAGTGGTCGTGCCCGGCCACACCGAGGCAGCGCTGCAAGGCCTTGTCCAATTGGTCTTCATCTTCGGCGTCGGGATTGCCGGCGTTCAGCGCGCGGTTTTGCTGCACTACGCGGCTGAGCAGCGCTTCGACACGCTTGCGACTGCGCAACGGCGCGATGCTGTCGATACGCTGGTCGTTGAAGACCAGACCGCCAACCCGATCCCCGGCATGAAAAACCATCCACGCCGCCAGCGCGGCGAGTTCGGCGGCGACTGCCGATT
>NZ_JAHXYK010000044.1:0-485 GCF_019970005.1 Lysobacter sp. ESA13C | reverse complement strand
GCACTGCCCTGCAATTTCGGCACCACGCAATCGGCGTACTGCGCCGGCGTCTTGCTGGTCTGCAAGGTCAGGGTCGGATCGTTCGGCGCCGAAGCGCAACCGGCGAGCAACAGGGAAACAAAAGCCATGGCTGGCACGAATAAAGGACGCATGGAGTAAATCCTGAAAATAAAGGTTCGGTTCAACCGGCAACGGTTCGACTTCACGGCGCCGCCGTTGCCATTTACGTTTTAAGAATCAGCTCGACGCCACCAGGGCCTTGAGCGACACATCGAATTGCTTCAGCGCATTGAGTTGCAGGTCACGCTGCTGAGTGATCTGCGCGGCGATCTGCGGCGCCGCCTGGTTGTGCACCCAGACCGAAGGCAACTCTTGCTCGATCGCTCCCTCGGCCTTGCCGATGTACTGCAGATCGGCGTCGTAGAACCGTGCGGAAAAACGCGCCTCGACCAAACTGTTGCGCTGAGTCAGCAAGCGGTTGAACG
>NZ_JAHXYK010000043.1:0-502 GCF_019970005.1 Lysobacter sp. ESA13C | reverse complement strand
AGGTGCTGGTGATCGAGCAGCGCCGATTGCTCGGTCTGCAGACGCAGTAGCAGGTCGCGCACCGATTCGTCCGGCCGCCATTGCAAGCGCAGTGGCAAAGTGTTGATGAACAAACCGACCATCTGCTCGACGCCGGCCAGCTCCGGCGGGCGGCCCGAAACCGTGGTGCCGAAGGCGATGTCACGGCGATGCGTAAGCCGGCCGAGCAACAGCCCCCACGCCGCCTGCACGACGGTGTTGAGGGTCACACCGAGGCCGCGCGTAAGTCGGGTCAACGCTTGCACCAGATCGTCGGGCAGGTCGATGCGCAAGGTGTCGGGTACCGCCGCTGCAGTCGTGGCGGGTGCGATCCGGCTGGGCTCCTCGAAGCCGGCGAAGGCGTCGCGCCAGGCGCTGCGCGCCGCGGCCGCATCGCGCGAGGTCAGCCAACGCATGTAGTCGCGGTAGGGCGTGACCCGCGGCAGCGCCTGCGCGTCGGCGCCGTTGCGGTACAGCGCGAACA
>NZ_JAHXYK010000042.1:0-515 GCF_019970005.1 Lysobacter sp. ESA13C | reverse complement strand
CCCCAATCCGCATCGCCGCCCGACGAGGATGCGCGTGCGCCGACGCCGAGCACCGAACCGTTGCCGAAACGGTGGTCGAAGTCCACCAAGGCCTGCCCCCAGCTGCGGTCCAGTTCGCCGCCGGGCAGATCGAACCCGAACAGGTCGATGATCTCGCCGCGCGTGCCGCTGACCGTCTTGTCCAGACGGCGGACCGCTTCCAGCGACACCGTCAGTTCGTTGCTGCCGCCGATCCGGCCCGAGAACGCCGTGCCCAAGCGCGCATCGCGCGTCGTCCAATCGCTGCGCTCGAAGCGCGACGGGAAACCGCCGCCGTCTTCGCTGTAAGCATCCAGCTCGGTCTTGTTCCAGGTGTAGGACAGGTACGGCGAAACTCTCACCCCGCCCCACTGCGCCGCGTCCTTCCAGTCCAAACGCGCGCGCAGCGCCGCCACCTTCGCATCCGGCCGCGCCGACGAGGTGTGGATCGCGGTACCGTTGTAGTAACGGCGCTGCGAATCGACATCGAACCGGCC
>NZ_JAHXYK010000041.1:0-600 GCF_019970005.1 Lysobacter sp. ESA13C | reverse complement strand
TGCTGCCCACCGGGCAGACCGGGCTGGTCGAAGTCGCGGTGTTCACCACGTTGCCGGCGGTCACGTCGGCCGCGGTCACCGTGTAGGTGCCCGTCAACACGCAGGTCGCACCCGGCGCCACCGAGGCACAGGTCGTCGTGCTCGGGGTGATCTTGCTGTCGTTCACCACCACGTTGGTCAGGTTGCCGCTGGCGCTGGTGTTGGTCACCGTCACCGTGTAGGTCAGCACGTCGCCCACCGACACCGTGCCGCTGCCGTCGTTATCGGCATTGGTCATGGTCTTGGCGATCGTCTGGCTCAGCGCCGTCACCGGCGTGGTCACCGTCGTCGTGCAGGCCGGATCGGTGCTGCCCACCGGGCAGATCGCGCTGGTCGAGGTCGCGGTGTTCACCACGTTGCCGGCGGTCACGTCGGCCGCGGTCACCGTGTAGGTACCGGTCAACACGCAGGTCGCACCCGGCGCCACCGAGGCACAGGTCGTCGTGCTCGGGGTGATCTTGCTGTCGTTCACCACCACGTTGGTCAGGTTGCCGCTGGCGCTGGTGTTGGTCACCGTCACCGTATAGGTCAGCACGTCGCCCACCGACACCGTGCCGCTGC
>NZ_JAHXYK010000040.1:0-654 GCF_019970005.1 Lysobacter sp. ESA13C | reverse complement strand
GCAGCGGCACGGTGTCGGTGGGCGACGTGCTGACCTATACGGTGACGGTGACCAACACCAGCGCCAGCGGCAACCTGACCAACGTGGTGGTGAACGACAGCAAGATCACCCCGAGTACGACGACCTGCGCCTCGGTGGCGCCGGGTGCGACCTGCGTGTTGACCGGCACCTACACGGTGACCGCGGCCGACGTGACCGCCGGCAACGTGGCGAACACCGCGACTTCGACCAGCCCGGTCTGCCCGGTGGGCAGCACCGATCCGGCCTGCACGACGACGGTGACCACGCCGGTGACGGCGCTGAGCCAGACGATCGCCAAGACCATGACCAATGCCGATAACGACGGCAGCGGCACGGTAACGGTGGGCGACGTGCTGACCTATACGGTGACGGTGACCAACACCAGCGCCAGCGGCAACCTGACCAACGTGGTGGTGAACGACAGCAAGATCACCCCGAGCACGACGACCTGTGCCTCGGTGGCGCCGGGTGCGACCTGCGTGTTGACGGGCACCTACACGGTGACCGCGGCCGACGTGACCGCCGGCAACGTGGCGAACACCGCGACTTCGACCAGCCCGGTCTGCCCGGTGGGCAGCACCGATCCGGCCTGCACGACGACGGTGACCACGCCGGTGACGGCGCTGAGCCAGA